>NZ_JBYPZJ010000009.1:0-171786 GCF_057815135.1 Chryseobacterium sp. II3a | reverse complement strand
GGAAGTGTAGGGAATTTGTTTTCTATGGTAGAGCAGTTGAAAAAAGCTGGATGGGATGATCCAATTAATACTAAGGCGAAATATAATGATAAAGATGCCCTACTTAAAAAAGTTCCAGCATTAGCTGAGATATTTGCAATAACAGGAGCTGGTTTTAAGGAGGATTCTACGATTAATTCTCCTGGGGTTACAAGAGGAAAAGAGGTTCTAATAAATATGAATAACATTTCAAATATACTTAGTTATGCTTTTACACTGGGGCATGAAATGTATGGTCATGTTTTTGCAAACTTATTTTTTAGAGATACTTTTAATCGTGTAACTCGTACTCCAGAGAAAAGTACTAGGGCATTTGATTTTTTTCAAGAGACTATGGGGTTGGATTGGGAACTTAGGATGGGAAGTACAAAGTGGTGTGGCTTTTCAGGTCTTGAAGCAGCTTCGTTTTATTATAACGTGAAAAATTTAGGATCAGGATATGATCAATCAATTATTGATAAAGTAAGTATTTACTATAATCGATTAAAGTTCGAGTGGAATAATATTTATAATCAAAAATTAATACAACTCAAGAAATAATGAAAACTACATTTTTTATAATATTTTCCTTTTGTGGGAATTATCTTTTTTCGCAGATAAAACTAGAACTCAAGCTAGATTTCGATGATAAGATTGCAGATATTACTATAGTTAATAATTCTTCTGAAAACTACGCTTTTCCATTGGATAAAAGCTTTTTACGGCCATATGAACCTGAATGTTTTAATTATCAGGAATATGAAGGAGATTTCCCTTTTTTAGCATTAATGTTAATGATAGAAAAGCAAAATAATAACGAATTATTAACATATTATGTAGAGGACTACGTAGATCCTGTTAAGTTTGATTCAATAACTAGAGAATATCAAAAGGAGAAAAAAAAATATGATAATTTAATTGAGAATTGGAGAATTATAAACAAGATTAAGAAAATGAAAGATGCTAAAATAAATTATAGTATTATGAATAGTTTTGTTTATTTAAAACCAAATGAAAAAATAAATTATAAAGTCAGAATAAATATTAATAATATAACCAATCAAAAGTTTAAGTTTTACTCATACTCTTATGATTCTTTTCAAACATATAAGTATTATTTAGAATATTGTGATGTATCAAAGGCGTATGAGTATTTAACAAAAAAACAAAAGAAAGAAATAAAAGAAAAAGGCTATACATTATTCTCTAATAAAATAATTTCTAATTTTTATATAGATAAGAGGTAAAAAGATTTAATGGATTATTCAAATCCAAACTGCGCATTCTATGATAAAAAGCAAGTAAAAAGTATTTAAATTTAAGATGCAAATTTATAAGTATTAACAAATGGAGTATTACGTGCTATTACAGCAAATGCTACTGATTATTTTGCATTTCATGTTATTTATTACTAAGAGGGAATGTTTTCCCCTAGCTGCCGCACGAATCCTTTCGTGTGGCATTTTTATTAACAATTATCTATATTTATGAGTACAAAGACCACCTTGGAAATACCAGGGTAAGCTTTACCAAAAACAGCGCAGGCGTTATTAAGTTACAGATAACAACCACTATTATCCTTTTGGGTTAAACCATATTGGAAGCTTTTTTTGAACATACCTGATCTGGGAAGATGGGGAGTTGTAGCTGCTCTTGCAGAGGTAATGAGAAGACATTCTCCTTATAACTATTCATTTAATAATCCTGTCAACTATATAGATCCGGATGGCAACACACCAAGAGATATTTATGGAGAACATTCGGCCTTTAATGGAGATTACGATCCTAACACATCTTTATCCGGTTATAATGGAATGGGCGGAGCCCATGGGATGTATTTTGCGAATAATGATGGAGGTGGTTTTGGATCTGCGCAACAAGGAAGTGGTACTGGTGCATTATCTTTTAGTACTCCAGAGGGAATTAGGTTTGCTTTCAGCTATTTTGGAGGTGGCGGAAGTGTAGGGAATTTGTTTTCTATGGTAGAGCAGTTGAAAAAAGCTGGATGGGATGATCCCGCTAATACTCGTGCAAAATTTAATGATATCGATACTTTGGTAAAAAAAGTTCCTGCTTTAGCTGATTTTTTTGCAATAACAAAAGTAGAATTTATTGATAATACTGGTGGAAGTTGTGCAAATAAGGCTGAATACCAAAGAGTATGGATTAATATGAATAATGCTCAGAATATTTTAAAACTAGCTTTTACTTTAGGACATGAAATGAATCATTCATTTGCAGATTTATTTTTTAGTGATAAATTTAATGAAATTACCCATCAATCTAAAGGCTCAAAAACTACTACAAGTTCCTTTAATTTTTTCCAAGAAGTGATGGCTCTATCATGGGAAATACATTTGGGCTCTGATAGATATGGGAAACGTTCAGGTTTTGAAGCAGCTCAGTTTTACTATGGGCCAAATGGCTTAGGCTATAGTCAAAAAAGTATTGATATGGTAAATAAATATTTATATGAATTAAAATCGGCTTGGAATTTTATATATAACTCGAAACTGAAATAATATGAAAAATTTAATAATTTTGTTCCTTTTATTACATAATATTTGTAATTCTCAAGTTAAAATAACTTGGGAATACTCTAAAAATCTTAAAAAAGCTGATGTAATCATTTATAATGAGGGTGCGAAAGATATTCTCTTGCCTCTAGATTTTAAATCTTTAAAGCCTCATTTTGAGAATGAATGTTCTATGGTTGATTATGAATTTCCATATCCTTCTTTTGGGTTAACTCTATTAGTAGAAAATGAACATGAAAAGATGTTTGGCAGTATTCATAACATTGAAGTGTCAGAAAATAATAATTTTAATAGAATTGTACTAGAAAGACAAGAAATTAATAATGAATATTTAGATTTTATTAAAAAATGGGATGAAAGCAATAAAATTTCAGATTTAGATTTTGCAAAAAAAAATTATTATTTATATAATAATCTAGTATTTATTAAATCTAAGCAAAAAATTAAATTTCAAATTGCTGTTAACTTTGATAACATAACAAATCAAAAATATATTTATTATTATTATCCAATAGATTGGGGTAAGAAGATTGAAGTAATGCTTTCTACTTGTATTGATTCAGATACTTACAACTATCTTACGGAAAGACAAAAGCAAGAATTAAAAAAATATGAATTTTTTACAGGAAACTTGAGAAGTAATATAATTGTGTTAAATCAATAGTTTATATCTTGAAGTGGTTTCACAAGCTGCCCTAGCTGCCGCACGAATCCTTTCGTGTGGCATTTTTATTAACAATTATCTATATTTACGAGTACAAAGACCCCCCGCTCCCGCACGATTGTATCGTGTGGCAGATAATAAAAAACAAGCTGCCGCCTTTCGTGTGGTACTTTTATTAAAAATTAGCTCTATTTACCAATATAAAGAAAACGATAGTAAGACAATAAAAACTCCTCAACCTTTCATTCAGCCAATACAAAAATCATAAAACCAACATTTTTATCTCTCACTGAAAAATCGTATTTTTGTGCATCTAAAAAGTAAAAGAACGAATGAATTCCTACAAAAATCCATTGGAAGAGCGCTATTCCAGTGAAGAAATGTTATTTAATTTCTCACACAATAACAAATTCCGTACCTGGAGAAAGCTTTGGATCGCTTTAGCGGAGATCGAAAAAGACTTAGGCCTTGAAATTACAGACGATCAGATTGCTGAATTAAAAGCGAATGCTGAAAATATCGATTTCGATAAAGCCGCAGAATACGAAAAAAAATTCCGTCATGATGTAATGGCTCACGTTCATACCTATGGAGATGTGGCGCCTTCAGCAAAAGGAATTATTCACTTGGGAGCTACTTCAGCTTTTGTAGGAGACAATACAGACTTAATTCAGATCCGTGACGGGCTTTTAATCCTAAAGAAGAAGTTGGTGAACGTAATGAAAAATCTTTCAGATTTTGCAATTCAGTACAAAGACCTTCCAACATTAGGATTTACCCACTTCCAACCAGCTCAGTTAACAACCGTAGGAAAAAGAGCTACTCTTTGGTTACAGAGTTTGGTTCTTGACATCGAAGAATTAGATTTCTTCCTTGAAACGCTACGCTTTAGAGGAGTAAAAGGAACTACAGGAACGGCTGCAAGTTTCCTTGAACTGTTCAACGGAGATTACTCAAAAGTAAAACATTTAGATAAAGAACTTTCAAAAAGATTCGGATTCGAAAAAGTTTTTGGAGTTTCAGGTCAGACTTACGACAGAAAGATTGATGCTAAAGTAGTAGCTTTACTAGGAAATATCGCTCAATCTGCACATAAATTCACCAACGATTTACGTTTACTTCAAAACCTTAAGGAAATTGAAGAACCATTCGAGAAAAACCAGATCGGTTCATCCGCAATGGCCTACAAGCGTAATCCAATGAGAAGTGAAAGAATCGGAGCATTGGCAAAATATGTAATGTCTTTAACGACGAGTTCTGCAATGGTAGCTTCTACACAATGGTTTGAAAGAACATTGGATGATTCTGCGAACAAGAGATTAACAATTCCCCAGGCATTCCTTGCTGTTGATGCGATCTTATTAATCTGGAACAACATCATGAACGGAATCGTAGTATATCCGAACAGAATCAACAAGCATATTGAAGAAGAACTTCCTTTCATGGC
Organism: Chryseobacterium sp. II3a; assembly: GCF_057815135.1. Lineage (NCBI taxonomy): Bacteria > Pseudomonadati > Bacteroidota > Flavobacteriia > Flavobacteriales > Weeksellaceae > Chryseobacterium > Chryseobacterium sp. II3a. The sequence goes on along the minus strand of NZ_JBYPZJ010000009.1, from coordinate 167,120 downwards.
TACAGAATATATCATCATGGAAGAAGTGAAAGCTGGAGGTGACCGTCAGGAAATTCACGAAGTAATCAGAGTTCACTCTATGGAAGCATCCAAGAAAGTGAAGGAAGAAGGAAAAGAAAACGACCTGATCGAAAGAATTTTAAACGATGACTCTTTAAAATTAGATAAATCAAAATTAAAAGAAGTTTTAGATCCGAAGAACTTTATCGGGTTCGCACCAATTCAGACAGAAGAATTTGTAAAGAACGAAGTGCAGCCGATTATAGACCAGAATAAAGATTTGATAGGATTAGAAGCTGATCTTAAAGTATAAAACACTATGCAGCCTTTTGGGCTGCATTTTTTATTTTACATCCAACCATGAACAAAGTCCTTTTACTCATTTCAATAATCCCTGTACTTGCTTTCTCTCAGGAGAAGGAAGTTTTAAGATATTTTAAAACCAAAGAATCCTTAGTAGGAGTGAAAAACGACAAAGGAATTATTATCATTCCTGCGCAATTTAAAATATATTCAGACCTTAAAGATGGGGATCTGGTAGAGGGCGAAACCATTCTCTTTGATGGTGAGAAAAAAGGCGAGAAGCCTCAGAAACACACCTGGGGATATGTCTATGACAGAAAAGGAAATTTCCTTTATACACCATTTCTATATGATAATGGCCCGGACTATTTTATAGAAGGATTAAGGCGTTTCGTTAAAAACGGAAAGATCGGGTTTGTGGATAGAAACGGAAAAACAATGATTGAACCCAAACATGATTTTGTTGACCATTTTAGATATGGATATGCATCATTTTGTGATGGGTGTAAAAGGAACGATGATGATGGCTATATAAAAGTACCCGGTGAGAAATGGGGAATGATGAATATCAAAGGAGAAACCGTTAAACCACTCACCCAATATTCTGATAAGGACGTGAAAATTGTTGGAAAATATTATCCATATCCTTTTCAATACAACGAAAAAGAAAAAAATATTCTTCAGTTTTTTGATAAACAAAATAAGCTGTTGTCAGATCTTTATTATGTTAACCAATACAATAAAATTCCTGAGAAAGAAAAGAGATTGTATTTTGAAATTATAGAAAGACCAAAAGAAAATTTTCCTTATTATCAGATAAACACTTACGATTACACAAAATATGATTTAGGAATGCTTTATCGCTTTAAATTCCTGGCTTCAGAAGATGGTAAATCTTTTTATGCCATAACAGCCTATAATGAGAATGGAGTTCCTTTTGAAGAATGGCTGAAAAAAGAAATAGAAGAAACAAAACAATATCAAAAAGAACACCCTGATAACCCAAATAAACTCAATAATAACCTGAATTAAACTTAATGAGAAAAAATATATTCATACTTATTTTTGCTTTGGCATTTGCAGAGAACCATGCACAAAACGATAAAAAAGTGTACTCAATCATTGATGCAGCGGCTCAAAAAGTTGCAGCAGAATCCAAAGCATATTCCGTTTCCGTTGGAGTTGTTAAAGACGGAAAAGTCTACACCAAGCACTTTGGTGAAATAGACAAAGGAAAAGGAAATAAAGCAGATGATAATACATATTTCTCCATAGCTTCTGTTACCAAGCTTTTTACAGGTCAGTTATTGGCTCAGGCAGTTCTGGAAGGGAAAATAAGTCTTGATGATGATGTACGTAAATACCTCAAAGGATCTTACCCTAACTTAGAATATAATGGAGTTCCTATAAAAGTTCGTAACTTAATTTCTTATGAAACAGCCTTGCCTAGAAATCTTCCTACTGATGATGAGCTGAGAAAAAACATGACGGATGAAACCCCCTTTCTTTACGAGAAGCTCAACGAAGGATATACAAAAGAAGACTTTAAAAAAGATCTGGCAGGTGTCACATTAAATACGGAGCCAGGTAAAGAATATAAATACAGTAATTTAAGCCTTGAACTAACTGGTCTTATACTGGAAAATATTTACGGAAAAAGCTATGAAACTCTTTTGAAAGAAAATATCTTCTCAAAAGCTGGAATGAATCATACCAAATTGGAACTTGGTAAAAATGAAGCCCAGGCCAATGGATACCATGAAAACTATCGTCTGATGCCCGTTGCACAAAGCCTTTTATGGGGAGCAGGTGGGTCGAAAACCGAATCTACGATGGCAGATATGATGAAGTTTTTAAAAGAACAGCTGAATCCACAAGATAAAATAGTACAGGAGTCTCAAAGAAATATTAGCAATAGTAAAGAAGGCTGGTATGGGTATTTCTGGGATAAATATTGGATTACCGCACAGGGTAAGAGAGGATTTAAACATGGTGGATCCTATGGAATAAATACCCTATTTACTATATTTCCGGAGCAAAACATGGGAGTATGTATCATTGTAAACATCAATGGTCCCGAAACATTTACCGCACTGTATAATGGAACGGACAGTTTAGTAGCCGATCTTATTTCAACCTCAGATAAAAAACAGGTATATGGATATTCCGTAAAGGGAGATAAAATCGTTTTCTCTTACACGCATCCTAAAAACCTGGACGGAAATCTTATCAATACTGTCTCCGTAGCAGGTAGTTTCAACAATTGGGACCCTGAAAATAAAGAATATCAGATGATAAAAAAGGATAAAAATCTTTATGAATTGGAGGTTCCGGTCTCCCGATTTGAAAAAGGAAAACCCTATTCTTTTAAATTGGTATTGAATAAAGAAGAATGGATTGGAGCTTCTAAAAACGCATCCAATAATGACGGAACCAAAGATAATAATCTGGCATTGATATTATAGGAAAAAGAAAGTAAAAAGAGTAAATTTGTACTCCGGGACGAGACCAATATGAATGGAACAGATGATGGTAATCTGACATAGGTACTCTGAACTCAAAAAAAGTAAAAAGAAAAATAAATCTAATATTAAAATCTGACATCTAATTTTTAATAATGTTACAGAATCAGGATCATCAACAATTAATTACCGATTTAAAAGAGCTGGTTGATAAGACGAAAAGTCAGGTTGCCGTTCAGGTAAACTCGGCAATGGTGGTTTTGTACTGGAAAATCGGGCAGAGAATAAATGAAGATGTTCTGGGGAATAAAAGAGCAGAGTATGGTAAAGAAGTAATTTTACAAATCTCTCATCAGCTTACCGTAGAATTTGGAAATTCTTTCTCTGAAAAAAATATTCGGAAAATGATGCAGTTTGCTTCAGTTTTTGATGATTTCGAAATTGTCGCATCAGCGATGCGACAATTATCGTGGACTCATTTTTTACTGCTGATTCCTATTTCTCAAGATACGAAGAGGAATTTTTACCTCGAAGTTTGTAAAATTGAAAATTGGAGCGTCAGAACTTTGAAAGAAAAAATAAGTTCTTTGCTTTTTGAACGGACTGCAATAAGTAAAAAGCCCGAACAAATCATTAACAAAGAACTTAAAAATTGGTCTGAAAATAATATTTTAAATCCTGACCTGGTTTTTAAAGACCCTTATTTCCTGGATTTTTTAGAATTGAAAGACACTTTTTCGGAAAAAGATTTAGAAGAGTCTATTATTGTGGAACTTCAAAAATTTATTTCCGAATTAGGAAGTGATTTTGCATTTCTTTCAAGACAAAAGAGAATCACGATTGATAACAGAGACTATTACATGGATTTGCTTTTCTATCATAGAAAACTAAAATCTCTGGTTGTTATCGAACTGAAATTAGGAGAATTTGAGGCTAGCCATAAAGGGCAAATGGAGCTTTATCTCTCATATCTTAACAAATATGATAAAGTAGAAGGAGAAAACCCACCGATTGGTTTAATTCTTTGCTCCGGAAAAAACTCTGAACATATAGAACTGATGAATCTCGAAGGAGATAATATAAAAATTGCAGAATATTTACTTATCTTACCTTCAGAAAGAATTTTGCTTGAAAAATTGAATCGATCAATAGAGATAGCAAGAAATAAATTTGAAAATAAATCTAATATTAAATAAAATCTGACATCTAATGTCTAATAACAAAAGAATTTTCGTAGAAAAAAGAGGAATTTTCGATGTTGAAAGTCCAAAAATTTTTGATGAAGTAAAAGCAGTTGTTCCGGCAATTCAAAGTGTGAAAGTCTACAATGTGTATGACATTTTCAATTTGAATGACGGGGAATTCGAGAAAGTGGTAAACAATACTTTTGTAGATCCTGTTACTGATATTTTACATACAGAAAACCCTGCAAAAAGCATCCACTTCGGAATGGAGTTTCTGCCTGGTCAGTACGATCAGAGAGCAGATTCTGCGCAACAGTGTATCGCTTTATTGACAGAGAATGAAAAATCAAAAGTAAGAAGTGGAAAGCTGATCGAATTTGTAGGAGTTTCAGAAGCTGATTTGGTGAAAATCAAAGATCTTCTGATCAATAAAGTAGAATCTCAGGAAAAAGACCTGTCTGTATTGGATATTCCTGCTGATGAAACACCATCAAAAGTGTTGATTCACGAAAATTTCATCAATTTCAATGATGCTGAGCTTGAAAATTTCTACAATAATCATGGTTTTGCACTAGGATTAGATGACCTGAAGTTTATTCAGGAGTACTTTAAAACTGAAGAAAGAAATCCTACAGAAACAGAACTGAAAGTATTAGACACGTACTGGAGCGATCACTGTCGTCACACGACTTTCGAAACAGAATTATCAGACATTAAGTTTGAAGGAAAATTCAAACAGACATTGGATACTATTTTCAATGACTATATCGAAAAAAGAAAATTCTTAGGCCGTGAGCTGAAACCTATTTCCTTAATGGATCTGGCAACAGTTTGTGGTAAATATTTCCATAAAACAGGGAATCTTGATAACCTTGTTATCTCTGATGAGATCAATGCTTGTACCATCCAGATCGAAGCCGAATATGATGGTAAAAAAGAACCTTGGTATTTGTTATTCAAAAACGAAACACACAATCACCCAACGGAAATTGAACCTTTCGGAGGAGCTTCTACTTGTTTAGGAGGAGCCATCAGAGACCCTTTATCCGGAAGATCTTTCGTATTCCAGGCGATGAGATTAACAGGTGCTGCAGATGTTTTAGAATCGGTAGACAAAACATTACCAGGGAAATTGCCTCAGAAAACAATTACCAAACAAGCGGCGAACGGATACTCATCTTACGGGAACCAGATTGGTCTTGCAACTACGATGGTTTCTGAAATCTATGATGAAGGCTACAAAGCTAAGAGAATGGAAGTTGGTTTCGTTACCGGAGCCGTTCCGGTAGATTGGGTAAGACGTGAAAAGCCTGCGAATGGTGATTCTATCATTATTTTAGGTGGCGCAACAGGCCGTGATGGAGTAGGAGGAGCAAGCGGAAGTTCAAAAGAACAGGACGAAACCTCTATCCACACCATGAGTTCTGAAGTTCAGAAAGGAAATGCAGTAGAAGAACGTAAAATCCAAAGACTATTCAGAAATCCTGAATTGACAAGATTAATCAAGAAATCAAACGATTTCGGTGCTGGAGGTGTTTCTGTGGCGATTGGTGAAATTGCAGACTCTTTGGAAGTAAATCTTGACGTATTACCATTAAAATATGAAGGATTAAACGGAACAGAACTGGCTATTTCTGAATCTCAGGAAAGAATGGCTGTTGTGGTAGATCCAAAAGACAAAGAAAAGTTCATCAAATTCTGTGAAGCTGAAAACATTGTTGCGGTAGAAGTGGCAAAAGTAACAGATTCAGGAAGAATGCAGATGTTCTGGAAAGGTGACAAAATTGTAGACCTTTCAAGAGCATTTCTTGATACCAATGGATGTTCAAAATCTCAGGAGGTAAAAATCAATCACCTTGAGGAAGTAAAAACAGAAACTAAAGCATTCAACGAAGAAAACTTCCTGAATACTTTAAAAGATAAAAACGTAGCTTCCCAAAAAGGATTATTAGAAATGTTTGACTCTTCAGTAGGAGGAACAACAGTTGCCATGCCTTTAGGAGGGAAATACCAGCAAACCCTAATGGAAGGAAGTGTACAGACATTACCGATCTTAGGAGCAAAAGATATCAAAACTGTTTCCCTTGCAAGCTGGGGATTCGATGCTGAAATCTCAAAACAAAACTCTTTATTGGGAGCATCTTACGCTGTAGTAGAAAGTGTAGCGAAGATTGTTGCTATGGGAGGTGATTATAAAAACATCAGATTAAGCTTCCAGGAATATTTTGAAAAGCTGGGTCAGGCTCCTGAAAAATGGGGTAAACCTTTAGCTTCACTTTTAGGAGCTTATGATGCACAAATTAACCTTGGATTAGCAGCAATCGGTGGTAAAGACTCTATGAGTGGAACTTATCAGGATCTGAATGTACCGCCAACATTGATTTCTTTTGCATGTGCTAACGGAGAAAAGCAAAACATCATTTCTCCTGAATTTAAAACAGCAGGAAACAAATTATATTTCTTCAACCACATTGCTCAGGAAAACGGCCTTCCAAACTATGATGCATTAAAAACAGTGTATGAATTCATCTTTGAAAACATCAAGTCAGGAAAAATCATTTCTGTAAAAACAGTAAAAGACGGTGGAGTTGCAGTAGCATTGGCAAAAATGAGTTTCGGAAACAGATTGGGGGCTGAAATTAACGCTGATGAAAATACTTTATTAGCTAAAAATATCGGTAGCTTAATCATCGAAGCTAAAGAAGAACTAAGCAATGTATCTCTACAGTTAATCGGAGAAGTAAAAGATTCAGGAATTTTAAAGATTAACAATCTTGAAACCCGCATCTCTAACCTCGAAGCTGCTTATACTGGTACATTCGAAAACCTTTTCCCAACAGTAGAAAAAGAAAAGCTGACGGTTGAAATTGATGAAAAATCAAACTCAATCCATCCAAGAAATATCATTATCAAAAAACACGGAATTGCACAGCCTAAAGTATTTGCTCCGGTATTCCCAGGAACCAACTGTGAGTATGATACCTTAAATGCATTCCAGAAAGAAGGAGCTGTAGTAAGCAGTTTACCATTAATCAATATCAGTCACCAATTATTGGATGAAAGTATTGATGCATGGGTAGAAGAGATCAAAACCTCTCAAATCCTTGCTTTCTCAGGAGGTTTCTCAGCGGGTGATGAGCCGGATGGTTCTGCAAAATTCATTGTTAACGTTTTAAAGAACGAAAAAATGAGAAATGCAGTTCACGAATTATTAGACAGAGACGGAATGATTATCGGAATCTGTAATGGGTTCCAGGCTTTAGTTAAATCAGGTCTGCTGCCTTATGGAAGAATTAAAGATCTGGATGAAAACTCTCCAACATTGGCTCACAATGCGATCAGAAGACACATTTCTCAGATGGTTACTGTAAAAGTAGTAAACGATGAAAGCCCATGGTTAAAAGGAATGAAAGGTCAGACCTTTACTATTCCGATTTCTCACGGTGAAGGACGTTTCATGGCTTCAGAAGAAGAGATCAAGAAGCTGTATGAAAATGGACAGATTGCAACGCAGTACATCGATTTTGATGGAAATATTGCCCACGGAATGCCATTCAACCCGAACAATTCATTATTCGGAATTGAAGGAGTAACCAGCCCATGTGGAAAGATCTACGGAAGAATGGGGCACCCGGAAAGATTTACGGAAGGTCTCATGAGAAATATACCAACCGCGAATTATCACAATATATTCAAAAACGGTGTTGAATACTTCAAATAACAATACAAGAAAAATGATCGTCATCCATGGCGGTCATTTTTCATCTTTAGAAGGTTTCTACGAAGAAGCCTCCAATGTGTTAATGAAAGACACAGACTGGAAAGTAGGAACATTAGATGGTTTTGATGATATTCTGTACGGTGGTTTTGGAGTCTTTGAAAACAAAGAGGAAATTGAGATCCTCTGGAAGAAATCACAAAAATCAGAAGAAGATTTAGGACTTAAAGCAACCCAGGAATTTTACAAAAACAAAATCAGGCAGGGGAAACCTTTTAACATAGAACTGATTCAGCAAAAATTAGACGATCTGAATGTAGGAAAAGGGCAAACACTGTTTGAGATCCTGGTAGAAATTATTGGATCACACCAGAATATTACTCTGATCTTGGATTGATGAGTAATGAGTAATGAGTAATGAGTAATGAGTAATGAGTAATGAGTGGAAATTTTGAAATATGAATTATTCACTGTTTTCAAACCTATCATTAAGCTTCATCAAAATCAATTTGTTGATTCTTTCTTAGCTCCCTAAAATCAACAGAATCATAATAGGAAATCTTTGCGTCAAAGAAATACATTTTAACCATTAAAAATGAAGACTTTAAGATAAGTTACGGTTCATCAAAGATGAGTTTAAGGAGCTTCTTATATAAAATAGTTTAGCTGTTTTCTTAATTACTTAAAAAATCGTAATGGTTCAAAATAATACTTTCAAAATAATACTTTCAAAATAATTTTATATTAAAAATCCCTTGCGGATAAGCTAGATTCAGTAGATTTTATCTTACTTTGAAGAATATTTAAAAGCTTTAAATATGGAGCAGAAATCAATAAACAAAAGAATTAATTGAATGAAGAAAATAGTATATGGGCTGTTCTTTGGGGATAGCATAACTTATGGAGAATATGACGGCGTTTTTGGAGGTTGGGTAGATATTCTAAAAAGATATGCCCTGCAAAAGTTCCATGAAGGAAATGGTGATGAACTCATCTTATTCAATTTGGGAATCGGAGGCGAAACAACAGAAGGTTTATTAAAGCGAATGCCTGTAGAATTAGAAGCAAGAAATTCAGCAGACGGAAATCTGGTTTTCATAAGCTACGGAGCCAATGATCTTGCTATAAAAGAAGGAGTACAGATTGTAAATCCTGAAAAATTTAAACATAATATCATCACAGCAGTTCAGCAGGCTCAACAGTTTTCTAATGATATTTACTTAGTAAGTATTCTTCCTATCTCTCAAAATATAGATGGAGTAATAGTAAGTTCAGGAAAGCTAAGATCCAACGAAGAGGTTGTCGCTTACAATCAAATTCTTAAAGAAATTGCAACCGATTATTCTTTAAGATATATCGATTTTTATAATGCAATATTAGATGATAAAGAAGTTCTTCTCTCAGCAGATGGAGTTCATCCCAATGAGAAAGGCTACGGAGTGATGGCCGAAATTGCAATCCCAATCATTGAAAAATATTTATAATGCCTTATTTATTTTCTTACGGAACCTTACAAAAAGAAAAGGTTCAACTCGAAACATTCGGACGGATTTTACAAGGTGAGAAAGATACCCTATCTCAATATAAATTAGGAATGCTTGAAATTACAGACCCGGAAGTTCTAAGGAAAAGCGGTCAAAAATATCATCCGGTTCTGGAACTCTCAGAAAATGCTGATGATGAAATAGAAGGAATATTATTTGAAGTAACAGAAGCCGAAATTCTTCAGGCAGACGAATATGAAGTAGATGATTATAAAAGGATAGAAACTGTTTTTAAATCCGGAAATAAAGGATTTATTTACGTGGGGAAATAAACTTTTTTGCATTTATCTTCAATGAGTGAATTTTATTTAGTAGTTTTAAGTAGCAAAAAAAACTACTATGAAAAATTTAAAGAAAATTAAAAGACAAGAGCTAAAAACTGTAAAAGGAGGAGGAGTAAATCCACCTAGGATTATTTATCCCAAAGATGAAAATGGAAACTGCAGCACCTTCCCCTATTACTATTATTGCCCAAAATATGATGGATGTATGACTGGGGAAGCATGGGATGCCTATTGTCCTTTGTAAGATAAAAATATTTAGTGAACAGAACGTTTCTGAGAAATACTTAATTTTCAGAAACGTTTTTGCTTTAAAAACAATATCACCGTCAATAGAAAAGGCCTTTAGCATGTTTTATATTTTTAATCCCCAATCCAATGGGTTTAGCCAAAACATAAAAATTAACCTCTAAAGCATCATTTATCATCTATTAATCATCATGCATTTTAAAATGTTTCTCCTGACAAACAGTTGTCACAACACCTATATATCTTTGTCATACAATAAAAAAATAAAAAATGAATAACGTACAAGTGGAACCTTTTAAGATGATAGGAATTGCAGTAAGGACAACCAATGAGAATGAACAGGCAGCAAAGGATATCCCGTTGTTATGGGAAAAGCTGATGAAAGAAAATGTATTGGAAAATATTCCTAATAAAATAGACAATACCGTTTATTCAATCTATACAGATTATGAAAAAGACCATACGAAACCTTATACTACACTGTTAGGATGTAAAGTAGAAAATCTTGATCATATTCCGGAAGGAATGATTGGGAAATCTTTTGAGGGTGGAAATTATATCAAGTTTACAGCAAAAGGAAATTTGGCGGACGGCTTAGTGATCAATGAATGGTTTAAAATCTGGAATATGGATCTGGGAAGAACTTTCACCGCAGATTTTGAAATGTATGGAGAAAAAGCACAAAACCCTTTGGATGCAGAGGTTGCTATTTTGATTGCTGTACAATAATCAAAATAGCAAGCAAAACTTATATTTATTTCACCATAAAAAAGCCTGTTCATCATGATGAGAACAAGCTTTTTTTATTTATAGAAAATAGTTTTTATATAATCTTTAGTTCCATCTCCATTATAATCAGAGTTGTCTGCTGCAAGAATGGTCAGTTTATTGGCAGTAATATCCAGTACTTCCGATTCATTATTATTAATCGTAAGTTTCATGTGAGCAGGATTGTATAGATAAGGTAATGTAGCGTCTTTCATTACACATTCAGAATTTATACTGTTATAATCATTCATATAATACTTACCGTTGTTTCTAAACTCATAAGTACTTTTTTTCTTGCAATCATCAGGAGGAGTTTCTGTAAGAATAGTCTCTTTATTATTCCCGGAAATGATGTATTGGGTCTGAATCTTCCAGATTCCTACAATATTGGTATCATAAACAGGGTCAGGAATAGATCCCTTTGGGGTATCATCACCTAAGGTACATGATATGAGACTTCCCGATATTAAAATTCCAGCGAATATCTTTTTCATAAATGAATTTTTGGCGAACTTAATGAAAATACTTCAAAGAATCCAGAATATTTTTTGCCTTTTTTTATTTTTTTAAAAAAGATATTTCCAATACACAAGAATCCCAATAATCACAGAAACAACAGCTATTAATACAACCGCTCCAGCTGCAATATCCTTAATAAAGCCAATTCTTTTGTCAAAATCGGGTTGAATGATATCACATATCTTTTCGATGGCTGTATTGAAAATTTCAGCACTTAAAACGGCTGTAGAAATAATAACTATAATGGCAGCATCGGTAGATGTAAGTTTTAAATAAAAAATCAGGACCAGATTAATGAAAAAGGCCAGAAGCTCGATCTGAAAATTCCTTTCCGTTTTAATCATCATAAAAACACCCCGGAAAGCATTCAGAAAACTTTTATGGAGAGGTGGTTTTTGCATGTTCCTTTACTTTTTTCAACAAAGATAGCTTTTGTATTTTGATTGTTGCCGGTAATCTGTTATATTTGGAAAACTAAGATTACAATATATTCAGCAGTCCATATTTTGATACAAAAATATACCGCTATGGAAACCAGAACGTAATATCGGGTCTGAAACCCCATTGACGATCTTTGTTAAAAACTCGTCAGGAATATTCTTTTCTTTGTTGTATGTATTTATTATATTTGTAGAAACTTATTTTATAAATCTATGAAATTTATTATTTCAAGTGGTGAACTGCAGAAGGCGTTGCAAACTGTAAGTGGCGTAATATCAAGCTCTCAATCGAGACCGATTTTAGAAAACTATCTTTTTGAATTAGACGGAAATAATGTTACCATTACAGCATCTGACGGCGAGACAACTCTTGTAACTTCTCTGGAAGTAAAGTCTGATGACTCAGGTAAATTTGCTGTTCCTGCTAAAATTTTTCAGGATTTTATCAAGACATACGGAGAACAGCCTTTGACATTTGTTGTAAAGGACAATGCGGAAGGAACTGGAAGCCAGCTTGAGATTTTAGATGAAAAAGATAATTTCGCAGTAGCATTAGATAACGCTGATGACTATCCTGAATTACCGGAATTCGATGCTTCTCAAAGCGTAGTAATGCCGGCTGGAGTTTTGTCTGAAGCTTTAACCAATACATTATTTGCCACCAGTAACGATTCACTTCGTCCAGTAATGACAGGAGTATTATTCCAGTTTGGAGAAAACGAAACCAATTTCGTTTCTACAGACTCTCACAGGCTTGTTGTTTACAAAAGAGCAGACCTGATGAATGCTGAACCAATGGAGTTTATCATGCCTAAAAAACCTTTGAATATCTTCAAAAATATTCTGGCAAGTTCGAATGATGACGTTAAAATCGACTTCAACGAGAACATGGCTAAATTTACTTTTGGTAAACATATCTGGATCTGTAGACTGATTGATGGTAAATATCCAAACTATACGGCGGTAATCCCTAAAGAAAACCCGAATGTATTAACCATCAACAGGAACCTTTTATTAGGAGCAATCAAAAGAGCCTCTATCATGTCTAATAAATCTACCAACCAGGTAAGATTTAAGCTTTCAGGAAATATTCTTCACCTTCATGCAGAAGATACTGAATATGCAAACAAAGCAGATATGCAGATCCCTTGTGATTATAACGGAGAAGATATCAATATCGGATTTAGCTCTAAATTCTTAACAGAAATGTTAACAATCTTAGGCTCTGATGATATCACCATGAAAATGTCTCAACCCAACAGACCGGGAATCATTGAACCGCTTGATGGTCTTGAAGAAAACGAAAATATCTTAATGTTGTCAATGCCGGTAATCGGATTGTAATATTAAAATACAAATACTAAAAAAGCTGGAGTAATCCGGCTTTTTTTGTTTCCAAGATCTTCATAGTTAAATATAATATTGAACCATGAAGAAAAATAAAAAATTTCCATATAGCTTCATCAAATCAATTTGTTGATTCTGTCTTTGCTTCTCAAAATAAGCATGTAAATAGTAAAAACTTTGTATTAAAAAAAATTAAACGCTAAGATCGCAAAAAGAGACAGCATAAACTGCATATTTCTGTTCGCAGGGGCATTTGCAGTGAGTAATAATTCAATTAAGATATAGAAAGGAAACAGTCATTTCTTGCTGAGTGAAACGCCTCTGCGATCTTAAAAATCATATTATCATTATAAAATCCTAGCGCACATTGCGTTAAAAGAACAAATCAAAATACAAATGAAATAATCACGTTATTTGTATTGCATAACAACTCTCATTATGGAAGTAAAAATACAATCTTACCCATCTTCAGATTTTCTTTCAGAATTTACTACAGAAAACTATACTGTAATGATATGGAAAGGGGCAGGAGTATTCTCCGTGGATGGGATCAATTACTCTTATAACGATTATAATATTCTATTTCTCTCACCTTATCAGAAACTGAAATTATTTTCCGATTCAGAAGAATGTATTACTCTCCTTCTTTTTCATGGAGATTATTACTGTATTGAATATCATAAAGATGAGGTGGCCTGTAATGGACTCCTTTTCAATAATATTTATCTGAATCCCGGTATAGAACTTTCAAAAGAGAATTATGAATATATCCTGGAACTTTTTAATCATATCAAAAGGGAAGAAAAGGAGAATCACCAGTTTTCACAATCTATCATTAGAACATACATTCAGTTGATTCTTGCTATTTGCAGTAAACAGAAAAATAGTATTGAAAATAACCAGGCACTCAACGAAAAATTACCCAACAGGAACGCAGTGGAATTTCAAAAATTATTGGAAGGCAACTTTAAAAAGGAAAAAGAACTTTCATTTTACAGTGGTAAACTCAATATTACCAACAATACTTTAAGTAAGCTTATCAAAAAAGAGTTTGCAAAAACACCTACTCAGCTTATTAACGAGAGAATCATTCTGGAGGCTAAAAAACTGCTTCATTTAACGTATCGATCCATAAAAGAAATTGCTTCAGAATTAGGATTTGATGATGAATTCTATTTTAGCAGATACTTCAAAAAATCAGTAGGCTGCTCTCCTAAACAATACCGGGATAAAGTAGGAATTTCAGTAGTGGCAAAAATGTCCATGTAATGTCCTGAAATATCTATGTTAAAGCGTTATGCACATGAATACCTTTGTTAAAAAAAGTAAATCATATGCAAAACAGTAAGTTGTACAGTCGTTTATTAAAATGGGAGGTTTATTTCTTTAATTTCTTAAGAATCTCCATCTTTGTAGTAATGGCCTGGATTGGCGGGCTTAAAGCCTTTCAATATGAGGCTGATGGAATAGTTCCTTTTGTGGCGAATAGCCCTTTCATGAGTTTTTTTTACAAAGATGCAGGGAATAAAGTAATGAATGAAGACCAAAAGCTGGTTTCAGAATATACATTGTATAAAAACCCTGAAGGAAAAATGGTGAAGAAAAATATTGATTGGCATACACACAACCGTACCTATACCTTTGCCTACGGATTGGGAACAATGATTGTGATTATAGGAATAATGGTGTTGCTGGGAATTTGGTTTCCTAAAATCGGAGCATTAGGAGGCGCTTTAACGTTTTTAATGTCTTTGGTTACTTTATCTTTTCTGGTGACCACTCCTGAAGTATATGTTCCTAATCTTGGTGGTGATGATCTAACACCTCAATACGGATTTCCTTACCTTTCAGGAGCTGGCCGTCTTGTCTTGAAAGACATCATTATGATGGCTGGAGGGTTGCTTTTATTTTCCGATAGTGTAAAAAGAATCATAAAGCCATCTTAGAACTTGTGTTGAAATTTTGGACAGAAGTAAGCATTATAATGATTCATACATCCTTTATGCGAAAAATCTATTAAAATTATTTGTCTTAAAATCGCTCTGAAATTTCTGTATTTCTCAAAAAAACACGACATTTGTACCGCGAAAAACCGACTCAATAACTGAACGGAATTTCAAATAAAAGTTTCAAAAATAGTGCAAATGAAACCTTACGTTTCGTTTGACGAATTAAACAAGTAGATAGAATAAGCAAATGAAAATATCAAACAACTGGCTGAAAGACTTTGTAAAAACGGAATTGAAAACTGAAAGAATCGGTGAATTCCTTACAGACATAGGTCTTGAGGTTGAAGGGATAGATAAATTCGAAAGTGTAAAAGGCAGTCTGGAAGGAATTGTTGTAGGTAAAGTGTTAACCTGCGAAAAGCATCCGAATGCTGATAAACTGAAGAAGACAACAGTAGACGTTGGAAACGGGAAGGTATTGAATATCGTTTGTGGTGCTCCTAATGTAGAAGCAGGACAAACAGTTCCTGTAGCCGTTGTCGGAACAAAAATCTATGATAAGACCGGAAACTTTTTTGAAATTAAAGAAGCAAAAATCAGAGGGGAGGTTTCTCAAGGGATGATCTGTGCAGAAGATGAGCTTGGCCTTAGCGAAGATCACGGAGGGATCATGGTTTTAGATGAAACTAAATATGAAGTAGGGAAGAATTTTGCAGACTATTTTGAATTGACGAACGATGAGGTTCTTGAAATTGGTTTAACCCCAAATAGAACTGATGCAATGTCACACTATGGAGTAGCGAGAGATCTTCACGCATTTCTTTCTACGAATCAGCAGAAGTCACAATTTAACAAAGTTGCTTCTGAAGCTTTAAATAATGAAGGTTCTCATGATTTCAAGCTTGAAATTGAAGACGCAGAACTTTGTCCAAGATATATCGGAGCGGTGATTGAAGATGTAAAAGTTGCAGAATCTCCAAGCTGGCTAAAAGACAGATTAAAAGCCATCGGATTAAGCCCTATTAATAATGTGGTAGATATTACCAATTATATTCTTCATGGATACGGACAGCCGCTTCATGCATTTGATGCAGATAAAATTGCAGACAAAAAAGTGAAGGTAGGAGTGGTAAAACCAGGAACAAAATTCACTACCCTGGATGGAGTAGAGAGAACTCTGAATGGTACTGAAATCATGATAAAAGATGGCAAAGATGCACCAATGTGTATTGCCGGAGTATTTGGTGGTGAAAACTCAGGAGTATCTGGAACTACCCAAACGGTATTCCTTGAAAGTGCTTACTTTAATCCAATTGCGGTAAGAAAAGGAGCTAAAATTCACAGCTTGAATACAGACGCTTCTTTCAGATTTGAAAGAGGAGTAGACCCGAATCTTACAAGAACGGCTATTACTCACGCTATTAAAATGATTCAGGAAATTGCTGGTGGAAAATTGGTGGGAGAACTTTTAGAAGAATATCCGAAGAAAATTGAAGATAATTATGTGATCATAAGATTCTCTAAAATTGAACAGATTTTAGGAACAAAAATTCACAGAGAAAAAGTAAAAGAGATCCTGAAAGCATTGGAAATTCAGGTGTTAAATGAAATACCTAACGGTTTTGAAATCTCTGTTCCTGCTTACAGAGCAGACGTAACAAGAGAAATCGACGTTATTGAAGAAATTTTAAGAATCTACGGATACAATAAAATCGATGCTCCACAAAAGATTTCATTTACACCAGTTAAACTGAGTGCAAATGATCAGGATGAATTGGAGAACAACTGGGCAAGAACTTTACAAAGCCTTGGTTTCAATGAAGTAATGAACAACTCATTAACTTCAGTAAAAGATGAAACGGATGCTGTGAAATTATTGAATCCCTTAAGTGGTGATCTCGCATTCATGAGAAAATCTCTATTAGAAGGATTACTTCAAAATACTGTTTATAATATCAACAGAAAGCAACAGGATATCAAGTTCTTTGAATTAGGAAAGATCTATCATAAAAAAGAGAAATACGAAGAAAGAAAGCAGTTAGCCATTATTGTTTCCGGAAGAGATGTAGCAGAAAACTGGCTGCAGCCTAAATCTGCAGTAAGTTTCTACAACCTTAAGGCTTATGTAAAAGTTTTATTGGAAAGATTAGGGGTAAATTATAAAGAAGTGGCTTTATCTGACGAAAGATTCTCTGATGCACTAGCTTATGAAGCAGAGGATAAAGTATTGGTAAGAATCGGTAAAGTGGCTCCGGCATTGTTAAAAGACTTTGATATTGATCAGGATTGTTTCTATGCTGAAATCGAACTTGAATTGGCTCAGGAATTACGTTCTAAAAACGAATTGAAGTTTAAAGACATTCCGAAATTCAACAAGATCAGAAGAGACTTAGCATTATTAATTGATAAAAATATTAATTATCAGGAGTTGTATCAGACTGCGAAGAAAAATAAATCTCCATTCATTAAGAGTATCAACTTATTCGACGTGTATGAAGGAAAAAATCTTCCGGAAGGTAAAAAGTCTTATGCCATGAGCTTTGAGCTTTTAAACGAAGAGAAAACACTGGAAGAAAAAGAAATTACTGAAGTAATGGAATCTTTAATTAAATCTTTCCAGAAAGAATTCAATGCAGAATTAAGATCATAGTAAAGAAGTATAATAATTTAAAAAGCGGGCTCTAAAGCCCGCTTTTTTTCTTTTAATTTTGAAATTTTACAAAATCTAGATAAAAAGCAGGATTTCCTGCATTGAAAGTTGTAGGAATGACTACATTAGTTTTTCCGGCAAATACAGTATAAGTCCCAGGATTAGCAAAGTAAAGTACCCGGTTTTGATCTCTTGGAAACATAAAGGCGGCGGTATTAGACCCACAATAGCTTCTCCATACATCACCGATACCATTAATGTAGAAAAAATAATCATTACATTCTGAATTAATGGATATCCCACAACGGAAAAAGTACCATCCCTTTTCTGGGATAATCACACTCAGCCCTGTATTAAAAGGTCCTCCTGCTGGACCGGTAAAAGGGTTTACAAGTGTCCCGGAGGCTGGAGTCCAGGCATTGGCAAAAGCAGTTACAACAGTAGTAGACCATGTTGCTACACCACTTGGATCGCTGGTAAGTACTTTACCTAGCCCCTGAGTACCATCAGTTATTTTCAAGGCTCCTGCTGTGGTTCCATTATTAATTTCTAGAGGAACAGATGGAGTAGTAGTTCCTATACCTATCCTGTTATTAGCACCATCTATGGATAATGTGCTATTGTTAACAGAAAATCCGTTAGTGGCGGAAGTTGTAAAGGCAAGAGGAAAATTACCTTGTGATATACTTGTATTTCTGCTAAGGCTTCCTCCTAACTCCATTTGACTTGCACTTAAAGAAAGTCCGTTTCCTGCTGTTGTAAGAGCATTTTTACCTACCTTTTGCCAGATATTTCCATCAAAAAAGTAATAGCCTTCTGCTGTGATATTAGCTGTTTTTGTACTTGGTACTGCAACAGCTGATGTTGCATAGATAAGGGTTCCTTTCTGATCTGCCCCATAACTGAGATCTCCTGCTTTAATCTGGTCTCCTGTAAGTCGGGGAGCTATAATTCCCTCAGGCTGACTGCCATCGGTGGTTTTAGCATTGATGTCAAGGCTGGCCTTAGGGTCAGAGGTATTAATGCCTACTTGGGAAAAAAACAAATTAAATGATAACAGAAACATTGTGGCGTAGAAGTTTTTTTTCATACTGTTTAAAATCTTTTTTTAAAGTCTAATTTTGATACAATAAAATTAATTGTTAAATATTGATATTGAAGATAAATTAGGGTTAAATTTATTATTAATTTATGTTTATATTTGTTATTTAATAAAATTTATATTTATATTTATTTATTGTTTGTTTTTTATTAATGGTTTTGTGTGGGTTTTGAATATACTGATAGTGCAGAATATTTTTTACTTCCTGACTAGGAAAAAATATATATTGGAAGCAAAACACATTGAAAATATCAACTGTTAAAGAATAATAAAATTGAATGCGGCCCGTTTTAATAATATAAAATCCGTAAATTTGGGTTAATTCAAATAGTAAAAAATGAAAAATCTTTTTTTAAGTATATGTGCAGCAGCAGTATTGGTATCATGTGGAACCATGACAAGCCCATCTGCTTCTAAAGTAGGAAAAGCTCAGCCGGCACTTGCCAATACAAAATGGACCTTGGCTGAGAACGTAAAAGGAAAAATCCCAACATTAAATATTGAAGGAGAAAAAATTAATGGAAATGCAGGATGCAATAACTATTTCGGAACAGCTACTATAGATCCTTCTACTGGAGGTTTTTCTGCCGGTCAGATGGGTTCTACAAAGATGATGTGTAACAATATCGGAGTAGAGCAGAATTTTATGGATATGATGGGAAAAGCTAATAAATATGTGATTTCCGGAAATACACTAGAGCTTTATAAAGACAATCTTTTATTATTGAAATTCAATAAATCAGAATAAAAAAAGAAAAGGAACTCAAATTGAGTTCCTTTTTTATGATTTAGATGTTATTAATCTTCCTCTTCTTCGTCGTACTTAGCCAACTCTTCATCGCACCATTTGAAAGCTGCTTCCACTACTTTTGTAGCTTCATCTGCCATAGTTTCTTCATCATCTCCTTCAAGATCATCTAACCACTCAACTTCCTCTTCCTCAACGTTTAGGATAAATCTTGGATATTCTGTGTGAACTACGAATAGATCTTCAGGAAATTCCGAATTATCTGCTAATAAAAACTTTGGTAATTTCATTTTTTTAATGTTTTAACTTTGAATCAAAGATAATAAAATTATTGATATTTATTCTTGTCGATCTTAACTTTTTGTAAAACTTTATAGCGCGTTAATGTTGTTTTCTGTAGCGTATCCTGAGGCTTTAAAGTAATACTTACCTGAGGGTTTACCGTGCTGATAATTTCAGCTAACTGCACTTTTTCTAAATCCTTTTCCTCAATAATAAAGAACTTCAAGGGTACCTTGTCTAAGTTTTCTGACTTTAAAAATTCTGTAATTGCTTTTCTGTTTTCAAGATAGTTTCCTTTTGAAAGCCATGTAAATAACATTCCGGACATCAGGCTTAAAATACCAATGATATAAACTTTGGTATTGAATATCTCAAACAGCTTTTTAAAATAAACCAGCCAGAGAGGAAGACTAAACGGAGCAATTAACCTATAATCAATAGGAGTTATAGAATAAAAATACTGGATAAAATAAGAACATACAATCCCAAAAACACCTATGAAAACATAGAAAAGTTCAGAATCTGAAAGCTTTTGCCTAACAAAAAGAAAAATCATCAAAAGGATATTCAAACTCCCGATTCCGTAAATTCCATAGTTGATGATACCTCCTGCCGGATTAGCCATGTGAATGAACGGATTAAAAGAAGTACTTAGTCCCTGGAATAATTCTACTAGTAATTCAGGAGTCGTGTGAAGTCCCATTTCTAAAAAGTCCTGTACATAATCCTTATTAAAATAATCAATGAATAAAAACTTATATAAAACTATGAAAATCATTCCTATAGCTGCTGAAATGATGAATGTCTTACCATATTTTCTTTTCCAGAAAATAAGCCCGTATAAACCTGTTCCTCCAATGATAAAGAGTGCACTATATCTTACGTTGTAGAGTAAAATCAGCGATAAAGAAAGATAAAAAACAGCTTTCCAACCTTCTAGTTTTCGATCGATAATAAGGGCTGTTATGTACAGAAAAAGGAAGACAAAAGGTAATATCAATGCTTCACTCATGGTGAAGGCAAAAATTGAAATGATGTTGAATAAGCTGCACACAAGAATTGACTCCCTGAAATAGAATCTTTTTTTCCAGGCCAATAAAATAATAAATAAACAGCCGAGAATACCTATGACTTTACTGCTCCAGAATTCATCAAACCCGAAGTAGGTAAAGAATTTGATGGCTGCAGGATAAGCCAAAGGAGTGGTGGTGTTATCAATGACAGGAAGTCCGTGGGCAAATCTCATATAGCGGATAGAATCCGGATTTACTCTTCCTTTTTCATTGAGCAGAAAACGAAAAATGGTCATCACTATAGTAATGATGACCAATAATATTTGAATGTATTTTTCTTTAATTTTCATCAAAGCTGTCGTTATTGAGTTTAAGTAAAGGTTGAAAGCCCAAATTTATAACTTATAACGCACAACTCATCATTTGAAGATTATTTTAAAAACATTTTTGCAACTTTTTCAGCTTTTTTGCTTTCAGAGTAATCATAGAAGCCTTCTCCAGATTTTACTCCCAATTTTCCTGCTGTTACCATGTTTACAAGCAATGGATTCGGAGCGTATTTTGGATTCTTAAATCCATCATACATTACATTCAGAATCGCTAGACATACATCAAGTCCAATGAAGTCAGCCAGTTGCAGTGGTCCCATTGGATGAGCCATACCTAATTTCATCACGGTATCAATTTCCTCTACACCCGCAACCCCATTGTAAAGAGTTTCGATAGATTCATTAATCATAGGCATTAAAATTCTATTTGCTACGAAACCAGGATAGTCATTAACCTCTACAGGAACTTTTCCTAGTGTCTTGCTCATTTCGTAAATAGCATCGAAAGTTTCTTTAGAAGTGGAGTACCCCTTAATAATTTCAACCAGTTTCATGATAGGAACCGGGTTCATAAAGTGCATCCCGATTACTTTATCTGCTCTTTTGGTAGCAGCAGCAATTTTCGTGATAGAGATAGAAGAAGTATTGGTGGCAAGAACACAATTTGCAGGAGCTAATTCATCCATCTGACCAAAGATTTTTAATTTAAGATCAAGATTTTCAGTAGCCGCTTCTACAATAAGGTCAGCAGATCCCACTGCGTCATTAAGCGATGTGAAAGTCGTAATGTTTCCTAATGTTTCCGCTTTTTGCTCTTCTGTAAGGTTTCCCTTTGCAATGATTCTGTCAAGGTTCGTAGTAATGGTTTTCAATCCTCTGTCTAATGCTTCCTGAGAAACATCCACAAGATTTACTTTAAAACCGCTTTGTGCGAAAGTATGTGCAATACCATTTCCCATGGTTCCTGCTCCGATAACTACAATGTTTTTGATCATTTTCCTTTATTTTTTTTATAGATAGTTAAATTTTTAGCATTGATAAGATCTTGCTGGTGAGCAATATCTGTGGAGTCAAAATTTACAGTTCCAATGTTCTGCTGCTGTCTGTTGTTGTTCTGATTAGAAACAGCAGCTGTGAGCCCCCTTACAAGACGGCTTCTCTGATTATTGGTAAGAAAATCAGTCCCAACATATAATTCAAATTCACCTTCTCTTCCTAAGCCTTTTTGAATAAGGATTTCCAGGTTTCTTATCTGATTTTTCTTTTTAAATTCTTTTAGGTAGCTGATGACAGGCTTTTCAGAAGCTGGGCCGCAGCATACACTTGTATAGCCGATCTTTAAATAGTTTTGATTCCTCTGTGAGAAGAAGAATGTGGCGCAAAATAAAGCTGCTGCTAATAGTCCTTTTTTCATAATGATGCAGTCCGAGAATCAATCCGATTCTCTGCGCTAAAATTAAGCTTAATATTTTATTTATTAAAATTATCCCAGACTGCTTTTGAAATGTTGGAGATTATTTTGCAGTTTTCTGCCTCTGATTCTTTGGAATTGCTTACATATATGGCGATTGCATAATGTTTTCCGTTGGGAAGTGTGATGATTCCCATATCATTTTCTGCGATGGTAAGAATATGGTCCTTGATGCTGGAAGATCCCGTTTTATGGGCTGCCGGAGTTCCTTTAGGCAGTTGTTCAACAATTTTGTTGGCTCCTGTTTTGGTGCCGAGCATGATCTGCATTAAATAATCAGTAGAGCCTTTTGAAAGCAGCTTTCCATCATAGAATTTTTTTAAAAGATCTACTGTAGAGTTGGTGGTCGTATAATTTTTATACAAAGAATCCCAGCCATTAATAGCCATTCCATGCTCGCTGTATTTAATCTGGAAGTCTTTTACACCTTTAGAGTCCATAAATTTCTGTACTGCCTGAGTGCCGCCTACAAGTTCTATCAGGATATCACAAAGATTATTATCACTTAATGCTACCGTGTAATCTATAATTTCTCTTACGGTAGCCTCTCTGTTTCCTTCAGGGTATTTGGTTTTGAAAGGAGACCATGTATTATAAAGTTCAGATTTTTTAATGAAAACCTTTTGATCTAAAGACAGTTTACCTTTATCTACAAGGTCGAGCGCAGCACACGCAACGTGAAATTTGAAAACACTCATCATAGCCAATTTTTTATTCCCGTTTTGGCTGTATTGATACGGGGTCTCAAATCCAAGAACAGATACTCCTACGGTTGCCTGTTTTCCTTTTAGAATGGTGTTTATTTTTTGTTCTAATGTAGATTTTTGTGCAGAAACAAATGCGGAAGTTAAAAGAAGAAAGAATGTTATTTTTTTCATAGTGATCAAGGATAAAAAGAAATCTCTTTTAAGGACTAAAAGGGAATCTGCAATTTAAGATAATTATTACTATTTCATTTCAAAATAATTCAGGTTTGTTCCGTCATTTTCAAAGAATATTCTGAGTTTATTTTCTCCTTTCTGAAGCGGAATGTTTTTCGTAGAAACAGTGGCCCAGTCTTCATCTTTGCCTGTAGGCGGAAGTGCAATACTTGCTAATACTTTTCCAGAAGCATCTTCCAATCTTATTTTTGATGGATGAATACTTGAGTATCTAATATCGAAGGTATAATTTTTATTTGCCTTGGAATTGACTGTATATTGCAGCCATTCTCCGGTTTCTGTTTTCCCTACATAATACTGATTGGTAATTTTATCATGGCAGAGATAGATGTCTACACCATCATTTCTCATCTGCTGGCCGGAATTCCATTCTGATCTTTTAGCCGGATCGCTTACCCAAAGGTTGATGAAATCTTTATCCAGGTAAGCGGAACCCATTCTCCCCAAATCATACTCTGAAGCAAATACTTTTCCGGGAACCTGATGATGTTTAAATGGTTTTGTAGATGCCTCTGAAACTTGCCTGAACATGGCATCAATAACGTCATTTTTTACTTCTACATTGCTGAATTTGTAGTTGTCTGCAATCTGCATCAAAGCTTTCTTTGCATTTTCTTTGGAAGGTTTTTCGCGTCCGTTTTTCCAATAGTTCAAAAGTTTTTCATATTCCGGAGTGGTTTTTACATTGGTGATTCCGGCAATATTATCAATCTTTTTCATTGGCCAGAACGCATATCCTATATTATGTTTGTCTAATAACTGAATCAGTTCCGTAAACCACACATTAGAGTTCTCGCCAGTTTCTCCGAGCCAGATCGGAATATTGTGTTTTTCTCTAAGATCCAGAGCAGATTGTATGGTTTTATCATCATTATAGTTCCAGTATTTGTGAAAGCTAAAAGCCATATTTTTGTCCCATACCGGGATTAAACCATTATAGTTATTTCCCCAGCCATTACCTTCAATAAAAATAATATGTTTTTGATCCACTTCTCTGATAGCTTCAGTGATGTCTTTTTGTAATTTCCAAAGAGGAGCATTAGACATTTCGTCTGTACCATTTGGATTTTTACCGGTGAAATTAATGTTAGGCTCATTGATAATATCATAACCGCCGATCCAAGGTTCATTCTTGTACCGTTCTGCTAACTTTTTCCAAAGGGCAACCGTTTTTCTTTGATTTTCCTCACTCTCCCAAAGTGACGGCTTAGACTTGTCATTATCTGAAATGTTGACATCATTTCCTTGTCCACCCGGAGCAGCATGAAGATCGAGAATCAGATACATTTTATTGTCTTTGCACCATTGAAGCAAATCATCAGTCATTGTAAATCCTTCTTCCAACCACGTATCCTTACCTTTTACTGCTTCTTTTTCTATGGGAAGTGTATAGAGATTATAGTGCATTGGAAGCCTGATAGAATTAAAGCCTGCTTTTGCCAGAAAATCAATGTCCTGTTTGGTGATGCCATTCTTTACATATGCTTTATAAAACTCCTGCATTCCATCATGGCCAATCAGTTCTGCTATTTTTTCTTTAATCTTATATTGCGGGCCTGCGAAATCAGCAGTTTTTAACATATATCCTTCCTGCAGCATCCAGCCTCCTAAGCCCAGACCTCTCAATTGAATATTTTCACCTTTGTCATTCACGATCTCTTTCCCTGAGGTTTTTAATAATTGTGATGTCCCAAATTGAGACAATAATAAAGCGGATAATAGGATAGCTCTTTTCATAGTTGTTTTGATTTTAAATAATAGGAGAGTCTAGGGTTTAATCATAATGAATCTTGACATCATAATAAAATCTATAGTAAGACCATATGTATTGTCAGAAATCCATTGCATATATAAAACAGAATTTTTCAATTGTTTATTGAATTGTTGTTCAAATATATTG
The DNA here is from genome assembly GCF_057815135.1 of Chryseobacterium sp. II3a. Lineage (NCBI taxonomy): Bacteria > Pseudomonadati > Bacteroidota > Flavobacteriia > Flavobacteriales > Weeksellaceae > Chryseobacterium > Chryseobacterium sp. II3a. The sequence continues at coordinate 141,920 of NZ_JBYPZJ010000009.1, read as the reverse complement.
CTTTTTTGTTTTTAAAAGGTTTTTTTATTGATAAATCTGTAATTTTTAACGAAAGGATCATATTTAAGAATGAAAGTTTCTTATACATACAAATAAAAATGCTATCTCATGACCATTTCTGATGATCAGTAAGATAGCATTAGTAGTACTGCTAATGAAAGCAGTGTATTTTATTTTGAACTGATAAGCTTCATAATTTCTAAAGCAACTTTTAATGCTTCAGTTCCGTCTTCAAGAGAAACTTCTACATTTTTATCGCCAGTAATAGCATCAGCAAATGAATTTAATTCATCAAGAATGGCATTGTTAGCCTGAATATTTGGATATTCGAACAAAATCTGATTTTTTTCTCCCTCAGCATTTTCAATAATCATGTCAAATGGAGTAGGGTTTTCAGGAGCATCTTTCATTCTGATAACTTCAGCTTTTTTCTCAAGGAAATCAACTGAAATATAGGCGTCTTTCTGGAAGAATCTGCTCTTTCTCATGGCTTTCATAGAAATTCTGGAAGTGGTAAGGTTGGCAACACATCCGTTTTCAAATTCTATTCTGGCATTGGCGATATCCGGTGTTTTGCTTACTACGCAAACCCCGCTTGCATGGATATTTTTAACCTTAGATTTGGCGATACTTAGCAAGATGTCAAGATCATGAATCATAAGGTCAAGGACCACAGAAACATCCGTACCACGCGGATTGAACTCAGCTAATCGATGGATCTCGATAAACATTGGGTTGCTGATGTATTCCTTAGTGGCAATAAAAGCAGGATTATATCTCTCAACATGTCCTACCTGCGCTTTGATTCCTTTTTCCTGACATAAACGAAGAATTTCTTCTGCCTGTTCCAGGGTTTGGGTAACTGGTTTTTCAATAAAGAAATGAAGTCCTTTTTCTATAGCCTTTAATGCATAATCATAATGATAGACTGTCGGAGTAACAATGTCCAGCATATCAATCTGCTCAAGCAGTTCTTCAAAATTTTCAAAATATTTATATCCGAATTCGGCTTCTAATTTTTTTCCGTTTTCAACATCTTTATCGTGGAACCCAACAAACTCGTATCGATCTGATTGATTGAGAAGTTTTAAATGGATCTTTCCCAAGTGTCCGGCTCCTACCAAACCTGCTTTTAACATAGCTGTATTAAATTTTTGTAAAGATAGTGAATGTTCATTATAAAAATACATGACTTTTCACTTAGATACTCCCCTAATTAAATGGAAATAAGTACAAATATTATCATTTTAAAGAATTATACTAAATTTGCGCTCTATAAAAATTATTAACTATGAAAAAAATATATTTTATCTTATCTGTAGCAGGACTATTGGCTACAGGGTGCTCAGGTTCTGGAGATAATATTGCCACTGAAGTACACAATAGCCAACCTCCACAACCTAAGTGTGAAACTCCAACAAGTTTAAGTTTTAAGCCACTGTACAATATTTTTTCCTGGAGCAGTAATAATGCCCAGGGAACAGGTTTTTTTGAAGTACAGTATGGTGAACAAGGTTTTTCTTTAGGAGCTGGCACTGTAGCCGAAGTGAACAATACTTCTTATAGTCTTCCATTATTTAAAGGCAAAAAATATGATTTGTATGTAAGAAAGAACTGTGGAACGACTGATGGCAAGAGTAATTGGGCAGGGCCAATCACTATTCTTTCTGAAAATACTACAGCTTGTGTAAAACCAGGCTATGTTAATTATACAACATCTACTTCCTCCGTTTATGATCCTACTTTTTCAGCTACTGTTTCTTGGGAAAGTGATGGACTGTCTGTATATGAAGTCTATTTAGGGACGAGTGGAACGCCTCCGGCTCCAGGAAATGGAGATCCGGTTCTTCCTGGAAAAAACGCCGCTTTTGTCAACTTAAATAAGACAATTTCTTATATGTTCTATGTAAGAAAAAGATGTGCAGATAATACATATACTGATGTTACTTCACAGGTTGTAAAATGGAATTAATAGATAAAACAGAAGCTGTCAGATTTTTGACAGCTCTTTTTGTGGATAATTCTTTTACCCGATTTCTGAAATCTAAAATCTAATTTCTTACTTTTGTCACATGCAGGATTCGTTTGTACATAAAGGAAAAAGAAAGAATTTAGTAGAATATCTCAGATACAGAATCGGGATTTCGGATGAAAATGTACTTTCGGCAATGAATGAAATTCCGAGACACCTTTTCATTGAAAGTATTTTTGAAGACTTCGCCTATGAAGACCGGGCATTTCCCATTTTGGCGCATCAAACCATCTCCCATCCCTCAACCGTAGCAGAACAGTCTGAACTGCTGCAGGTGAAAGCAGGTGAAAAAGTACTTGAGATTGGAACAGGATGCGGGTATCAAACTGCCGTTTTAATAGCGATGAAAGCTCATGTATATACTGTGGAAAGACAAAAAGATCTGTTCGATTTTTCAAAGAATAAGTTGAGGGAACTTCATTTATATCCTAAATTTCAAAGTTTTGGGGATGGTTTTGCAGGATTGCCCACTTTTGCTCCTTTCGATAAGATTATTGTAACCTGCGGGGCAGGAACTTTACCTACAGAATTATTAAAACAGTTAAAAGTAGGGGGTATAATGGTCATTCCTTTAGGGCCAACGGATGAACAGGTATTATACAGGTTCACAAAAGTAGGACCAACAGAGTTTGAAAAAGAAGAATTTGGAGCTTATAAGTTTGTTCCGATGTTGGGAAATACAAATCAATAAAGAATTAAGATTAAATTCTGAATTTAAAATAATTGTTCTGCTACGGAACTGGCAGACGCGCTTGTCTCAAATACCAGTTCTTTATTTGGGCCACTATACATATGAAAATTTGTGCATTTGTAGCCAGAAAAATGTAAGTTTTGAAGCAATATATCTGAAAGAAATTGTTTTGAAAAATAAAATATCGTTGTGGATGATAATTTAATTTTTTTTGTGTTTTTTTAATAAAATTTTAGTTCAGTTCGGAATGGAATTTGGACTCTTTTTACAACAAACCCACTTAAAATCTTATGGTTATGGATACAAACAGATTCAAAGCATCGCATGATTTTAGTAATCTTCAGAAGAACCTGCACAACAATCCCGGGTATAGTGTTGAAAGCTATTCTCAGCAGGCTAAAGAATACATTCAGGATATGAAAAGCAAAAATCAGGAGGCTACAAAACAAGGATTTATGGCCCACGCGCAGAAGTCGGCAAAAGAAGTTTGGGAAGAAATGCAGGAAATGGCTTCTGAGGCTTGGGAAAAGAATAAGAACGACGTGATAAAAAGAAATAATTTTTAATATTAAAGTTGAATAACCTTACTTTTTACAAGTGAGGTTTTTTATTTAAATCAAAATAAAATAATAATGAAAGTCTTTATCAATAAAAGAATTCCTGAAATTGGAATCAATATGCTGCAGGAAGAAGGATTACAGATTGTATGGCCTGAAAATGAAAACCTGACCCATGAAGAATGGTTGAATTATTGTCAAAATACTGATGTCATTTTAAATATTGGCGGTGATTTTAAATATGATAAAGCATTTTTCGATGCTTGTTCTAATGTTAAAGCTATTGCATTGTATTCTGTAGGTTTTGACCATGTGGATATCAAAGAAGCTAATCAAAGAAATATCCCGATTGGAAACACACCTGATGTATTAAGCAGAGCTACTTCAGATGTGGCTTTTTTATTGATGCAGGCAGTAGCAAGACGGGCGAGCTATAATTTTCAGAAAGTAAAAGACGGGCATTGGGGAAGTTTTGATCCTTTGCATGCTTTGGGACAGGAACTGTATGGTAAAACGCTGGGAATTTTTGGATTGGGAAGAATTGGTTTTCAAATGGCTGAGAAGTGTAAAAAAGCTTTTGATATGGAGATTATTTATCATAACCGCCATCGACATGAAGAAGCTGAAAGAGAGTTGGGTGCAGTTTATGTTTCTTTTGATGAATTGATAAGAAATTCTGATGTGTTGAGTGTTCATGCCAATTATACTCCTGAACATAGAAATCTTTTCAATCAATCTGTTTTTGATAAGATGAGTCCCAATGCGATTTTTATCAATACGGCAAGAGGCGGCTTTCATCAGGAACAGGATTTATACAATGCTTTAACTGAAGGGAAAATCTGGGGAGCGGGACTTGATGTAACCAATCCGGAACCTATATCTGACGATAATCCTATTCTGAACCTGTCGAATGTTTGCGTGTTACCTCATATCGGGTCTGCTACCATTGAAGCCAGAAATGGAATGGCCAGACTTGCTGCAGGAAATATCATTGCCTTTTCAAAAGGAGAGAAGATGCCTTATTGTGCTAACCCTGAAGTGTATTCCAGTCATTCATCATAACATTGGAACTATTTTTGTTCTCAATATATAAACCTTAAAATCTAAATATTATGGCACCAGAAAACAATATGAATGAGCAGAATAAAAGGTTGGAACGTATGGATTATGATCCCAACGAAGATATATTCAAAAGAGAAAAGCATATTTCGATTGATGGAGATGGTAATCCTATTTTTGAGGAAGATCTGGATGATGATAAGATTGATAAAGGACTGGATGTTCCCGGTGCAGAGGAGGATGATAGAATGGAAGAAATAGGAGAAGAAGATGAAGAAAATAATTATTGGAGCCTCAGCGATAATGAGGACGATCACGAAGAGGAAAATGATGATGTTTTAACTTAAACTTTCCTCGTAAAAAATATTTGCCTTGCTGATTTTCAGTGAGGTTTTTTATTTCTGGATGATAGCTTTATCCCGTAAGAAGAAATTCCCCTCCTCCGGAGGGGTGGATTCAAAAATTATTCAATTTTTGAAGACGGGGTGGTTCCATAATACGCAATAATAAAACATTCTAACTCTTTCATTACCAAGGTTAAATTATTCCTCACATCAAAATCACTAATTCTGAAAACCAATAACCCTAAAGACTCCAGATATTCCTGTCTAATACCATCATAGACTTGTTTTTCATCGTGACTTGAACCATCGATCTCAATAATTAATCCTAAGGATTTTACATAGAAATCAACAATATAGTTCCCGATAATCCTTTGTCTGTCAAAATCAATTTCATGGAAAATTTTTGCCCGAACCTTTTTCCAGAAAATGACCTCACCCAATATTCTGGCGGTACGTTTTTCTTTCAGGAGTGGTTTCAATCTGGGATTGTAGGGTAGGTTTTGTACAAAGTTCTTTCGAATGGGAATTCCATTGATAGAGGTTAGTATTTCTTTCATTTGTGTGTTTTTAACCACCCCGTCTTTCAAAATTCAAAGAATTTTGAAATCCACCCCTCCGGTGGAGGGGAATGTGAGTGCTTCTTTTCAAATATAGTATTTAAAATATACTGTTGAATATATTTTCACAGGATTGATAATCAGATTTTTTGCCTAATCATTGTTTTAGGCTTTCCTTTTCTCCTCTTTTGTTGCCTATATTTCATAATTTGAATATCTTTAAAACTTCAAACATTGTTTAAACATAGACCTTTAAATAGCAATATGACATTCCAAGAACAGATACAGCAGGGGATTCCTAATCAACTGCCACAACCAAAACCATACGAGATCAATATCAACCATGCTCCAAAGCGTAAAGAAATTTTAGGTGAAGAAGAAAAAAAGCTGGCATTAAAGAATGCCCTACGTTATTTCGATCCTAAGTTTCATGCAGAATTAATTCCTGAATTTAAGCAGGAATTGGAGGATTACGGAAGAATCTATATGTACCGTTTCCGTCCGGATTATGAAATGAAGGCGAGATCCATTGAAGACTATCCTGGGAAATCTGAGCAGGCGAAAGCAATTATGCTGATGATTCAGAACAATTTGGATTATGCAGTGGCCCAGCACCCTCATGAATTGATTACTTATGGTGGAAACGGAGCCGTGTTTTCTAACTGGGCACAGTATCTGTTGACGATGAAATATCTTTCAGAAATGACCAATGAGCAGACTTTGGTCATGTATTCAGGACATCCGATGGGGTTATTCCCTTCTCATAAAGATGCACCGAGAGTGGTGGTAACCAACGGGATGATGATTCCAAACTATTCTAAACCGGATGATTGGGAGAAATTCAATGCTCTTGGAGTAACACAGTACGGGCAAATGACTGCGGGAAGTTATATGTACATCGGTCCTCAGGGAATCGTTCACGGAACTACGATTACGGCTTTAAATGCTTTCAGAAAAATCAATAAAGATCCGAAAGGAGGCCTATTCGTAACTTCCGGATTAGGAGGAATGAGTGGAGCTCAGCCAAAAGCAGGAAATATTGCGGGCTGCGTTACCGTATGTGCAGAAGTGAATCCAAAGATCACTAAAATCCGTCACGATCAGAAATGGGTGAACGAAATTCATGAAGATCTTGATGCATTGGTAAAAAGAGTAAGAGAGGCACAGCAAAATAAAGAAACAGTTTCTTTAGCTTACCTTGGAAATATTGTGGATGTTTGGGAAAAATTTGACCAGGAAGATTTAAGAATTGATATCGGTTCAGATCAAACATCCCTTCATAACCCTTGGGCTGGCGGATATTATCCGGTAGGACAAAGCTTTGAAGAATCTAATGCAATGATGGCTGAAAACCCTGAATTATTCAAGGAAAAAGTACAGGAAACATTAAGAAGACATGCTGCAGCCATCAATAAACATACAGAAAAAGGAACCTATTTCTTCGATTACGGAAATGCCTTCTTACTGGAAGCTTCCAGAGCCGGAGCAGATGTAATGGCAGATAATCCAACATTAGGAAGAGAGTTTAAATATCCAAGTTATGTTCAGGATATTATGGGGCCTATGTGTTTCGATTATGGTTTTGGACCTTTCCGTTGGGTATGTGCAAGTGGAAATCCGGAAGATTTACAGAAAACCGATGATATTGCATGTGCTGTATTGGAGGAAATGATTCAAAATTCTCCGGAAGAAATCCAACAACAGATGAAGGACAATATCCAGTGGATCAAAGGAGCTCAGGAAAATAAGCTGGTGGTAGGCTCACAAGCAAGAATTCTGTATGCAGATGCAGAAGGAAGAATGAAGATTGCTGAGGCCTTCAATAAAGCGATTAAAAACGGTGAAATTGGCCCTGTAGTCTTAGGTAGAGATCACCATGATGTTTCAGGAACAGATTCTCCTTACCGAGAGACTTCCAATATTTATGACGGATCAAGATTTACTGCAGATATGGCGATTCACAACGTGATTGGTGACAGTTTCCGTGGGGCAACCTGGGTTTCTATTCACAATGGAGGTGGAGTAGGCTGGGGAGAAGTTATCAACGGAGGTTTCGGAATGCTGTTGGATGGTAGCGAAGATGCCGACAGAAGATTAAAATCTATGCTTTTCTGGGATGTGAACAACGGAATTTCAAGAAGAAGCTGGGCAAGAAACGAAGGTGCCATTTTTGCCATCAAAAGGGCTATGGAAGCTGAACCTAATTTAAAGGTAACCCTTCCTAACCTTGTAGATGAAAATTTACTGTAAACAATAAAGAATTCAGCATTGGCAAGTATCAATAAAAAACTGTTTTCACACCTCAATGTAGAGGATAGTGATCCTGTTTGGGAAAAATTTACTGAGGTTGAGTTTTCAAAGAAAAATATATTCTCGGACCATAAAGCCTATCTTCTTGAAGATGGGCTTGTCCGTAAATATTATATCAACAGCACTTCAGATATTGATACTGAAGTCTGTGCAGAATTTTACTTTCCCGGTGATATTTTTACAGTAGGGAATAAAGGCTCTGAAGGTATTTATGAATCCCTAAGCAGCGGTCTTGCCTGGGAAATTACTCTGGATGAAGTAAAGGAAATGTTCGCTATAAATCCTGAATGCCGTTTTGTACAGAATTATTACCTAAGCAGGAAACTGAATGCTGCTATGAAGCGCGAAATGCTTCTGCTTAAAAATACTCCACAGGATCTTTATGAATACCTACTGGAAAATAAACCCCATTATATTCAGAATATTCCTTTAAAATATCTGGCTTCCTATATCGGGATTACTCCTATCTCTCTAAGCCGGATCAGAAAAAGGATTAGTTAAAGGCTGGAAGCTGGAAGTTATCAAGGTATTAATAAATGATTTCACACTTTTAATAAGAGCTATTATCCTATTTTTTATAAACGCAAACTTTCAATTTTAAGTACACATTATTTTAAGTGGGCAAAGAGCTCATCGATTTTTAATCGATTTAATGAAGCGTGCCCCAACCATCAATTTCAGCACTGACTTGGCTGGCATCTTTACTTCCTTTGATTTTGTCTTTTAATGAATTAAAAACAGAGATATACGCTATCCTCGATTCAAAAAAGCTATCAGAAATTATAGGACGATAATTAACTTCGATCCTCCATTCTTCCATCTCCCAGCTTCAATTAATTAACTTTTGTTTATTGACTCGCACTCCATAAGTCTCTTCCTTTGTTTAAAAAAAGAATATGGAAATACAAAAATTAAACTGGGCAGGAATAAAGCTTATTTCAAATGGTAAAACCATCTTAATAGATGCAGCAGAAGATTTTTCTTATTACAAACCTGTGTTAGGGGAAGCGGTAGATGAAGTGATTAAATTTACAGATAAGGTAGAGGCAGATTATATCTTATTTACCCATATGCATCTGGATCATTTTGATAAAAGTGTTGTGGAAAAATGTCTGAAAAAGGATGGGAAACTGATTGTATATGCCGGGTTAGAATCAATGGTCAGAAAGATGATGGGAGATACTGAAATGGTTGTACTGAACCTTAATGAAGTTTTTACTGAAAACAATATTACCTTTAAGCCTGTATTTGCAATGGATGGAGTAGGAGAAATTCAATCTTCATGGATTGTAGAAGATGAAACAACTAAAATCTTTCATGGTGGAGATACCATCTGGCATAATCAGTTCTGGAAGCTTGGAAAAGAAAATAAGGATATAGATTATGCCTTTTTACCTGTAAATGGAGTAGTCGTTAACTTTGAAATTATTGGATTGGAATACAGCCCGGTTCCGGCTTCTCTTAATTTGAAGGAAGCTTTTGCTGCAGCTCATCTTTTACATGCTAAAAAGCTGGTTCCTATACATTACGGGTTGTTTACCCATGAAAAATTTTATATTCCTCAGTTATTTGATCAGAATGATTTACAAAAAACTTCCAAGGAGATAGGACAGGACTATCTTATTCTGAAAGATGGAGAAGTGTTGATGGATTTGTAGACAAAGATTTGTTTTTTTACAAATAGATTCATAAATTAAAAAATGAAAAAAATTGGAATTATAGGTTGTGGCTGGTTGGGCAATCATATAGCAGAGAAGTTATCAGATCAATATGAGATTTTTGCAACCACTACTTCAGAGTCTAAAATAAAAGATTTATCCGCTAAAGGATATCAGATTACCCAGGTTAGCTTTCCGGATGACGATATATCTGGAACAATGCACGAATGGGAAATAGCCCCACAGTTGGATGCTGTGATTATCACGGTTCCGTTTTCAGGAGTAAGAGGTACTGAAATCCCATTGCATGAGAGAGCTAAGAATTTACTCGCATTTCTTGGAGATTATAAAGGTCAGCTTTATCTGATGAGTTCTACAGGAGTATATCCTGATCTTGAAAAAGAGTTTACAGAAGATGATCGTCTTGCAGATGATATTCCAAGTGAGAGCATTATAAAAAACAGATTTCCTGAAGTCAATATTTTGAGGTTGGCGGGATTAATGGGAGATCAGAGGCTTTTAAAGAATTATAATATATCCAATCTGGATCTGTTGGTTAACCATATTCATTATGCCGACATTTGTTTAGTCGTTGAAAAAATGCTAAAGAAAAACTCTCAATCCAAAGTTTATAACGTGGTGGCGCCTGTGCATCCTAATAAAGAAGAGATCATCAACGCACAGAAAGATCTGCCATATTCAGGTGAACGTACCACCCAAGGAAGAACAATATCACCTTCAAAATTAATTTCAGAGCTGGATTATGAATTTGAATATCCTGATCCACGATATTTTCATCTTACGAAGACTGCTAGTGATGTTGTTTAAAAAAATAGAAACCTGCTGTGAGGCAGGTTTTTGTATTTTATATAACTCTATTTTCAATCCTGATAGTCAATGATTTCATATGTTATTTGCTCATTCTCTAGGTAGCTTTTTAGTTCATCAAGATCTTTCCACACATAAGAAGAGCCGTACTGACAAATATAAATCCCATTCTCCTCAAAAATAATACTGATATTAGGGATTTTTCCTGTATTTTCTGCATGTCTGAAATCCCAGAACACTTGTTGGGCATATTCATATTTTATCTCAAAAAAAAGCAGAGGTTTCCAACCTTTCCCATTTCAAGTGCGTCTTTATAAGTAAAAGAAATACTATGAAAATCAACATCCCAAAACCTTGTCATGAAAATTGGGACAGCATGAGAACTGATGAAAAAGGAAAGTTTTGCTCCGTTTGCTCTAAAACCGTTCATGATTTTACTGCTTTTTCAGATGAAGAACTTGTCAATACTTTAGAATTCAATCAGGAAATTTGTGGAAGATTTCGGGAAGATCAGTTAGGAGTAAACCTGAATTTTTCATTAGCGAGTAAATTGGCGCTGGGATTATTGGCCGTTAGTAGTTTTACCACTACTGTGAATGCACAGGAAACAAAAATTGGAAAAGTGAAGACTTCAGAGAATGTACCGGGAGTTAAGATGAGTGCCATATCTACTGATTCTTTCAATAGAAATCCATCTATAAGAATTGGAGCTCCCGTTTTAACCCCGGAAAACAGACCGCTGGTTTTACTGGATGGCAAAAAGATTTCGATAGAAGAATTACGGGCGATAAACACTGAAATTATTGAGACAGTCAATAGTTTTTCTGCAAAAGAAGCTGTAGAGATGTATGGTGAAGAAGCTAGAAACGGTGCCATTGTAGTTACTACTAAGAAGAAAAAGAAAATCAGATCATAAAAATAAAAATCTCCGGCGATCGAAGATCGCCGGAGATTTTTTAATATTTTAAAGTAAAAATTAATTTTTTACAGCTGCAATAGCCGCTTCATAATTAGGTTCCTGAGAAATATCCGGAACTTGTTCCTCATAAATAATATTTCCCGAAGGATCAATCACCACAACAGCTCTGCTGAGAAGTCCTTTCATAGAAGATTCTATCATTTCTACTCCATAATTCCATCCAAAATCAGAACGGAAATCAGAAAGCATCACCACATTGTTGATCCCTTCAGCCCCACAAAATCTTTTTTGAGCAAAAGGTAAGTCTTTGGAAATACAAAGAACCACGGTATTAGGAAGATTTCCTGCCTCTTCATTGAAATGATGAACAGATGCTGAGCAAACTCCCGTATCTACACTAGGGAAGATATTCAGGATGACATATCTCCCTTTGTAAGCATCTAAACTTTGATCATTCATATTTACATCCGTAAGAGTGAATTTTGGAGCCGGTTTGTTTACTTCCGGTAATTTTGAATAAGTACGCACAGGTGTTCCTCTTAGCATCACCGTATTGATCGCTTTGGATTTTTGAGCGAAACTAAGTGCTGAGAAAAGAAATAAAGTACTGAAAACTATTTTTGAAAACATTGAAAATTTATTTTTTAACAAAAATATTGTTTTTTTCAGTTGGCTGGGTTAATTTTCATTCAAATAGCTCTTAAATAGAGCAAATCTATTGAACCCTTATTCTTAAAATCAATTTTTACATCTACCTTTATTCTGCAAAATTCAGATTCAAATTATTAAATACTAAAAAAATATGAGCTCAGCAAACAATGCATCATTTCAAAATATTTTTAAAACCGAAAACGAAATCCCCGAAGAATATAAAGTTCCCGAAATCCATCAGAAAGTATACCTTCTGAATGGTGAACTGGTAGAATGGAATGGGGAAACACAGGACATTTATTCGCCAGTCTGTATCCCTACAGAAAACGGATTAGAGAGAAAACTCCTCGGAAGCATTCCTAGTATCGGCCCGAACGAGGCTATGGAAGTGCTTGAAGCCTGTGTAAAAGCTTATGATAATGGTCTTGGCGAATGGCCGACAATGTCTGTAGAGGGAAGAATCAAATGTATGCAGAAATTTGTTTATTTGATGATCCAGCAGCGGGATCTGATTATCAAACTGCTGATGTGGGAAATCGGAAAAACGCTGGCGGATTCTACCAAAGAGTTTGACCGTACCGTAGATTATATCAACCAAACTATAGATGCCTTAAAAGATCTGGACAGAGCATCTTCCCGTTTTCAGGAGGCGGAAGGAACCATCGCACAGATTAGAAGAGCACCGCTGGGTGTAGTTTTAAGTATGGGGCCATTCAACTATCCTTTGAACGAGATCTTTACCACCTTGATTCCGGCATTGATTATGGGAAATACGATTTTATTTAAACTGCCTAAACATGGTGTATTAGCTCATTATCCCTTATTAAATGCTTTTAAAGAAGCTTTTCCAAAAGGGACAGTAAATACTTTGTATGGAAAGGGTTCTGAAATTATTACTCCAATCATGGAAAGTGGTAAAGTAAATGTTCTGGCCTTTATTGGTTCCAGTAAAGTGGCTAATGGATTAAAGAAGCTGCATCCGAAGGTGAATCGTTTAAGAGCTATTTTAAGTTTAGATGCTAAAAATGCTGCTATTGTTACCAAAAATGCCAATCTTGATGTAGCGGTAAGTGAATGTATTCTGGGAGCACTTTCTTTCAACGGGCAGCGTTGTACAGCTTTAAAACTGATTTTTGTACAGAAAGAAGTTGCTGCAGCATTTACTATGAAGCTCAGTGAAGCAGTTTCAGCTTTGAAAGCAGGTTTGCCATGGGAAAAAGATGTGAAAGTGACTCCGCTCCCTGAAATAAATAAACCTCCTTATCTGCAAGAATGTATCGAAGATGCCATACAGAAAGGAGCTGCTGTTTTAAATAAAGAAGGTGGCTATACAGAAGAATCCTTTGTCTTTCCGGCAGTTGTTTATCCTGTAAACAGTGATATGAAACTGTATCATGAAGAACAGTTCGGTCCGGTAATTCCTGTAGTTCCATTTGAAGATATTGAAGAACCAATCGATTATCAGGTAAATGCTTCTCATGGAATGCAGGTAAGTATTTTCAGTGAAGATCCACAGGAAGTTGCGAAACTGATTGATCCGTTTGTAAATCTGGTAAGCCGTGTCAATATCAACTGCCAGGCACAGCGTGGTCCGGATGTATTTCCATTTACCGGAAGAAAGGATAGTGCGGAAGGTACACTTTCAGTTTTTGATGCCCTGCGTTCATTCTCAATCCGATCTCTGGTAGCAGCGAAACTTACAGATTCCAATAAAGAATTATTGAATACCATTGTAAGAGAGCATGATTCCAATTTTTTAAGTACTGATTATATTTTTTAGCACTAATCCCAAGCGGTATTGAATATCAAATAAAATCCTTAATAAACTTTTTGTTTTTTAAGGATTTTTTAATTTAGAACACGGGAAGAGATCTGACATTATCGTGCTGCCAGATTTTTTTTCAATTATTTCTGTAACAATTTTTTTTAATCAAAACTAACTCTATAGAGTAACAAGCTATGACCTCACTAGAGCAACAGTTTATCCATAAGATTGAAAAGCATAAGGGAATCATTTTTAAGATTTCTAAAATGTATATGTCTGAAAAAGACGATCGTGATGATCTTTTTCAGGAAATTACCTTTCAGCTATGGAAGGCTTATACCAACTTCAGGGGAGAAAGCGAATTTTCAACCTGGTTGTACAGAATTGCTTTAAATACAGCCATTATTTTCCTTAAAAACCAGAAAAAAAGAAGCTTTATTGGCAATGAAGATTTCTCTAACCAAGTCATCATTCAGGAAGAATATGATCATGGTAAAGAAGAGCGGATGGCGGAAATGTATAAAGCCATTCATCTGCTTAATCCCATCGACAAAGCTTTTATTTTCTATTACCTGGAAGATTTTTCAGGAAAACAAATCGCCGAGCAGATGGGAATCTCCGAAGGAAATGTGAGAGTAAAAATGAACCGGGCCAAAAATAAATTGAAAGATATCTTAAACCAATATAACACTAACCAACATTAAATTAGTAATCCAATGAATATAGATGAATTGAAAAATACCTGGAATGAAGATATTACAGATGAAACTCCTGAAATCAGCATAGATCAAAGAAATAAAATAAATCTTCCCCTTGAAAAAGTGCGCAAAAATATGCGTATGGAATTTTGGTGGGTGATAGGAATTTTTGTTTTTGCATTTATGGTTTGTTCCGTCTGCCAACCTTTTAAACTTCAATTGTATATTACAGTTTTGGTGGCTTCAATGCTTCTTGTTACCGTTTTCTTCTACAGTAAATTTTTTAAACTGTATAATGAGATCAGCAATACAGAACTGAAGACCAGCGAATCTTTGAAAGATCTCGTAACTCAGCTGAATCTGAATAAACAATATTATTTATCCTATTATATCAGTTTCGCACCATTTATAGTATGTGAAATCCTGATCGTACTGGAATTTATACCTTGGCCGCAACCTTTAAGCGAGATGAAGATTGCATTCATCCTGATTGGAAGCGTCATTGTAGGTTTGTTTTTATTGTTTTTCAGTGGTAAATTCTTTTTCCATCGTTATTATGGAAGATATATCGATCATATAGAATCTCTTTTAAATGAACTCAAAAAATAAAAACATCCGGCGGGCTGAAAGCCCGCCGGATGTTTTTATATATCTTATTTTGTCAAGCAAATATTGAATTTCCAATTAATTTTTATCCCCCTTTTCTTTTTCGATTTCACTCCTTATCCAATCCAGCTGTGGATCTTTTTTATCAATAATATCCTGCATGTTTTCTTTGATCTCTATATCTGGAATAACTCCTTTCTTAGTATCTGAAAAATCAATATTCGGCTGTACAAAAAGCAGACCGATTGGAAATCTGATTTCAGAATTAGGGAGTTTCTGGTAAGAATAGAAGCCAGCCACTGTTCCGTCATTGGCGCCTCCGGTTTCTTCCCCCACAAGGGTAGCTCTTTTGTCATTCTTAAGCTTTGCGGTAATTATAGAAGAGGCAGAAAAACTTCCACCATTAATCAACACAAAGACTTTACCATGAAACGCTTGTTTATTGGGTTTTGTAGGTTTGTCAGCTTTCATTTTATAGAAAACTTTTCCATCTTTTTTATAAGTACTGAAAGCCTGGGCCAAAAAGTAACTCGGATAAGAGATGCTTTTAATGGCATAGTCTAATGGAGAACTTTTTCTGAAATAATTAGTTCTCAAAGGGATATCTCTTGCAGTAACCTGAGAAGGTTTTATCAAAGTAAAAGGTTTATCAGTAAGATAGGAATACAGATTATTGATCTCATAAAGAGAACCTCCATAATTGTTACGTACATCTATGATGAGATACTCTGATTTTGCATTTTTAATCTTTGAGAAAGTCTTCTTATAAAACTCATCAGAATATTCTCGGGAAAAACTTTTCACTTTTATATAAGCAATGGAGCTGTCCTTATCCAGGAATTTAAAACTTCGGTTATAAGAATTGCTGGCAGCAACATAATCATTAAGCTTTTTTTCCGGAGTACGCTTACTCATTTGCTTATCCTTTTCAATATCGGTTTCTAACTTTGATTCCCGGGTTAAGGTGTAAGACTTTTTTTCACCTTTATAGAGCGTTTCGATGATGGCTCTGTCTGCCAATCCGTTTTCTGCAGTATAATAATTGAAAAACAGATCTTTTAAAAAATAGGGTTGAAAAGTAGTATTGTACCCATCACTGCTGATGAGACTTTTGTATTTTTTGATATAGTCTGAAACCGGAATATTATTGATAGACAGAACTTCCGTCCCCGGATGAATATTTTCAATAGAATCTCTGTTTTCTGTAATATACATCTGATCTCCGGAAATGTAATACCCAAATCTGCTAAACAATCCTTTTTTTTGATCCAGCTTTTTGATTTCTCTTTTAGTAAATTTTTTTCTCGGGATTCTTAATGAAAGATGTCCTTCACGCACGCCTGCAATGACAGGTTGAAGTTTAAAATAAAACTGAAGCGGAGTAAGCGGTTCATTAAGGGTTTGCTTAAGACTGTCAAATTTAAGATCTAATTCCTGCTTGGGTATATACCAATACAGTTGTGGATGCATCTGCTGGAGCTTTGAGTAAGCAAAATCTACATCTTCCTTAAGTTGCTCCGGAGGGATACATGAAGCCCGCTGTTCGTTGTGCTTTTTAATAGACGCACATGAGGAAAGCAAAGCCAGAATAAATATTACCGAGTAATTTTTCAATAGATCTTTGAGTTTTTTTAAGCCGCTAAAATAGAAAGTTTAAAATTAATCATCACTTAAATGAATGATAATTTTTTTGAAATACATGATAAATTTAGTTAAAAAAACACACTCAAACGCATCTTATTTTCATGTAAGAACAAAAGTTGATACCTTTGAAGTTTATTTTTTACAAATGATGTATTGGATTATTACAATTGTGGTTATACTGGTGATAGTTTATTTTATTGTAATAAACGGACCTGCATTTGGTGCGGTACCAAAAGGAAAACGCTTGGCTCGTATGAAACAGTCAAAGCTATATCGGAATAAACAATTTCAGAATATAAGTCATACACCATCCCTTGCTGAAGGTTATCAAATGACCCAGGTAACCTATGATTTCCTTTTTGGAAAAAAGCATCCTTTGCTAAAGCCTTTAAAGGAAATTCCTTCCATTCATACGAATTTGAAAACTCTGGATAAGAATACAGATATTTTCATCTGGTTGGGGCATTCTTCTTATTATCTGCAAACAGACGGCATTTCATTTTTGATAGATCCTGTATTAAGTTTATATGGTTCGCCTTTTAAATACTTTAACAAAGCCTTCAAAGGAGCTGATATTTTTAAGCCTGAAGATATTTCGGATCTGGATTATCTTATTATTACCCACGATCATTTTGATCATCTGGACTATCCTACGGTTAAATCAATTAAAGATCGTACCGGAATGGCAATTGTTCCATTAGGAGTAGGTGCCCATCTGGAACGATGGGGATACACGGAATCTCAACTTATTGAAGAAGAATGGGGAGCTGAAATTGAATTAAAAAACAATATACAACTGACCTTTACTCCAGCAAGACATTTTTCAGGCAGAAGAATAAAGCAGAATGATACCCTTTGGGCTTCCTACGTACTGGAAACCCCTACAAAGAAAATCTTTCTTGGCGGTGACAGCGGTTATGATTCCCATTTTAAAATGATAGGGGATAAATATGGCCCTTTTGACTATGCTATTCTTGAAAATGGGCAATATGGAGAAGCATGGAGATACATTCATACTTTACCTGAAGATGTTATTCAGGCTGCTGTAGATATAGACGCCAGACACATTATTCCTGTACATGCTGCGAAGTTTGCATTGGCACTCCATCCCTGGAATGAGCCTTTACAAAAAATAACAAGTTTAGGAAAAGAAAAAGGCTTAAACATCCTTACTCCTATGATTGGAGAGGTGGTAGATCTGAACCGTAAAGATCAGCAATTTACAGTCTGGTGGGAAGACTGATCAGGCATGCCAGATGTCTTTATATCTTCTGGGATGATTTTCAAATTGTTGGCGTACAAAATCACATTCCGGGTCTACAAGCAAATCTTTTTCTTCTGCATAGCGAACCAGCTCATCCAGCAATAATTTGGCATACCCTTTACCTTCACGTTCTTCATCCAGCTTGGTATAATACACAATAAGAAGTCGTCCGTCAACCTCTATGGACATATAACCCGCTTTTTTCTCATCAATAAACAACTGCAGTTCATCCTGATATGGAGATACCATAAATTTTATATTTTCCATAATTATTGAGATTTGGTGGATAAAATAATACTATTGAGAACTCCCGAAAGCATTATCTTCCTTAAAATTACAAAATTAATTAACACAAAATAATAGTTTTTGAGAATCTTAACGAATTTTATAAAAGTATCAGATAATTAAAAGATAAAAGATAAAAGATAAAAGATAAAAGATAAAAGATAAAAGATCTTGCCGTTAAACAACTATTAGCTATAACTATTATCCATTCAGATATCAACATCAATAGGGATGGGCTTTAACCCATCTAAAAAAACTTAAGTCAGCCCGTTGGCTTTGGAGCCAAAATCTAAAATTCTCAATCTCATTATAATTAATGTGATTTATTAACGATCAATCTTTATCCTTGAAATTCACTCATTCTCAAGTCTCAAATTCCAAACTAAGACCTCTGTTTAATAATATGAAACATTATTAAAATACCATTATTTACTAATTTAAAATTAAATAATTTGTCTTGTTTTCATAATTTATTTCAAATATAATCAGCTATTTATAATTTTAATTAACAAATATTGGGAATTGGAGTTAATAATTGGCACTTTAATTGAGTATGTGAACATGTTTAATTTAAAAGAGGAATGAAATGAAAAAGTTATTGCTAACAGCATTTTTAATTGGGACGTTCAGTTTGAGCTATGCCCAATCTGATTATTATAGCGATTATAGAAGAAGTATTTCAGATATTAAC
The DNA here is from genome assembly GCF_057815135.1 of Chryseobacterium sp. II3a. Classification (NCBI taxonomy): domain Bacteria; kingdom Pseudomonadati; phylum Bacteroidota; class Flavobacteriia; order Flavobacteriales; family Weeksellaceae; genus Chryseobacterium; species Chryseobacterium sp. II3a. The sequence continues at coordinate 123,361 of NZ_JBYPZJ010000009.1, read as the reverse complement.
TGGCAGACTGTAGTGGCTGATCTACTGCTTTCCACTACTCAGGCTAACCAGATATATGCCTTGAATGACAGATACAGTAATTATGATTCATGGAATAGAGTATATGTAGTAGAGCCCGGAAGATGGAGAAATGATAGATACTCTGAGTTGGAAAGAATTCTGGGAAGAGAAAAATACATTGTCTTTAAAAAGAGATATTACAGAGGACAAAATCCTGTCATTATATACGAAAGAAAAAATGATTATAAAAAATATCGTAAAGAACGAGATAAGTATTATAAAGAAAGGGCTAAATACTATAAAAAGCAAAACAAACACAATCATGGGCGTCACCATGATGACTGGGATTAACCATTATCAACTATTATATATATTATTCACTATTGAAATGGCTGGCATTCGTGCTGGCCATTTTTATTATGAGTAATAAGTGATATCGTTGTTAAGCATTCCTATCAAAATCAGCATTGATAGAAATGAGCTATAATCTTAAACTTAGTTTAAGGAATCCTAATAAATAAACTTCCATAAAATCAATGTGAAAAAATAACCTCCATCTTCCATCTCCCTGCTTTCAGCCCACTAATTCCTTTCTTCAAAATTATATCCATTAATTTGTTTGAATTTTATAACTTTGAAATATGGAATCAAACGAATCAATAGAAGGTTTTTACGAACGAAATGCTCCGGGATTGGGGTCTCTCTGCTTAGGACCCAACAAAATGGGGCACTTTAATGTATTTTCACGAGATCACTGTTCTTTGTTATCACCATACAGCAGAAGAGATTATTATAAAATTTCACTGATTATAGGAAAAGGGAAACTTCATTATGCTGATAAATGGATCTATGTAGATCGTCCTGCATTATTGTTCTCTAATCCTATTGTTCCTTATTCCTGGGAAGCTGATGATGATAACCAGAAGGGCTGGTTCTGTCTATTCACAGAATCTTTTTTACAGAATGGAAGCCGTTTAGGAAATCTTCAGGATTCGCCATTGTTTAAAATTGGCGGAACTCCGGTTTTCTTTTTGGACGAAGACCAGCAGAAAGTACTTTCGGATTTGTATACCAAAATGATGAAGGAAATTGAATCAGACTATGTTCACAAGTATGATATGCTGAGAGCCTATCTTCACCTGATGATCCATGAAACCATGAGAATGCATCCGGCAGAAACATTTGAACCTTATCAGAATGCATCCCAAAGAGTAGCAACCTTATTTATGGAACTGCTGGAAAGACAGTTTCCGATTGACAGCCCTGAGGCATTTTTGAAATTGAAAACTCCTAATGATTATGCACAAAGCCTTTCCATTCACGTGAATTCTTTAAACCGCTCTGTAAAAGAGATTACGGGTAAGACTACGAGCCAGCAGATTACAGCAAGAGTAATACAGGAAGCCAATGCTTTACTTACCCATACAGATTGGAATGTTTCTGAAATTGCCTACGGACTTGGCTTTGAAGAACCAGCTTATTTTACTAATTATTTCAAAAAACAGACGGGAATAACCCCAAATGCCTTAAGATTAAACCTTGTTTGAATTTTATAATTCTTAGTTTGAATTCTATATCAATGGCGGCTGTTTCATGTTCTAATTTTGTCCTGTAGAAAATTAAAATAAATACCATCATGAAATTTAAAAAATTAGGAAACACCGGTGAACAACTTTCTGCTATTGGATTAGGCTGCATGGGAATGAGCTTTGCTTATGGCCAGGCAGATGAGCAGGAAAGTATCAGTACTTTGCACAAAGCATTAGATTTAGGCGTTAACTTTTGGGATACGGCAGATATGTATGCCGACGGAGAAAATGAAAGATTAATCTCTAAAGTTCTAGTATCCAACAGGGATAAAATTTTCATTGCTACTAAATTCGGATTCAGATTTAAGGATGGGAAAGCCAGCCATAGCGGTGCTCCGGGAACGTATTTTGACGGTTCTCCTGAATGGATCAGACAAGCAGTGGACCTAAGTCTTCAAAGATTAAAAATTGATACTATTGACCTGTATTATGCCCATAGAGTTGATCCAAACGTTCCCGTTGAAGAGACTGTTGGCGCTATGGCAGAGCTCGTTAAAGCTGGTAAAGTAAAATATATCGGATTGTCTGAAGCTTCTGCAGAATCTATTAGAAAAGCTAATAAAATTCATCCGATAGCTGCTTTACAGTCAGAGTATTCTATCCTTACCAAGGATGTTGAAAATGACATTCTTCCCACCATCAGAGAATTAGGAATTTCATTAGTTCCTTATTCACCATTGGCAAGAGGACTTTTCGCTAACATTAATGAAGTACAGAATTTGGGTGATGACGATTTCAGAAGATCACTACCTCGTTATCAGCAGGAATATCTGGAGAATAATACAAAACTAGCTAATGAGATTAATGAGTTTGCAGCCTCTAAAGGAGTAAAAGGAACTCAGCTGGCCTTAGCATGGGTATTGAATCAAGGGGATGATATCATTCCAATTCCGGGAACCAAACGTATTAAATATCTGGAAGAAAATGTGGCAGCGGCTAATATTGAGCTGTCTCAATCAGATTTAGATGCCATTGATGCCATTCTGAAAAAATATCCTAATGTAGGAGAAAGGTATAATGAAGGCTCTATGAAGTTAGTAAATAATTAAAAAAACTTAAATAAGCCGGGATCTGATAACAGTTCCCGGATTTTTTATGTAAAACAGAATCATGACATCTACTTTTATCAATAGTTGATCATGATGGGATAAAGAATAAAAACACCATTACACTATGAACAGAAGAGAGCTATTAAAAAGCAGCTTGTTGGCAGGAACACTAAGTCTTGTTCCATTTTCAAATCTATTTGCAGAGGAAAAGACGATTACAGAAAAAACAGAAGATGATCTTTCCGGTTTTAAAAAAATTAAACTTGGAGAATTAGAATTGTTTATTCTGACAGATGGATATATCCATGAAGAAAATCTGAATTCATTTGCTCCAAGAGGAAATGTTTCTGAATTGAAAACGATCCTTAAAGACAATTTCCGGGCTGATACCTATATTGATATGGCAATCAATATCCTGCTTGTTAAAACAAAAGAAAAACTGATCCTGATGGATACAGGAATGGGAATATTTGCTGATAAAAGAACTGGGTTTTTATTAAAAAGTCTTCAAAAAGCAGGTTTCTCCGCTAACGATATTACTGATGTTTTCCTCTCTCATGCCCATCCCGATCATATGGGCGGAGTCGTAGATAAACAGAATAAGCTTATTTTCCCTAATGCTGCTATTTTTATTTCGAAAATAGAACATGATTTTTGGATGAATGCTTCCGTGAAAGATTTTAATAACAGTGCTTTGAAGGCTCATCCCGAAATGCTCACCCAGATCATTCCGACCCTTCAGAATATCTTGAAAACTATTCAGCCAAAGTTGAAATTTTATGATTTAGACAAGACGCTGTATAATCATTTTAATTTTCAGTTAGCTCCAGGACATACTCCTGGTTTAACAGTCACTACCATATCTTCAGGGAATGAAAAACTGATGTATGTTGCGGACCTTATTCATTCAGATGTTATTCTTTTCCCTCATCCTGATTGGGGGTTTTCAGGAGATACGGACCTGGATATTGCTTCTGCCTCCAGAAAGAAATTTCTTAAACAGTTGGCAGATACAAAAACCAGAGCATTTGCCTCTCATTTACCATGGCCGGGACTGGGTTTTACAAAGGTAAAAGCTCCGGCATTTGAATGGATTCCGGAGATTTTTATGAATTAATTTAATAATTTAAAATATTCAATAAAAGCGGGCTGTTATTCTAACTGTAAACGAAGAAAGCCCGCTCTTATTATAAAAAAGAATTCAATAGGTTTTAGCCAAAACTTAAATCTGTCTCAATATCCATTCTGAAGAATACAGTTTCCTGAACATGATATAGGTAATAGTAAGAACAGAAAAGGCTATTATTGCATCTATTGTTGCAGGAAAACCAAGTACTGCAATTTTTGAAAAGAATGCAAAAGTTATATCAAAGAACATTCCCGCAAAAACCCATTCTTTAAATCTTAATAAGGTATTGGGAATCAGAAGAACCACAACACCTGATAGTTTAAATATTCCTAAAATATAAATAAAATGCGGTGGATAGCCTAGTTGCCGCGTGATATCCCAGACTACAGGATTTGTTGTGAGCTCAAATAAACCACTTGCTCCAAACCATAATGACATAAAAATAGCTCCTGACCAATAGATGATTTTTGTTGTTTTTGCTTTCATTGTTGTATTGTTTTTAAATGTTATTGTGCTGAATTAAAGTTAACTTTTGCTGTCCCGGAAATTTTTCCTGTTTTGGGATTTTGAAGGAAAGCTATAATTTCCCAATTATCTGTAGAAAACTCTTTCGGAAGTTGGAATGATGTTACTCCCTTTTGCTGTTGATGTAAGGATATTGAGTTCTGCTGATGAACAATCTGCCAGTGTCGTAAATGACGACCTTCATTTTCACCTTTGCCGACCTGGGTGGAAGATTGTTTTTCCACAAGGTTTATCAGAAGGTTATTTTTAGGATCAGCAGCAGCAGTTTCATATTGTACCTGGATTTCATTTTGAATAACCTCTGCTGAAAGGTTGATATTGGCGTTTTGAGAATTGAATAATGCCATTTGAATAGCTTTATTAACTGCATTTTCATCAGATCCCACAAATTCGGTTTTCCCATTAACAATCAGTTGAGGAGTATAAACCTGAGAACCAAGAATGTTGCTGTACATTTGTTGACGCTGAGAGTTTTCTGCAGAACTGAACCGATCTTTCCATCCTAAACGATTCCAATAATCCACATGATAAGAGAGGATATGAATATTTTCATTATTGTACTCTTTTTCAATCTTTCCCATCAATTCATCTGCCGGTGGACAGCTTGAACAGCCTTCGGATGTAAAGAGTTCCAGAACAGCAAAACCGTTGTTTTCTGTTGTTGAATATTGCTTTACCTTTTCTTTATTATCTTTCTGAACGAAAGCAAAAGCAGAAAATAGAGATAAGGTTAAAAAACCGACTGTGATTGTATTTTTTAGTATCATAACTTTTAATTTGATTCAAAAGTAGAGACTATTGGAGCTTAAGGGAATAGAAAGAAGGCTGAACCGGACAAATACAAAGATGAACCCGGAAATTATGGGGGGAACTATATTTGGATTGGAAGTTTTAGGAATTATAAAGCATGATATATTTGACGATGAGATAAAAAAGAAACCCCCGATTATATCAATCAGGGTTATAATGTATTAGAAAGCTTTTATAGATTATAATTAAGTACCTCCAGCTTACTTACATTACCTATCTTCCAGCCATGTGAAAAAGCTATGTGTTTTTTCTTTATTAATCAAGAGCTTTTCGGGAGTATCAATGGTAAGTTTTACCAGTATTTTACGCTGGAAATAATGTTCCATTTCCTTAATCGCTTTAAAATTAACAAGATATTGCCTGTTAACCCTGAAAAACTGCTTGTCAGATACCTGTTCTGCAATTTGTCCCAACGGTTGTGTAAGAGGAAACTGCTCTTTGGCAAATGTTACCAGATGAGTAATTTCATTATGAATATAAAAATAGGCAATCTCTTCTGTGGGAATAGTAGTGTATTTTTGATTTTTAAATACCAGAAAGCTATTCTTTCCTGCCGGTTGATTGATTTTTTGTAAAAGAGCACTCAGGTCAGGAAGTTCATTTTTCTGAAAGAATTTTTTTAAATCATCCACCTTTTTCAAGGCTTCTGCAATGTCTTCTTTGGAGAATGGTTTCAGCACATAATCCACTCCTTTACTTTTAAAAGCATCCAGCATATATTGATCAAAGGCAGTACAGAAAACCACGGGGCAGGTAATGTCTACAGCTTTGAAGATCTCAAATGAAAGCCCGTCGGAAAGCTGGATATCCATAAAGATTAGATCAGGCTTCATATCACCGGATAAGGCTTCTATACTGGTTTCTATACTATCATAAACGCCTAATATTTTTGAATCTGGTTTTAAGTTTGACAATAGGGCCTGCAGGGACTTCGCTGCCCTGAATTCGTCTTCAATGATGATGATATTCATGGATTAATGGGAGTTTTATCTGAAAGATTTTTTCGTCTGAATAAATAATAATATCTTGCTCCAGCAGGTGCTTGTAACGCATTTTAATATTGTCAAGACCTACTCCTAAAGAATCTTCTCTGCTAAGTTTACGTTGAACAGGATTTTCAATAATAATATGACTTTCAGTATTATATATTTTAATGTAAAGAGGTTTGTTTTGTGATACGATATTGTGTTTGATGCAGTTTTCAACCAAAAGCTGAAGGGTAAATGGCGGAACTAAAGTTTGAAGTATTTCTTTATCCAGTTCCTGAGTAAAGGTGATGCCGTCGCCAAAACGTGCTTTTTGGAGGAAAAGATAAGCATCTACAATTTTCATTTCTTCCTGAGTACTGATGAGGTCTAATTTCCTGCTTTCAAGAGTGAAGCGGTAAAAATCAGAAAGCTTTACAATGAAATCAACAGTTTCTTCGTCATGGGTTTCAGCCATAGATTTCAACGTATTCAGGCTGTTGAAAAGGAAATGTGGGTTGATTTGTTGTTTCAATAATTCATATTGAGCACCGAGATTGTCACTTTTTACTTTTTCCAGTTCCAATTCTACCTGCTGGCCGGTGTAATTATTCTGTAGAAGCGTTAAAAACATATAACAAACTAGATTGATAAGAATTCCGCGTACTTCTACCATCAGCATCACCGGACCAAAATTGATATGTGAAAGGATTAGCTGCTGAACCCATGCTAACCCGAACATAATCACCATTCCAAAAGCAAGAACGATCAATAATCTTGAATAGGATATATGCTGTCTCCGTTTACCTGTTCGATTCAGCATATAGATATTGATATACCACATGATTACTGAGAATGCAGCGGTAATGGCTGAGTTCACAATAGCCTCCCTCCAGTTGAACTCATGGGAAGCGAGCTGAGGTACAGATGATAAAATCCCAAGAAAAATGGAACTTATCCAGATAATGGCTGGTGAGATTCTTATTTTTTGCTGCTGCATCAGGACCGTAGATTTGAAAAGGTTAAATTAATGCTTTTTATTGGCAAAATGATTATATGTCTTTTGTTTTAAGGTCTGCTTACCGGCCGATAGCTCATAAAATAATGTATTCTTTCTGCCTTATTGAAAGGAATGCTCTTTGCCGCAGTATTTTGTATTCCATAAGAAATATTTCCTGTGGTATCCGCTTGAACGGTTTCAATACTGACCAATTCACCTGTAATTGTCCCTCCGATATATTGCGGATTGTCATGGTAACGCCATGTAACCAGCTTCATCAAAGATCCTGTATCCGGCGTATTACTTTCTTTTGATAAGGATTCTAGAGCTTTTTCATTGCCGTATAATGCAGACATGGTTTTGTTCTTAGGATTTAAAGATGTAGAAATAAACTGAAGATGTCCCGGATCAAAAACTACTCTAATCAAACCGGTATTGGTTTCGTTATTTTTTTTGTTGCACGAAGTAAGTGATATAAAACTTACCAGTAGGATCAATATTGTATTTCTCATTTTTTCTGTAAATTTTGAATAAGTCTTTGGGTGTTTACTTTCATCGGAACATCAAAAAGATAGCCCGTTTTTTCTGCCAATTGTCTGTGGCACGCAATGCAGGATTCTTTAGCAAATGATTCACTTTTGCCGGTAGGATGAAGATCCTTCCCTGAAAATTTTGCAAATCCCCAGCCTTCAGTATCCGTATATTTTCCGGTATCTTTTACCATAAACTGTGCATTGATAAATTCTCCTGCTCTGATTTCTCCATTAGGAAGTTCCTGTTGTTTCCATACAGATTTTACTACAATACTGCCATCTGGCCATGGATGAAAATTTTCTGTTTCAATGGCTTTCACAGCAATGTCGTTTCCATAAATAACCCGGATAGAATTGTCGAATAAAGTACTCATACTGATAACCTTCCAGTTTTTGAAATCATCAGTATATTGAACTCCGTTAGGTGAGACAGGAGCTTTATCAACAGAAGTGATGGTTTTCTGAGGGTTATGGTTGGTGTCTTTGCTATTTGTAGGAATAGTAGCACCGGATAATGAAAGCATATATTTCTTTATTGTTTCAATATCCTTTTCGGTAATCTTAGCAGAAGGGTGTAGGAGCGTATATTCACGGAGAGGCATTTTTCCGCTTTGCATCATATTCAGAATAGCATACATTTTTCCTTTGTGCTCGGCTGGAGAAAGTTTCTCCCATTCCGAAAAATTAAGGACTTCTCTTGCTCTTTTCACATCTTTATTGACAGCCCATGAAATAGGAGCTATTTTATCATACCAATTAAGGTCCTGTTGGTTAGAATGGCAGCTAAAGCACGAGTTTTCAAGAATGGAAATGACTTCTTTGGGAGCTTCAATTTTTCCTGTAACCGGTTTCCCTTCGAGAGGCTGGCTGAATAGCTGTAATCCTCCGAATATTCCTAAAATCACAAGAAATGCAATCGCAATAGGATTTCTTTTTTTCTTTACGGTATTCATAATGAGTATTATTTTCTGTTTTATAGTCCAAAAGTAAGTGAGCAGAAGCAGCTCTGAAATGAGAAAAAGGCTGAACCGGACAAAAGGCTGGGTAAATAATGAATTTTACGACTTGAAAGTTTAAAAAAATCCCGGAAATTATCTTTCCGGGATGTATTAGGTAACGTTTATAAAGTAATGCCGCCGTCTACAATGATTTCAGTGCCTGTAATAAATCCAGAAGCATTACTGTCAGCCAAGTAGGTTACCAATTGTGCTACCTCTTCAGCGGTACCCATTTTCTTCAGTGGAATCTGATTGATAAGATGGTCGTTAAGCCCTTTTAAAGTTTCTTCATCTAATCCTGCTTTAGTCATGATTTCTGTTTTGATAGGGCCGGGACTTATCATATTCACCCTGATTTTTCTTGGAGCTAATTCGGCGGCGGCCGTTTTTGATATTGAATTCAAAGCTGCTTTACTGGCCTGGTATACGGAACTGTTGGGTTTGTAGGTAGAAGCAACAATAGAAGAAAGCATTATCACAGAAGCACCATCATTCAAAAGAGGAATGAATTTGCTTAAAGTAAAATAAGCTCCTCTGAAGTTGATGTTCATGACCTGGTCAAAGTTTTCAGGATCCATATTTTCTATCAGAGTGAGGCCTCCTGTAATCCCAGCATTAATGAATAGAATATCTATTTTTCCAAACTGTTTTTCCACCTCAGCTTTCAAGAGGTCAATATCACCAAGGTTAGCCTGATCTGCAATGAATGGAATTGCTCCCAATTCCTGAGCTGCTTTTTCAACAGCTTCTTTTCTTCTTCCTGTAATGATTACGGTAGCCCCTTCTTTGATAAGTTCTTTGGCGGCAGCATACCCGATTCCGCTGTTTCCACCCGTTATGATGGCTAATTGGTTACTGAATTTTTTCATTTCTTTTAAATTTTTGACAAAGTTATTTCAAATTGATATACTTTTGTAACCAGTATCACAGAGTATATCAGTATCATCAGTGATATCACTTAACTTTGCCATATGGAAAGAGATCAGACAGAAGAACTAAGAGCCTTACAGGATACCCTTTATTTTATAGGCGGGAAGTGGCGGATTCCGGTTATCAATTCTATTTGTAACGGAAACAGACGCTTTCGAGAAATTGAAAGAAGTATTCCCGGAATTACCACAAGAATGCTTTCAAAGGAACTGAAGGACATGGAACTGAATAAACTCGTAAAAAGAAATGTTTATCCGGAAACCCCTGTGTTGATAGAATATGTGCCCACCGAGTATTGCCGGACCTTTGGCAGTATCATTCAGGAAATGATCAATTGGGGGCGGGAACACAGGAGAGTGATTGTGGAAGATAGATAATGACTGCCAAGATTTTGATGGAAGATATTGAGTTCAGGGAAAATACTGTTGAAAGAAAGAATAAAGCGAGGGCTAAATTAGTAAAGATGCACTGATATTCCCTCCTCGAGAGGGGTGTCAGATCTAAGATCTGACGGGTGGTTATTCAATAGGAGCGGGCTTTAGCCCGCCCTCACTATAAATCAATATTCATCTGGCTTTAGCCAAAAACTAAAGATAAACTGCCAAAATGTTCAAAATATCATTCTTAGTTTGTTGAAGAGCTTCTAGAAATTATATTTCAAATTAAACCCTGTAAAGAAATATGCATTACTCGATCCTGGATTCACATCCGTATAAATGGCTGCATTATTATACTGGTTATCCTTATCAGTATCATTAATACTGTTTCCATAAAAAAGGAAGGTATAATTGATCTGGCTGGTAAGATTATTTCCGGCTACAAACACATCCAGATCCCAGTGATTAAAACTGTGTTTATAACCGATCTTGGAGTTTAGAAGACCAAAACTTTTCACCTTATTGCTATTGGTAAAATCGGTGTAAACAGTGCCCATATAATTATAGGTATTTTGCCAGTATAATCCGATTTGAGTATCAAAATCCAATCCTACAGATATTTTAGTTGTAGGTACACCTACCACATTGGCTTTGTCTCCATTTTCTTTAAAATAAGTAGAATATTTAAAATCATTGTACGTGTAAGTTACGAATGGTTGTATTCTTGAAATAAATAAATTTTTAGGTTGGTAAGAGTAACCTACACTCATTTCTAGCCCTTTATTTTTCTGCTCTCCTGTGTTTGCCCAATAGGTGTAAGGTGTTTGTTCCGGATTAGACATCCTTCCGCCTAACTGAGTGAGCTTATCTTTAATATTGATGCTGAATAATGAAAACTGATAATCTACAGAAGTATCATCTATTAATCCCTGGATACTGAAATCCCACATTTTTGCTCTTTCTGCAACAAGATTATCATTGGTTACATTTAACCCGGTAATAAAGGCTGTTACAGAAGTAGGAGCATTGTATCCTTCACTGTAGCTAAGGTTGAAAATCTGATTATTCCAGGTTTTTTGTAAAGCAAAATGAGGACTGGCTACCGCTTTGAATTTCTTATCAAATGACAAATCTTTATTGTAAAGATCCTTACCATTCACTACAAACAATCCCGGAAGTGCTAAGAGATCTTTTCTTTTATAACTAAGCTGGTTAATACTCACTCCCGCAAGAAACATTAAGTCCCAAGGTTTATAAGTGATTTTTTCAACCGCAAAATAATTAGATTGTTTGTTGGTATTATTGAAGTAGGAACCATCATATAAGGGTCTCAGGACAGGTTCTTCTGTAATTTTTACACTTTTATAACGATAATTGGTAATGGTAGATTGAGATTGTTGAATTTCAACTCCAAATTCCGTTTGGCTTCTGAAATGTTCCCACTCCTTATTGAATTCAAATACAGACCTAAGCCCATAATTAGAAAAAGATGAGGTTTCATTAGCTCCTGCCGCAATTCTTTCACCAGTAGTGCCAGTATAGAAAACGGTGGTATTATTCTTGAAATTAGGGGTAATTTTCCATATGTGGCCAATTCCAACCCTTGAAGTCACAAATTTTGTTTTTGCTCCGCGTCTGATGTAGGCAAAATTACCATTATCAATCCCATTATAATAGTCGTCATAGGAAATCTGGCCGGAAACCTGTTCAAGTGAATTGGCATGAGAGGCGAGTAGGGTTATTTTCTGATTAGGATTAAGCTTAAACTCCCCATTGATATTATAAAAGTTTTTAATACTCTTACCATGAGGGCGGTATCCGTCACTTCCAATATGTCCATAGTTAGCCGTAAGGGAATGGTTATCTCCCACACTTGTTGCAGAAGTAGAACTTTGAAATAATCCGAAAGATCCGGTCATAAACTGTTCCGAAACAGAATTACCTTTTTTGCTCTCAGGCTGCATATAGAGCCTTACTGCTCCTCCCGAACCGCCACCGTATAACGTTGCGGCGGGTCCTTTGATAACTTCTATACGGTTGACCAACCCAAAATTGACATCATCCAGGACAGTAACACCATCAGCTCCGGTAAGTGGGATATTGTTGAGGTACATTTTAATCCCCCAATTGTTGAATTTCTGATCATTTCCATAGCCTCGTATGATAATTCTCTGACCTCCCAGCTGGGTTCTTTTTTCTACCTGAACCCCGGCCATGGTATTAAGGCTTTGTTCTATAAAGGCCGGATTATTTCGATTGATTTCGTACTCGGAGATGATCTCAGTGGATTGTGCGTGTTTTTTAAATTCTTCTCGTTCTTTAATAACTTTTGATCTGGCATGGATGTTCACTTCATCAATACGATTTTCATTTTCCTGAGCATTAGCAAAAGCCATTGTTGATAACGAAAGAGCAAGGGTATAAATTTTTTTCATTAAGACAGTCTGTTTTTTACAAACATATTGAAAAAATGGCACAATTGAATTGAATCCTCTTTTATTTTTAATAATTACTTAAGCTATTGTCAACGTTGTTTGTATATTAATATTTACAACCATTTTCGACAAGATTTATTCAACAAAAAAGCCCCTTAAAAAGGAGCTTTTATGTATATAAGATGCGGAAAATTAGATTCCGTCAATAATTTCATTTAAAACAGTGCTTGGTCTCATTGCAGCATACGTTTTATACGTATCTGTTTTGTAATACCCTTCAATATTTTGAGGTTTACCTTGAGCACCGATCAATTCAGCGTTGATTACTTCTTCGTTTTCCTTCATAGCAGCAGCAACCGGAGCGAACTGAGCAGCTAATTCAGCATCAGCAGTTTGGTTAGCTAAAGCTTCAGCCCAATACATTGCTAAATAAAAATGAGAACCTCTGTTATCAATCTGACCTACTTTTCTTGCAGGAGATTTATCAGTAGCTAAGAATTTAGCGTTAGCTTCATCCAATGCGTCTGCTAAAACCTGAGATTTTGTATTCCCTTGAGTTTGTGCTAAATGCTCTAAAGAAGCTTGTAATGCTAAGAATTCACCTAGAGAATCCCATCTTAAATATCCTTCTACTAAGAATTGCTCAACGTGTTTTGGCGCAGAACCTCCAGCTCCTGTTTCAAATAAACCTCCACCATTCATTAATGGAACAATAGAAAGCATTTTTGCAGAAGTACCAAGCTCAAGAATTGGGAAAAGGTCAGTTAAGTAATCTCTCAATACGTTTCCTGAAACAGAAATAGTATCTTTTCCTTCTCTTGCTCTTCTTAAAGTTTCAGTCATTGCATCTTTTACATCAAGAATTCTGATGTCAAGACCCGTAGTATCGTGATCAGCAAGATATTTTTCTACTTTTTTGATGATTTCTCTGTCGTGCGCTCTTCCTTTGTCTAACCAGAAAATAGCAGGAGTATCAGATAATCTTGATCTGTTTACCGCTAATTTTACCCAGTCCTGGATTGGAGCATCTTTAGTCTGGCACATTCTGAAGATATCACCAGCTTCAACTTTCTGAGAAAGAAGAACGTTTCCAGCTTCATCCTGAACTTCTACGGTTCCGTCAGCAGATAATTGGAAAGTTTTATCGTGAGAACCATATTCCTCAGCTTTTTGAGCCATTAGACCAACGTTTGGAACAGATCCCATAGTAGTTGGGTCTAGTTTTCCGTGCGCTTTCATATCATCAATTACAGACTGATAGAAACCTGCATAAGAACGGTCCGGGATGATACAAACTGTATCCTCTTCGTTTCCGTCTTTGTTCCACATTTTACCACCTCCTCTTACAAGAGCAGCCATAGATGCGTCTACAATAATGTCAGAAGGAACGTGGAAGTTAGTAATTCCTTTATCAGAATTTACCATGGCCACTCTTGGCCCTTCAGCTAAAGCTTTTTCAATATCAGCTTTAATGTCAGCTTCCTGAGCATTTCCTTTGATTTTTTCGAAAAGATCAGCAAGACCGTTATTTGGATTAATATCTAAAGATTTGAAAGTCTCAGCATATTTAGTGAATACCTCTTTGAAGAAAGTTTCTACGATAGCCCCGAAAATAATTGGGTCAGAAATTTTCATCATCGTAGCCTTAAGGTGGGCAGAAAGAAGTACATTTCTTTTCTTAGCCTCCTCAATCGCCTCCTGAACGAATGCTTTCAAAGCGTTAAGGTTCATCACAGAAGAATCAATTACTTCACCAGCCTGAAGACCTGCGAAGTCTTTCAATACTGTTTCTCCTTCATTTCCTTTGAATACGATTCTGTATTTTGTAGCGTTTTCTAATGTTGTAGAATTTTCTGTCCCGTAGAAATCACCATTGTTCATGTGAGCTACATCAGTTTTGCTGTCAGATGCCCAATCACCCATTCTGTGAGGATTAGCTTTTGCATAGTTTTTAACAGCTTTTGGAGCACGTCTGTCAGAGTTTCCTTCTCTTAATACTGGGTTTACAGCACTTCCTAAAACCTTTGCATATTTGGCTTTAATTGCTTTTTCCTCATCATTTTTAGGTTCTGCAGGATAATTTGGTACTGCGAAACCTTTTCCTTGTAATTCAGCAATAGCTGCATCCAACTGAGGAACAGAAGCAGAAATATTTGGTAATTTGATAATGTTAGCATCTGGTTGAGTAGCCAATTCTCCTAATTCTGCCAAAGCATCACCAATTTTTTGGTCATCCTTTAAAAACTCAGGGAAGTTAGCTAAGATTCTGCCTGCCAGGGAAATATCCGGAACAGCGATCTCGATATCTGCTGATTTAGTGAAAGCTTTTACAATCGGTAAAAACGAGTGGGTAGCCAGCATTGGTGCTTCATCCGTTAATGTGTAGTAAATTTTTGATTTTTCTGACATTATACTGTTATTTATTATTTGAAATTAAAGTCCCACAAATTTACTAAATATGATTGTTTTTTTAGGGAATTTTTAAATAAAAAAGAAGCAAAAAGTTCTTTTGATTTTTTATATCTGAACATTTGTGTATTCTCCGGTTCTGGTAAAACTGATATTAAATTCAACTTTAGTGTTTTTAAGATCTGAAGTAATGTTGGAAATCACTTAAAAAACTGATGGCCAGCTTACAGTATTTTTATTTTCACTTTAAGATTAATTTAACCTTAGATTACACAAAGAAAAATTCTTTTTTGATTAAATTTGAAAAACTAAAAAAATAAATATTATGTCAACGACAATCACTTTGAAAGGAAACGAAGTACACACAATAGGAGCATTACCAGCTGTAGGAACTACTGTTAAAGATTTTGCATTGGTTGATTCAGGATTAAATGTGAAGACCCTTGAAACTTTTGAAGGAAAAAAGAAAGTTTTTAACATTTTCCCAAGTATTGATACACCTACTTGTGCCGCTTCCAGTAGAAAATTTAATGAAGAAGCTTCAAAACTTGATAATACAGTTGTTATCAATGTTTCTAAAGATCTTCCGTTTGCATTAGGAAGATTCTGCGCAGCAGAAGGATTAGATAAAGTGGAGACCCTTTCAGATTTCAGAAGCAGCTTTGGTGATGATTATGAAGTAACCATTACAGATTCCCCATTAAAAGGCCTTCTAAGCCGTGCGGTAATTGTTACAGACGAGAACAATAAAGTGATTTATACGGAGCAGGTTTCAGAAATTGCTGACGAACCTAATTACGATGCAGCGCTTGCAGCATTAAACAATTAGTAAAAATAATCTTTGTAGAAAGCCTTGTGAAATCATTTTGCAAGGCTTTTTTTAAATCCAGAATACACAAAATATATGATGTCAGAACATTACGAGAAATATGGAGAACTTTTTCAGGTAGATCAAGAGCATTTTGATGAATTTTATGCCCTTCTTAAAGATACTCAGCTTTTAAAATCAGCTTTCTTTCGGAAGCAGGGTGACAAATGTAAATATTTAGGGTTTATCAAAAAAGGAACAATCAGATGTTTTTATATTAATGATCAGGGCAGAGAAATCAACTTCGGATTCTATTTTGAAAATGAATTTTTTACCGATTATGAAAGCATCCTTTGTGATACCGTATCCAATATGAATATTCAGGCGTTGGAAAATTGTGAGATCTTATTGTTAAGTAAAGAGCATTTGCAGGCATTATATCAGAAAGAAGCCTATTGGCAGAAATTTGGACGCGTAATGAGTGAGAAAATCTACCTGGATGCTAAAAAAAGAATTGATGATTTGATATGCCTTTCTCCGGAAAACAGGTATCTGAACCTTTTAAAAAAACAACCTCTTCTTTTTCAGAAAATAGCACAGAAACATATTGCCAGTTATCTAGGCATTACAGAACAATCATTAAGCAGAATCCGAAGTAGGATCGTAAATTAACTAAAGTTAACGTCCAAAGGTGTTTTAGGTTGTAGCTTTACCATATTAAAATTTAATTCTTAACATCATGGAACAAAAAGATTTAACCATTATTTTGGTACACGGAGCCTGGGGAGATGGTTCTCACTGGCAATACATTATTCCTTCTTTGGTAAAAGCAGGATATAAAGTAAGAAGCGTTCAGAACCCTCTTACTTCACTGCAAAACGATATTGATAAAACAAAAGATCTTATTGATGCCCAAGAAGGGAAAGTTCTTTTAGTAGGACATTCTTATGGTGGCGCTGTAATTTCAGGAGCCGGACACCATGATAAAGTAGCTGGATTAGTTTATATTGCTGCTTTTGCTCCTGATGCCGGCGATAGCTTAGGTTCTCTGCTAGGAAGAAGAGAATCTCCAGGTGGGGCTAGTATTTATCCTGATAATAAAGGCTTTTTATGGATTAAATATGATGAGTTTCAATCCGCCTTCTGTCAGGATCTGGATGATGAAAAAGCGCTAGTAATGGCATTGTCTCAAAAGCCTATCCATGGACAGTGTTTTGGAGATGTTGCAGGAGAACCGGCATGGAAAACAAAGCCAAGCTGGTACCAGATTTCATCTAACGACCGCATGATTCCGGCAGAAACGGAAAAAGAGATGGCAGAGCGTATGCAGCCTAAAAAAATAATTACATTAGATGCAGGACATGCTTCATTAGCTTCACATCCTGAAGAAGTTACGCAGCTTATTTTAGAGGCGGCATCTTCTCTTTAAAATATAAATTAATCATAAAGATTCACAAGGCTCTGGAAAATTTTAAGTATTTTCACAGGGCTTTTTTATGAATAAAAATTAAAATGGTAAAAAGAATTGTAGCCAATATAAAAACCAATAACCTTACTAAAGGAAACCTCTTTTATCAGGATATTTTAGAACTTGATATTCTGATGGATCATGGCTGGATCAAAACGCTTGGAACTGATGAAGAAGCAAAGGTTCAGATCAGTTTTGCAAAACAGGGAGGTAATGAGACTGAAGTTCCGGATTTGTCTATAGAAGTGGATAATGTAGATGAAGTTTATCATAAAATGAAGACAGCAGGTTTTAAGATTGTTTATGATATTACGAATGAAGATTGGGGTGTCAGAAGATTCTTTGTAAAAGATCCGTTTGGAAAAGTAATTAATATTTTATCCCATCAATAAGAATGTCGTTTAATTCAATAGGATCGGACTTTAGTCTGCTTTCATAAAAATAGAAATTATCATCTGGCTTTAGCCAAAACTTAAAAATTAACCGTTTCGATTTCAGAAATCTATACATCCCTGATTTATTATGAAAGCAGACCAAATTATCCCTGTACTCAGAATCTTTGATTACCAGAAAGCTCTTGAATTTTATGTTGACTGGCTAGGCTTTGAAATTGCCTGGGAACACCGTTTTGAAGAAAATATGCCTGCTTATATAGAAGTGAAAAAAGAAAATATTATTCTTCATCTGACAGAACATCATGGAGATGCAAGTCCTGGAAGCAGTGTTTTTATTTGGGGTGAAGGCGTTGCAGAATACCATAAAGAACTCATTGATAAAAACTACAAATACAACCGCCCCGGACTTGAAAAGACATTCTATGATGCTGTTTCTTTTACAGTACACGATCCTTTTGGGAATAAAATTATTTTCAATGAAAAGTTTGATGAAACAAAACATGGGGCTTTAAAGTTTGATGTAATTGAATAATCTTGTTCGATTAATATAATGTATTCATTTACAAAATTCATCCAATAATGGATCGTGTTAACAATCTCATTAATGAGTCAAATCATTAAAATGTAAGATTAATAATACTACCTTTACATTTTCAAAATAGAAATGAAACGTTCAGGAACAGCAGATTTACCCCTTCACTATGGCAAAGTACCGCCATGGCTGTATGAACGTATGTCTATTCTGGGCCTGTCTATTGTTGAAGCAATCCTGACAGATTATGGTAAAGATGAAGTACTTCGCAGATTAGCAGACCCGTTTTGGTTTCAAAGTTTTGGAGCCGTGATGGGGATGGATTGGCATTCTTCGGGAATAACCACTTCAGTAATGGGCGCTTTGAAGCGTTCTATTAACCCTAATTCCCAATCGCTGGGGCTTTATATCTGTGGGGGAAAAGGAAAGTTTTCCCGAGAAACTCCTTCAGAACTCATTCAAATTGCTGAAAAAACAGGATTAAACGGAACAGAACTGGTAAGAGCCAGTAAACTTTCTGCTAAGGTTGATAATACAGCCATTCAGGATGGTTACCAGCTTTACTTGCATAATTTTATCCTGTCAGACAATGGAAATTGGAGTGTCATTCAGCAGGGAATGCATGATTCTGATGGAACAGCAAGACGTTATCATTGGCATTCCGGCAATATAACCTCTTTTGTAGAAGAGCCTCATACGGGAATCAATGGGATCTCAAGAGGACGTATTCTCAACCTTACCGATTCTGAAGCCGCTGATAATAGAAAAGGTATTCTGGATATCTCGCATACGGATTCTATAGACGTCATGAAAGATTTTTCAAGGCTCATTCTCCCGGCTCATCATGATGTACAGGCTTCAGATGTGGATCTTAAGCGTCTGGGTGCCCTTTTGTATGTAACCCGTGAACAGCAGCCACAGAATTTTGAAGACTTATTGATGTTGGAAGGAGTTGGGCCTAGAACTATGCAGTCTCTAGCTCTGGTAAGTGAAGTAATACATGGAGCTCCATCAAGATTTAGTGATCCTGCAAGGTTTTCTTTTGCTCATGGAGGAAAAGACGGACATCCTTTTCCGGTTCCAATCAATGTCTATGATGAAAGTATCACGATCCTGAGAAAAGGAATTGAAAAATCAAAATTGGGAAATTCAGATAAATTAAATACCTTAAATAGACTTCATCAGATAGTGGCTACTGCTGAAAAAGATTTTACCCCGGATTTTGATATTCAGGAAGTCATTGAAGAAGAACGCCAGAACTCATGGCGCTTTGGTGGAAAAACAGTGATGGGTGATGCCCAGAAACCTACACCTCCTAAACCTATTCAGCTCTCTTTATTTTAAAGAAAAGTACAAGCCCAATTACTGAGAAATTCCATTTCAAATCTTAACTTTCCCTATAACAACGATCAATATGGGTATAACCATTCCTTTCCGCTTGAAGGGTGTCAAATCGAAGATTTGACGGGTGGTTTTTTCTGGTATTTAAACTCTTGTTTAATTATTTGATATTGCTAATTTATCTTAAATTCAGTGAAATATGAGGTGTTAAATCGTAATTAACTCATTTTGTTTAATAATAATTACCTTTAATCCAATTAAAAATTTTATTTTTAAAGTCTTAAAAAAATTGACCCAAATGACTCACAAATCTCTTGAAATATGCTATGATTTTCCGTTTTTTTTCCGGGAAGAACTTGACGAAATATTTCAGGCTCATGAAAAAACATCCTTTCAGAAGGGAGACTTTATTCTTGAGGAAGGAAAAATGGCCAATGAGTATTACATTTTGGATAGTGGATTGGCCCGCTCATTTGTCAATGATTTTAATGGAAATGAAGTAACTACTCATTTTTTTGTAGAGAATGAGGTGATTATTGAGGTTTTATCCATGTTTCAAAGAATTCCAACGCAGGAAAATATTATTTGTATCACAGACTGTGAATGCTGGAAACTAGATTATGATACCTTTCAGGAGTTATTCCACAAAATTCCAAACCTCAGAGAATGGGGAAGAGCCTGGATGTCTAAAGAGCTTTTCGATTATAAACAGCGTTCTGTAGAAATGTTTACTCTTTCAGCAACAAGAAGATATCTGAATTTGCTGGAACAGAAGCCTAAGGTCGTACAGTTTGCTCCTTTGAAGCAGATCGCATCTTATCTAGGTGTAACAGATACTTCCTTGAGCAGAATTCGTAAAGAATTGGTTTCGCATCCCAAGAAAATTTAAATCTTGCCTTATGACAAGTAGATTTTCATTACACCTTGGTAATTTTGGTTTAAAGTTTAACACCAAATTTATACAAAATGAAAATCAATCAGATCTATGTCAATTTACCTGTAAAAGACGTACAGAAAACCAGAGCATTCTGGACAACGCTAGGTTTTTCCATTAACGAGCAGTTTTCAGATGATAAAGCAGTGTGTGTAGTGATGAAAGAAGATCATATTTACACGATGTTTCTGAAAGAAGAATTTTTCCAAACCTTTACCAACAGACCTTTTGCCAAAGGAGATACCACCCAGGTGCTTCTGGCTATTGGAGTAGAAAGTAGAATGGAAGTAGATCAAATGGTAAAAACAGCCATTGAAAATGGAGGTTCCAAATACAGCGAGCCTATGGACCATGGTTGGATGTATCAAAGTGCCTTTGCGGATTTAAATGGGCATCAGTGGGAGGTAATGTATGCAGATGCCTCTCAGATCCCTTCTGAGTAATTTATTAATCCAAAATTCATATAAGGTATGGAAACAAAATCAAACGAGATAGAATTGGTGAAGCATCAGGTAGGAGTAACTTATAAAGTGATTCTTATTAATATTGAAGGAATTAACCATGAGGAATCAATGATCTTTCCTGACGGAGAAGCTAATTGTATGAATTGGGTCTTAGGACATCTGATCTATGTAAGAAACGGTTTGCTTAATATTCTGGGCGAAGAACCTATCTGGGATGGAGAAATATTTTCCGCATATAACAGGGGAGCTATTGCTTTAGAAAGGAAAGATGAGTTTGTCAATTTTGAAGAATTGAAGTCTTACCTGAAACAATCTCAGGAAAGACTGGATGAAAAGTTAGTACATCTTGAGCACTTCCGTTCAGAGCAGATTAATGATATCGCAACTCTTTGTTTCCACGAAAATTATCATAGCGGACAGCTTGGGTATATTCGTAGACTATTAGGGAAATCCGGAGGAATAAAATAAGAAAAGAACCGGATTAGCCTTAAAAATCTGCGTAATCTGTAAGATCTGCGAGAGATAATAGATTCCACCGTGCACTTCTGAACTTTGTTCGCAGACCTTCAATCTGTCCTATGAATGACAAAATCGCTTGATATTTTCAATTAATATATACAGAATACAATTTTATCGATGATAAAATCCTTACGCCTTACAACATAAGTGCTGTCAATAATTTTGCGACTTTGCGTTTTTCCAACTTTTTAATATCAAAAAAATAAAATAATGAACACACCAAAATCAAAAAAAATGGAGCTCATTATTCCGGCTTATAGAATGCATACCCAAAGCTTTGTGAATGTTTTGGATGGTATTTCGGAAGAAGATGCGCTCAAAAGAATTGAAAACAAAACCAATCATATTGTTTGGATGGCAGGAAACTTTGTGAATATGCGCTATGGTTTGGGAATGGTATTAGGTCTTCAGGATCAGGACCCTAATAATGACCTGTTCTTTCAGGGAAAAACATTGGATGAAAGTTATGCCTATCCCACATTAGCCAATTTGAAGAAAAACTTCCATGATATTTCTCCAAAGGTATATCAGAAGTTGTTTGAAGTAACAGACGAAGAATTGGATGAGATCTTCGAAATAGGGATGAATATTTCTTTCATTAAAGAAACTAAACTCAATTTTGCAGGAATGTGCATTGGCCGTGAAGACTATCTCAGTGGGCAAATTGGTTTGATGCGAAGAATTTTAGACTATCCGGGAATGAAGTATGATGTAGATGAAAACCTTACTTATTAATGATGAGCCCTGTAGAAAAAGGATATAAGCGAGTTAACGGAATTCAGTTGTATTATGAGATCTACGGTTCCGGAAATCCTCTGGTTTTGATTCATGGAGGCGGATCCTCTATGTTATATGACTTCAAAGAGGTCATTGCAAGGCTGGAAAACAAGTTTCAACTTATTGGAATAGATCTTCAGAATCATGGGAGAAGTGAACATCGTGATATTCCTGAAACATTTGAGCAGGATGCTGATGATGTAGCTGCACTTTTAGCAGAACTGAACATTCATCAAGCTTCATTTTTTGGCTTCAGCAATGGGGGGAATACCGTAATGCAGATTGGATATCGTCATCCCAAAATTGTAGAAAAGCTGATCGTTGCTTCAGCATTTTATAAAAGAAACGGAATGATGGATGGTTTTTTTGAAATGATGGAAGATGCTACCTTTGATTCGATGCCGGAACCTTTTAAAATCAATTTTTTGAATCTCAATCCGGATTTTTCCAAGCTGGAAAACCTATTTGAAAAGGATAGTAAAAGAATGCAGGCTTTTATTGACTGGGATGATGAGGTGTTGAGGTCTATCCAATCACCTACTTTGTTTATTAGTGGAGACCAAGATGTGATGAAGCCTGAGCATACCGTAGCGATGTGGCGGCTGGTAGAACATTCACAGCTGATGATCCTTCCTGTAGGACATGGAACTTATATGATGGCTGACTTTGATGGCAGCTTCAATGAAAATCTAGTCAACTTTACAATTAAAGAAGTAGAAAATTTTTTAAACAAATAAAGTCACAGATTACATTCAAATTTTTTCACATCAGGATGTGATGTCATTTGTGAAATTATGAGTGTCATTTGTGCTTAAATAAAATAATACATAATATTTTAAAATTAGAAATCATGGCAAAATTAAATCCGTACTTAAATTTCGATGGAAAAGCTGAAGAAGCTTTCAATTTTTACAAATCAGTTTTTGGAGGTGAATTTGTAGGAGAAGTTCACAAAATGGGAAATGCTCCAGGTACTGAAAACCTTTCAGAAGAAGAAAAAAACAGAGTGATGCATATTGCATTACCAATCGGAGGTGATCTTTTAATGGCATCTGATATTGTTCCGAGCTTTGGACAGAAATTAAATGTAGGGAATAATAATTACGTTTCTATTTTCCCAGAGTCAAGAGAAGAAGCAGACAGACTTTTCAAAGGTCTTTCTGAAGGCGGAAACGTAGAAATGCCTATTGAAGACCAGTTTTGGGGCGACTATTTTGGAAGTTTTCAGGATAAATATGGTGTTCACTGGATGGTAAATTATAATGAAGAATACGGGAAATAATCTTATATTTAACTAATTATAAAAAGAGGTGCCCGTCTTCGGGCAGCTCTTTTGTGTAAACATCAAAAAAATAGAACTATGGATCCAATTAAAATAGACATTACCATTTTAGCCCCAGTAGAAAAAGTTTGGAATTACTTCAATGAACCTAAACATATTACCAAATGGAATTTTGCCCATGAAAGCTGGCATTGTCCAAGTTCTGAAAATGACCTGAAAGTAGGAGGCAGATTTAAAAACAAAATGGAAGCAAAAGATAAAAGCTTTGCATTCGATTTTGAAGGGGTATACGATGAAGTTACTCCCCATGAACTTATAAAATACCACATGGAAGATGGACGTAAGGTAGAGGTTATTTTTGATAAGATCGATGAGAATACCACAAAGGTCATTGAGATTTTTGATCCTGAGAAACAAAATTCTGTGGAAATGCAGCGAGATGGCTGGTATGCTATTCTCAATAATTTCCATAAGTATGTTGAGAATCATTAAAAATATTTTTTGTAGCCATGATCAATTTAGTTATCATGTCAAAGAGTTTGAATTCCATTTATGCGGTGAGCTATGATCCGGAAGATGATTTTCTTCTGGGAGTCATTGCTGTACCCGCAAGAAGAGCCTTGAAAAAGGAAAAAATAGATTCTTTGGAAAAGCTGTCAGATTATTCTGAAAAAGAAATTCTACAGCTGCATGGTTTCGGAAAAAATACGATGATGAAGCTGAAAGATCATATGAAGGAGCATCAAATGTGTTTTAAAGAAACATAAAAGTAAAAAGACTTGATTTTATCGTGTCGTTGCAATTAGATGAAAGTAATTTTCTTTGAATGTAGGGACATTATATCTCTTTTGCTTTATGTTTGTCTTTAGCACATTTTAATTTGTTAACTTTTAACTAATGATCTGTCTCGTTTGCTCAATCCGGAGATAAAAAACAAACAACTTATTTGTCATTCTGAATGAAGCAGCGTGTAATGAAGAATCTCAACACAAAAAATATTTCAGAATCTACTATGAATAAATTGTCTGTAGAACCAATTCAATCACCAAGAAAAGTCAATACAAACTCAACCTTAAAAATTTAAACTTATGAATAACGATATTTTCCCATGTCTCTGGTATGACGGAGACGCTAAACAATCTGCCGAATTTTACTGTAAAGTTTTTGGGGGTGAGATAACTGCAGATACCCCGGTTGTCATGAATATTGATCTCTTTGGTCAAAGGATAATGTTGCTTAACGGCGGACCACAATTTAAAAAGAATCCTTCCATTTCTTTTACTGTACTTTGTGAAACAGAAGATGAAGTTCAGAAATACTGGGACCAGTTGGTAGATGGCGGGATAGCTTTAATGGAGCTTAATTCCTATTCTTGGAGTACAAAATACGGATGGGTACAAGATAAATATGGGGTAACCTGGCAGTTGTTTTTTGGAGAAAAAGCAGGTAGTCAAAAGATCGTTCCTACTTTGATGTTCATTCATGAAAATAATGGTAAAGCTAAAGAAGCTATGGAATTGTATACCAAAACCTTCCCTGATTCAAAGATGGGTGATATTCTAACCTACGGACAAGGAGGAGAAGGGCATAGTATACAGGAGCCGGCTGAAAATGTGCAGCATGCGCAAATGACCATTGGAAATTATACTTTATACTGCATGGATAATTCTTATGATCATCAGTTTGATTTCAATGAAGGAATTTCAATGGTAATCATGACGGATGACCAACAGCAAACCGACACGTACTGGAACGCACTTACTTTAAATGGTGGCAGAGAAAGTATGTGTGGCTGGCTAAAGGATAAATATGGTTTGAGCTGGCAAATTGTTCCTAAAAGATTGATACAGCTAATGAATGATCCTAATCAGGAAAAAGCTTATAAAGTGGTACAAGCTATGATGAAAATGCAGAAAATTATTATACAGGATTTGGAAGACGCTTATAATTCATAAATATATTTCGGCTTGCTGTTTGATGTTATTTAGATAAAAAGGTTTGCTTATGAAAACACAGAACAAATCACAATCTAAATCAAAAGTCCCTAAAGAAGGGCTGTTTCCGGAAATTATCCGGAATGATTATCAGGGAAGCCGGAAGTTATGGAACAAGAAAGCTGTTATTTCCGGAGGAGACAGTGGAATAGGGCAGGCAGTAGCCGTTCATTTTGCCAGGGAAGGTGCAGATGTTGCTATTATTTATAAGGAAAGTGACAATGATGCTAAAGAAACCAAACGATTGGTAGTAAAAGAAGGCCGCAAATGCCTTTTGATTAAAGGTGATCTTACCCGGAAAATATTTAGAGATAAATGTACAGATAAGATTAGAGAAGCTTGGAAGAGTATTGATATTCTGGTAAATAATGCAGGAATCCATACTTCTAAAAATAGTCTGGAAAAAATTTCAGATGAGCAGATTAAAGAAACCTTTGATACCAATATCATTTCTATGATTTCTTTTACCCGAAATTTTCTTCCGCTGATGAAAAAAGGAGGCCGCATTATTTGTACAACTTCGGTTACGGCGTATCGGGGAAGCGATCATTTAATTGATTATGCAGCTACTAAAGGAGCCATCTTATCCTTTATCCGTTCATTGGCAGATAATCTTGCTAAAAAAGAAATTTTGGTCAATGGAGTAGCGCCTGGACCTATATGGACTCCACTTGTAAAAGAAGCATTTGATGATCTTTCAACCTTTGGAAAGGATACTCCGTTAAAACGTGCAGGGCAGCCATCAGAAGTAGCTCCCGCTTATGTTTTTCTTGCCTCTAAAGATGCCAGTTATATCACAGGAGAAGTAATTCATATCAATGGTGGAGATTTTGTCGGAGGCTAAAAATGATCACATAGCCCCTCCTTTTATATTTTGAAGTTCTCTAAAAAAACTCAAACATACCACTTAATAAATAAAAAAATATGGAACAATTATCATATGAAATAGAAATCAATGCAGAACCTGAAAAAGTATGGAGCGTCCTTTGGAGTGAAATTACTTACAGACAATGGACTACTGCTTTTACAGAAGGCTCTTTTTATGAAGGTGTATTAGAAGAAAATAACATTGTTAAATTCCTGGACCCCAAAAACAATGGAATGTACAGCAGGGTTATGAAAGTGATTCCCAATGAGGAAATAACATTCTTACATTTAGGAGAAATTTATGAAGGAATTGAAGTAGCCCAGGAATGGGGTGATGCAACAGAAGCCTACTTCCTTGAAGAAAATGATGAAGGGACTTTATTGAGAACAGTAATTAATACTCCAGCTGAGTTTAAATCTTTTTTTGAAGAAAAATTTCCAAAAGCAATGAATATTGTTAAACACCTTTCGGAAAATCAGCTGTAAAAAATACCCATTTAAAAAGATAACCAATCACAAAAATATAAAATATGGAAACCTTATCGTATGAAACAATAATAGAAGCTCCCTTACAAAAAGTATGGGATATTCTCTGGGGACCTGAAACTTACGGTCAATGGACACAATACTTTGGGGCCGGATCTTCTGTCATGAAATCTGATTGGCAGGTTGGCGGAAAAACCTATTTTCTTAATGAAAAAGGAGATGGAATGGTTTCTACCATAGACAGCCTGGATGAGCCTCATCAAATCGTTTTTAAACACTTGGGAATGACTGAAAATGGAGTAGAAGATACACAAAGCAAAGAAGTAATGGAATGGAGCGGCTGTTTTGAAAAATACTTCCTGACTGATTTTGATGGAAAAACCAAGCTTCATACCGAAGTTCAGGTAGACAGTGAATGGCGGGATCATATGGATACCGGATTTACGAAAGGTCTGATGGTTGTAAAAAGTTTGGCAGAGGGAGTTAACCGGAGTGAAGTGTAGAAAGGAAGAATGATTCGAAATTTGGAGGTTTAAATAAAATCTTGTAAAGTTTTTAGCACCCCATTGCGTATTTCTTCTTATTGTTTATTTTCTAACTATTCAACAAACTATGAAGTTATTAGTTATTCTATTCGGTACATTTATATTGGCTTTATTGGGAACTATGCTATTTCAGGGAAAGCCGGATCTTTTATTTTCTGGAAATCTTGGAATGGCGGTCTTTATTATATTTACAGGATTCTCCCATTTTAAATTTCAAAAAGGAATGGCCATGATGATTCCTGATTTTATCCCTGCTAAAATGTTTTGGGTATATGGCACAGGCTTTCTGGAAATTGCTGCCGGAATAGGGCTGATGATTCCTGCCATCCGTGAAATGACTGCCATTTTACTGATTGTTTTTTATATATTGGTTTTTGTAGCCAATGTTCATTCATCTCAAAAGAAGATTAATATTTTTAAAGCAGATTATACCGGCCCGGGAATGCAATACCTTTATACCCAAAGAATTCCCATGCAGATTATTTTAATAGTATGGACCTGGTATTTCGGAATCTATTTACATTAATAAAGATAAGCAGCCTTTCGGGGCTGTTTTTTTATTTAAAACGATCAAAATAAATGTTAAATATTGTAACGTTTTGAGTTTTGAGTTGTCTTATTAATAAAGAATCTGATTTTTTATTGATTAAAATATTGAGGACTCTGTTTTTAATTTTAAAACGTAAGTTATGAATCTAAATTCCAAAATTTTCGGTACAGCTTATATCGTACTTTCTGCTATTATGATCAATGCTCAAAATACAGCAAATAAACTTCCGGGAGATCCCACCCTTCCATCTACCAAAGCCAATCTTGAAAAACTGGTGTCCTACGACAAAGGAAATTTCACATACAAAGTGGAAGATTATTTTGCAAGGCCAAAAGCTTCTGTATTTAAAATTTCTCCTGACGGGAAATACCTTTCTTATAAAGAAAAAGATAAGGACCGTAAAAATCATGTATATGTTAAAGAACTGAATACAGGGAAAATTACCAAAGCCATTGTTGAAAAGGATGATCTGATAAAAGCATATGGCTGGCTAAATAAGAGCCGTTTATTCTATACTCAGGATAAGGGAGGAAATGAGAATATCCACTTGTATGCTGCGAATGTAGACGGAACTAATCTTAAAGATTTAACCCCATTTGACGGAATTACTTTAGGTGAGATTATTCCCATAAAAGATACTGATTTTGTTGTGGTGACAATGAATAAAAACAATAAGCAGATCTTTGAACCTTATAAAATCAATTTTGTAACAGGAGAAATGACCCAACTTTATGAAAATAAAGATGTTAATAGTCCTATCGACGGTTATCTTTTTGATAAAGAAGGTAATTTAAGAGGCTATAATGTTCTTGAAAACGGATTGACCACTAAAACTTATTACAAAGATTTGCAGACAGGAAAATTCAACCTGTTGAAATCTGCGGACTGGTCGGATACTTTTAGTATTATTGAGTTTAACGATAATTCTAAGAATAAAGATGAGGCTTATGTAGTGACCAATCTGGATAGCGATAAGACAAGAATTGTTTTATATGATCTGAAAAAAAATGTAGTCATTAAAGAAGTATATGCTAATCCCATATTTGATGTAAGTTCGATAAGCCTGGCTGGTAAGAACAGAAACTACGAACTGGATTACATCAGCTATGAAGGTTTGAAAGGAGAAACAGTCCCGGTAAGTAAATTTTATAAAGAAGTTGATGAGAAATTAAAAGCACAGTTTGGAGATAAAGAATTTAGTGTTGTTTCCTCTGATGATAATGATGATAAGCTCTTGGTTGTAGTAGGAAGTGACAAATTATACGGAACTTACTACGAGTATGATACCAAAACCAAACAGACAAAACTTCTTTACAATCTTATGCCACAGCTGAAAGAGGAAGATATGGCTGAAATGAAGCCTATTGAATTCAAAAGCAGGGATGGATTAACCATTCGTGGATATATTACATTACCTAAAGCAGCTTTGGAAGGTAAAAAGGTTCCTTTGATTGTAAATCCTCATGGTGGTCCTCAGGGAGTGAGAGATCATTGGGGATTCAATCCGGAAGCTCAATTGTTTGCGAGCAGAGGGTATGCAACTCTTCAAGTGAATTTCAGAATTTCAGGAGGATATGGAAAAGAATTCCAGAAAGCAGGATATAAGCAGATCGGAAGAAAAGCCATGGATGATGTGGAAGATGGAGTGAAATATGCGATCAGCCAAGGTTGGATAGACAAAGATAAAATTGCAATTTATGGAGGAAGTCATGGAGGATATGCTACTTTAATGGGATTAATAAAAACACCAGATCTATATGCATGTGGAGTAGATTACGTAGGTGTATCTAACATTTTTACCTTCTTTGCTTCTTTCCCGGAATACTGGAAGCCTTATAAAGAAATGGTAAAACAGATCTGGTATGACCTGGATAATCCGGAAGAAGCTAAAATCGCCAAAGAAGTATCACCTGTATTTCAGATTGATAAAATCAAGAAACCTTTATTTGTAGTACAGGGAGCCAATGATCCTAGAGTAAACATTAATGAGTCTGATCAGATTGTAAAAGCAATGCGTGCTAAAGGTTTTGAAGTACCTTATATGGTAAAATATGATGAAGGACACGGATTCGGAAAAGAACCTAATAGAATTGAACTGTATAAAGCGATGCTGGGATTCTTTGCTGAGAATTTCAATAAAAAATAAACCGGCAATTTTTATAATTTTGGAAACGGAGGATGTAAGGTCTTCCGTTTCTTTTTGTTATTACGAACGAATTATTCTCTATGAAATTTAAATGTAGAGGTTGGAAATCACAAAGACGCAAGATTATTGATAGACTTTGTGTTTTATAGCGCAAGGATTTTATCTGCGATAAAATTGAATGATGCATATATTTGTCTCGCAGATCTCACAGATTTCGCAGATTTTTAATTCATAGTTTTTTCCTAAAGAGTTTGTATTATAGTAAAAGCTATTGTTCCATAGATTAATTAATAAGATAACCATTTTTGTCATTCAGCGCAAAGAGTGAAGTTCTGCGAACAAAGTTCAGAAGAGTAGTGTAGAATTTAATTTTTTCCTTCATATTTCATTGTTAGCCTCAATCATCTGCCTGATCTGCTCAATCAGCGAGATAAATAAAAAACCAACAGCTTCTTTGCTTCTTTGTCATTCTGAATGAAGCGAAGCAGAATGAAGAACTTCAATAATAACTTCTCGCAGATTTCTAGATGATACAAAAAAAGATGAAATGAAAATCCGATGAATACAGGAAAAGTTGAATTGTAAGAAAAATATTTTAAATTTATTAAAGTAAAACCAAAAGGATAGCCGTCATAGCAATATGGAGGTTGTCGAAAAAATAACAATGCCACAGAAGGATAAAGAAAGTATCATCTCACAGACCGTTTCGAGCTACGGAGGGAAGCTGATGTCTTATATTCGTCCCAAAGTGAAAAATACGGAGGATGCGGAAGATATTCTGCAGGAAGTGTGGTATCAGTTCAGCAGCATTACCAATCTTTCCGAAATTGTGAATATTGGAGGTTGGCTGTACAGAGTAACGGCGAATAAAATTACAGACCGTTATCGTAAAAAGAAAACAGAAAATCTGGAAGATTTCGTCTATGAAGATGAAGACGGAAGCTTTTCCATCAAGGATATTTTATTGATGGACGAAAGTGCCGGGCCTGAAGTAAAGATGTTTCAGGATGAGATCTGGAAAAAACTATTTGAAGCGCTTGATGAACTTCCCGAAAAGCAAAGGATGGTCTACGTAGAAAATGAACTCAACGACAAAACCCTCCAGGAGATCGCCGATGAACAAGGGGAAAACATCAAAACCATCATCAGTAGAAAAAACTATGCTGTAAAGCATCTGAGAAACAGATTGAGAAGATTATACGAAGATTTAAAAAGTTAGAAAAAGAAATTATGAATCATAAACACAAAAAGGGCTGGATTTTTTTATTGCTATGTCCACCATTAATTCTCCTAGCCGTTACCTGGATCGTAATGTCGCTGTGGAATTGTCTTCTTCCCGAAATTTTAGGGGTAAAATCCATTACATTCTGGCAGGCGATGGGGATACTGATCTTAAGTAAAATTCTTTTCGGAGGTTTCCATTTTGGTAAAGGAATGAGAGATTTCAAGGAGCGAAAAATGAGAGAAAAAATGGAAGGTTTATCGCCCGAAGAAAAAGAAAAATTTAAAGAAGCCTGGAGAAACAGATGCTCTGGAGGATTCTTTAACAGAAATAACGAATAATTTGAAAATTTTAAAGAAGTAGTAAAGTAAAATTAAAATTCATTCGTCTCTATAAAAAACAAGAAGTAGTAAAATTTAAAATTTTGAAAAAATGAAAAATTCAGCATTAAAAGGAGCTCTTGGAGCCCTAGCCGTTGTGGGGGTTGCCCTAATTGCTAAAAAAGCAGCACAAAGAAAAAGATTTATCAGAGGTATTTTTGATGAGTATGGAATCAAAGAAAAATCTCCTTTCGGATTAGCCGATAAGATCAGAGAAATGAATGATGAAGACTATCAGGAACTGAAAGGAAAATTCAAAAAAGAATTCAGCTCAAGATGCTGTAAAAAGGATAATACCTGCGAAGCATAAAAAGTAAATAACTAAATTGAAATTGTTTAATTCGGGCTCGGGGAAGCAAAGCTTCCCGAGCCCGAATTTTTTTATTTTAAAACCAATCAAACCATTAAACAGAATTTAAGAATGTTTTGGCAGTGAATGTATTGATTAAAGACTAAATTTGTTTTCTTTTTATTAATATTATACTATAATGACACTGAAGAATATTTTCATTACTATCCTCACTCTTTTTTCTATGACAGCTTATGGGCAGAAATCTGAATTGAAGCAGAAGCAATATATTTTCTTCCTGCACAACAAATTTCTGGAGGACCATTCAGCAGATGAAGCACATCCTAAATATGGTATTGTAGAATATGAAAAAGTCCTACACCAGTTGAAAGACAGTAGTAATGTTATTCTTTTTGAGAAAAGAAAACCTAATACTGATCCCGCAGGATATGCTCTAAAAATAAAGAAACAGATTGATCGTCTGATTAAAAAGGGAGTTAGAGCTGAAAATATTACAGTGGTAGGAACATCTCAAGGCGGTTATATTGCGCAATATATTTCCTGGTATGAAAAAAATCCGGAATTGAAATTTGTTTTTATTGGTGCTAGTTTTAAAGATGATTCTTTAGAAAAAGACCCGAATTTCAAATTGTATGGAAGAATACTTTCCATTACAGAAAAGTCAGATGATGGCCACGTTCCTCTATCGCAGGAGCAGCGATTTATCAGATCAAATATTAAAGATTTTAAAGAGATTGAACTTAATACAGGATTGAATCACGGTTTTTTATTTAAAGCCCTTGATGAATGGATTATCCCAACAAAAGGCTGGATTTATGGTAAGTAATTTATATTTAAGATATGAAAAAGGCATCACATATTCTTAAAGCATAAGTAAACCCAATCAATTTCAGAAATGCATATTCATTTTTTTCGCCACGAATGCACGGGTAAAATTCTATATTATGGCATTTTTTTTAAAACGACATAGAAGCATAGATTAAACATCAATAAAATTACTCTTACATTAATGGCGATTTAAATATATATAACAGTGTCCAATTTTATCGCAGATAAAATTTTTGCGCCTTAAAACATACAGCTTCTGAAAAATCTTGCGTCCTTGCGTTTTTTTTTCCAACAATTAGATTATGCTTTAAAGTTGACGCTACTTTGACCCTAAACACAAAGCAAAAAGAAAAATAAATCCTTATTTTTGTATTGCTCAATGAAAGATTACTACTATTTTCTCGGTATATCCCAGGATGCTTCAGAAGAAGACATCAAAAAAGCGTATCGCAAGCTCTCTCTGAAATACCATCCCGATAAAAATGATAATGATGATTTTTTTGCAGACCGCTTTCGTGAAATTCAGGAAGCTTATGAAACATTGAGTGAGCCTTCAAGGAGGAAAGCTTATGACCAGAACTTAGAAAGTCATCAGCGAAGTTTCAGATATAATATTCCGCCTGTTATTAAAACTTTTACTGCCAATAAAATTCATGCGAAAAAAGGAGAAGAGATTATTATCAGCTGGCAGACCAGTAATGCTGACGTTGTAAAGGTTTTGCCTTTCGGACTTGAAAAACCTTATGGAGAAAGGATCTTTAAGATCACAGAATTTAAAGACGGAAAATTCCAGCTATTGCTTCATGCAACCAATTCATTATTACATAAAACCGTAGTGCAGGGAATTACGATTACTGAGGTTTTTGAGAATGATACAGATCAATTCAAAAATACAGTGGATGAAATGTTTAAGCCACAGCCCAGAACGGTGATAAATAAATCAGGTCAGCCTAAAATTGTAATGCTGTTTTGGGGTGTTATTATACTTGCAGTTGCTTTATATTTTCTGATAAAGGAATTCTTTTAAGCCATTTTCTTCCTTCCAGGACACTTTTTACATCTTTTTCCTTTCTTGAATTTTTTGCAGCAAGATTTCTTTTCACAAAACATCTCTTCGTTGTTGAATGAGTACACAGGTGCCAAAGGCGGAACTTTAAATGGGACAATCATATTCATGCTGCAAATATATTAATTTAGAATAAATATAATTAATAAAATTTCATAAAATTCTTAAAACCTGATGAATAGCAGTTTGAGCGTTTTTTTGCAAAGTGGAATGTTTTGAAATGGTACTATATTAAAGTGGGATATTTTTATATTTTTTCATACTTATATATTTACCTTTTACCTGTTATAAATAAAAAGAGATTTAGGTTATTTTGAGTCCTTACTTACAATTTTCATCTGTTTTTTTAATGAATATTTCATTGTTTTATTGATAATGAATTATTGATATTATTAAATACTATTTGTAAAACGGAGATAATGTTTGTTTAAAATAGGTTAAACCTTATTGGGCAGTTATCAAAAGCTAATAGGTTTGGGATAATTGAACTATTTAGTGAATTATCATTGGTGATAAGCTGTTGTACAATCGTGTAAAAAATTGTAATTTTACCCATCTTTTTACAAACAAAATCTAATAAATAAAAATGAATACAGAACAGTTTGTGAGCCGTCACATTTCCCTAAATGAAGCCGATAAACAGGCGATGTTGGAAAAACTTGGCGTTTCTAGTATTGAAGAGTTAATTTCTCAGACCATTCCTTCTTCTATCCGTTTAGAAAAAGATCTTGAGATCTCAGATGCACTTTCGGAATACGAAATGCTAAACCACTCTAAAGAGTTGGCATCAAAAAATACTGATTATACAAGTTATATCGGTTTCGGATACCACAATACCCTTTTACCATCAGCTATTCAGAGAAATATCTTCGAAAACCCTAGCTGGTATACTGCATATACTCCGTATCAGGCTGAGATTGCACAGGGAAGACTGGAAGCTCTTCTTAATTTCCAGACTGTAGTGTGTGACCTTACAGGTTTTGGTCTTGCGAATGCTTCTTTGCTGGATGAATCTACTGCTGCTGCTGAAGCAATGCACATGTTCTTCAACAACAGAACTAAAGACCAGAAGAAAGGAGAAGCTAATAAATTCTTTATTTCTGACCTTGTATTGCCTCAAACAATCTCTGTATTGAAAACCAAGGCTGAAGGATTAGGAATTGAAGTGGTTGTAGGCGACCACAAGACACATACATTTGATACTTCTTATTACGGTGTTTTATTACAGTATCCTGGTAAAAACGGAATTGTTCTGGATTATACAGAAAACATTGTAGAATATAAAAAATTAGACCTTCAGGTAGCGGTTGCTTGTGATCCAATGGCATTGGTGAAATTAAAGTCACCGGCTGTAATGGGGGCTGACTGTGCAGTAGGTACTTCTCAGAGATTCGGTATTCCATTAGGATACGGAGGGCCTCACGCAGCATTTTTTGCTTGTAGAGAAGAATATAAAAGAGATATTCCTGGAAGAATCATTGGAGTTTCCCAGGATATGTACGGAAAACGTGCATTAAGAATGGCGCTACAGACAAGAGAACAGCACATTAAGAGAGAGAAGGCAACTTCTAACATCTGTACTGCTCAGGTTCTTTTAGCGGTAATGGCTGGTATGTATGCGGTTTATCACGGTCCAAAAGGATTAAACTATATCGCTGACCAAATCCATTTTAAAGCCAATGCTTTGAAAGGAGGACTTGCTGCATTAGGATATCAGGTTGTAGAAGAGCCAATCTTTGATACGGTGAAAATCACGATGCCTGAAGAAGAGAAAGGAAGATTAATGAGAATGATGCAGGATCACAGACTTAACCTTAACTACTTCACAGAAGGCGTGGTTAGCGTTGCGATCAACGAAAGTACTACATTAGAGAAATTAAATTATCTGATGGCTTCTTTCGCGCAGTTCAAAGACAAGCAGACTTTCAAATTAGAAATTAAAGAAGGATACAGTATTCCTGAAGAAAACCTTAGAAAGGATCAGATTCTTACAGAAGAAGTATTCAACAGATATCATACGGAAACAGAATTGATGCGTTACATCAAGCGTCTTGAGAGAAAAGATTTATCGTTGACACACTCAATGATTTCTTTAGGATCTTGTACAATGAAACTGAACGCTGCTACTGAAATGTTACCGCTTTCATGGGCTGATTGGGGAAGTGTACACCCATTTGTACCAGTAGATCAGGCTGG
The DNA here is from genome assembly GCF_057815135.1 of Chryseobacterium sp. II3a. Lineage (NCBI taxonomy): Bacteria > Pseudomonadati > Bacteroidota > Flavobacteriia > Flavobacteriales > Weeksellaceae > Chryseobacterium > Chryseobacterium sp. II3a. The sequence goes on along the minus strand of NZ_JBYPZJ010000009.1, from coordinate 87,502 downwards.
AGGATACCAACAGATGATTGCAGAGCTTGAAAAAGATCTGGCAACAATCACTGGTTTTGCAGGAACTTCATTACAGCCAAACTCTGGAGCTCAAGGAGAGTATGCAGGATTAATGGTGATCAGAGAATACCACATCTCAAGAGGAGACCACCACAGAAATGTAGTATTGATTCCTCAGTCTGCACACGGAACAAACCCGGCTTCTGCTGCAATGGCAGGAATGAAAATCGTAGTCGTGAAAAACCTTGAAAATGGGGAAATCGACTTCGAAGATCTTAAAGCTAAAACAGAATTACATTCAGCGAATTTATCAGCTGTGATGATTACATATCCGTCTACTTACGGATTCTTTGATGCTAACATCAAAGAAATTACTAACCTGATCCACGAACACGGAGGACAGGTATATATGGACGGTGCTAACATGAATGCTCAGGTAGGATTTACAAGTCCAGGAAACATTGGAGCAGACGTTTGCCACTTGAACCTTCACAAGACTTTTGCAATTCCTCACGGAGGTGGAGGCCCTGGAGTAGGTCCAATTTGTGTAGCGAAGCACTTAGTACCATTCCTTCCTTCTAATGCAAACATCAAAATCGGAACTAAAGAAGCTATCGATGGTATTTCTGCAGCACCATACGGATCAGGATTAATCCTAAACATTTCTTATGCTTATATTAAAATGCTAGGAACAGACGGATTGAAAAAAGCTACTGGTCATGCGATCATGAATGCTAACTACCTGAAAGAAATCTTAGCTGAGCATTTCCCAATCTTATATTCAAACGAAAATGGAAGAGTGGCTCACGAATGTATCGTAGATTTCCGTCAGTTCAAGTCTTTAGGAATTGAAGTAGCTGATGTAGCGAAGAGATTAATGGATTATGGTTTCCATGCTCCTACAGTTTCTTTCCCTGTGGCAGGAACATTAATGATTGAGCCTACAGAATCTGAAAGCAAGGCTGAAATCGATCGTTTTGCAGAAGCTTTAATCTCTATCAAACAAGAAATTGATGAGATTGCTAACGGACAGGCTGATCCGGCCAACAACGTATTGAAAAACGCTCCTCACACAGAACAATTGGTGATCTCTGATTCTTGGGATAAACCATACAGCAGAGAAAAGGCAGCTTATCCGCTAGAGTGGGTAAGAGACCATAAATTCTTCGCTTCTGTATCAAGAGTAGATGAAGCTTACGGAGATAGAAACTTAGTATGTACTTGTGAGCCAATTGAAGCTTATATGTAATTAGAATTTTTTCTAGATATAACAAATCCCTTTCAGTAATGAGAGGGATTTTTGTTTTTATGATTCTGCAAAGTAGGGAGATTTTGTGGAACAGTGGCGCTATAAAAAAGCCTTTCAAAATTTTGAAAGGCTCAATCTGTTATATTTATTTCATTATCTTCTCTTATAGCTGTAAGCCACCGAAATGGCTACTCCCATAGTAAGAACGGTGATCATTGAAATGGTTTCAATGGAAATTCCACTTTTCATCTGTGTGTTTTCTTTTTCACAAGAATAAAAGAATAATACTGCCAACAATAGACAGCTCGATAGTAATTTTTTGATCATAATTGCATTTATTTGGTTATTAATGTTTTATCATCAAAAAGTATACCGATTTTGTAGACTATGTGTAAAGTGGTTTTGAGTACCTGTTTAAATGATTATTTCTTTTTATTGCTGTTTCCTTCATCCCAGTAATAACTGTCCGGATAAATTCTTGCTCCAAATACAGCGGTTCCAACACGTACAATGGTGGCACCTTCTTCTATGGCTGTTTCGAGATCTCCGCTCATGCCCATGGAAAGTTCATTCATTTCAACGTTAGGAATATTTTTACGGATGATTTCCTGTTGTAGGTTTTTAAGGATTTTAAAGCATGCTCTTACTTTTTCTGTCTCTGCACTGAACAAACCAATGGTCATTAACCCTTTTACTTTTAATGTAGAAAATTCAGAAACTTTTCTGGTTAATTCAATGGCTTTACTGGGATCAACTCCGAATTTACTTTCTTCATTTGAGGTATTGACCTGAATGAAAACTTCAATCGTTCTATTTTCCGTTAAAAGTCTTTGATGCAATTTTTCCGCCAGTTCTAACCGATCCATTGACTGTACACAGGTGACATCATATTTCACGATATCTTTGATTTTATTGGTCTGAAGATGTCCGATGAAATGATTGATGTGTGGCGTTTTCCTGAGCTCATCGTATTTTTCCTTCAGCTCCTGAACCTTATTTTCAGCGATTAAGGTCTGTCCGTTTTCCAGTGCAATTTTAATACGTTCAGCAGAAACGGTTTTAGTAGCCAGTAAAAGTTGAACTTGATTAGGACTTCTACCTGCTTTTTCACAGGCATTTTTAATCCGGGTATTGATGATATTCAGGTTATGAAGGATGTCTTTTTTCATGATGGGATGATTTCTTTAGCCTCCAGTTTTTGAATTAAAGCCGTTTTTACAGCTGTTAATGCGTGGTCTTTAGCTTCAGCAAAAGAAACGGAATACTTTCTTTCAATAGTCCTCATATCCTCTGGAAAACGGCTGAGCAGTGTGTCATAGAAGGTATCCAGAAACTCTACAGAAGGCATTTCGTAATTGATCCTAAGCTGAAAACGTCTCAGTAGTGCTGTGTCGATAATTTCAGGGTGATTGGTGGCGCATAATAAAAGTGCATTCTCAGGATAATAATCAATAAGCTGAAGTAAAGTGTTCACTAATCTTCTCATTTCACCAACATCTTTATCATCACTGCCTCTTGCTTTTCCGATCTGATCCAGTTCATCGAGAAACAGAACAGATCTTTCTCTGGCTGCTTTATCAAAAATCATTTTAATATTCTGAGAAGTCTCACCAATCCTGGAGGAAACAATATTACTTAAGTTTAAAATGATTATATTTTTTCCAAGGGCATTGGCAATCGCTTTTGCAGTCATAGTTTTTCCGCATCCTGAGCTTCCCTGAAGAAGGATCTTGTGATTTACAGGAAGTCCATATTCCTGAAGTTCTTTGCTGTACGTATGTTCCTTAATCAGTTGTATAAGCTGATCTCTGTTGCTTTTATTGAGAAATACATCGTTAAGGCTTACCGTTTCTTTATCTTGAATAATGAGATTGTACAGATTCATGATGATAATTAATAAATTCTTGAATCTAACAAAGATAAGGCTTTATGAAATGGTGAGAAGCATCCTGATTGAGAATAAACAGCTAGGCCAGGAGAGAGAAGGGTAATTAATAATAAATAATGAGGAGGATTTAATAACTAATCTCTTTTCATTAACATAACTGGAAAAAATAAATCCGGACTAATGCCCGGACTTATCATTTGGATATTAAAATTTGTTATGAAACTAAGATTTTTCTGCTTATGTTTTTGGGCCCTTTTACCTCATTGGTAAAAGAGCGATCTGATTTCTCAGAGTAAAAACATAAAACAATATAATTAGTATAGTTTTGCTATAGGCTTTTTGATTTTAATGATTAGTTTCTTTCTCTTTTTACCGTCATGAAATATGATGAGAATACTACTAAACATGTTGCGATACCGATATAAGTTACCATTTTGTATTATTTTTAATTATTTGACTTTTTTTTATTAATCTTTCAATTGCAATATTACAGCTTTCAAATCACGTGCCAAAGCAAAACACTATGATGTATATCAGTGTGTTATGAGTGTTTTATTTAATTTTTAAGAGATTTTTTGTTTACATTTTGTTAATGTGTTATTGTGAATTTATTAATATATTTATTGTTCTGTCTTTATAAATATGTGAAAACGTTAACCGTTTCCAGACTTCTATATTGGACTTGATAAAACAAACAATAAATAATGCGGTGCATAGTATTGGTGTCTATGGATATTTTGAGATGTAAAATTTCAGTGAGAAAGAGATTTCTATGTTAAGAAAATTTATTTTTATCGCTGATTTTTGTGGCGATTTTTTGTCAGCTGTCCGGTTTCATGACATTATTTTTATGACACAACTGGAAAAATCTTTTGTTTTTAAGCTTGCTGGAGTTTAAAAGCAGATGAAGAACACAAGAATATAGAAGTTGCTGCCTTCTTTTTGGGAATAGGAGAGAGGTTTTACTATTTTTGTATAAATAATATTTTATGGGACGCAGTTATCTTTTTTTGGCTTTAGCTATTGTATTTGAGATCATAGCAACTACCTTTTTGAAAAAATCAGAAGAGTTTTCTAAACTATGGCCATCTGTTGTTACCATATTAGGGTATGCCTGTGCTTTTTATTTTTTAAGTCTGAGCCTTCGCCAGATTCCTGTTGGGATTACGTATGCAATATGGTCCGGAGTAGGTATTGTTTTCATCACAATAATTGGAGTTGTTGCATTTAAGCAGGTTCCGGATCTGCCTGCCATTATCGGAATAGGGTTGATTATTTTGGGCGTAATCGTAATCAATGTGTTTTCAAAAATGGGAACTCATTAATTTTTCATTACATCACTTTCTATCAACCAACATCCATCCAGTATGAATCGTTAATCATCATTTCTGGTATTACTCATAGCTTATTATTGATTACTCATTTCAACATCTGTATATTAGATTGAAAGAACTGAAATAAAAAAATCCTCTCATAGAAAATTTCCAGACTATTTTCAATAATGAAATCGGTGTGGCGGGCCGTATGGGTTACGGTTTCTTCCTCTACAAATACAAACCATAGCTCAGAAAGCGAATGTCTTCTTTTGAATTCTTCACACGTATTGCAGTCTGGAAAAGCTGAATGTCTCATGCTATAAAAAAGAATTCCTTTTTTTATTCCGTTTTGTTCTATAATATTAATAGGATGCTGAATATAGTTAAGGATGTTGATCTCCGGATCAAAACATTCTACAAAATGATGAAGATCAATAAGCTGTATTACCTTTTCTTCCTGTTGTGATTCTGTCATAAAAAAACATTCTGCCGTGATTTCCTCCGTTAATTCCTGAAAAACTGCTAATTCCATATACATTGATTAAACATGGCAAAGAAAGATAGAATATAGGTTCTTCAATTTGTTTTTATACAAAACTGCCATTATTTTATACGAAATCCGATCCTGAATAGAAGCTATAATTGGTATAATAAAATATAGGTTTCGTATAATATTATAAAGAGAAACTGATGGATTATCTATTTTTGTATTTATATATTAACCTCAGAATATGAAGTACAGACTATGGCATTTTAAAGAAACACTTGCAATGGACTTTCTGGTGGAAAACCGTTATCAATATGCCAGGCACCTGCTGTTTCTGATTTCCTTTTTCCTTTGGTTGTATAGTGCCAGATTCTGGCAGTCATTTTCTGGAATACATCAGCTGTATGTGCTGCTTTTTGTGTATTCTATACTTATTACGATGATATATATTAATATTTATGTCCTTGTTCCTAAGCTCTTTTTTAAAACAAGATATATTGCATATCTGTCACTTCTCATCATTATGGGAGTGATAGGAATTAATATTATAGGATTTGGCTTCAGATCGGTATTCGCTGATTTCAGGGCTGGAGATATCCCCAGACAGACTGAAAAAGGAAGTGTTTATGAAGGAGTGTTGATGTGTATTCCTATCATTTTTACAACCACTACGGTCAAGCTGCTGCAAAAATGGATTAAAGATAATCAACGAATCAATGAGCTAAGTAATCTCACCATGCAGATGGAACTCAATGAATTAAGAAATCAGATCAATCCTCACTTTCTGTTTAATATGCTGAATAATGTAAAAGCTCTTATCAGAACAGATCCTGGAAAAGCTTCAGTGGTGATTGTTAAGCTTTCGGAATTTCTCAGATATCAGCTTTATGAAAACAGTGCAGAAAAAACACTTCTAACCTCAGAAATTGATTTTCTATCTAATTTTTTAAACCTTGAAAAAATAAGGCGTGAAAATTTTATCTTTGATATTCAGACAAAAGCTGAGAATAGAACAATTAATACAACCTTTATTCCTCCGAACCTTTTTACGACTTTTGTAGAAAATGCAGTAAAACATAGTGTGAGTATCAGTGGCAAAGAATCCTTTGTAAAAATAAATATCAGTATTGAAGGACAAAATCTCTATTTTAAATGCGTGAACTCCAGAGATCCTGATTATTTTATTTCAGATAAAAAGAACAGCGGCCTTGGTCTTGCCAATATTACCAGAAGATTAGAACTTCTTTATAATGATACTTTTGAACTGAAAATAGAATCAGAATTCAAAGAATATACTATCCATTTAAAAATTCCTGTATGATGAATTGTATTATAGTTGATGATGAACCCTTAGCAAGAGCAGAAATGCGTTCGCTCATTAATGAGACGTCAAAGATTGATATTCTGGGGGAATTTTCCAATGCTCCCTCGGCCCTGGATTTCCTTAAAGATAATGATGTAGATATTATTTTTCTTGACATTGAAATGCCAATGGTCACTGGATTGGAATTTGCAGAAATGCTTCCCAAAAGATCACTGATCATCTTTACGACAGCTTATTCCCAATATGCTTTGAAAAGTTATGAACTGGAAGCCGTAGATTATCTTTTAAAACCCATTGATCCGCAAAGGCTTGAAAAGGCAATCGATAAAGCTGTATTGTATACCAAACTTCTTTCTAATGATACCATAAAAAATACGGTAGAGTCCAACACTGCTGATTTTTTATTCATTAAAGCAGACCGCAGGTTTTACAAGATCAGTTTTGCAGATATTAAATTTATAGAAGGGCTTAAGGATTATGTGGTCATCCATACCAGACAGCAAAAACTTATTACAGCGATGAACCTTAAAACAATTCATCAGAAAGTTTCTGGTGAGAATTTTATCCGGGTCAGTAAGTCATATGTGGTGAATGCAGATTATATTGATTCATTTGATAATCATAATATATACATTGAAGAAGCTGAAATTCCTATTGGAGAAGTGTATAAAGCCGATTTTTTCACAAAATATGCTGGCGGGCTTTTAGGGGCAGATTGATAATTCATAAGCTATAGTGGAAACTTACTGCCTATAAAATCTATCAAAAAAGATTCTACTTAATAAAGCTTTTGGTCATTTTCGCAATAAAAGCTCCTTCTTTTTCCAATTCCTGTTTTTTTCTTAATCAGTTTTTGTCCGCAGATCGGGCAGATGGATTTTGTGTGTACCAGCCAATGTTTTTTAAGAGTAAATTCTCTTTTCCACTCCAGAAATTCAAAACTGTAATTTCTTGCTTCTGCAATAAGTTCCTTACGCTTTTTAGCCGGAAGATTTCCTATTATGCTTTCCGGTTGTACACCAATTCTGAACAAAACTTCATTCTTAATAATATTTCCGACTCCAGAAAAAATATTCTGATCCATTAATGCATCACATACCATCATTTTCGGATTGGATTTCAGTTTCTTTTCTGCTTTTTCAGAACTCCAGAGACTGCTCATCACATCTGCTTCCCAATCGATAGCAGAAAGGGATTCTAATTCAACAAATTTTACAGAACAGGTATAAAAGTACATACTTCCGCCTGAGAAAAATAAAGCTAACCTTAAGCTTTTGTCAGGCTTTGTCTGTTCATTAATATCATAAGAGCCGAACATCAGTAAATGAATACGGATAGCTGCTTTCTCGAAGACCAGATAAGTTTGCTTACCAAAGGTGCGGATCTCACGAAGCATCTGACCGATAAATACTTCCTTATCAAATTTTGCATTACCTGATATTTCTGTTACTTTATGGCCAACAAACTGCTGCAGGTTTTCTTTCATTAAAATAATAGATGGACCTTCAGGCATAATGTTATTTTTCAATAAAAAGTTCAAATACTATTCCGAAAAATTTAAAATATATAACAGCGATTGATCCATTGAGCTATACCTGGAATGTAAAATAATGATTTCATCTGTTCATTTGTCATTCCACAGGAATCTCAGTAAAGTACTTCCAAAATTCAAAACCAGATTCCTGCAGAATAGGAAATAGTGCCGTTATTTTTATAGCTTCTGGCCCACAAAACGGATAACAGAACCTGTTCCGTTGTGAAATAAACCTTCCTGAAGCTCAATTTCAGTTTCCTGAAGTTCTAGGATAGAATAGTTAGGGAAATCTGCTTTAATCTCTTCTATAGAAAATAAAGATTCAATATCTCTTGGTCCACCTACCTTTTCATTTTTGGTGACATAATCAAGATGTTTTTTACTGAAAGCTTCAAAAATAATAATACCGCCTTTACGCAAATATTGATCCAGCATTTGATGAACAGATGATTTAATATCTCCAGGGAAATGAGCATAGATAAGAGCGATTGCATCAAATTGCTGTTCATGATAATCTAATGTTTGAAGCTCACCCACCTGATAATCTATAGTTACCTCATTCTGCTCTGCAAGTTGTAAAGCTTTGGATCTGCCTTGCTCACTGATATCAAAAGAAGAAGCTTTCCAGCCCTGTAATGCTGCATACACAGAATTCCTGCCTTCACCATCTGCGGGAAACAAAATGGTGCCGGGATCTAATTTTTTAAGCTGTTCTTCCAAATAATTATTAGGAGCTGTTCCATATACAAACTCCTCGTGGGTATATCTTTCATTCCATTTATCAAGCCATGTACTGTCTTTCATTTTTAATAGTTTAAGTTTTATCAAATGTAGGATGTTTTCAGCGGTATTACCCAACGGAAAAGACTCTGACAGCAATAGATTTTTTGAATGATCATATCTGTTTAAGAAATATCTGAATACTATTCCATAAAACTAAAATTTGGAGTAATTTTGAAAAATGATGAATTTAAACCAGATTTTCACCAATCAACGTACAGGAAACAACCCAAATACTAAGGCTTCAAGAACTGATTTTCAAAGGGATTTCGACAGAATTATTTTCTCTTCTGCATTCAGGAGACTGCAAAATAAGACCCAGGTTTTTCCTCTTCCCGGAAGTGTTTTTGTACACAACAGGCTGACACATTCCCTGGAAGTGTCATCTGTAGGAAGAAGTTTAGGAAGTATTATTGGTGAATTCATTGCTGAGGATTATAAAAGCGAACTGACCGAAGATTCAAAAAGTTTTTATCTATATAATTTAGGAAATGTAATTGCGGCGGCATGTCTTTGTCATGATGTTGGAAATCCTGCCTTCGGACATTCAGGAGAAGATGCTATAGCAAGCTATTTTGAAAGAAATGAAAAAGACCTGAAGTCTAAATTCAATGAAAAAGAATGGGCAGATCTGGTTAATTTTGAAGGAAATGCCAACGCCATCAGAGTATTGGCTCAGCAGCAGCAGGGAAAAGATGCTGGTGGAATCCAGCTTACATTTTCTACATTGGCCAGTATCGCAAAATACCCGTGTGAAGCAGTAGCCAAGAAAAAAGGAATTATTCACCGTAAGAAATTTGGATTTTTCCAGAATGAAAAAGATATTTTCCTTGAAATAGCAAAAGGAACTCAACTCATCTCCGAATGTGAAGAACCGCATATTTTCAAAAGACACCCTTTTGTCTGGCTGGTAGAAGCTGCTGATGATATCTGCTACAACATTATCGATATGGAAGATGCCCACAGATTGGGGATTGTATCTACCTCGGATTGTGAAAATCTTTTCTTTGAACTGGTAAAATCAGAAAGTAACGATATTGATAAGGTTAAAAATAAATTGATTTCCATTTCTAATGAAAACGAAAAGATCTCATATTTAAGAGCAAAAGCGATCAATGCCTTAATTAATAAGTCACTTGAAATTTATAAACAAAATTTTGAAACCATTCTGGAAGGAAATCTGGACAAAGGACTTTTGGATGTTTACAAATCTGAAAACACTGCTTTGCAGGATATAGAATCATTCTCTATCGAAAAAATTTACAACCATAAAGCGGTTGTAGAGATTGAGAATGCCGGATACAACGTAATGTATGAATTGCTGGATCATTTTATTCCTTCTATTCTGAAACCAGAGGATGAGAGAAAATCTTATGATAAGAAAGCCCTGAAATTGCTTCCAAGACAATTTGTCTATGAAAACGGAACCGATTATCAGAAAGTATTGGGAATCATAGATTTTGTTTCCGGAATGACAGATAATTACGCAACTGACCTTTATAGAAAAATTAAAGGAATCGATATCGGAATGACGGTATAAACTTATTGATTTATGGCTTGAAGCGGGAAGAAAGGAAGCTGGAAGTTATTATCCTATAAATCTCCACGGTTTAAATATTATTTCTATCTTTATAAGAATCAATATAAAACTACACTATGGGTATCTTTCTGGCGCCTGTTATTATTTTCGGGCTTATTATTTTATTTGCATCGTTTTTTGTGGTTAAGCAGGAGACAGCAGCAATCATCGAACGTTTTGGAAAATTCCAGGGAGTAAAGCATTCAGGACTTCATCTTAAGCTTCCCATCATAGATCAGATCGCGAAAAGATTAAATCTCAGAATCCAGCAGCTGGATGTAATGATTGATACTAAGACACTGGATAATGTATTCATCAAGATGAAAATTTCTGTTCAGTATCAGGTGATCAGAAATCAGGTTGGAGATGCTTATTACCGTTTAGAAAATCCGGAAAATCAAATCACCTCTTTTGTATTTGACGTAGTACGGGCGGAAGTTCCTAAGCTGAAACTTGACGATGTTTTTGTAAGAAAAGACGATATTGCAGTAGCGGTAAAAAGTGAATTGCAGGAAGCAATGAACAGCTACGGATATGATATTATCAAGGCATTGGTAACGGATATTGATCCGGATGAGCAGGTGAAACATGCTATGAACCGTATCAATGCAGCTGAAAGAGAAAAAACAGCCGCAGAATATGAATCAGAAGCTCAGAGAATCAGAATCGTGGCTGTGGCAAAAGCGGAAGCAGAATCTAAAAAACTACAAGGGCAGGGGATTGCCGATCAAAGAAGGGAGATTGCAAAAGGACTTGAAGAATCTGTAAGAATGCTGAATAATGTAGAAATCAACTCACACGAAGCGTCAGCCCTTATCGTTGTGACACAGCATTATGATACCCTGCATTCCGTAGGAGCAAGTAACAGAAGTAATCTTGTACTTCTTCCCAACTCGCCAACCGCAGCCAGCAGTATGCTGAATGACCTTGTGGTAGCAATGACAACTGCAAATACGGTAGGAGAAGCCAGCAAAGGAAAATACCCTGATCCACCACAAAAGGAGGCGGGATATTAATAAAGAAAGGGAGATGGGAGCTGGAAGAGGGAAGCTGTGATTGCCGAAAGTAGGGATGAAGGGGTATTTTAAACTACTTCCAGGGGAATGTCTATACAATACGATAAAAATATCTTCACCGGCTGATGGTAACTTCAAGCATCGAGCTTCAGACTCCTTGATTATAAACTAAAAGGCTTCAGAAAAATTCTGAAGCCTTTTAGTTTATTTCTTTGTTTTAGAAACCTGTTCTACCAATGTGTATTGTATTGAAGAAGCATCTGCTGGTGGGTTAGCGATTTTTTCTGTTTTTACCTTTAAAACATATTCATACCCCGGTTCGTAAGTGAATCCTTCAATATTATTATAGAAGTTACTCCAGCTTTCAGAAGCATTTTCTTTTACCTGTAGGCATTTCATACGGCCTGCCCCTGCGGAACAGTCTACGGTTTGTGCTCCCACAATAAGTGTTTTTTCACCTGCTGCTGCGATATCTTTTTTTGTTTTAGAAACCTGCTTTATCAATGTATATTTTATTGAAGAAGCATCAGCTGGCGGGTTGGCAATTTTTTCTGTTTTTACCTTTAAAACATATTCATACCCTGGTTCATAAGTAAATCCTTCGATGTTTGTGTAAAAATTAGTCCAGTCTTCTGAAGCTTTTTCTTTTACCTGCAGACATTTCATTGGAGCTACTCCTGTACAGTCTGCTGTTTGTGGGCCAACGATGAATGTTTTTTCATCTCCGGCAGATACTCCAGCTGTTGTTGTACATTGCGTCATTGCGAATAATGCTAATGCGGGTGCTGCCCCTTTTAGAATTGTTGCTATACTTTTCATAAACTTGATTTTAGACCTTACTTGGCAATTACCATGCCGAAATTTTCCTGAATTAACGGATTTCAGGGATTGTTTTTTCATTTTTTAATCATTTAATTTGAGGCTCCAATTACCAGAATCATAGAAAATCATATCGTAAATAAAGCTTGTATGAAGATGCGAAATATTGGGGCCCAGGAAATTATAGGCAAAATCAAAAATTCTAAGTAGAATTTCGTTTTATGAAGAAAATTAAGAAAATATAGAATGTATATTTTATTAAAAAAGAGAAGAGAAAGAATTGAATTGATGAAAAAAATATTCGTATTTATTTCGGCTGTTTGTATTACGGGTAATGCATTGGCTCAAAAAGCAGATAATGCTTTACAGGGATATTTTGAAGAACAGGGAAATGAAACTTTTTATAAAAGTTTCAATTTTGATGGAAATGGTAAAATAGCAGATGGATTTAAAAGCAGCTATTACTTTACCAGAAATGACAGCCTGATTGTGATTCCGGATAAAGATGTATTTATTTTTAAGATTAAAAAAGATAGATTAATTGGAATTTCAGATTGGGTTAAAAATGGAGTATGGATTCGTAAAAAAGACAGCACCGAAGTTAATAACAGAGTAAACCCGGAGGATGCCCGGAAAAGAGCCATTTTATTATCAAGGTACTACGATAAGACGAAAAATATGTCCGGATTGGATGCGCTATTCTCCAATGCCAACGATTATACAAAAATCAGTGATGACTTTTGTAATCAAGGACTGGCTAAAGCTTGTCTCAATGCCTTTGGGTTAAAAATGATGGAATATACTCCCGGCTTTTTTGGAGATCTGGAAAAAATTAAAGATAAGAAGCTTAAACCCCATCCGGAATTAATAGAGCTTTCCAAAAAGATAATAGATCTTGGAGAACCGGAAGGATACAATATTTTAGGAGCTTATTATCATCTTTTAGGTCTTCGTGAAAAAGCTTTTGAAACATGGAAAGAAGGTGAGAAACATGGTGACCAGGCTTCTATGATATCAATGGGACTTATTGAGGTAGGTGAAGAGATGGATAAGGCTCCTGAAAGTCCTAATATTAAAAAGAAAAAGAAAAAATAATGAAGAAGAAACTATTGTTTTCATCTGCTTTGGTTTTTAGTGCTTTGGTGAGTGCTCAGAAACTTAAAAAAGAAGATGTTGTAGGTTTTTGGAAACTGAAAGAAGCTGGATTTTATGAAGGAAAGAAGAAGGTGGTGAAAGAGTTTGATAACTGCAGGTTGATGCGTAACTATGCTATAAGGGAAGATGGTTTTGCTGTGTATAACTATATAGAAGGAAAAGTAGGAGATTGTATCCCATCGGAACCAAGGCTTTCCTTTTGGAAGATTGTAGAGAACAGGATCCAGTTTTATGTGGATGATAAGACTATTCTTGAAGAGGTGGTGGTTACTGTAAATAAGGATAAAACAATGACTTTCTCAAGTTATATTCCTGTACCTGTTAAAGACAGCGATCCAAATCTGGAGAAAATGTTGAATACGATTCACTATGATATTGTAGAAGCTGTATATTAAGATAAACCTATATGAACTACGTTACTGTTATTTATCTCCTGAATTTACTGGTGTATGCCATTTATTTCTTTGGAAAAGGGAGTAGTGAGGAGGTTATTACCATTGTAGATTACTCGATTTCTGCAGTTATGTCGCTTTTTTTAATTCTTGCCGGATACATTAACGCAAGGCAAAAAATGACCTACAGATCTGTTCTATGGATGTTTTTTGTAAACATTGTATTCTTTGTAATGTCCGGTTTGTTTGACCAATTTGGAAATAATTTTAATCTTTTGTCAACAAGTGGTGGCGACAGCTTTATTTTTACTCTGGCTTTAATAGTCTATAATGGCTATTTATTCCCTTTGATTGTAGAGCTGGAAAGAACAGGTTTTTCTCTTGTATTACCCCTCGTATTATCTTTTATTCTCCCTTCTTTGGGGTATTGGATACGGAAAATAACTGTATCGAAAAATTCAACTTCACCTGAATAAATTTAATCTAAGTTCAGGTGTATTGATGTTAAAAAGAGATTCTACAATTTATATAGTCCATTATCATTACAACGAAGATAAAACTCTTCATTTCACTCCATGATATTTAGAATGACAGCTCATCTTTAAAGGGAGCCATAATATTGATATTCCTACTATTTTAATTCCTATTAACGGTTTAAAAAAATGATGTTGAGAGTAAAAAATAGAATGGTGTGAGGTTATGGATTCTGTATCTGATTGTCAGAACCTGTAAACTTTTGTTTACCGATTAAAAGTTCAAAGAAAAGCCTGAAATCCGAGATCAGTGACCATAACGGATATTTAAAGGTGGCTGGCTTATTTCTTTCGATAACTGCATGGCTAAACCAGGCAAATCCGTATCCCACTATTGGAATGTACCATAGAAATCTTTCCTTTCCTGAGCTGATAACATATCCTATTACAACAAATATCAGCAGTGTTCCAATAAAATGAAAAATTCGGGTTCCTGTTTTACTGTGCTCTGTAAGATAAAATTGGTAAAATTCTCTGTATGTTTTGATTCTTTTAGACATAGTGGCATTAGTTTATTATTTCTGTTGGATGTACAGCAATAATTCTGCCGATTTTAAAGGATAAAAAAGAAAAGGCAAAATAGCAGGATGTACTATTTTGCCTTTTTAATATATTGTTTAGCTCTTGTTTAGCTCTTTTCCAAGCTTACTATTCTTATAACCATAGAAGAAGTAAATAAACATCCCAATCAGGAACCACATTCCAAACCAGAACCAATTTTCATGGCTCATTCCGGTAAGAAGGTATAAACAAGAACTTAATCCTATTAATGGAATAAGAGAAAGATTCTTGATAAAAGTAACCCCACATAAAATGAGATTGATGAGAATAAAGAAGAAAATAGAGGCTCTAAATTCTCCCTCCTTAGGATCCTTCCAATCCATTAATGTTTGGAAAAATTCAGGCTGCAAATAATAGAAAGCTACCAGTCCGCCAATAAACACAACGGGGAAAATAATTTTACCATTGATATAAGGAAGGTGAAATCTGCCTTTGATCTTTTCTTTGGCAGGAAGTGTCAAAACTCCTGCACAAACCAATACGAATGCGAAGATGGTTCCGATACTTGTAAAATCAAGGATGAAGGTTTTATCCGTAAATAAGATAGGAACTCCTACCACAATCCCTGTAACAATGGTTGCAAAAGATGGAGTTTTATATTTTGGATGAATTTTAAGGAACTTCTGAGGCATCAATCCGTCACGGCTCATTGCATACCAGATTCTTGGCTGGCCCATCTGGAAAACCAATAGTACAGTGGTGATTGCCACAATAGCTACAAAAGAAACCACAAGCTCCATCCATGCTACATTCGCATTGGTTTTTTCAAAGATGAATGAAAGCGGGTCTCCTACACCATCGAATTTTCTGTAATCTACCATTCCTGTCAATACCAAAGTAAGAGCAATATAGATTACTGTACACAATACCAAAGAGATGATCATTCCTTTTGGTAAGGTTTTTTGAGGATCTTTTGTTTCTTCAGAAAGAACACTTAAAGCATCAAAGCCAATATAGGCAAAGAAAACCCCCGATACGGCGCTCATTACTCCTGTAAAGCCATTAGGCATAAAGGATGGACTTCCTGTTACAGGACTTATAGGCGTCCAGTTATCAGTGTTGATATAAGCAAAACCAACCAGGATTACCAATAGAATTACTCCTAGCTTTAAGATAACCAAAGAATTATTAAAGTTTTTGCTCTCTTTTACCCCAACATAACAAAGCCATGTAATTAAACCATTAATGACCAATGCCGGTACATCAACAATGAACTTTAAGTTCCCAATTAATGGTGCTGATTTCCATGCATTTAATAGTTCTTTGTTTTCAGAACCGTTTAAGACAGCTTTCTTCGCTTCTGTATAACTACAGGTTAGGTAATCAGGAATGTGCATTCCGAGACGCCCTAAAAAGCTGGTGAAATAATCAGACCATGAAAAGGCTACATAAATATTTCCGAAAGAATATTCCATGATCAAAGCCCAGCCAATGATCCAGGCAATTAATTCCCCAAAACTGGCATAAGCATATGTATAGGCAGAACCTGCTGTAGGAATTCTGCTGGCAAATTCAGCATAACATAGAGCGGTAAAACCACAGGCAAAGCCACAAATCAAATAGAGAAGGATCACACCAGGGCCACCTCTGAAAACGGCTTCTCCCAAACTGCTGAAACTCCCAGCTCCAATAATTGCCGCAATACCAAAAAATACGATGTCCCATACACCTAAAACTCTTAAAAGTCCTGTTGAAGTATCTGTATCCGAATAGACTTTCCTTCTAAAAAGTTGACTCATTCAATAACTATATTTGATTTGAAAAAAACAAATGTAATGATTTTTTATTTTGATGTTAACAGTCGTTAAGAACATTTGGATAAAAATGCTTAACGAAAATCATTTAGTCTTAATAAACCGGTATTTCCACATAGCTGTCGTTATACCATTTTATCTCCATAGGTTCTCCAGCATCCTGTATCGTTTCATCACTTACATCTTTACCTGTTCCATAATTGAGCTGCCAGTTCGGATTTTTGTTAACGCCTACTAACAAAAGTAATTTACTTCCCTTTTCGATCTTTTTACTCATAACATAGGCATTTTTTATAGGAATCTGTTCAATAGTATTGGGAGTAAGAAGCTGGCGCATCTCATTATTTTTAGCATAGCTGGCTCTTGCAATATGAGAAGATAATGAAATAAGCTTTCCGTCAGGTCTGATTTCATAAAGAGAAGCATGGGTGTCAAGATCTTTTTTGTTAGTAGAAATCGTAAAAAGCCCTGAAATACTTCCACTGATAATAATATCCTTATCCAGTATTTCACTTACAAAATAAGTAGAATTTGTAGTCTTAATGCTGTCTTTTTTGCTTACAGCATAATAAGTGTCTTTATCGTTTCTATTATTGAAATCTACAATGAGAGGTGTATAGTTTTGCTGCGTGGGCTTAATAAATACAGAAGAATTATTCTTACTGTTTTGAAGATAAAACTTCAAATTAGAAGTGTGCATTTTATCAAAAGAGGAAACGTGTTTCCAGGAGTTGGTGTTCATGACCTGAAAATTAACCTTGTCTTTTAAAAGTTCAGGTTTTTTTCCATTTTTAAGAATATAATCAAACCATGAAAAGGCAAGATCGTCAATACTGATTCTGGCTGCCGGATCGATAGGGTTTCCTTCAACGTACGTGAATCCGAAACTCTGTGCTCCACCATGGTTGTAAGGGCCAATTACGAGATAATGTTCCGCATTTTTATTGTATTTAAGGTGTTGGTTATAATAATATAATGCCCCGATCTGGTCATCGTCATAATAGCCGGTAGTGGTAAGAATTGGGATATTGATTTTGGCGAACTCCTCTTTATAAGGAACCATTTTCTGCCAGTATTGGTCATAACCCGGGTGGTCCAGCCATCTTTGAAATATTTTGCATGGCTTTTTGCTGATCGTATCCAGAGATCTGAATGATCTTCCGCTTTTGTACCATGCTGTATTGATAGAATCCCATTTGGCTGCATTGTTGAAATCTACCTCATCGGTGTACTTATTATTGGTAACATACTGAATCCATTGCAGCATATAACTCATAAATACATTATTCTGGGCAGGATAATCTATTCCAATACCTACAGAAACCTGTGGTACAATGGTTTTTAAAGCAGGATGCAATTTCTTCACAGCTGCCCATTGACTGAAACCAAGATAACTTCCTCCAACCATGCCAACCTTTCCATTACTCCAGAGCTGTTTGCTTGCCCAGTCGATTACTTCATATAGATCTTGTGATTCATGTTCAAAAGGATTATTTTCATCATTACTATTTCTTTTGCCTCTTGTATTGACTACAAGTCCTACATATCCATAAGTCGCGGCTCTTGTTCCGAAAAAGCGGTCTAGTTCTCCGGCATAAATGTTATTGGTAAGAATAACAGGAAGGGGAGATTTATTCTCTTTTTTTCTGATAATGGTAAGGGTCAATGTATTTCCATTCTGAATTTTAAGATCTCTTGTTTCTGTAATAAATTTTTCCTTGTCCTTTGCTGTCAATAGCTGTTTGATCTCAGGCTGGATGCCGGAATAAGTTTTATAATCCAAATAAGCTTTACACAATGCCAATGCCGATTTGTAATCTATACTGTCTTTTTCTTTCTGTTTATCCAGAGCTTTTTTTAATAATTTTCTGAAATTGTTTACATCACCAGCAACGGCAAGTCCTACCCTTGGAAGTAAGTGTTCCGGAAGGCTTTCATATTTTTTATCAAATGCAGTCCGAAGTCCTTTTGAAAATGATGTTTTAGTTTCTGTTAATTTGGCCATGCTGTAGACTTCATAGCTCATAAATTTATACCCGGCCATATTATGGTCAGCAAACTGATTCCGATACTCAGCAAGTGTAGCAAGAGATTTCTGGTAATCCTTAGCAATGATTTGAAGTCGAAAAAGGGCATCTGATAAATCTACGGCATTCTGAGGTTTGTGTTGTACCGTCTGTAGATTGGGAATTAGCTGGACGGCTAATATGGGCATTTGTTTTTCCAAAATAAGAGTGTCTGTAACAGCTGTTTTCGGAAAGTAAAATTTTTGAGCCTGTATAAGGTTGACAAAAATTAATGCTAAAAGTATCTTAAATTTCATATTACAGTGTATTTATGGTATGTTTTTAGCTGCTGTTGAAAAAGTATCAGATCAAAATGTATTTTTGTTAACTGTTTACTGAAATTGTTTACATTTTTACCAGACTAAAGTAAGGATTTTTATCATACAATAGTGAAAAGTTTTTTACTCTTGCTAATACCTGTTTATGGTATTAAATCTGTTAAAACTTGCTTAAACAATAAGTTTTTAATATTTTCGTTAACTTATTTAGACTAATTTTCTTATATCAAGAAGAATGAAATCAAAAAAAATACTTTTAGCGGCTGCGGTCATTTATTTCGGAATTTCCGATGCTCAACAGTCCCAATATTTTACCCAGAAAGAAAATTATAGATTCAATCTAGCGGAAAATCTTTATCAAACTAAAATATACAACGCCTCCCAATACGAATATGCAAGACAATATTTCTACAATCAGAATTTGTCCCGTTCAAAGAAGGAGGCGGCTCAGTTTTTTGATAATGTGATCGGTGTGATTCTTCAGAAAAATCATGCTGAAGAAGGATTGACGGCTTTCATGAAAGAATATCCTAATTCTGCTTATTTTGCTCAGGCTAATCTTCCTTTAGCGGATTATTACCTTGCGAAAAAAGATTTTGACAAGGCATTGGAAACTTTAAAAAAGGTGAACCAATATCAGCTGTCAAAAGAGGAGAATACGCAGTATATTCTGAAGTTGGGATATGCCAAATTTATGATGGGAGATTCTAAGGGGGCTACGGATGCTCTGGAAGAAGCTTACAAAACTGCCGATCAGTCACAAAAAGGAGATATCGCCTACATGCTGGGACATTTGTATTACAGTAACAGGCAAAATGATAAGGCTTTCGAATATTTTGACTCCATAAAAGATCAGGATAAATTCTCAAGGTTGGTACGTCCGTATTATGTACAGATGTATTATAATGATAAGAATTATGATAAAGCAATTTCTGAAGGAAATGCATTATTAAATGAAAATATTTCAGAATCATACAAAGCAGAAGTCCATAAGATCATTGGGGAGAGTTTCTTCATGAAGAACGATTACAATGCTGCTTATCCTCACTTGAAGGACTACCTGAATGTACAGCAGAATCCTTCTGAAAATGACCTTTATGAAATGGGGTTTGTGGCTGCACAGCTGAAAAAGTATGATGAAGCAGTTTCTTATTATAACCAGCTTGTCAACAGTAATTCAGCGTTAGCACAGAATGCTTACTATCAATTAGGAAATGCTTATTTAGCGGTTGATAAAAAGCAAGAGGCCCTTTCTGCATTCCGTTCTTCTTATCAAATGGATTATGATGCAAAAGTGAAAAAATTAGCACACGAACAGTATGCGAAATTAGGATACGATATCGGAAACCCGTTTGAAAATCCTTCTACTGTTCTTCAAAGCTATATCAATGAGAACCAAAATGCTTCTAACGCTTCAGAAATGAGATCATTATTGGTGAAATCATATTTGTATTCAGGAAATTATAAAGAGACATTGAACGCTATTGATAGATTACAAAGTTCAACACCTGATATCAATAAAGTGGATCAGGAAGTTTCTTATTTATTGGGAACAGAAGAGTTCAATAAAGGGAATTATGATGAAGCAGAGAAATATTTCTTGAGAAGTTTAGGCTTTAATATCAATAAAGAATTTAATAGTAGAGCTTTATATTGGCTGGCTCAGGTATATTATCAAAAAGGAAATTATCCGTCTGCCATTGTTCGTTATGAAAAGTTGCTTAATGAAAACTTCCCGGAAAAGCAGCAGCTGCCTTATGATTTGGGATATGCTTATTTTAAGGCTAAGAAATTCGATCAGGCGGCTACTTATTTCAAGCAGTATCTTACAAATCCAAAACCTGAATTTAAAAATGATGCAGAACTTCGTTTGGCAGATATTCATTACGCGAATAACGATCTGAACGAGGCCATTGCGATTTATGATAAGAATCAGGATGCTACAGATTATACTTTATATCAGAAAGCAATGGCTTTAGGATTTAAAGGAGATACTCAGGCGAAGATTACCAATTTAAAAAATCTTTTATCCAAATATCCGGATTCTGAATATTATGATGATGCACAATACGAAATAGGAACAGCTTACGCAGCTCAGGATGATTTTGCAAACTCCAATGATTATTTTGGAAAAGTTATAAAAACATCTTCAGATAAAGACCTGATCGCTAATGCTTCTATTTACAGAGCACAGAATTATATCGACCAGAACCAGAATGATAAAGCTCTTTCTGAGCTGAAATCACTAGGAGAGCAGTATAAAAACACAGCATATGCTCAAAAAATTGTTCAGGCTGCAAAACCTGTATTTACGAAGAACGGAGATGTGGCAGGCTATGAAAACTTTGCAAGAAGCATAGGCGTAAATGTTGATGCATCTGAAATTGATGAGATCAACCTATCTACAGGAAAACAATATTTCGCGAAGAAAGACTACAAAAATGCGATTTCTTACTATGAGAAGTATCTAACGCAGAATCCAACGGGAGAAGGTCTTTATCAGGCTAAATATGAATTAGGAGAAAGTTATTATCAAACTAATAATTCTACAAAAGCTTTACTTGTTTTACAAGAGGTGGCCGGAGTTCAGAATGATTATCAGGATGATGCTCAAACCCGTTTAGCACAGATCTTTATTGCACAAGGAAATACTGCCGAAGCTAAAAAATATCTTGAAGGAATTAAGAACTCTTCCAATATAAGCATTAAAAACTATGCGAATGTTGAGCTGATGAAGCTGTATGCAGATGAAAACAACTTCTCTGAAGCAGAAAAACTGGCCAATGCAGTGATTGCCAACTCCAAAAACTCAGCAGCCGTTATAGAGACGGCGAAAGTAATCAAAGCGAGAAGTCTGATGAATTCAGGAAAGGATAAAGATGCTCAGGCAGCTTATGTTTCTCTTGAAAAATCATCCAACACTTCGGTAGCCGCAGAAGCATTGTATGCAAAAGCGTATTACCAGAATAAAGGAAAAGCCTTTAAGTCTTCTAATGAAACCATCTTCAAGCTGGCAAATAATTATGCCTCTGAAGAATATTGGGGGGCAAAAGCTTTGGTATTGATGGCTAAAAACTATATCGGCTTAAAAGATAATTACCAGGCTAGTTATACTTGTGACCAGATTATTGCCAATTATAAGAGCTTCCCGGATATCGTAGCAGAAGCGAAAGAAGTTAAAAAGCAGATTAAAAAGTAAAAATGCAGTATCCTGTTCATGTAAACAGACATTAGTGCATTTTACATGGATACATAAATACAAGAAGTAGTAATGAACAGAAAAATTCAATTATTATCCATCATATTTTTAGGGGTTTCGCAGTTTGCGTTTTCCCAGATCAAAGAGGAAAAGCTGGTTCTTAATAAAAAAAGAGAACCGGAGGTGAAGAAGATCGAGAAAAAGAAGACTTCCGTGGAAACCATTAAAAACTATCCTCCGGAAGAGAAATCCCAGACTCCTGTAAGATATACCATTACAGATGTTCCTGCGGTTTCCGACTTCAAAACTTCTACAATTCAGGGAGAGGATGTAGCTCCAAAATTTGATGGGACGGCTCAGAATAACTATGTCCAATTTGGAATGGGGAATTATGGGAAGATCCTGTTAGATGGAAATGTATCCAAAACCCTTCAAAATAAGTTCGAGGTAGGAGCAGATGTACATTTGTTGTCTACAAGCGGTCTTAAAAATGATTACGACTGGAAATCAAAACAAACATCTGCAACGATAGGAGCTTTCCTTAATTCTTATGGGGATAAAGGAAAATTCAATATCAATGCTGAATATGGATTAAATAACTATAACTATTACGGGATTTATGCTTTAGCGCCGTCAGCAGATGTTGATTTAAAACAAAAAGTCAATCAGTTCAAAGTGAATGGATATTATGATTTCTATTCTAACGAGATTCTGAATGATGTAAGAGTAAAATCTTCATTCCTGAAAGATCATTTTGATGCTCAGGAAAACCAGGTTTCGATTTTAGCTAACTTCTCTAAGCATGCTGTTGAGTTAGGGAAATCAGGGATTAATCTGAATGCAGATTTAGGGGTAGGTTTAGAAGCTGTGAAAACAGATTTTGAAATGGTAGATAAGAACTCTTCCAATTTCTTTAATACCAGCTTAACTCCAAAAGTGACCTTCAGAAAAGGAGAGTCTTATTTGATGTTAGGATCAGGATTTTCTTTCCTGAATGCTAAAAACTCAAACATACACATGGATCAGGTGAAGAATAATAAAACCTATTGGTTTCCACAAGCTGAGTTCCAGGTGGCAGCTGCTAAAGAATTTAAATTCTATGGTGGGGTAGATGGTGGTCTTAAGCTTAACACTTACGGAGATCTTCTTCAGGAGAACCCTTATGTTCTTTCTGACCAGTATTTAAAGCCTACAGAAACAAAATATCACTTTTACGTAGGTTTAAGAGGTGATATTGATGAAACATTGAAATACGATGTATCTGCTGGTTTCGGAAAAATGAAAGACATCATGTTCTTCAGAGCAAACAGTCTTTTTGATAATAATTACACCCTGAATCGTGCTGCTTATGATTATGCGAATACATTCTCTGCAATCTACGATGATGGGAATGTAAGTGATATCAAAGGTAGTGTACAGTATTTCCCATTAGAAAATTTAATGATTGACGGAGAAGTAAGGTTTACAAAATATAATTTGAAGAACTACGATAATATCTACAATGTTCCATTAGTGAATGCAAGTATCGGTGCAAAATATGCAATGCTTGACAAGAAATTATTGCTAGGTTTCAAAGGAATTTTCGCAAGCGACAGAACAACCAACTCTTTTTCAATCGAAGGAATTGCAGATGCTTCAGCTCCTAATGGAATGATTTACCGATCATTAGAGAATACAAACGATAAAGTTGGTGGTTACGCCGATTTAAATCTTTCTGCAGAGTACAAAATTCACAAAAATTTCAGTATTTTCGCACTCGGAAATAACCTTCTAAGCTCAAAATACCAAACCTACAAGGCTTATAAAGTCTTAGGTCCTCAGATTTTGGGTGGGGTGAAGATTACTTTCTAAATCATAAGTAATAAGCAATGAATGATAAGTAATATTCTATTACACATTACTTATCATTTATTACTAATGAATACGGCTGCATAGTTTAATGGATAGAACTTCGGATTTCGGCTCCGACAGTGAGGGTTCGAATCCTTCTGCGGTCACTAATAACAAAAAATGCCAAATGAAGACTAAAATAATCATTTGGCATTTGTTTTTTCTGAGAGTATTTAAAGTCTAAATTTTGGGAAGTTCTTCTATTGGTGGAAAACCATTAATGTCATATCGTTTTGTCTCTAATAAAGAAACAGATTGCCATCCTTTTATAAAGTACCCCATTCCTTCTACTAATTCATCGACAGCACTGTTCCAATTTCCGAAATCAGGAAGAGAAGATCGTAACTGATAAAATTCTTTCAAATCCTTATCATGCATAAGAATAGTTTTTTCCAGTGCCTCTTCCTTTGATAATTGGTAATGATGTTCCAATACTTTAACTATATTGAAAAATATCTCTCCACTTTCTTCATCTTTTAGTAGTGATTGTACGTCATTGAAATAACCGATAATTCTGGTCGTAAGATCATATAATCTTCTGATCACAGGATGTGAATAAATATAATCTGGCAAAGTGATTTCATTCTGAATTTCTATTGTTTCAATAAAAGCACAAATCATTAATGTTCTAACTCTAATATTAAGCAGATTGCCAACTGTTGGGAATATTTTATTTTGCTTATAGATTACCTCCATTTCCAGACCGTCAAAATAATCATTTAATGTATCAGCAAAACGATTTACAGATGATTCTGGAATGAAATTCAGGAACCCCTTCCGTATAGCATATAATTGATACGCGAGAGGTATTTTTGCTTCTTCAGGTGTGATTTGCCCTTTTAATATGGCTATAGATTGCTTTTGTGCATATCTAACCTCAGCAGCGGTAGCTACTTCATACATATCATCATTATACATAGACCAAAGCATAAATCTCCCCAGTGGCAGCATACGTTCGAAGCTTTGGGTCTTGGGCCACCAGCGGGCAGACATAAATCCCGTTTTTGTTTGTTTATACTTTTCTTTTGTTGAAGACGGAATTAGATTTTTAAGTTCCTTGTCAATCCACTGGTTATCAGTTATTTCCTGTAAATCTTCAGCAAATGGGCTGATCGGATCAGGGAACGAATAATTAAAGCGGTTCTTTAGAATTGTTTTGATTTTCACAGTATTTTGATTTTGGTTTTATTTTTGGACGGATTCTTGTTTTTGTAAATATATACATATTATGCTATATGATTAATTTAATTATTGTATAAATAGTATATTGTTAAAATTTTAAACATTTATCAGTGTGAGTATTAATTATTTTGCAAAACATAATTTATGTTAGTGTTAAAATTATTATCCATCCAGTAAGGCTAATATCTTTTTTTAGATATTTTTCTAATATTTCATTTTTTCAAATTTCCATAAGAGTAATTTTATAGTTTCATCATTACTGACTTGAGCCTTAATATTTATATCTGATCTTCCATTGATTCTGTAGGATTATCTTTTTGCCTTGTGATTATTTTGTCAAGCAGTTCTTCGTATTTTTTATGAACCTTTTTATTTTTCTTGTACACCTGTTTTGATAAGACTTTAATTCTCTCATTCTTAAAAGTAATCTTATTAGTTTTTTATTTATAGTTTATTTATATTCTATCCTGTTTCTTTTAATTCAATTTCGATTATTTTATGATATTTAATTGATTGTTAATTTTTTATGTGATTTCTTTATGCCGTTTGTTTAGATCTTTAATTTATTGTTCCTAAATTTTAATAAATAAAAAGTATATTTATATACTTTAATATGTATATTTGTATACTAATTTGTTTGATATGAATTTTGATCTTATAAAATCAGTTGTGGAACTCGTTCAGCAATTTATGGAGCAGAATGAAGGGAAAGCGATATATAGTAACGACCTTCAGGGTTTTACAGAATGGATCAATGCTTCGCCTAGGGATCATTCAATAGAAGAACCGGATTGGGCAGGAAAAGAATTGGGAAGAAGTGCAGACAGCGTCATCAATACTTTACTGATAAAAATGGGAAGGTATGCGAAAACATATTCACGTTCAATTGGTAATTCCATATTTTCAAGTCAGGATGACTTTATTTATCTGATCGGTCTGAAGACCAGGGGAGCGATGCCTAAAATGGAACTTATAAGATATAATGTAAGTGAAAAATCTTCAGGGATACTCATTATTAATCGTTTAATCCGCAATGGCTGGGTAGAGCAGGCTGTTTCAGAGGAAGATAAAAGAACAAAACATATTCAGATAACAGAGAAGGGGCTTGCCGTATTGGAGGAACATATGGATGGGATTCGTAAAGCTTCAAGAGCAGTCGTAGGAAACCTAAGTCATTCTGAACAGATGCTGCTCATTGCCATACTTTCTAAACTGGACGAGTTTCATGATTCTTTTTACCGTATGCATCTGGACTCTATTGACCTCCTGGATGTTGTGTATAAAAGATTGAATTAATGAAATAGTAGAAATCTGTGTTAAAACTATTAAATAAATAACAATGAAAACTGGAGGCTTAAGAAAGAAAATAGCAGTGATTGGTTCTGGGTTTTCCGGGCTTTCTGCTGCCGCGTATGCTGCGAAATCAGGAAATGAAGTGCATGTATTTGAAAAGCACCAGCAGCCGGGAGGAAGGGCAAGACAATTTAAAACAAAAGAAGGTTATGTTTTTGATATGGGCCCAAGTTGGTATTGGATGCCAGATATTATTGAAGGCTTTTTCAATGACTTTGGTTATAAAGCGTCTGATTTTTTTACACTGGTTTCCTTGGATCCACAGTTTGAGATGGTTTTTGCAAAAGAAAATGTTGTCGTTCCCCAAAAAAATGATGAAATCCGTGAGCTATTTGAAAAGATAGAAACAGGAGCAGCAAGGAAATATGATCAGTTTATGGAATCTGCGCGATTTAAATATGAAGTGGGAATGAAAGAATTTGTAACAAAACCCTGTTACAGCTGGCTTGAGTTTGCTTCCTTGAAAATAGCAGGTTGTGCCTTGAAGCTTGATCTTTTAAGTGATTTCAGGAAATATGTTTCAGGTTATTTTACAAATCACAAACTCAAATCCCTGATGGAATTTCCGGTTATATTTCTTGGTGCTTCCCCTAAGGATATTCCTGCTCTTTACAGTCTTATGAATTATGGAGGGTATGTTTTAGGAACAAAGTATCCAATGGGAGGGTTTTATCAACTCATTCTTGCAATGAAAGAAGTTGCAGAAAAACAAGGGGTAACTTTTCATTTTAATCATGAAGTACAAAGAATCAATACAGATAATGGAAGGGCGTCTTCTTTAACAATAAATAATGAAAACTATGAATTTGATGCCATCATTGCATCGTCAGATTATCATCATACAGAAACTTTAATCCCCGATGCACTTAGAAACTATGATAATGAATATTGGAAAAAGAGAACATTTGCTCCGTCCTGCCTTATTTATTACCTCGGGGTAAAAGGGAAGATCCCTCATTTAAAACATCATACTCTGTTCTTTGAAAATGAGCTTGATGAGCATATAGACTGTATTTACAAAGATAAAAAATGGCCAGATAAACCACTTTTTTATTCGTGCTGTCCCTCAAAAACAGATTTGGGGGTAGCTCCGGAAGGATGTGAAAATCTTTTTCTTTTGCTGCCTCTTGCGCCAGGAATAGATGATGAGGAAACTGTAAGAGAAAAATATCTTATCAAAATGATTGATAGAATAGAAAAACATACGGGAGAAACTAATCTTATTTCCAGAATTGAATATAAAAAAAGCTATTGTGTAAGTGACTTTATTTCCGACTATAATGCTTATCAGGGAAATGCCTATGGATTGTCCAATACATTATCTCAGACGGCAGTATTAAAACCTAAAATAAAAAACAGAAAGCTGAGGAACCTTTTTTATACAGGACAGCTAACGGTTCCCGGGCCGGGTGTTCCACCTTCTATCATTTCGGGTAAAATTGTAGCATCTGAAGTTAGTAAACTAAAAATAAAATAATATGAAAAAATTGTTTGATGAATTGTCTTACGAGGTGAGTAAGTGTGCTACACAAAAATACAGTACCAGTTTTTCATTGGGAATACTGGCTTTGAAGCCTTCCATTAGACCTGCGGTTTATGCGGTTTACGGATATGTTCGTTTGGCAGATGAAATTGTGGATAGTTTTCATGGTTATGATAAGAAGAAACTTCTGAAGAGATTAAAGGCTGAAACCTATGAAGCATTGCAGGATGGTATATCGCTCAATCCGATTCTGCATTCATTTCAGGAAACGGTCCGTCAATATGATATAGACAAGAAGCTGATCGATCAGTTTCTGCACAGTATGGAAATGGATCTTCATAAAATTGATTATAACTCAGAGCTGTATAAAGAATATATCTATGGGTCTGCGGAAGTGGTAGGTTTGATGTGTCTGCAAATATTTACTGAAGGTAATAAGAAGCAGTATGAAAGGCTTAAACCCTATGCAATGAAACTAGGATCTGCCTTTCAGAAAGTTAATTTTTTAAGAGATCTCAAAGATGATTATCAAATCTTAGGAAGAACCTATTTTCCTTCCCTGAATATGTCAGTTTTTGATAATACGGTAAAAACCCATATTGAAAATGAGATTGAAGAAGAGTTTAAAGAAGCATTGCAGGGTATAAAAAAGTTGCCGGGCTCATCTATTTTTGGTGTTTACCTTGCTTACAGATATTATCTCTCCCTATTTGAAAAAATAAAGAAAACAAGCTCCCAGAATATGCTCCAGCAAAGAATCAGAATTGCTAATTCACAAAAGCTCCTGGTGGCGTTCAAAAGTTATATCCGTTACAAGTCTGCTTATTTCTGACAATAAGTTTCCGGGGTAAGAATGATTTTTTGAAACGTTTAAAGATTAATAAAAATAAATGATGTATAGATTATACAGAGAACAACAGCTTAACTGTAATATTGAAACAGCATGGGAGTTTTTTTCCTCTCCTCATAATTTATCAGAAATAACTCCTGAAAGCATGGGTTTTGTGGTGCTTTCCGATGTGAAGGATAGGCCTATTTTTAAGGGTATGGAAATAGATTACACAGTTTCTCCTTTGCTGGGAATTCCATTGAGTTGGAAGACAATTATCAGTCAGGTGGATGACTATAAAAGCTTTACAGACTTTCAGAAAAAGGGTCCATATAAGCACTGGAACCATTTTCATGAATTTATTCCTAATGAGCATGGAGTACTCATGAAAGATACAGTAGACTATGAACTCCCGTTAGGAATGTTAGGAAAAATAGCCCATCAGATGTTTGTAAAAGAAAAGCTTAAAACCATTTTCGATTTCAGATACAGGGTTTTGAGTGACCTTTTTAACAATAAGAATACTTAAAATGAATGTTTTGATCGTCTTGTGTGTATTTATTTCCATGGAAGGAGCTACATGGCTGATCCATCGGTATATTATGCACGGTTTTCTGTGGAGCCTGCACCAGGATCATCACGATCATAGCCATGATGGTAAACTTGAAAGAAATGATTGGTTCTTTTTCATTTTTGCAACTCCGGCTATTGCTTTATTATACCTGGGAGTACAACAGGATTTTAGTTACTGGTTTTTTATCGGCCTTGGGATCAGTCTTTACGGGATGGCTTATTTCTTTGTACATGATATTTTTATTCATCAGAGGGCAAAGATTTTCACTAGAACAAAAAATCCATATTTTCTTGCCATCAGACGTGCTCATAAGCAGCATCACAAGCATTTGGGAAAAGAAGATGGAGAATGTTTCGGTTTTCTGTGGGTTCCTGTTAAATATTTTAAAATGTATTTTAATAAAAAATGATGCCTTATACTTACATATTGATTAATTTTTTCACTGTAATTATTTGTTTCTTAGCCTCTTTTGATGGAAGGATACAATTTAATAAGCTTTTCGGGAAATTTCTGCTGTCATCTACCATTGTAGCCATTCCTTTTATCGTCTGGGATATATGGTTCACTGCAAAAGGAGTGTGGTGGTTTGATCTCCATTATACTTTGGGGGTTAAAATAGCGGGGCTTCCGGTAGAAGAATGGCTGTTTTTTTACTGCATTCCTTTCGCCTGTGTTTTTACTTATTATTGCCTGGAAAAATTCTTTACTCTGGAATGGATTAGTGTTTTGAATAATCTCATTGTGTTTACGTCTGTTATTGTTCTTGGTGTCATAGGTCTTCTATATTATGAACGAATATATACTTTACTGACAGTAATTGTAACGATACTTACGCTTTTCTATCTGCATTTTATCGCTCAAAAAGAATGGTTGGGAAAAGCCAGTTTTGTGTATCTTATTTTAATGCCCGGTTTTTTTGCTGTAAATGGAATTCTTACAGGTTCTTTTATTCCTTCGCCGGTTGTTAATTATAATCCTGATGACTTTTTAGGGATTAGAATGGGGACTATCCCTGTTGAAGATGCTGTTTACGGTTACAGCCAATTTTTACTCAATATTTATTTCTTTAAAAAAATAACTAAAAATGAAAAATAGAATAATTTTTACAGTATTGTTAAGCTTTGTATTGTTGAATAGTATAATATCCTGTTCGTCTATGCCGGAAAAAGCGCAGCCTGTCAGCCGGTTTGATGTCAACCGATACTTAGGTACATGGTATGAAATAGCAAGATTCGATTACCGTTTTGAAAAAGATCTTGATAATGCAATGGCACAATACAGTCTTAATCCGGATGAAAGTGTAAATGTAATCAATAGCGGATATAATTTTAAAAAGAACAAATGGGTGTCTGTTAATGGTACCGCTAAATTCGGGGGAGATAAGAATACGGCGGCACTGAAAGTAAGTTTTTTCGGACCTTTCTATGCCGGATATAACGTCGTTGCGCTGGAAGATTATAAGTATGCATTGGTTGCAGGTAAAAACTTAGATTATTTGTGGATTCTGTCCCGCGAAAAGACAGTTCCGGAGCATATAAAACAAAATTTTATCACCAAAGCTCAGGAGATCGGTTATGATACATCAAAACTTATCTGGGTAAAGCAGGATAAAAAAAGCCCGTTCGATAAATAACTATATCAACTTAAAAAGAGAAAAAAATGCTCAAAATACAAGCACAATCAAAAATACCTACAGATTATGGCATATTCACTGTATATGCATTTTCAGAAAGTGAAGAAGACTGGAGTCCTCATTTGGTTTGGGTGGCAGAGAATACAGATTTTACAGCAGCTGTGAATGTACGTTTCCACTCAGAATGTATTACAGGAGAGGTTTTTCATTCCAAAAAATGTGAATGCGGGCAACAGTTGGATGCTGCAATGAAATACATGTATGAAAATGGAGGAGTAATTATCTATCTCCGTCAGGAAGGAAGAAATATCGGGATTATCAACAAGTTGCGGGCTTACGGACTTCAGGAAAAAGGATTGGATACCGTTGAAGCCAATTTGAAGCTTGGGCTCCCGGCGGATGGAAGAAACTTTGATGTAGCCGTGGAGATGCTGAATATTCTAAAGGTAAAAGAGGTTAATTTACTAACTAATAATCCAGACAAAATCAAATCTGTTGAGAACAGTGATATCATTCTCAATAGCAGAATTCCTCTGGAAATAGACTCTAATGAGATGAATCAAAGTTATCTCATTAAGAAAAAGGATTATTTTGGTCATCTTTTAGAGAAGATATAATGTCTTATTCTAAGGCATGATGTTTTTTATGATACATTTAAATTCAGAACCTCATGGAAAAAATTCTGCTTACCGGGGCTACCGGATATATTGGTAAAAGAATGATCAGTGTCATTGCTGCGCAGGGCTATAAAGTGGTATGCTGCTGCAGAGATGTCAAGCGGTTTGAGCCAAGTATGGATATTGATGTTAATCATGTTGAAGTAATTGAAGTTGACTTTCTGAAACCGGAAACATTAAAGAATATTCCTGAAGATATTACAGGAGCGTATTATCTGATGCATTCCATGAGTGCTGCTGAGGATTATGAAGATACAGAAAAGAAATGTGCCTATAATTTTTCTCAATACATAGAAAAGACACAATGTAAACATATCGTGTATCTATCGGGTCTGGTGAATGAAAAACAATTGTCAAAGCATTTGAGCTCTCGGTATCAGGTTGAGAAAATTCTTATGAGCGGTAAAGTTCCTGTTACTGTTCTTCGGGCAGGCATTATTATTGGTTCAGGAAGTGCTTCTTTTGAAATTATAAGAGATCTCGTTGAAAAACTCCCTGTGATGATCGCTCCTAAGTGGTTGTATACAAAATGTCAGCCAATAGGAATCGCAAATGTTCTGGATTTTCTGATTTTTGTTTTGTTTAAAGAACAGGCTTACCATAAAGACTTTGATATAGGATGTGATGATATTCTCACCTACAAGGATATGTTACTGAAGTTTGCGGAGGTAAGAGGTTTAAAAAGGACTATTTTTACCCTACCAGTGATGACTCCAAAGCTTTCTTCCTATTGGCTTTATTTTATTACTTCAACCTCTTATAATCTGGCAAAGGCCCTTGTGGGGAGCATGAAAATAGAAGTGGTGTGCAGGCCTGAAAGTCTGGCTCAGATTAAATCCATTACAAAGATACAGCCGTTTTCTTATGAAACCGCGCTCAAAAGGACGTTGGCAAAAATTCAGTCCAATGAAATCATCTCAAGCTGGAAAGACAGTTTTATCAGCAGCCGGAACGATTCTACATTAAAAGAATATCAGGATGTACCCAAGTATGGATGTTTTACAGATCTCAGAACAGAAGAGTATGATAACAGGGAAGCTTGTGTGAACCGGGTTTTTCAGTTGGGTGGTAAGAATGGATGGTATGGGCAGGAGTTATGGAAAATGAGAGGCTTTATCGATAAATTTTTTGGCGGGCCTGGACTCAGACGGGGAAGAAGGCATCCTTCTGATCTTAAAGAAGGAGATGCTTTGGATTTCTGGAGGGTGCTATATGCTGATCGTAAAGAAGGCAGGCTGATTTTGCTGGCTGAAATGAAACTTCCGGGAGAAGCCTGGCTGATGTTTAAAGTGTATAAAAATAAGATATGGCAGAAAGCTGTATTTCGTCCAAAAGGCCTGTGGGGAAGAATATATTGGTTGATGGTTCTTCCGTTTCATGGAATTATTTTTAAAGGAATGATTAAAAACCTTGCCAAGGATAAATAGACTTTTGTTAATAGTGAGAATAGGATTGAAAGGTATTACTTTGAATATGAGATGAATAGTTTGGTATATAATAAGCGGCTAAATGGTAATTTGATATTTTAAGAAATTTTAACATTGTAAATATTCTTTTAGGCACAAACATTGTTTATTTATATACCAATTACTAAAATATTATATTATGAACAATTCAGATTACAACAAAGCGGAAAATGCAGTAGATCAAACAAAAAATTCTCTAAAAAATGCAGCGGATGAAGCAAAATGGAAGATCAGTGATTTAGCAGATAAGGCTAAAGATTATATCAATGAAAAAAGAGAAAATGATCAGGAAGCTACTCAGGAAGACTGGTTAGACAGAGTGAAGTCGAACGTTTCCGATGCTTGGGAAGATATTAAAGACAAAGCTGATGAAGCATGGGAAAAGACCAAAGATGCCGCTGAAGATGTAAAGGCAGAATGGAGAAAGAAAACCAATTAATGGATTAAGTTAGTTTAACAATAATGACCGGTGCCGGAAGGCATCGGTCATTATTGTTTTTTGTTTTAATAGTTTATTTGTATTCTATTTTTGTTTAGCCACTTAGTCTTCCATAAAATAATAGGAGATAAGTACATTCAATCTTTAATATAAAATTCTTCGGCCTTCCATTTTTATTATTTCCTGATTAACCATCTTTTTAACGGTTCTGATTACCGTTTCAACTCTCAAACCGGTAAGGTCAGCAATTTGCTGGCGGGTAAGTTCTACAGGAAAGCATTGTTGGCAGTCCCCATCATGATAACTTTTTAGATAGTCCAATAGCCCTTTAAGGCGCTGGATGGGATCTGCTGAAGCCATATTGCGCACCATTAAACTGTTATAATATAGCCTTTGTGACAAGCACATATTCATCTCCAGAGAAAGATCAGGATGAGTTTTAAGCATTTCTATGAAATTATTTTTAGGCATCCTCACCAATTCTGTCGCTTGTAAACTTACAGCATTGGTGGGATAAAGTTTTTCGATGAACAGTAATGGATCTCCAAAACTTTGATTTTTGCCCAGGATATTATGAATAAATTCTTTCCCGTTTTCAGTAAACGTGTTTAGCTTAACTTTGCCACTGATAATCTGAAAATAATATTGCGAATGCTCACCTTCTTTGAAAATGAACTCCTTAGGCTTGTGTATCACGGTTTCACCTCCGAATGAATAAAGAATATTTACGTCAATATTCATGCAGCTTATTGTCTTTTTCATAGTTTGTTTTTTTTCTGAAATTAGAGCTTTTTTCTTAAAATATTATAAACAGTTTCAATCCCTGTGCCATTGATTTTTTTTCATGTGAAATGTGGTATGGAATTCTTAAGGATTATCCTTTAAAAATTACTGTTTTTCGAAATATTGTGAGTATTTTTGAAGCTAAAGTATCCGTAACTAATTATTGATTTTAACTTCTATGATTTTAATTGTTGATGACAACCAAAGTAACCTTTATTCACTTCAGAAATTACTTGAATCTAAGGATTTTCAGGTCGAAACGGCCAGCTCAGGTGAAGAGGCTCTTGGTAAAGCGCTGAAAAAAGACTATGCCTTAATTATTTTAGATGTTCAGATGCCGGATATGGACGGCTTTGAAGTGGCCGAAACCCTTTCGGATTACAGCAAAACGAAAGACGTACCTATCATATTTTTATCAGCTGTCAATACAGAAAAAAAATTTATTACACAAGGTTATGCTTCTGGTGCTAAAGATTATGTCACCAAACCTGTAGATCCCGAAATACTTTTGCTTAAAGTAAAAACATTTTATAACCTTCAGGAACAGAATCTTGCCATGAAAAAAACACAGCAGAATCTTGAACTTGAAGTGAAGGGGAGAAGAGAATCCCAGGTTACTATGAAATCCCAGATAGATCACTTTCATCTGATGCTGGAGTCCCTTCCTCAGATTGCATTTACCCTTAATGGGGACGGAATTGTGGATTTTGTGAATGGTAAATGGTATCAATATTCCGAGACAGAACAGAATTTCCCGGAAACACATCCTGATGATCGAGATATAAAAGAAGAATTGGAGAGATGCAGGAAGAAAGGAATAGCACTGGAATTAGAAATCAGGATTAAAAATATTATTTCAGATAAATACCGTTACCATTTACTAAGAATAACGCCTGTATACGATGAAAACCGTATTAAAAACTGGGTAGGAACATTTACTGATATTGACGATCAGAAAAAAGTAGAAAAGGAAAAAGATGAGTTTTTAAGTATTGCGAGCCATGAATTAAAAACCCCATTAACCAGTATTAAAGCATATGTTCAGCTATTGGAAAGAAAGCTGAAATTAGATAAAGAAACTCCTGAAGCAGGATTTGTTACTAAAGTTCAGGGACAGATTGAAAAACTAAATACCCTGATAACAGATCTTCTGGATGTGTCAAAAATTGAAAATGGCAAACTTAAAATTAATAAAAAGCCCGTTAATCTGGAAAGCGTCATCAGTAATGCCGTTGAAACAATATTACAGACCCATGATGAACAACTGGTAAGAATTGAACGCCACGGAACAAAACCTGATATTTTAATCCCATTAGATGAGATTCGTATAGAGCAGGTACTCATTAATTTTCTTACAAATGCTATAAAGTATTCACCTGACAATAACCAGGTAATTGTGACAACATTTGTAGATAAAGAAGCCCAGGAAGTCAGAGTAAATGTGACTGACTTTGGAATTGGAATTCCTGATTTTAAACAGGACGCCGTATTTAAAAAATTCTATCGTGTAGAAGAATCGTCATTGCAGTTCCAGGGAATGGGAATCGGACTGTTTATATGTGCTGAAATTATCAAACAGCATCATGGAAGTGTTGGTGTTTCCAGTATTGTAGATGAAGGGTCTACATTTTATTTTACTCTACCTTTAAATTAATTTTCATGCCGAAAAAAATTATACGAAACCTTCAGTTTGGGATAGGACTTTCTCTTCTGATTTTAATAGCGAGTTCAGTGGCCTCATACTGGAGTATCCAAAATCAGATGAACCACCGTGAAAGTCTTTCCCAAAGCAGACGTTCGGTGACAGCAGTGAAAGATGTTTTGGTGGCTCTGCTGGATGCAGAAACGGGGAACAGAGGCTATCAGCTTACCGGAAGGGAAGATTTTCTGGAGCCCTATAAACGTGGTGTAAGAGAATATTCTAAAGCTTTGGTACAGGCAGAATCATTAGGAGTACAGGATAAAAACCAACAGGAAAGACTGGCTGGATTAAAACTCGCAGTAGATCAGGTGATGAATAATCTGAAAAACCTGGTGGAAAACAGACGAAGAGGAGTTGTGATGACTCAGCAGCAGATTGTAACGGGTAAAGCTTATATGGATGAATGCCGCAAAATTGTAAAAGATTTTGTACAATATGAGGAGAGCCAGGTTGAAATTAAAAATAAAGACTTAACACGTTCCTCAGAAACAACGGTTGTATTTATTGTTTTTTCTGCGCTGGCTGCAGTAGTAGTAACTGCATTTTTCTATTTTAAAATGCGTGCCGATCTTATCAGAAGAGATGAGCTGGAGAAAATGCTTAGAGATAAAGATCAGGAAATGACACGCCGTGTAAGTGCTATTCAGAAAATTGCAAACAGAGTAGCCAATGGTGATTACAGTGAGAAAGCAGTGGATAACGCAGAGGATGATCTTGGAGGCCTTGTAGAATCCTTGAATCATATGACCGAATCCCTGAAAACATCTTTTGATAAAATTAATAAAAGCGACTGGCGTCAGAAAGGCCTTGCTTTACTGAATGAATCCCTGGTGGGTAATAAATCAGTACAGGAAGTCTCCGACAAGGCTTTACATCAGTTGATTGAATATGGAAACTGCATCAACGGTTCATTATATCTTTTTGACGAAGGTATTCTAAAGCTTAATAAAGCATTTGGATTAGAAACCAATATGAAAAGAACTTTTGAACCTGGAGAAGGAATGGTGGGGCAGTCTTTCCTGAATGCTAAAACACAAGTGTATAATAATCTTCATGAAGATGATTTTGTAGTAACCTTTGCCAGCAGTACCATTAAAATCTATGGAATAATTCTGATCCCTATTTTCGCAGATGGACATGCCATTGGAGTACTTGAATTAGGATCCACTTCCAATTTTGAGGAAGATCGAATCAGTTATTTTGAAGAGTGCAGTATAAATATCGGAATAGCCCTGAATGCTGCCAAAGGAAGAGAAAAAGAGCAACAACTCCTTGAAGAAACCCAGGCTCAGTCTGAAGAATTACAGGTACAGCATTCTGAGCTTGAAAATCTCAATACTGAATTGGAAGCTCAGACACAAAAGCTTCAGGCCTCAGAAGAAGAGCTAAAAGTACAGCAGGAAGAATTGATGCAGGCCAATGCAGAACTGGAAGAACGCTCAAGATTATTGGAAGAAAAAAATCATTTAATTGCGGAACGCAATAATGAAATTCAGAAAAAGGTAGAGGAACTGGCACTCAGCACAAAATATAAGTCTGAATTTTTAGCCAATATGTCTCACGAATTGCGGACACCTCTTAATTCAATCCTTCTTTTATCAAGATTAATGGCAGAAAATCCGGATGAAAACCTCAATGAAGATCAGGTAGAATCTGCCAGAGTTATTCAAAGCTCAGGAACCAGTTTGTTAACTTTAATAGATGAAATTCTTGATCTGGCAAAAATAGAATCCGGTAAAATGACTCTGGAATACCAGAAAGTGACAGTTGAAGACATCGTAAAAGATCTGAAAAGCCTTTTCAATCCTGTATTTCAGGAGAAAGCACTTCCATTCAATATTCAGATTGATTCAGACGTACAGAAAGTGATTGAAAGTGACCGTCTTAAAATTGATCAGGTCTTAAGAAACCTGTTGTCTAATGCTTTAAAATTTACAACCAAAGGAAGCATTGATTTACATATCAAAAAACATTCTGAAAAACCTGAATTTATCATATTTTCAGTAAAAGATACCGGAATTGGCATTGCAGCAGATAAGCAGAAAATTATCTTTGAAGCATTCCAGCAGGCTGATGGA
The DNA here is from genome assembly GCF_057815135.1 of Chryseobacterium sp. II3a. Classification (NCBI taxonomy): domain Bacteria; kingdom Pseudomonadati; phylum Bacteroidota; class Flavobacteriia; order Flavobacteriales; family Weeksellaceae; genus Chryseobacterium; species Chryseobacterium sp. II3a. The sequence goes on along the minus strand of NZ_JBYPZJ010000009.1, from coordinate 49,483 downwards.
TCTACAAAAAGAAAATTCGGAGGTACTGGTCTGGGACTTTCAATAAGCCGTGAAATTGCAAGACTGTTAGGTGGTGAACTAGCTCTGGAAAGTGAAGTGGACAAAGGAAGTGAATTTATTTTTATTATTCCTGTACATCCGGCCGCTGAAATCGTTCATTCCGAGACTGATCAGGATCTGGTGGAAATCATTCGCGAAGATGTTGAAGAAATCCAGAATATCCTTGATAATGGAGAGGTAGTTCAGGTAAATACCTTAGAAATACCTGATGATGTGGAGGATGACAGAGAAAATATCCAGGAAGGGGATAAAATCATTCTTATTATTGAAGATGATACCAATTTTGCAAAAGCTTTACTGAAATATGCCCATTTACAGAACTATAAAGGGATTGTGGTGGTAAGAGGTGATTATGCCCTTTCTGCGGCTCAGCAATATCATCCTCATGCAATTCTACTGGATGTTCAGCTTCCTGTAAAAGATGGATGGGAAGTTATGGATGAACTCAAGTCGGACCCTGATGTGAAGCATATTCCTGTCCATATGATGTCTGCCCTTCATGTGAAAAAAGAAAGTCTTATGAAAGGTGCGGTTGATTTTATTAATAAGCCTGTGGCTCTCGATAAAATGACTGACGTATTTAAGAAAATTGAAGAAGCATTACAAAAGGGACCTCAAAAAGTTTTGATTGTTGAGGAAAATGCCAAACATGCCAATGCATTGTCTTATTTTCTGAGTAATTTCAATATTTCCTTATCGGTGGAACACAATGTTGAAGATAGTGTAAAAGCACTTACTTCAAATCTTGTTGATTGTGTTATCCTGGATGTTGGGACCGCAAAAGGAAATGATTATCATATTATTGAATCCATCAAAAGCTATGAGGGGCTGGAGAATCTTCCAATTATTATTTTTACTGAACATCATTTATCAAAAGAAGAAGAACTTAAAATAAAACAATATGCCGATTCTATTGTTGTAAAAACGGCACATTCTTATCAAAGAGTTTTGGATGAAGTAGGGTTATTCTTACATCTTGTGGAAGAAAAAAATGGTTCATCAGAAAATAACAGAGGCAGGATGCTGGGTTCTTTAACGGAAGTGCTGAGTGGAAAAAAGATACTTATTACCGATGATGATGTACGCAATATCTTTTCTTTAACCAAAGCCCTTGAAAAATATAAAGTTGAAGTAATTGTAGCTATGGATGGTAAGCATGCCCTTGAACAGATTAACCAAAATCCTGATGTAGATGTTGTTTTAATGGATATGATGATGCCGGAAATGGACGGTTATGAAACGATTAAGGTAATAAGAAAAATGCCAGCCTTTAAAAAACTGCCTATTATAGCTATTACTGCTAAATCTATGATCGGAGAGCGTGAAAAATGTATTACGGCAGGAGCTTCTGATTATATCTCAAAACCAGTAGATATTGATCAGTTATTATCGCTCCTTCGTGTTTGGATGTATGAAAGTTAAACAGATAAAATTCTGATGGATAAGAAAATCTTAATTGTGGATGATGACCCACGCAATATATTTGCATTGAAATTAACTCTTAAAGCGCGTGGATATGCAGTTGAATCCTGTACAATGGCCCAGGAGGCTCTGGAAATACTGAAATCCGGATCCGCATCTTATATCGTTCTGATGGATATGATGATGCCGGGAATAGACGGTTATGAAGCAGTCAGGATGATAAGGAATACTCCCGAAATCAAACATGTTCCTGTAATTGCGGTAACTGCACAGGCAATGCCAGAAGACCGTGAGAAATGTATGGAAGCAGGAGCAGATGATTACATATCAAAACCGATTGATGTTGATCTTTTAATAGTAGCAATAGAAAAAATTTCATAGATGCTGGAACCAAGTATCGTAAAAGATGAGGAAATAGAATATCTGATCAGAGATGTTTATGAGCTTTATGGCTATGATTTTTCAGGCTATAGCAGAGCTTCATTTAAAAGAAGAGTAAATCGTATATGCCTCTTAGACAGGTTTACAAGTTTTGCAGAGCTTAGATATACCATTATCAATGATATTGAATATTTAAAACGTTTTGTAGAGGAAGTTACGGTGAATGTTACAGAAATGTTCAGAGATCCCTCTTTTTTTAAAGCCTTACGGGAGAAAATATTACCTCAGTTAGGTACCTATCCGCTGATCAGGATATGGATTGCAGGATGCTCCACAGGAGAGGAAGCTTATTCTATAGCAATTCTACTGAAAGAAGCAGGTCTTTATAATAAGTCACTGATTTATGGAACTGATTTGAATCCTGCTGTTCTTGAAACGGCAAGAGCAGGTGTTTTTCCTCTACAACAGATGAAACTTTATTCAGAAAATTATATGCTTTCCGGTGGAGTAAAAGATTTTTCTGATTATTATACGGCCAACTATGACAGCGCAAGATTTGATAAAAGCTTGCAGGAAAAACTGATTTTATCAACTCACAACCTTGTATCAGACAGTTCTTTTAACAGTTTTCAACTGATTATTTGCAGAAATGTACTGATTTATTTTGATAGAGAACTTCAGGAAAGAGTTTTCAGACTTTTTGATAACAGTCTGGAAAATTTGGGCTTTCTTGCGCTGGGAGCAAAAGAAACCTTGCGGTTTTCTACTATAGACAAGAATTATCATCAGGTTGAAGATCAGAAGATCTGGAAAAAAATCGACCATCATTAATATTTGCTGCGATGAAATCACAAAAAAACACGGAATTAATTGTTATCGGAGGATCAGCAGGAAGTCTTCAGGTTATTATTGAAATGATTAAAAATCTGGATGATAAAATTCCTATTCCCATTGTATTGGTGATTCATCGTAAAGCACAATCTGGAGATATTCTCAGGACTTTATTGCAGCAGTTTACAAGAATACCAGTGGTAGAGGTTGAAGATAAAACAGACCTGAAAGAGAATACCATATATCTTGTTCCAGCTGATTATCACTTATTATTTGAGAATAATAAAAATATGTCATTAGACAGCTCTGAAAAAATGAATTATTCGCGTCCTTCCATAGATGTGACATTCAGATCTGCAGCAGAGATCTACGGGGAATATGTAATTGGGGTTCTTTTGTCGGGAGCTAATGCTGATGGAGTAGAAGGGTTAAGTTATATCAAAAAGCATCATGGAAAAGTCTGGATTCAGGATCCTGAAACAGCAGAAGTGGATTATATGCCCAGGCATGCTATAGAAGAAATTGATTATGATTTAATTATCACACCTGGTACTTTAGCAAGTTATATAAAACAATTATAATATTTAAGAATATAAATAATCTAAATAAGATGAGTAAAAAGAAAATTTTAATTTTTGATGATGATGCAGCTATTTTAGAAGTGATCACCATCATATTTGAAGAAAACGGGTATGATGTAAAAATCTCAGAAACATCACACGATATTCTTGAGAAAGTGGCAGATTATCAGCCGGATGTCATTTTGATGGATAACTGGATTCCAAAAATCGGAGGGGTAGAAGCAACAAAACTTCTTAAAAGTACGGAAGCTTTTAAACACATTCCGGTAATTTATGTTACAGCCAATAATGATATTGTTGCTTTAGCATCAGAAGCGCAGGCTGATGATTATGTTTCAAAACCATTTAATCTGGATGATCTTGAAACAATGGTAGCAAAGCACATAAAAGAACAAGTCTGATAGATATCAAACTATTCAACAATAAAATCTCTCAAACAGTTGAGAGATTTTTATTTTTTTTCAAGACATGTTATCAGCTGGTTTTTCGTTAGCGAACGAGTATTGATTTGCTGAATTAAAGAAGATAAAAAAAGATATAATGATGGATTTTCCAGGATTTTATCCGAAAATGTTCGGACAAGTATTAATTTTTTTGAAACAACATTCTGTACAACCACATATTCATTGTTGACATTGATATCAATATTCAACTCCTTTTTAATAACCAAACTGAAGTATTCATCAATTAACTTTTTATCGTTGTTTAACTGCAATGGTTCGGTTTTGATTCGGTCCATGACAACTATTTTATTGTTTATTTTAAACAAGTTTTATGCCGTAGATAACCTATAAGATCAATAAATAAGGTAATTATCTCCTGTAAATTACTTGGAAATTTTTGATTTTTTATGAAATAGGATCATTTCATTTTTTCTTAGTATTGCTATTAAACCCTGGTCAGTGAATTGAAAAGCATATCCAATTTTCACTCTGATAACAATACCCCATTAAGTGAGATCTTGATTCATATAATTTCTAGAACTCGGATTATCTCCAGGAACATTTATACCTGATAAAATCTTGTGTCCTAAATAGAATAGTAAGTGAACTGAGTCTTTTGGAATATGAAGCTGTAAATTGTAGGAATTAATCAATTCATATTTCCACTTATATAATAGGCAATGATTCATCATTTCTTGTAAATCATTATTTAAAAGTGCAAGTGTTACAGTGATTTCGTTATTGCTTAATTCTTGCTGAGGCAGCTCCATTGCTAGTTTTATTTTTTTGATGAATTAACAAGCAGTATGCCATAATATAGGCTGATAATTAAATGTGGTATTTATTTTTTAACAGATTATGACCATTACTATGTACCTTTAATTAAACTAGTTTAAAATATCATTTTGATATTCAACCTCCTAATGCCCTTGGAAGTTTTTTCATACCACAAAAAGAATGATTTCCTTAAACAGTGATCTAATTGGCACGTCCATTGTTAATATATAAAAGAGTTTTGAAGAAGAAAACTTGTTTAACACCACTCGCATAACTTATATTTCGTTTTTGAAATTTTGCCTCCCTATTGACACGGGAGGCTTTTTTAATATGAGTATGGAAGTTTTTTTGTGAATTTTTTATGTGTCAGGTTCTGTCGTATTATGCATGTTTTGTTTATTCCATATCTATATCTGATTTTGTTACATGGAACGTTCAATTATACACATGGAAATCTGATGCGCCAAGAAATAGGACAGGAAGATAAAAAACTCCTAATTTAATTTTGTTTATTTTTCCTAAATTACTGGACTATAAATAATGACATCAGACGATCAATATCATCACTATAGACTGCCTGTTCCAAAAGAATTTGAGACGGTGTTTTCTCATTTCTATTTTGCAGAGAACACTTCGACAAATCCTATAATCAAAACTCTGCTGCCATCCTTTCAGACTATTATGGTGTTCAATTTCGGTAATAAAGCCCGGTTGGTTTCCAGTGCGCAAAATGAAATTGAAGTAGATAAGTGTATCGTACTTGGTCCAATAAAGTCTGCTTTTGAATATACCCTTACCCCCGGATCGCAAATTTTAGTGGCTAATTTCAAAGATGATGCTTTTTATCGCTTTTTTGGCCAAGCATTTCTTTCTGATCATCTGCCAATACATCCTGATGAATCAATGGAAGAAAATTGTTTTACCTATTTGTGGCATCAATTAAATGACATCCCAAACATTTCAGATAAGGTAGATTGTATTCTCGATTTTTGCAGACCTTATCTAAAACTGCAAGACACTACTGCCGCTTTGCTGAGCAATTTTAAAGACGATACCCTAAATCCCATCAAAACTATTGCAGAAGAAACGGGACAGACGGAAAGGAATGTACAATTGATGCACAAAAAGCATTTTGGATATAGTGCCAAAGAAATCAGCCGATACAAGCGTTTTGTAAAAGCAATCAGGCAAATAGAAGACGTTCTTTTGTCATCAAAAAATGTGGATTGGTTTGAAATTGTAAATGAATGCGGATATTATGACCAAAGCCAGCTTATCCATGATTTTAAGCATTTCATCAATCTTTCTCCTAAACATTTTGTAAGATTCCAGCAAGATATTTGTCAGGTTTCAGGTGGGTAGCCTTTTCGTTTTCTTACAATTTTTCCGTTTGCATTCATCCTACTTTTGTTTTGTTCAATTACTTAAAAACAAACAAAATGAAACATCTTATTATTTATGCCCATCCTAATAAGGCAAGTTTAAATCATCTATTTAAACAAACGGTTGAAGAAACATTACAGCAACAAAAGCATGAAGTTATAATCAGGGATTTGTACCAGCTTAATTTTGATCCGGTGTTGTCCCTTGATGATATTAACGGACAACGCAGAGGTATCGTTAATGAATCCATCAAAACTGAGCAGGAATACATTGCCTGGGCGGAAGTGGTAACATTTATTTATCCGATATGGTGGACAGGGATGCCGGGCATTATGAAAGGCTACATTGATCGGGTATTTAGCTATGGATTTGCCTATAGGTACGACAACGGTATACAAAAAGGACTCTTGGCTGGCAAGGCCGCTTATATTATCAATTCGCATGGAAAATCAAAAATGGAATATCAGGAAATAGGAATGGATAACGCCTTAAAGCTAACCTCAGACACTGGTATTTATACATATTGCGGTTTCGATATCAAGCAGCATTTTTTCTTTGGGCGTGCTGACCGTGCGACTTCAGAGATTATAGAAGCATGGAAAGCAGAAATAATTGATGCTTTTACCATTAGTAAACTTGATGATAAAATAGAAGAGGAAATAAAAAAAGAAATACCTCATCAACAAAAAATAGCAGGTGTACAATAATATACAAGCCTTCTTTTCAGAGGGCTTTTTATTATATTGGTGAACATCTAGTTTATAAAAATTCAGTGCAAATTATTATTTAAATCAAGATTCTTCAATCCAAATAGAGAAACTTTATTATCACTATATAAAGTTTCAAGGCTTGAACCTATACTTTTTTCTTGTCTATACAAACAAAGTCTACCCTGATTTTTACACAAGATAGACTTATATATGAGATAAGTAGATTTCTTATTTTGGATATACTGATGCAATAAATTGCTTGTCAGTAGCGGATAAAACAGTATTATTACCAACACTGAATCCATTTGTAGTCAGCGTTGAACTGATGCTGTAATGCATGATTGATAACTTATCATAAGCACTATACTGCGTTTGAGAAGTTGAATATTTTGCAAAAAGGTTATTGTCTACCTGAGCCTGAGACCAGTAGTTTGGAGCTCCCGCATAATAAGCGTATACTTTTGGTTTATCCCATGGAATAGCCGCTAAAGGGTGCTGATGCTCATGGATCATTCCCAGTGCATGCCCGAATTCGTGAATCGTTGTTCTGCTAAATTCTGAATCACTTGTTGAATCATTAAACCAGCCAAAATTCATTGTTTCTTTATTGGAAGCTATACTAAGAGCATCTTTTCCAATATATGAATAAGACCCCGCATTAGCAGTGAAGGTAACACGGATCTGTGCTGTGCCAGTGTTGATAAAGTTAAATTTGATGTTGGCATATTGAGACCATTCATTAGCGTATTGCATCACTTTATTACGAACTTTAGTAGTTCCGCCATTAAGGCTTACCGTGATCACACTGCCATTAGGCCATTTTTTACTGGTAACAACTGCTCCTTTTGAAGCAGCTCCTGGTACATATCCTTCTCCGGGAAGATAAACATCTTTACACATGTGCGTGTTTTCAAAACCTGCAGGGATATCCGCTGGCGAGATTGCTTGCAGCATAGAGATTCCTTGTTCTTGTGTAGTTTTTTCGTCTATGCTATCATTTGTAGTATTACAAGATACCATAACCATTGAAATAAAAGAGCCTAATAAGAGTTTCGTGTGTGGTTTCATAAATATTGTTATTTTTAATTTTGGTTCTTTTTTTTAACGATATGAAAACAAATCATATTGTTGGGAATTAAAACTATAATAAAAATTAACATTTCTTGTTATTTTCTTTTGTAAATTAAAATTTAAATGTGTCTACACACATACTACACTTGTTTCAATATCCTTTCCTTAAAGGAATATGAGCAATAAGAAAAAATTTCATTTTAATTTTGGCCAATTTTCAAATTGACACTTTCTCTTAATTATTAGATAAATTTTAGTCAATAGAGTAATATAAAATTGGGTAAAATATTCCCTTTTTTCTTAAGTATTTCTTAAAAAAATCAAAATAAAGTGATTTAAATATGAAAATATTCTTCACTGGAATTTCAATTTGACAATTTATGCTAATCAATACATTCCTTTTTTTGTAATTCTTTCAGCAAAAAAATACATATATTTCATTTCATTATTTCTCCATAGAAACAGATAAAGATTCATGAATGTTTAAAATTAGTAAAGGAGCTCTGTACAGAACTCCTTTACTAGGCTTTCAATATACTATTGATGATTTGTAAGTTATTGAAACATCTTTCGCCATTTGGTTATTGTATTTCTAGAATATCCATGACAGAAAATATTTTTTCCCAAGAGTTTTTCGCATTCTGCTTTTTTATGAAGGAATTAAAATTGGTGAAGATAGAAGAGATATTCTTTTATAACTCAAGGAAGATAATTAAGAAAAAATTTATGTTTTGTTAAACCAGTATAAAAACAAAATCCCCGAATGACTTCGAGGATAAAAACTAATAACCATGAAAACTCAAATTAAACATGAGAATCGGGTGCAAATTTAATACAAATTATGTTATTAGGCAATTGTAGTTATCAATAAATACCATTGTAAATTTGATTTGCTTTTTAAATTATTAAATAGATGCAGGTAAAAACAAAATTAAGATATGTTAATACTGTTTATTTTTGAATTTAATATTGTATAAATGTCATTATGTAATAAATTTTTTATTTAAGAAAAACAGAAAATTACTTTTTTCTTAAAAGATAAAGTTGAACGTGTGGGGTTGAATGGATAATAAGAATGCTATTCTATGGTATAATCTGCTCCATTTGTTAACTTTAAAAACAATTTTATATCTGTGCTAAAGAACAGATACGCTTTTAATATCTATTTTATTAAATTTAAAAAATGATATGCCCAGTTAAACTCAATTTGCACAATATAGGCAGAAAAAGATTTTTTTTTACTTTTTGTCTGCATATTGTCCGGGCATTATACAGAAGGTCAATCTGTTGGAGATGTGTTGCTCATTGTCAACTATGAAAATGATGCTCTTGACTCCGGATTTACAGGATTAAATGTTACAAATGCTACTGCAGCAGATGCCGCTTATATGGTACAGCCTGGAGCAACTGGTAATTATGCCATTGCCTATAAAGTGGTATATGGTGACCTAGGCTATTACTCTAATGAAAACTGGAGAAGTGAAAGCTCAAGTAACCTTTATAAAGTAGCTAATTTTTATCCCGGTGATGAACGCCGTTATGAATTCAGTATATTACTGAAGGACTGGGTGCTCTGGAAGGCAGGAGATCCAACCAATGAAACCAATATTTTTCAGCTAAAAATATCCGGTGGGGCAGGTGTGCCACTCCAAGTGAGAACACAACGAAATGCTATGCGATTAAGATTCGCAATAGATAATAATGTTCCTCCTGTAGATATCATTCCAGATATAAGACCTTATGTTGATCAATGGCTTCACTTCAGAATTGATGTGAAATGGGCGGATAATGATACTGGATATATGAAGACTTATATGAAGCTGCCCAATCAAAGTAACTATGTTTTGGTAGATGATAAAACAAATTATATAACCTATAACAAAGGTCTATTGGGTGGGCATCACGGATATATTAAATGGGGTGTATATGTAAGACCTCCCGATATTACGCGTATTGTTTATCATGACGATATTAAAATTATTTATCTGGGTGGACCAGTTGTTCCTTCCTTTGAACAAAAACCTGCTGGAATAATATATGCCAGTAAAGCTCACTTACCCCGAAATAAATAATTTCGACTATGATATGGCCTGGAAGTTTCAAAGCTTCCAGGCTTGTATGATTGTTTCAAATGATTTCAGTGGCGAAATTCAATGAAAACTCTACGGTAAAAATTTTTTAAATCATAGGAAAGTATAAGCTATCCAATGATGAAGATAAATTGATAAAAATTGAGCTCAAAAGAGATGGCATCAATTAAGAATCAATTGCAAAAAATTAATTAAGATTATAGTTTGCAATCACCAGGCTCAATATAAAATGTACATAATTCTGATCAGTTTCCTGTCTGTTGATCAGCTTATTTTTATATTCGTAAGAATTTAATGCCTGTGTTAATCTTTGATACGTATCAAAGTTGTCATCTTTAATTTTCACCCTTATATTACCATCTTTCCGATTAATAAGTTGATTGTCTAAAGTTCTTACTTTAAATAAAACATTAGATAGTTTCGGACGGAAATTCATTGCCCCAATATATCTTTCAACAATATTGATTTTGAAGGTATCAAATATGATGTTGTGAAAAACAATTTTAGAGTTAGGCTCCTGAGTATTGAGCTCGAGCTTATAATTCATTATAATTTAAATTTTAGTAAAGATAGGCTTCATTATACCAAATAATATTGCCTTGTTAATAGATCATTCTTATAATCATGATAGTACATTATCCGTCATCGGAATGAATGAGTAAAGATAAAGTTTTTTATTGAAAAAAAAGTATGGGAAGATGAAATATAATGGATAAATACCTACTTGGGAATTAAGGTAAAGCTATCAAATATACTATTGCAAGGGCATTTTAAAATTATTTTTAAAATTTAAATATTTCACTTCCAAGAAAATATTTAAACTGATCGTTCACTGTTTTACTCTCAAAACACTCAAAAACTAATAAAATCTGCATGGCTATACGCCGCAAAAAAATGAAAAGCAGTGATATTCCATTATTTTAAAATGCTGTTTAGAGATAAATGGGTATTTCTATCTTACTGATAGTTACATTTTACTACAGTTTTAGCATCCTGATCTTATGATTTCTTCTTTATCAATCATAGACCATAATTGAAATAAAAAAGCAGAGATCAATTCTCTGCTTTTTCTTTTTTAACCGCTTGATGCATAAAAAGGATCACTCCCAATAGCAGTATTGCAATGATAAAGTATCGCCAGGAAAGGTCTTTTTGTTCTGTTACTGTTCCGCTTACGGAAATTATAAAGCTGGTCACTGACGTGATTACATATACCAGTCCGCCCATCAGTCCACCGGCTGTTCCGGCATTCTTAGGAAAATACAACATACTCGTTGTAAAGAATGAAGTAAATAAAACTCCTGAACAGATATGAATAAAAAAGGCAAAAGGAATCATAATATAAAGACTCTCCGTAAAATAGCTGGTAGTGATTAATCCAGCAATCAGTATCAGTTGAAGGATAATAGGTAATAGAATTCTTGATTTAAATTCCAGTCCCAATCTTCGTTTTCCTATAAAGCCTCCAATCATCCATGAAAACCCTAAAATCAAAGTGCAATATCCAATCACTACAGGAGTAAAGTGGAAGGTATTTTCAATAATGAAAGGACCGGTAATATTGAAGAGCATAACAATGGAATAGCTTAATCCCAGAATGATGATGCCTAACATGAAGATCTTATTTTTAAGCATCATTGAATACAGGTTAATGTTCTCTGAAAGATCCAGCTTTTTCTTCTGTGGAAGGCTTTCACCACTGAAAAACCATTCGAACAAGAATAAAAAACCAGCATAAAAGGCAAGGAAATAAAAGTTAGCATGCCAGTTAAACAACTTTTCAAGATAACCCCCAAGGAAAGGAGCGAGGATAGGGCCGCATGACCAGGCAATCGTAAAATAACTCAAGTAATGCTTTACCCGTTCGGCATCATAAATATCCACAAAAATGGCGCGGGTAGCCACAACCAGTACAGAAACAGCAATCCCTTGAAGAATACGAAGCAGACATATTAATAAAATACTGTTGGTCATGGTGATGAAAATACTACTCAGTATCAAAACCAATAAAGCAACCAACTTAGGACGGTAACGGCCAATGCTGTCGAGGATTCCACCTACAAATAACTGTGAAATTCCATAACTCAACAGATAAGACGTTAAAGTGATCTGTATATCTTTTTCCGACACCATCATTTCCTTGGCCATAGAAGGAAAGGATGGCAGATAAATATCAGTCACAAACCCTGAAAGCGGGATAGACACAAAGGCCATAATGGTTATTAATCTGATGCGTTTCTCAGATGCTTCTCTCAACATATTCATTCATTTTTTACTCTGCAAAAATACTTCAAGAATAGAAAATTAAGTTTTAAAAGACAAAGTAAAAATTACAAAATTCAAATATTTAGAAAGAATTCTTAAATTTCAAAGGAGAAGTCTCGGCATGCTTTTTAAAGAAATTGTTGAAGTGGGAAGGCTGTTCAAAACCAAGCGTATAGCCAACCTGTGCAATATCCCAATTCGTATATTTCAGCAGGTTCTTAGATTCTTCAAATATTTTTTCTTTAATAATCTGCGTGGTAGTAAGACTTGTAACCGATTTTACAGATGAATTTAAATGATTGACATGTACATTCAGGTGGTCTGCAAAATCAGAAGCGGTTTTTAAAGCTAACGGATAGGCTGGCGAATCCAGAGGAAACTGCTTATTCAGGAGTTCATCAAACAGTCTGTACAGGCGGACATTAGCAGGAAGTTCATTAAGACTCACATCCTCAACACGGTTTTCAAGGGCAAGATGCAGTACAGAGGCCAGGTTGCTTTTAATACCGCTGCAACGGAAAGGATAGGTGGAATGATTCAGTTTGTGCATCTGCTCAAAGTACATGGTAGCCAGCTGGATCTGTTCCTCATTCAGAAATATAAATGGATTACTCCATTCTTTAAATAATGAAGTTTTTTTAAACAGATTAAACTCTGAATTGACATTAAAGAATTCCTGATTGAACAAACAGGAAAACCCTTCCTGGAAGTCATCTTCACACTCCCAGGTATAAGGAATATTAGGAGATGGGAAAAAGAGAACTGGGCGGTCAACATACGTTGTGTGAGTTCCGTAATGAGCAGTTCCTTTTCCTATGATAAAACAGATTTTGTAATAATCACGCCTGTTATAAGGACTTTTAAAGCTGCAATATTTCCTCGGAATGATGTTGAAGTGGGTCTTTCCGGTCTCAAGATCAGCATCAGATATTTCAAGAATGTTTCTGCGGGTACGTTTGTAGTAGTCTTTTATGGTTTCCAGTTGATCACTCATTTTTCCAGAATTATAAAAATCAAAGATAGGCAAATCTTTCGTTTTTCAGATTTGCCTTTGATAGTTTTTATAATTGATATTGATATAAGATCCTTACTAATTCTTACTGATCTGCATTTCTATAATATAAGAAGGAAGCTGAAAAGGAATTGTTTTAGCATCTTGTTTAATGACAAAGCCAGAGTCTTTCAAAAATTCCAATAAAGGATCTTCTGCAAGAACATTGGTCCAGATGATATCCGTAAATGAAGCTGCAGCACGACATTTTTTCCAAAGAGAGTTACGGGTTTCAGGGCTGTCATATTCCTTAAGAATAACAAAATGAAGTTCTGTGAACCTTTTCTCCTCCGGTGAACCGGGATAGCCGGAACCGCTTTTTAAAATGCCATATCCTATAGGTTTCTCATCAGCATAGGTGATAATAAGCTGATTAGAAAGATTATTCAATTCATTAATCATTTTTCTGGGATCCCAGTTTTCTATATAATGCTGGATCTCCTCTTCTGAAATAAGTTTTTTATAAGTAGTGTTTACAGCAGATTTAATGATGGTAAAAAGATCATCAACACCTTCGTCGGAACCTATGGTAAATTTTGAAACAATATTCATTCTTTTTTCTTCAAAATTATCAGATTAATGCATTCACAAAGGATACAGATCGTTAAAATGTAACCGGTACAGACTCTAATTTTGTAAATTTGTTCAGTACAGATTAATGAGAGACGATGAAAACTTACAAATACGAAGCTTTTACAGCAATCATAGAAGAGCAGATTAGGAAAGGAATTTTACAAGGTGGAGATAAATTGCCCTCCATCCGGGAAATAAAAGAAAAGTATAATCTTAGTATAAGTTCCGTACAAAGTGGTTTCGAATATCTGATGATTAAAGGGTTAATTGAAAGCCGCCCACGTTCAGGCTATTTTGTAACAGAAAAAAAAGAAGAACATATTCCTGAGACAAGGACGAAGCTTCCTGCAGTAGTTCGGGATGAGGGATTTATGAAAAATCTATTGTTGACTTCCAAAAGAATTTCAGAGTCTAGTTCCTTCAATACGGCTGTGCCCGGTGATCTTTTAATTCCTCAGAAGCTGATTTTAAGGACCATGCAGGAGGTGATTCGGGAAAAAGGAGCTTCTTTACTGAGGTATTATCCTTCCAATGGGCTTGAAGGACTGAGGAAACAGATCGTAAAACAAATGGGAAGCAGGCTCAATCCTGATGAGTTGATCATCACAGATGGTGCTCTGCAGGCTCTAACGATTGCATTATGCTCTGTAACCAAGGCAGGAGATGTGGTAGCAGTGGATAGCCCGTGTGTGTTTTCTATCTTGGAAGTAATTGCTAATCTGGACCTGAAGGTTATTGAGATCCCTGTTCATTATAGAAATGGTTTTGACTCCGAATATTTTCGTAAGGTTTGTTTAGAAAATGATATCCAAGCTCTTATCGTTACTCCGAATTTCCATAACCCAACCGGTATAAGGATGGGTGATGAAACTAAGAAAGAAGTATTGCAAATTGCGGAAGATCACCAGATATGTATTATCGAAAATGATATGTATTCAGATCTTTACTTTGAAGAAAAACGTCCATCCACTATTAAAAGTTTTGATGAAAAAGGATGGGTAATGACCTATTCTTCATTTTCAAAAACGCTGGCTCCCGGGATTCGTCTGGGCTGGCTGTATGCCGGGCAATTTTATGCCCGAGCAGAAAGGGCTAAATTTGCATTGGGCAGGTCTGTATCTCCGCTTTATCAAGAACTTATCCTGAAACTGTTACAGGAGAATAGTTATGAAAGACATCTGCGCTCATTTCGTCAAAAATTAAATCACCAAGCTATTCAGTTGCTTGAAGTGCTGAAGAAATCTTTTCCGGAGGGCTCCTATTTTCATAGACCTCAAGGTGGATACAGTATCTGGGCACAAATGCCGGAGAATATAGATATGAAAAAATTTCATAAGTATTGTGAGAAGCATGAAATTTTATTCACACCTGGAAATACATTTTCTCTTACTGATAAGTATGATCACCATTTTCGGGTTGTATTTTCAGAAAGAATTACTTCCGAAAGCCTTCGTTTATTAGAAGGAGCAGGAACAAAAGTTCATGAATTCATTCTCAATGGAAACTAAAATGAAAGAATAGAAAAAGTCTCATTAGCTACAATGTAAGGAAAGTATATTTGTATCAGATGAAAAATAAAGATTTGACGAGTGGTTAGCTCTCTGCCTTATTCAATCAAATATCTGATATTCTTATCAACTTCCAATAGAGGTATTCCATCAGTCATCTGGAAAGAAAAGCCATTGATCCATTTTTCCCTGGCAAGATCAATATCTTCGCCGTTTATCATATGCTTTTGGAAGAAATAGGAAATATCCTGTTCCAGATATTTTTGAGCAAGTTCAAGAAGAAGCTCATCCGTAAACTTTATTTTTTTCTCTTTACAGGTTTTCAATAGTTCCCGCATCAAATCATCCAAAGACTTTTTGGAATTGGTTTTCAGCATAATTTGATTATCCAGCCAGAAGGCAAAAATAGCCCCGCGCTTGTAGGGAACCTTTTCTACATTTCTGCTTTTCCAGAAGTTATCCTTTATTTTATAATTAGGAATATTTCTTTCCGGATTTTTCCAATGGCTTTTGATGACTTCGCTGTTAAAGAGTTTTTGCCATTCATCCATCGAAATATCTTTTATTCTTAATCTGTTTTTATAAGTATAATAATCTGTAAAACCTTCGCTGAACCAATAATTCAGTTCTTCATGTTTATTTTGAATTGTATTCCCAATCCATTCATGCATGAGTTCGTGATGAAAAAGATATTGGTATGAATTCTTATTGTTGAAAGGATTATTCGTCCCTTGGATTATAAATGCGTTTTTGATGGCAGAACCTGTAGTGCTGTATCCTTTATATAAACTGTCTTTTTGGGAAACAGTGGGAGTCATGGTAACCGTAAAATAATCCTGATCATAGTCCTGCCAGAAATCTCTTTGAGATTGTACAGCTTTTTTAAGATTGGAAAATAAGAACTCATCAGTCAATTCGTTATTCCATTGTTCTCTTAAAGCAAAATAGATGGGTTTATCATGTATTGTAAAAGAATAAAACCTGTAGTCACCACCTATAAAAATAGAATTATAAAAACCTTCCCAAAGAACAGTCTTCATTTTCTGTTTGCTGGTTTGAGAGGCAAAATTATTATGAAGCTTGAATCTTTCCGGGAAATTTATCCATTCAATAGAAAATTCAAATTCCTGTTCATCCGGCATTTTTGTAAAGGAGGCCGGAACTACAAAAAGGTTTTTCCCTAAAACATGGAAGAAAGTATTGTTGATTCTGGGGCGGTTGAAGACCTTATAATTAGGATCTGTAAAATCCTGTTTAATATGATAAATCAGAGAAAATTGGGTTCCTTTGTTCTGATGGATCTTTATGGTATTGCTTTCAGGCTTGATTTCAAAAGTAAGATGAGGATTATCTTCCTTTAGTAGGATCAGATTTTTAAAAAGATCATTTTCTCCCCAGTTTTCATTGGCATAAAAGAAGGATAAGGTATCCGACGCTTTTTTCAACTTATAATCTACCTGAACTTTTAAACCATTCTTTGAAAGATCTGCATCATAATAAACCTTATAATTGATCTTGTTTTGTGAAAAAGTAATGAAAGGTAGTATGAGTGCCAGGAACAATAATTTTCTGATCATGGATTAATTCGTTTTTTCCAAATGTAAGATAAAATCCAAAAACAGAAGAAAGATAATGGAGAAGTGTTATCAATAAAACGAAAATAAAGAAGAATAATGAATGTAAAAATCAATAGTAGAATTTGACTGATTCACGATTACAACGGGTTTTATATCCAAATTGAAGGTCAAAAATCGATAAAAATCGGTTCCATAATAGAAATATGTTAAAATTTCGGTCATTTTGCTTAAACTTTTTTCCTTGCTACTAGGCTGGAATCACCATAAAACCTATATTTGCAGCCTAAATTTTTAAATATAATGAAAGAACTAATTGAAAAAATCAACGCAGAATTTGAGGCGTTCACAACTGAGGCAAACCAACAAGCGGAAAAAGGGAACAAAGCAGCTGGTACAAGAGCTCGTAAATCAGCTTTAGAATTAAGCAAATTGTTCAAGGATTTCAGAAAAGTTTCTGTAGAAGAATCTAAGAAGTAATTCAACCTTTAGCCGGCTTTTGTAGCCGGTTTTTTTTATACCTTTATCGCAATTATATTCTCTTGGTTGCGACGACTTCTGAAAATAGCAAAGACATCCATTTTAAAAGAATTTGAAAAATTGAAATATACTTTTGGGGTTTCAATATTAAATTTTCCCTCATAGAGTGGTTATCATCTGTATAATTTGTATTTTAGGAATATCAATTACACGAAAATATGATGAAGCATTTCTGTTTGCTGTTTATCCTCATTTTTAATTTTTATTCTGCTCAAAAAATTCAGGTGGTAGATGCTGAAAATGGAAAACCGATTCCTAAT
Organism: Chryseobacterium sp. II3a; assembly: GCF_057815135.1. NCBI lineage: Bacteria > Pseudomonadati > Bacteroidota > Flavobacteriia > Flavobacteriales > Weeksellaceae > Chryseobacterium > Chryseobacterium sp. II3a. The sequence goes on along the minus strand of NZ_JBYPZJ010000009.1, from coordinate 31,963 downwards.
GCAAGAATTCTTCTGCACAATCAGATTGTTTATACTAATGAAGATGGGTTTGCGCCCGTAGATCAAAGCTCAGTAAACTTTGAAATCTCAGCATCGGGATTTCAAAAGGTATCCATTCAGAAATTGTATTCTCCGGTAAAGCTGAAAAGAGGATACAAAAAAATTGATGAAGTAAAACTGATCAAAGTAGATCTGAAAAAAATACTGGAAGATGTCTCCAGTCATTACAAAAAAAGATATTATAATGAACCTTCCCTTTATGATGTTACTTATAAAGAAAAACGGAGTGATAATAACCAAATCCATTTTTTAGTCATTGCAGAAACAAAGCTATGGAGTAAAACTAATTTTTACAATCCCAATAAATCTTTTGATAATAACCTCCAAATGCAGCTGAATAATGTGAAATCTTTTAAAGACCTAAAATCAGACAGTATTTTTGTAAAGGGAATAAAGAAATTTTCTGACGAATATATGGGAAACTATTTCTTTAATTTTGAGCTGACCAGAACCTTGGCCCATGTCAAAAATAAGGCATCAAAATATTCAGGTTGGATGATTTTTGAACAGGGTGACGAGCAATTAATAACCTTTACTATTAAGTCAGGATTAGGAATCGAAATGGAAGGAGAACTGAAATATAATAAGGCTGATAAGGTAATTACGTATTTTGAGATTCATTATTTGCAGGACCAGTATCCAATGGTTAAAAGAAGGACAGGAGAAGGAGAAGAGTTTGATTATCAGTTGGGAAATGCAATACTTGTTTTTGATTTTTATAAAAACGGGGGAGTGTATGTTCCTGCTATGAGCCGGGTTGAAGGCAATAAATATGTTGCTTATTATAAAGGAATAAAGCATGAAAGAAAAATCAGCAGAGAGCTTATTTATAATACTTTTAAGAAATCAGATGAAAAAGGATTAACTCCCAGAGTCGATTTTGATAAAAATATATGGGATAATACCTCAGTAAAAGAAAATAAAAATAGTACGATTTTACTTACTACAGAGGAACAGGCTTTTATCAATAGAAATTGACCGGATTTGGGATCAAAATAAATAAAGCGCATTATGCTGTTGAATTAATATAATAAGACGACCATTTCAATTTCTTTAAAAATGGATTTAAATACTGATGCCTAAAGACTTTTTTACTTTAATTTCTTTATCATCTCCGCAATTTCCTTTATCTTTAAAGCAATCAATATATATTATGAGGATAAATAGATTTTTTGCAGTACCAGCTGTTATGCTGGCTGCCCAATTTTCATGGGCTCAGGTAAAGGTAGACCCAAAAGAAAACCTTCACCCAATCGTAAAAAGTTTTGTAGATGAAGTTAATAATAATTCCCAGCTTGAAGGGATGGCATATGAGCTTCTGGATGGGATAGGACCACGTCTTGTGGGAACTCCTGAAATGCTTGCCGCTAATGAATGGAGTGCAGAAAAGCTTCGTTCATGGGGAATTGATGCCAATCTTCAGCAATTTGGAACCTGGAAAGGATGGCAGAGAGGAACTACCCATGTTGATATGGTGTTTCCAAGAGTAAAATCTTTGGCTGCTACTCAGCTGGCGTGGAGTCCTGCTACTAAAAAAGCGGTTGAAGCAGAGGTGATCATTCTTCCAAAAGTATCATCTAAAGCAGAATTTGACAAATGGCTTCCGTCTGTAAAGGGAAAGATTGTACTGATGTCTCAGTATCAGAAGATCGGACGTTCTGATGAACAGATCAAAGAATTTGCAACTCCGGAACTGTATGAAAAACTTAAAGCCGAAAAAGAACAGGCTGCCAAAGATTTTACAGCCTATGTAAAGAACTTGGGGTATGATAATAATACGCTTCCTGAAGCATTGGAAAATGCGGGTGCAGCTGGAATTGCCATTTCAAACTGGACAGGAATCATGGGTGCAAACAGGATTTTTGGCGCAAAAACATCCAAAATCCCAATGATAGACATTGATGTGGAAGATTATGGAATGCTTTACAGAATGGCAGAGAAAGGAGCACAACCTAAAATTAAAATTGATGCTCAGTCTAAGGTGCTTCCTGAAGCGAAAAGCTTTAATACAATCGGTATGATTAAAGGGAAAGAAAAACCGGATGAATATGTCATTCTTTCCGCTCACCTTGATTCATGGGATGGTGCCCAGGGTGCTACAGACAACGGAACAGGAACACTGACGATGCTTGAAACCATGAGAATTCTTAAAAAATACTATCCCAATAACAAAAGAACAATTGTGATTGGTCTTTGGGGAAGTGAAGAACAAGGATTGAACGGTTCAAGAGGCTTTGTAGCAGATAATCCTCAGATTATTAAAGGAACACAAGCAGCATTCAACCAGGATAATGGTACCGGACGTGTTGTTAATATCAGTGGTCAAGGATTTGTGAAAGCTTATGATTATATCGGGAAATGGCTTGACGGAGTTCCAAAAACAGTAAGAAGCCACATTAAGACTGACTTCCCGGGAATGCCTGGCGGCGGAGGATCTGACCATGCTTCATTTGTTGCAGCAGGAGTACCTGGATTCTCGCTGGGTTCTTTGAACTGGGGCTATTTTGGGTACACATGGCATACAACAAAAGATACCTACGACAAAATTGTTTTTGATGAGGTGAAGAATAATGTGATCCTAACGGCTGCCTTAGCATATATGGCTTCTGAAGATCCTGAATTCACTAGCAGAGAAAAAAGGGTGATGCCTAAAGACGATAAAGGAAACCTGATACAGTGGCCGGAAGCAAAAGAACCTAAAAGAAGTTCTAAAGATTATAAATAATAAAAATTCTATAGCAAAGTAGAATTTCTGAAGGTTGCCTGAAAAGGTGACCTTTTTTAATTCTTAGTTATTTATATCACTTTAAATTGAAATAATGTTCCTTAGAGGCCAATTTTATACAAATGAAAATTTGTACAAATAAATGGTCTTGTAATGATATTGTATGCAAGTCAGAATGTGCTTTAAGATAAATATTGAATAAAGAATGTGAAGCTTTAATTTGATTTTGAATGTTGGATAAAAGGAATCAAATAATTAATTGATAAGTTTTTTCACAAAATGGATACAACCTTTGGTTGTGTGCTAAATATTGATTTTTGTACATTTTTCCGACAAAAAAAACAATAAAAAAACATGTAAATACAAAAAGAGGTAAGGGGTGGATTTTTAATTTTAAAAATCTTTTAGAACTAAAAACACACATCACATTATGAAAAAAAATATACCGGACGGAAGAGATTCTGTTCATAGAACCAATCTTATAGAAAAACAAATTTTTTATATTGTAAAACCTGGGGAAAGTCTGGAAAGTATTTCCAGGGATCTTAGGCTTGAAAATCCCCAATACCTTCATGAATATCATAATAAACACTGTAGTTTCCTGGATACAATTCCTGAGAATGGAAAATTAAGATTGCTGCAAAAGCTCTGTATTCCTGATACTGAAGAAATACTGAAATTAAATTCCCTAATACAGAAACGGGGAGAAAGTGTATATAAGCAATTTCCAAACGGAAAACTTCCTTTTAATGCAGAGGCGGTTTCCGGAAAATACAGGATCATCCAAACCGAAAGTGATGATGGCACTCAGAAAAGTGAATATGCTTATTCAATACATTTTCATTATATAAAAGAAGAGGAAAACAGGCATTATATTCATTTTTCAATGAGTGATTTTACAAAAGATGGGGAAGAACTGGAACAAAAGATCAATAGTCTGGCTTCTGCGTTTGTAAAAATCATTTATCCGATAACATTAGTGATCGAGAGGTCAGGAAAGTTGGTGGCAGCAGAAACCCATAAAGAAATTCAACACATCATTAATGAAATTGAGGGACTAAAGAACTATCACGAGGGTAGGTATGCATCCATGCATATTGATCATATGAAAGATAAAATGGCTAATCCAAAGGTTATGTATAAGAGTTTGAAAAATATATTACCTATACAGTTGCTTTTTGGCAGCTTTTATCAGGAACATTATAACCCACAAAATAGTACGGATCCTTGTACAGAAGAATTTTCATGGCTAGCTCCGGCTTCTCCAGTTAGGATGGAAGTCATTAATCAAATTATATCAGAAGAAAAATCCAATCGTATAGAAGTGCTGCAGACCGGAAAATCGGTAGATTATCGCACAGTTGAGGAACTTTTTGATACTGATCGGGAATATAATCCATCGGAAACGTTTCATTCAAAATCACTAGCAGCCAATCATTCGGTAATATATACGTTAAATGCTGAAGATTTTTCAGTTCAGAAAGTAAAAGCAGAATTTGATATCCAGATTGCTGATTATGAGAAGTCCATCACTTTTGAATTGGAAAAATTAGTGGGATAATTAAAAAACACTATTGAACGAACCCAACACAAAAATTATGTCAGAAAATTTATCAGCACACGATGGTAAGCATTTTGTCATTCAAAAAGGCAAAGCTAGCTGCAATCAGGGAGATCTGTTCCCGCAGTTTAAGGTTAGCTCCCATCAAAAACATTATTGGAATCATAAAGAGGTTTCAGCAGATTATCTTGCTGTAACGGAGGAGGACATAGAGTTTATTCCTTCTGGACCAAGCTTCGGAAAATGTCGATTAAAACCATCTTCTGGTGGATATTTACCTTGTGTTTATACTCCTGCTGGAACGTGGCAGAAGACTTATGAAAAGGTAAAGGTAATGGGCAAAAACTGTCTTTCCGAAATCTCTGAGCTGATGTGCACTACTGGGGGAATAATTGCTGTGAAAGATCATGGACAAACCTCTACAATGAACCGTCAGAATATAACACTGGCTGATCCTCAAAGTTACCATCTTATTAATCCGTTTATGGATTTGAAAGAATCTCAGGAAGAACTGGAAGAACCCGATCCGATTTATGAATAATATACTTCAAAAGTAACAGACATGGCAAAATTGACTATTACAGGCAGTACCCAACCTGTTGTTGGAAATACAGAGGTATATTCAATTTCGGTGTTTGATAATCTGATTTCTTCCAATCCATTTTCTTTTCCACCACCCAAAATACAGTGGAATATTCATGTACAGGATAAAAAAGGATGGAGAATTGCTCATGGAAATGCCAAAGAAGGTGAACATATTACGTATCAATTCACGCATAAAAGTTTACAATATAAAACTTTGAAAATTGAAGTGAAAAGAGGGAAAGATAAAGGTGAACTTTATATAAAACCAAAGGAGGCTGAAGAACCGAAAATTCTGCGGGTAGATTTATTAGATATTAATTCTCAGCGGTTGCAGAAAGGAAAACTGCTTCATTATACCGATACATTGATCGCCAAAGCTCATTGTGTGGGAATGTTCGGTCATAAAGTATCCTTTACCTTATGGGAAGACGATGCAGTAGGCAAGGGGCATGATCCGGTTATTAATATGATGAACAAAATCAATCTGGTTCCTCTTGTAGGGGAAGTGGATCATGAAGGCATTGCTAAAGTTATTTTCAGATTACCCAGCTATACCATGGCAGTACAGATTGCCAATGCCCAGGTAGCCACAGGAGATAAAAGCGAGGGTAAAACCCATGAATATTACGTGACCGCCGAAATGGCCTCTAAACATATTCTGAAGACCAGTCCCAATGTAAATGTGGCTAATCCCACCCATATTCCTGAACCTCCTGAAAAGCAAAAGCCAAAGGAAAATCATCCTGCTCACAGGAAACCTCCCATGGCTCCTGAAAAAAGGGAAGTAAAGCCTGGTAAACCAAAACCTAAAGAAGATACCCCAAAATTTCCGCAAACTCCAGCTGCAAAGAAACAGGCTGATCCTGAAGGGAAGATTGTAAGTGCAGAGTTTACAGATGGTACAGGAAAGCCTTTGAAAAGTGCTAAAACAGGAGATGCTGTATCCATTAAGATCATTTCCCAAAACATGAAAGGCAAAAATATAAAAGTAAGGATCTGGGAAGAGGATTTATCCCGTTACAGCAATGATCTTATGTATGAAAGTTCAGTAACACTGGCTTACCATACTACCAATTTCATCAATGGGATTATCCTAACAAAAGAGATGTACAACAAAAGCAATGACTGGGGTGAAGGTAGTGAGCGGGAATATTTCATAGAAATAGAACACCTAAATACCTCCGTAACCTCTCAGGTCATTCCGGTAAGTCCTGATGCTGAACCAGTGAAAGTGGATGCTAATGATTCTGCTGCGGTGATTAAGGAGAAGAAACAGGAGAAAAAAGGAAACTGCGTCTGTCAGGAACAATACAAAGATTTAATCTGGGGAGCCAAAGTAAGTTGTGAATTCAGGGAAAAAGTAGTTGAAATATGCAAGGATTTATGGCCTAAAAATTATATGGTAATGGCTAATAATTTAATGGCTTGTATGGCTTGGGAAACAGGAGAAAGCTTCAGCCCTTCTGCTAAAAATCCCAAATCTTCAGCGACAGGGCTAATTCAGTTTATGGCTGATACAGCTAAGGATCTAGGAACAACAACAAGCGCACTTGCAAAGATGACCGCTGTAAAGCAGTTGGATTATGTAAAAAAATATTTTGAGAATATAAGAAATAAAGATTATGAATTTGTGGATTTCTATTTAAGAATTCTATTTCCAGCGTCAATGGGTAAACCTGATGAACATGTTGTGTTTAGTAGAGATGGAGAAGGCCTAAATAAAAGTGATAGAAATTATAAAGAACGAATAAATGCTTATGGAGTTAATTCTGGATTTGATACAAACCCTAAATACGGCAATGATGATGGAATGGTAACGAAAGCGGAAATTAAAAAAGGAATCCAAAAATATATTGATAAAGGGAAATTAAATAAAGTTAAAATCTTTGACTGCCAAAAAGCTAATCCTGTTAGTACTTCACCTCCTGAAAAAGGAACCTGGAATGTGATAATTACTGAGCACTATACAGGAAGTAAATGTAATCATATAGAAAAAACACCAGTTAGGAAAAACTGCAGAAGAGGAAAAATAGAAGTTTTAGATGATAATAGTAAAGTGGTTTTTACAATAGTTGATTGTTTACTGGAAGGTATAAAAGGAGAAGACAGAAGTAAGACTTCAGCAGACGTTCCATATGGAGCATATCAAATCAATGAAACCACTCCATTTTATAGTTCTACTGCCTCAAATAAAATTACATATGGTCCAAATCCAAGATTGGTTTTTGAACCCATAAAAGGAAGTGGGGATGATGCGGATAAAAGTGGAAGATCTGCTATTAGAATACATGGAGGTAGACAGGAAGGGAATCCAGTTAAGACTTTAAAAAGGACAGAAGGTTGTATAAGAATTTATGATGAGGACGCAAAAGACTTCTATAATTGGTGGATTGAATTTAAAAAAAAGAATCCAGGTATTAAACCCGGAAAAGTAATAATAAAAAAATAATTTATGAGAATATTCCTATTGATTACACTTTTCCTTGCTATAGGTTGCCAGAATAATAAAAAAGATAATGACCGTATGGAACAAAAAACAATAGAATTAAATCAGGAAAGTAAACTTATTGATCAAATACAGTTAGACAATAACTTTCTGTTTGATAAGGATAACATTTTGCTCAGGAGATTTCAATATAAGGAAGATTACATCGAAAATATTAAGATAAAAGATCTTTTGAATAAAAATTTCAGAAGTCATTTTATAGAATATTTGGCAGATGCTAAAACAGAAGAAGATGAGTTGAAGTCTTCCCTCATTTGTCAGTTATTATTGTTGAGAATAGTAGAATTATCTGATAGTAATGCCTTTTATATATTATCCGAGATTTCAAAAAATGAAACAGTTTCCTATAACGGGATAGAACTGTATGAAAACCTTTTCATTCAAATGTTTTTAAATGATCCTTATTTCTTTATTCAGCAAAGTGTAAAATATAATGATTCTTCATTGGTAGATTATATTTTTGAAGTTTCACAAGGGTATTTTGTTGATGAAGACTTTTTAGATATGAATTTAGGATACATAAAGACTAAAGAGAAAGATCTATTACTTTTAAAGCCTGAGGCACAAAAAGAAATAAAATATCTTCCACTGGTTAAAAAGATTGATAGGATGCCCAAAATAGAAGTACAGCTTGGACCTTCATTTTATACCAGTTTTGAAACGATAAATAAAAGTTTTATAAATATTAATTCTATTTTTGGAAAGGAGCTGACTCAAAAGATGAATGTTACAGAGATGAATTATTTTAAACAACATATTCTTCCCATGATTAAAAAAAATCAATTAAATTCTGATGAAATGAGTAATAAATAGATGATTCAAACAAATAAAGGAATTTATAAAATAAGCATTGAATTATTGGGCATATTGTTGCTGATACAGATATTTTCATGCACAAAAACAGACAGTCCGGTAAATGAAAAACATAAGAATTCTACATTGCTAAAAAATCAAAATGATAATAAAAAAGAAAATAAAGATACACTAAGTTTAGAATACGAACTGAAAGGAGAAGATGAGTTTATATCTGAAAAATTATTTCAAAAGTGGAAAGGCTTATATATTATGGAAAATAATGATGTAATTGATGGTTGGGGGAGGGAATCTATTTCTTATGCAGAGCTAAACATGGTAAATCCAGATAGTTGTATATTTAAAAGTTGGTTGGCAGATAATAAAGGTAAAAGGTATGATAAGGATGATAACTATCAGGAATATTTTGGAGGAATTTTCGCTACAACTAATAAAGATTCTATAGAGTTTTTTACCAAAAGAATAATAGAAGGAGGAAATGAAAATCTCCCACCTCTATTAACATTAATTAAAAGGAAGAATGAGTATTTTATATCTAGTTTTTTGACCTCTCCACCTCATAACGGAATTATTGAAATGCCAATACAAAAGGTCACATCAAAATAAAACCGACTCACAAAACGTAAGTCGGTTTTTATTTAAATATAATTTTTTAAATCAGAGAAACCTGAAATCTGGGCTTCATGTGGGCTGGAGAGCTTTCCAAAACCATATTCACAGAAAATAAAAGCGAGTTCGTTGGAAGCCGCAGAATCGTAATCAGTTTGAGTATCACCAACATATACAGAATCTTCAACAGATAATCCATTTCTTTCCATGAGAAGCTGTATGTTTTCTGACTTCGTTTTTTGAGTGCGCCCATGAGATTCAAAATCTACGAAGAGATTATTGAATTGGTAATATTCTAAAAACGATTCAATATAGCCGTCCTGACAATTGCTTACAATGAAAAGGTTGTTTGTATTGGCAAGGCTTTTCAAGGTCTCTTCAACACTGGGATAAAGAATACCACCCTGTATTCCCAATACTTTATTTTCTTCGGTTACCACTTCAGAAAGAAGTTCCTGAATCTGCAGGTCTGAAATTCCGGGAAGCATATCCTTCAGAATATCATGTGCCAGTAAGCCCATATACTGATTCATATCATCAGGTTTCAGTTCCTTTTGGATCAATTGATGCTTACCTAAAACATCATTCCATATTTTGATAATCGTAGCTCTGGAATCCCATAATGTTCCATCCAGATCGAAAATTAGATTTTTATAACTCAAAGTCTTTTTATTTAATGGTTAAAATAATAAATAAAGCATTTATAGAATCATACTCAACTGCACTCTTTTCCTTGCCTCATCCACTTCAGTTATCTTTACTCTCACATGTTGATGCAGTTTCACAACCTCATTTACATCAGAAACAAATCCGCCCTTAAGCTGTGAAATGTGGACCAGCCCGCTTTCTTTAATTCCAAGGTCTACAAAACATCCGAAAGCGGTAATATTGTTAACAATTCCCGGTAGAATCATACCTATTTTCAGGTCTTTAATGCTTTTTACGCTAGGATCAAATTCAAATACCTTGGCTGCTTTTCTTGGATCTAAGCCTGGTTTTTCAAGCTCCTTTAAAATATCCTTAATTCCCAGGATCCCAATGTCTCCTGTAATATAATTTTCAGGTTTTACCAATGCAATTTTTTCCTTGTTGGCAATCAGTTCATCAGCTTTAATACCAAGATCCTTAGCCATTTTTTCTACAATGCCATACGCTTCAGGGTGTACAGCAGAATTATCCAGCGGATTTTTTGAATTGCTGATTCGTACAAACGCTGCCGCCTGCTGGAAAGCCTTTTCTCCAAGTCTCGGAACCTTTTTAAGTTGCTTTCTGTCTTCAAAAGCACCGTTTTCAGCTCGGTAATTCACAATGTTTTCAGCCATTTTCTCTCCAATTCCGGAAACGTAGCTTAATAGAGATTTACTAGCTGTATTTAAATTGATTCCAACAGAATTCACACATTTCATCACAGTAGAATCCAGTTCATTCTTTAATTGAGTTGGGTCTACATCATGTTGATATTGTCCAACTCCAATGGATTTCGGATCAATTTTTACCAGTTCAGCCAACGGATCAGAAAGTCTCCTTCCGATAGAAACGGCACCACGAACGGTTACATCATAGCTTGGAAACTCATCTCTGGCAATTTTGCTCGCAGAATATACCGAGGCTCCTGCCTCAGAAACCACAAAAACCTGTAAAGGCTTATCAAAAGCAATTTTCTTGATAAAAAATTCCGTTTCACGGCTTGCTGTTCCATTTCCGATAGATATCGCTTCAATATTATAAGCATTCACCATAGAACGAATCTTTTTCATGGCCATCCCGGATTCATTCTGCGGAGCGTGAGGGTAGAGGGTTTCATTATGAAGAAGATCACCTTTTTCATCCAGACAAACCACTTTACAGCCGCTTCTGTAACCTGGATCAATCGCCAGAATTCTTTTTTCTCCCAATGGCGGAGCTAAAAGCAGTTGACTCAGATTCTCAGAGAAGATTTCAATCGCTTTTTTATCGGCTTTCTCTTTAGCTTCCTGTAAAGCTTCATTGGAAATAGCAGGTTCTAACAGTCTTTTATAGCTATCTTTAATGGCTAAAGCAATCTGTTCAGAGCTTTCATTATTAGATTTGATAATCGCTTTTTCAATAAAATCGATGGCTTCTTCTTTGTCAATTCCCACATTGGTTTTCACAAAACCTTCCGATTCTGCTCTCAGCATCGCCAAAAGCCTGTGAGAAGGTGTTCTGCTGAGGTTTTCTTCCCATTCGAAATACTGGGAGAACTTCTGGGCATCTTCTTCATCCTTTTTAGCCTTCACCACTTTAGAGGTGACAACAGCTTTACGCTGGAACAAACGGCGCAGGTTTTTACGGACATACATATTTTCATTGATCCATTCGGCCATGATGTCTCTTGCTCCCTGAAGCGCTTCTTCCTCAGAAGAAACTTCATTGTTCAGGTATTTGGCAGCCAGTAACAGGATATCATTATTTTTCTGGCTCATAATGATTTTCGCTAAAGGTTCTAATCCTTTTTCCTTAGCAGCATCAGCCTTCGTTTTCTTACGCTTCTTAAAAGGAAGATATAAGTCTTCCAGTTCCTGAATATCAAAACTTTCTTCAATTCTTTGTCTCAGTTCAGGAGTTAAAGCATCCTGCTCTTCTATCGATTTTAAAATAGATTCCTTTCTTTTGACAATCTCTTCAAACTGTTTGCTGATCTTGGCGATCTGCTCAATCTGTATTTCATCCAGGTTTCCGGTTTTATCTTTTCTGTAACGGGAAATAAAAGGAATGGTACAGTCTTCTGCTAATAATTGTAACGTATTGTTGATGCTCTTCTCAGAAATATTGAGCTGCTTCTGTATAAATTCTACGGTCGTCATTGTTCTGTTTTCGGATAGCTAAAATAGGATTTTAAAACGAAAAAAGGCGGGTTGCCCCACCTTGAATAGTTTTTACTTTAAATTTGATTCTAAGAATTAATGGACAATTGCTATTGCCATTCCATCATATTCTTTTGCTCCTACGGTTTGCATAATCGTAGCGGTAACTTTTGGATTGTTAGCCAGCATTTGATTAAAACGCTGTACGCCTTTCACTTTCTCATCATGGGTGTTTTCATCCAAAACCTGACCTTCCCGGATGACATTATCACAAATAATGATGGTTCCCGGATGAGATAATTGTAATGCCAGTTCAAAATATTCGGTATAAGGCGGTTTATCGGCATCAATAAAAATAAAGTCGAAAGCTTCTTCACCTTTAGCAATAAGTTCATGCAATACATCCATTGCTTTACCGATCCGTAAATCAATCTGATCAGAAAGGCCTGCTTTTGTAATGTTTTGAGTGGCAATATCAGCGTGATGAGGATCAAATTCTACGGTAATCACTTTACCATCTTTAGGAAGCGCTCTGGCCATCCAAATGGTACTGTAAGCCCCAAGAGTACCCAATTCTAATACACGTTTAGCTTTACAGGAGAGAAGCATCAGTTGAAGAAACTTCCCTTGTACCGGGGTTACACTGATTTGTGGCATGGCAGCTGCATCCAGAGATTGGATGGTTTCCTGAAGTACAATATCTTCAGGAGCTATCAGATTACTGATATAGTCATCTACTTTTTCAAATAATTGCGGATTCATATTTTTGATTTGATTGAAACGAAGGTAGTGAATTTTGAAATCTCTGTATAAAGCAAAACAGATCCCTCTGGGAGAGGGATCTGTTTTATACAATCGGAATGCATCTGCAAGAGCAAGGGACACCTAGCATTGGGTCACATACGCTTATGTCTTCGCAAACATACATATAACCAGCTTTACAAAAATCAATTCCACCTTTAATTGATTTTAGATTTTCTTTCGTGATTTTTTTTAAATTTTTCATGGTATAATTTTAGTTTGTGAGACTAAATATATAAATTATTCTTGGTTTAGGGATTTAACATAAAAATATTTTTTAGAATATCAGGGATATGTTAAAAAAAACAGTGATTTTGTTGAACAATATAAAATTCAAAATAGAATAATGAAATAAATATTTCAGTTTTCGTTTATTTCTCACCATATTACAATTCCTAACGTTGGTAGCGAAATTTACATTTCTTGATGTATGATAAGAGAAGACCCATAAGGTTTGTCTATTTTTGTACCCGAAAACAATAAACTTTTTTAAACAGTTCAATAATATGAAAAAAATTAGCGTAATTGCATTAGTAGCAGTAGGATTGATGGCTGCATCATGTACGAATAAAGAAAAAACAGATACATCAGTAGCTACCGAACAAGCCGTTGCTGAGAGCAAAGGTGAAGTATTAGCAGTAGATACTACAGCTTCTGTAGTCAACTGGAAAGCTTTCCACAAAGGAGGTTTTGCTCCACGTTGGGGAACTCTTAATGTAAAATCAGGAGATTTAAGCATTGAAGGTGGACAAGTAGTAGCTGGAAACTTCAATATTGATATGACTTCTATTAAAGTAGATCCTGCTTCAGTAACTGAAAAAGATAAAAAACCAGCAGATCTTGAAGCTCACCTTAAGAACCCAGATTTCTTTGATGTAGCGAAAAATCCAGCTTCAGACTTTAAAATTACAAGTGTAGCAGACCTAAAAGAAGCACCAAAGGATGCTGTAGCAGGAGCTAACAAAACTGTAAGCGGAAACCTGACATTAATGGGTAAAACAATGAATGTTACTTTCCCGGCTAAAGTAGATGTAGTAGATAATACAGCAGCTATTCAGGCTAAATTCACAGTAAACAGAACAGACTGGGGAATCAAATTTGGAACTACTGAAACTGATCCTGCAGAATGGATGATCAGCAAAGACATAGAAATTGCTATCGATGTAAAAGCAAAAAAATAAGGTAATATAATACTTTATATAAATCAAGAGCTGTCCTTCTAAGGCAGCTCTTTGTATTTGTGTATATTTTTAACCTTTTTTAGTAATTTATAACACCCAGACGGCATTATTTTTTCTTTTCATTAAAGATAACACCCAAAATTTTAATATCATGTCAAAAAAAATTGCAATTCTGGCGACAAACGGCTTTGAAGAAAGCGAACTTCAATCACCCAAAGAATATTTGGAGCAGCAGGGATGGGCAGCTCATATTGTAAGTCCTGAAGCAGGAACCATCAGATCATGGGCTGAAAAAGATTGGGGAAAAGATTATCATGTTGACAAAACATTGGATCAAGTGAAGGCTGCTGATTATGATGCTTTGGTCCTGCCCGGCGGAGTGATCAATCCTGATCAGTTAAGAACGAATGGGCAAGCACTGGCATTTGTAAGAGATTTTTTTATACAGAATAAACCAGTAGCAGCTATTTGCCACGGGCCACAGGTTTTAATCAACGCAAAGGTAGTCAATGGCAGACATATGACTTCCGTAAAATCAATCAGTAAAGATCTTATCAATGCCGGAGCCCATTGGGAAGATAAGGAAGTGGTGGTAGATAATGGGCTGGTAACAAGCAGAACCCCAAAAGATCTTCCCGCTTTTAATGCTAAAATGGTGGAAGAATTTAAGGAAGGAAAACATGCGGGCCAAATATTATAGCCTTTATCAAAAACTTTATAAAGCCTGGAATTATAAAATTCCGGGCTTTTTATAGAAATCATAGAAATCTTTTGAGATTGTACGAAATAGTATTGATCATGAAAAAACAGATTAATTGAAAATCCATGAATTCTGAATACGTACACAATATTCACTTCCTAAATATAAAGGATTTCCATGCTTTTCAGACCAAAAACCATCCAATATATCTTTACTTAAACAACGGTATACCGCAACTCCTTTATAAATGTTATGATCATCACCTTCATAATTAAAATTAAGGACTAAGATACTGTCTTTGTAAAATCCGGTACCGTTTTGGATATGATCACCAATAGTCCACTGGGCAATCATCCTGGCATTTTCATCAACAGATAAAATTAAGGTACCCTGATAAGAAAACTGGTCAGATAGTTCCTGATTACTTCCTTTGATAGAATAAGTTCCTGCTAAATCATATACTGTCATCGATTCATTTTTATAGGAGGCAAATTTATAAAATCTTATTTGATCAACGTTGCAGCCATGGTAGAGAGTAATAAACGTTAGCCTTAGAACTTTCCCAGATATAAATTAAACTTTATTTTTGCAACAAATTAATTGTAGAATGATTCCTTTTCTGTTGATCACTAACCTTATTACCTTCGGTGTTTTTGGATTTGATAAACTCCAAGCCAAAAGACAACAATGGCGGATTTCTGAGAATACTCTTTTAGGTCTTTCATTGATTGGAATTATTGGTGCAGCTTCAGGGATGGTCATTTTTAATCATAAAGTATCTAAAAAGTCTTTTCTGGTAAAATTTTTCATCGTAGTTTTAATTGATGTTGTACTGTTATACCGTTTGATAAGACATTGATATAGAATACCTCATTCAAAAAAATATTTTTTGAATCCGGTTTTTTCTTACATTTATCATTCAACAATCAAAAACTTTATAACTATGAAAAATGTAAGAAAAATGACAAGAGACGAAATGAAAACTCTGACAGGAGGAATTGCAAAAGGAATGGTGAGATGTAAGGATCCCGATACTTGTACACTGAGATGGGGATGGCCTACAGGAGATTCCAGTAATTGTGGTGATTTTGCTATTATATGTGGCGATGCACCGGCAGTTGATCCATGTGATTCGTCTTTATGTGCATAACCGTTTAAGAGTGTTTTTTAACACTCTTTTTTTTATGCCTCTGTAAACGTGTATTTTAAACAGAATGTTAATTATTTATCCAATAAAATTGTTTTTCATTAAAAATCACTATTTTTGCACTCGTAAAAATCCTATATGCAAAACATTAGAAATATTGCGATTATCGCACACGTTGACCACGGGAAGACGACTTTGGTTGACAAAATCATCCACGCAACCAACATTTTCAGAGAAAATCAGGAGAGTGGAGAATTAATTATGGATAATAATGATCTTGAAAGAGAAAGAGGGATCACCATCTTATCCAAGAATATTTCTGTTACTTATAAAGACACTAAAATTAACGTAATTGATACTCCTGGTCACGCGGATTTCGGTGGAGAAGTAGAGAGAGTATTGAAAATGGCTGACGGAGTTATCCTGTTGGTGGATGCGTTCGAAGGACCAATGCCACAAACAAGATTCGTACTTCAGAAAGCTTTAGAATTAGGATTGAGACCATTAGTGGTTATCAATAAAGTAGATAAACCAAACTGCCGTCCGGACGAAGTTCACGATCAGGTATTTGATTTATTCTTCAACCTTGAAGCTACTGAAGAGCAATTAGACTTCCCAACATTCTACGGGTCTTCTAAGCAAGGTTGGTTCAACACTTCATTAGAACAGACTGAAGATATTTTACCATTATTAGATGGTATCTTAGAACATGTACCAGCTCCAAAAGTAACTGAAGGTAACCTTCAAATGCAGATTACTTCTCTTGATTTCTCTTCTTTCTTAGGAAGAATTGCCATCGGAAAAGTAACAAGAGGAGAGATCAAAGAATCTCAATGGATTGGTCTTGCTCAGGCAGATGGAAAAGTGTTGAAAGGTAAAGTAAAAGAACTTTACGTTTTCGAAGGATTAGGAAAGAAAAAAGTAACTGAAGTTCAAGCTGGAGATATCTGTGCTGTAGTAGGTTTCGATGCATTCCAGATCGGTGATTCTTTCGTAGATCTTGAAAATCCTGAACCATTGGAAAGAACGGCTATTGATGAGCCTACATTGAACATGACGTTCTCTATCAACAATTCACCTTTCTTCGGTAAAGACGGTAAATATGTTACTTCTAACCACCTGAAAGAAAGATTAACAAAAGAATTAGAGAAAAACTTAGCATTAAGAGTTCAGCAAACTGATGATGCGAACACATTCTTAGTATTCGGTAGAGGTATTCTTCACTTATCAGTTTTAATTGAAACAATGAGAAGAGAAGGATATGAAATGACGATCGGTCAGCCACAGGTTATCCTAAGAGAAATTGACGGAGTTAGCTGTGAGCCTTACGAATCTTTAGTAGTGGACGTTCCTGAAGAATATGCATCAAGAGTTATCGACTTGGCAACTCAGAGAAAAGGTGACCTTCACATTATGGAAACTAAAGGAGAAATGCAGCACATGGAATTCGAAATTCCTTCAAGAGGTTTGATCGGATTACGTTCTCAAATGCTGACTGCTACTGCTGGAGAAGCTATCATGGCTCACCGTTTCACAGAATATAAGCCTTTCAAAGGAGCTATTCCGGGAAGAAACAATGGGGTGTTGATCAGCAAAACTACAGGTCCTGCTACGGAATATTCTATTGCTAAATTACAAGACAGAGGTAAATTCTTCGTTGATCCGGGTGAGGAAATCTACACAGGGATGATCATTGGAGAACAAAACAAACCTGGAGATCTTGTAGTAAACATCGTAGAAGCAAAACAGTTGAACAACATGAGAGCTTCTGGAAAAGATAAAGATACAGGTGTTGCACCAAAAATCTTATTCTCTCTTGAAGAATGTATGGAATATATCCAGGCTGACGAAGCCATCGAGGTAACTCCAAACTTCATCAGAATGAGAAAGAAAATCCTTTCTGAAGAAGAAAGAAAAAGAGTTGAAAGATCAGCGAAAGCGTAATCATTTCGATTTACAATCATATCATATAGAAAAGCCTCGAATTTTTCGAGGCTTTTTTTCTAAAGAAGAGGAAAAAATGTTTATTTTTTCACAACAATATCCAAAGTATTAAAATTTAATTTAAAGTAGTTTTGCGGCTATGAAAATGAGTAAACTAAAACTTATCGTTTTAATGGGAGTTCTAGCGTCTTACAGCACCTCATGTTCTACTCAGAACAATGTAACAAAGACTCCGCCTGTTAGAAATACAACAAAACCTAATACCACTACCACCACCCAGCCAAAACCTCCTGTAGCAGTAAAACCTACAACAGGAACATCAACGGAAGAAACATTCAGAACCAACCTTCCGGAGATCAAAAGAGAATTCCGCGGTGCATGGATTGCCAGTGTAGCAAATATCAACTGGCCGTCAAAAAACAACCTGACCGTAGAACAGCAGAAAGCAGAAGCCATTAGTATGCTGGATATGCTGAAAGATAATAATTTCAATGCAGCTATTTTTCAGATCAGACCTTCTGCAGATGCGCTGTATACAAGTAATATCGAACCTTGGTCTTACTTTTTAACAGGAGAAACAGGAACGGCTCCTTATCCCAGCTATGATCCGTTATTATTCTGGATTGAAGAAGCCCACAAAAGAGGATTGGAATTACACGTTTGGTTAAATCCTTACCGTGCCCACCACACCAATGGAGGTAACGTCAATAAAATGTCAATGGCCAACAGAATGTCTGACATTGTGGTAAGATTAAAAAATGGGATGTATTGGTTTGATCCAGCGAACCCAAAAACACAGGATCACGTATCCAATGTAGTAAAGGATATCGTAAAAAGATACGATATTGATGCCATTCACTTTGATGATTACTTCTATCCGTACGCTACTTACAACAAAGGAGCAGATTTTCCGGATTATGCGACCTGGAGTGCTTATCAAAACAGTGGCGGAACTCTGTCAAGAGCAGATTGGAGAAGAGATAACGTAAATAAATTTGTAGAACGTATCTATAAAGAAATTCATGCAGAAAAAAATAATGTAAGATTTGGAATCAGTCCATTCGGGATCTGGAAACCTGGATATCCTGCAGGAATTGTAGGATCATCTCAGTTTGATGAGCTGTATGCTGATGCTAAATTATGGTTAAACAAAGGCTGGGTAGATTACTTTTCTCCACAATTATACTGGCCAATTGATTCTAAAGGTCAGGGATTTGAGGCATTACTAAACTGGTGGCAGTCAGAAAATACCATGAAACGTCACTTATGGCCAGGCTTGAATACTGTTGAAATTAAAACGTATGACCGTCCAACAGAAATCAAGAATCAGATTGATATCTCCAGAAAGATTCTGAAGAATGATGCAGGAGAGATTCACTGGAGTATTGCAGGATTAACTAAAAATCCAGGAATGCTTCCAGCGCTGAAAAACGGCCCTTACAGCGAGAAGGCATTAGTTCCGAAATCTCCATGGATCAAAACCGTTCCATTACAAACCCCGACCTTATTTATTACAGATAACGGAAGCTTTGCTCAGACAAGGTGGAGTACAAAAAATGCTTCAGAAGTTTTCCAATGGGTATTATTCACTCAATATGACGGAGTTTGGCAAACAGAAATCCTACCATTGGATACCCTTTTCAAAGATATTCCAAAATTCAAAAATGGGAAAAAATTGAACGGAGTAGCCATCAAAGCCATTGATAGATTAGGAAACGAAAGTGATTATATGGCCAAAAAAATCAAATAAAGAAAAACTTATCATGGTATTGTAAAAGCCATTAAGTTTTAATCAATATAAAAGGGTTTAACATACAGTTGAACCCTTTTTTGTGGTATTTTGTAACCTTAATTCCGCGATATTCTCTGCTAAGTATTAATGCCGCTGCGAACGTATAGAGCCATTTATTCATTAAACCTTTGCATTAAATTAAATTCCAACAATATTATCCTCTTAGGTTTTGAGCTTAATCCCTTAGTGACTATAAGCCTTTTATTTTAGAATAACTATAAATTATCATTTTAAAATAATGAAAATCAAAATGTTGTAAACTGATAGGCTTATTTTTAAGTAAAATAGAAACCTTCGCGGAATCATTTTTGCATGATCAGTTCCATAATCACCAAAATATAACATTTATGAATACTAAAAGACTTTCCGCAAAAGTGGAAAAAGCACTTAGTGATCAGATGAATAAGGAAATTCATGCATCACACGTTTTTCTATCGTATGGAATTTGGGCCGATGATAAAGGGTATCAGGGAATTGCTAATTTTCTCTATCGTCATGCACAGGAAGAAAGAAACCATTCGATTAAATTTATGGAATATATTTTAAACAGAGGAGGAAAGCCTAAAGTAGATTCCATTCCGGCACCTCCAGCTGATCCTGAAAGTCTTACAGCCTGCTTTGATGGTGTTTTCAAACATGAAGTAGACAATACAACAGCTATTTATAAAATTGTAGACCTTTCTATGGCTGAAAAAGATTGGGCTACATGGAATTTTATGCAATGGTTTGTTCAGGAACAGATTGAAGAAGAAACATTAGCTCAGAACCTGATTGATAAATTGAAAATTGCAGGCGGTGACAGAGCTACAGATGAGTCTTTATTTACTTTAGATAAAACTTTACAGGAAGCTCCGAATGATGTACCACTGGCTCAGAGTGCCACAGGAGATAATCCATAAAAATCATTCATAAAGCGAAACTGTTTGAAAATCTGCCAGAATGCTGGCAGATTTTTTTATTATGAAACTCTCTTAAAATTCACTATCTTTGCACGCTGAAAGTTTAGGAATCGGAAATCAGAATGAAAAATTTTGAATCTTAATCCGCAAACTTTCAAACCTAAACCTTAAACTTTGAATTTTACAATATGAAATGTGGAATTGTAGGCCTGCCGAATGTAGGTAAATCAACACTTTTTAACTGTCTGAGCAACGCAAAAGCTCAATCAGCAAACTATCCTTTCTGTACTATTGAACCGAACCTGGGAACCGTTTCAGTGCCGGATCAGAGATTATTTGAATTGGAGAAAATCGTAAAGCCTGAGAGAGTTTTGCCAGCTGTAGTTGAGATCGTTGATATTGCAGGTCTTGTAAAAGGTGCCAGCAAAGGAGAAGGATTGGGGAACCAGTTCCTGGCAAATATTCGTGAGTGTGAAGCGATCATTCATGTTTTAAGATGTTTTGATAATGGAAATATCGTTCACGTAGAAGGTTCAGTAGATCCGTTAAGAGATAAAGAAATTATTGATATTGAGCTTCAACTGAAGGACCTTGAAACAGTAGGAAAAGCAGTTGAAAAAGCTAAAAAATTCATCAAATCCGGTAAGAAAGAAGATATCCTGACTTACGAAACGCTTCAAAATTTACAAAAATTCCTTGAAGATGGGAAAAATGCAAGAGAATTTGCAGTGGATGACTTTACGAAGTCTATCATTGGCGAAGTTCAGCTTTTAACCAATAAACCGGTGCTTTATGTTTGCAACGTGGATGAAAATTCTATCAAAAACGGAAACGAATGGATTGCTAAGATCGAAGAGATGGCTAAAAATGAAGGAGCAGAAGTTGTTGTATTAGCTGCCCAGATTGAAGCTGACATCAATGAACTTGAAACTTTCGAAGAAAGAGAAATTTTCCTTGATGAACTAGGACTTACAGAGCCGGGAGTAAACCGTTTGATCAGAAAAGCTTATGATCTTTTAAAACTTCAAACATATTTCACAGCTGGAGTAAAAGAAGTTAGAGCATGGACTATCGGACAGGGATGGACAGCCCCTCAGGCTGCTGGAGTAATCCACACCGACTTTGAAAAAGGATTCATCCGTGCAGA
Source organism: Chryseobacterium sp. II3a (assembly GCF_057815135.1). Classification (NCBI taxonomy): domain Bacteria; kingdom Pseudomonadati; phylum Bacteroidota; class Flavobacteriia; order Flavobacteriales; family Weeksellaceae; genus Chryseobacterium; species Chryseobacterium sp. II3a. Next base: position 10,668 of record NZ_JBYPZJ010000009.1, on the reverse strand, counting down.
GGTAATCAAGTATAATGATTATATGACATACGGTTCAGAAGTAAAAGTAAAAGAAGCCGGAAAACTTTCCGTAGAAGGTAAAGAATATATCGTTCAGGATGGTGACATCATGCACTTTAGATTCAACGTATAAGAAAAAATATTAAAGTTAGTTTATAAAAAAACGCTTCCATAATTGTTTGGGAGCGTTTTTTGCTTTCATGAGAAAAACTGTACGATGAAAATCATTTACTTTACGATTATGGTCTTATTCTTTTCATGTTCGAAGCCTATTGAAGATAATTGTTTCGTAGATAAGATAAATACTGAAGATGTTGTCATTCTAAAAGATGAACCCCAAACTTATACACTAAAACAAATTCTTAAGGAAAAGCCTGGTTATCTTGAAATTATTGATCTGACGAAATATAGAGACTTTAAAACTGATAGAACAGAATTTCCTCTTCAGAAGCAGTATACTAGAGAAAAAGAAGGGACAACGGAGAATAGCTTGGCAATATGGGATAAACATTTTTCTGATCAACTCCTATGCTTTGCTAAACAAAAATCAGGAAATATATTGTACGGACTGGGACTTAATAGACTAGGATACTGGCTTCTTAAAGTAGAGAACAATAAACCCTTTGCGTATTTTTTAGGACTAAGCCCTAACCAATATTATTTCAATAAACTTCAGCAGCGGCCATTCATTCAAGGGGATTTTCTTCACATCGAAGGAAGTTTGGTAAAAGCTTTACAATCAGATGAGCGTATTGCTTATAAAGATTATTCAGTATTAGGCGATGGTAAATTGTTCAAAATTAAATTAAAAGATCTGATGCAGGATTCTGATCACGATGGTTATAACGATATTTTCGAGAATAGTTTTGGGCTAAACCCTCATAAGAAAGATACAGACGGTGATGGAATCAATGATTTTGAGGATAAAAACCCTATGTTTAAATCATCAGAGAACAAATTCACCCGGCTTTATGATCAACTGCTGTCTGACACTTTTGTAGGGGCTGCAAATTTGGATTATGAATTTCAGGTGTATAAAACTGATTGTGAATATTTTCATCAGGTTAATCCTGCTCAAAAGGTATTATTTATATCTGAAGACAAAAAGAAGCAGACTTATTATACCAGAGTAGCAGATATTATTGAAGAGACTATTTCTCCAATACAAAAAAATGAGAAGAATCCAAACAGTTTTTATATTTACAAAGTAGGAAGTTTCTATAAAAATGATTATTCTGCGGATTATGAAAATGGGAAGTGGGTGCTTAAAGTGGTTGGCGGATATGTTATTTAAAATAATCTGTAATTTCACCTATAAAAAACAAAAGCACTTCCAAATTCATGGAAGTGCTCAAATTATAAAAAATAACATGAGGTTCCTGTTTAATCCAATGGTGGATGGATAATGATTTGACACCTTCTTTCGAAGCATTTTGGGCCAATAGTTGTACAGAAACCTGTGGCCGGATCAATACACTGCAGTAATCCGCCTTTGATTGATCGTAATTCTTTTTTGTTCAGCTTTTTGCCGTTATTTAGGTTTTGATTTTTCATAATTTCTCTATTTTAAAAATGGGCGTACCATTGTTATTTGAGCGGAGTATAGGTAAATAGAAACAGGTTCTTTCATTACCTGTTGCCTATGGTTCTAGAACAGGTCTGCACTGTAATTCAGCACATCCCAACCCAAAAGCTCTGCATTGGCCGGTCATAGGATCTATACACTGTCTTAATCCACCAGTAATGCTTTTTAATTCTCTATTATTGAGTTTTTTTCCGTTGTTTAAGTTTTGATTTTTCATAATTTCGATTTTTTATAGTTTAGAGATTATCTTTTAAAATGGAAATGGAGGTTCAAGTACATATTTGCACTCTCTTTCTGCACATCTTATTCCCGTATCTATGCAGCGTCCCGTTTCACGATCAAGACACATCTGTAATCCTCCTTTGATGGACTTTAGCTCTTTACTGTTTAGTTTTTTTGCATTTTTCATAGTAATAATTTTAAGAAGTTTGATGATTATTCTATAGTGATAGGTGCAGGTCTGCATTCTTTTTGTCCGCAGACAGGAGAAATGATAGTACAGCCATTAGGATATGGAGATTCACATGGTTCATATGGAGTTGGACAAAGTACTGGCTCCATACAGTTAAGGAGTCCTCCTCTAATAGTAGTAAGTTCTTTTTTATTAAGTTTTTTACCGAATTGTGAAATTTGATTTTTCATAGTTCTGATTTTTAGTAGGTTAGTCCACACGAATGTAATAAAAATAATTCAATATATATCACGTTTTGTGGAAAAAATAACAATCATTTTGATAAAACATGATTAAATCGGTAATTGAGGCTTAATTAAGTTTTTTCAATAGGGTGAACTTTTCAACATATAAAAATGGACTTTTCAACAAATTCTATCTATATTTTAATAAAGAAATTTGCTTTATAAATACGTAAAGAAAATGGAAAAAAAAGAAACCGTTTTGGTAACCGGAGGTTCAGGATTTATTGCCTGCTATTGTATGATTACTTTGCTTAATAATGGGTATAAAGTTAAAGCCGCACTTCGCTCCCTTAAAAAAGCAGAATTGGTAAAAGAAATGCTTAAAGAGGGAGGAATAATTTCCTTAGAAGATGTATCCTTTACTGAAGCCGATTTACAAAATGAATTGAGCTGGGATAATGCAGCTGAGGGTTGCCAGTATGTTATCCACACGGCATCACCTACCCCGAATACAGATGCGAAAACAGAAGATGATTTTGTAATCCCTGCTAAAAACGGAGTACTCTTTGTACTGCGTGCTGCTAAGAAAGCTGGAGTGAAAAGAGTAGTATTAACCTCTGCTTTCGGAGCGGTAAGTTATGGTACCTTAAAGGATACCCCTTATACAGAAGAAGATTGGACAATAATTAATGATACAGTAGCTCCTTATCAGCGTTCTAAAACCATTTCTGAAAGAGCCGCATGGGATTTTATACAAAATGAAGGGGATGGAATGGAGTTATCAGTAGTAAATCCAACAACAGTGCTAGGTCCCATTCTGTCTAATGATTATGCCCATTCTATTCAAATTATAAAGCAGATGCTCAACGGAGAAATGAAAGGTTGTCCCAAGCTCATTACAGGATATGTGGATGTGCGGAATGTTGCAGATCTTCATTTTAGAGCTTTAACAATGCCTGAAGCGAATGGACAACGTTTTCTTGCCGTATCAGGAGAAGCGCTCTCTATGCTGGAAGTGGCTGAAATTCTCAGAAAGAATTTAGGCGATGCAGCAACGAAGGTTCCAAGAAAAGAATTACCTAACTGGATGATACGATTGATTGCCATTTTTAATCCCAAAATTAGAATGATTGTTCCTCATCTAGGTCTGGTAAAAAAAGCAAGCAGTGAAAAAGCAAAAAAAATATTAGGATGGCAGCCAGGAAGTGCAGAAGATGCTATATTGGCAACAGCAAAAAGCTTAATTAAATTTAATCAGATTTAAAATGAAAATAGTCATCACAGGAGCTACGGGATTGGTAGGTGAAGGCGTTCTGCTGGTCTGTCTGAGAAATCCGGCTGTAGAGGAAGTTCTGGTAATCGCTAGAAAACCACTGATTCATAAGCACGAGAAGTTGAAAGAATTGATTGTCAAAGATTTTTCTGAAATAGAAAATTATCCCACCGAGCTTAAAGGGTATGATGCCTGCTTTTTCTGTGCAGGAGCAAGCTCTGTTGGAGAAACTGAAGAAAGCTTTACAAAGAAAACATACGATTTTGTGATTCCATTTGCGGAAACATTATCTCAAATCGATACGAAATTGACTTTTATCTACATCTCAGGTAACCGTACTGACAGCACAGAAAAAGGAAAAGTAATGTGGGCAAGAGTAAAAGGAAAGACTGAAAATGCTTTGCTCAGGCTTCCCTTTCATGCAGTATATAATTTTCGGCCAGGCTTTATGAAGCCTGTAAAAGGACAAAAAAATGTTCGCTTTATTTATCGTATTTTTGATAGTCTGTCACCTTTATGGTATCTGTTTTTTCCAGGCTGGATTTGCAAAATGGAGGAAGTGGCTCTGGCAATGATTCACTGTACTTCAAAAGGATACAGTAAGTCGATTCTGGAAGTAGCAGACATTAAAACAGCAGCCCGATGAAGAAATTTTTTAAAATATTGAAAAGAGCAGCCATTGCTTTATTGTGTCTGTTTGCCATGATTATTTTCATTGTTTTTTTATATATGAAAAAACCACAGTTCGGAGCATTGCCTGAAGGTGAAAGATTGGAACTGATGAAAAAATCCTATCATTATAAAGATGGTAAATTCAGAAATCTTGAAGAAAAACCAACCATCACTGAAGGTTATAGTTTTCTTGGAGAAATATGGAGATCATTGATGAAAGAATACCCGGACACAGAGCCTTTAAAACTTTTACCATCAATAAAAACCGATCTGAAAGCTATTAATACAGCTAAAGATGTGATCGTTTGGTTTGGACATTCATCTTTCTTTTTGCAGCTGGATGGAGTGAAAATTTTAGTAGACCCGGTCTTTAGTGGAAAAGCATCTCCGCTGCCCTGGGGAGTAGAAGCATATAAAGGGAGTGATATTTATACAGTAGATGATATGCCTGAGATTGATTATATGTTGCTTTCTCATGATCATTATGACCATTTGGATTATGAAACGGTAAAAGCTCTTCAGTCAAAGGTTAAATATGTAATATGTGGATTGGGAGCAGGTGCTCATTATGAAAGATGGGGATATACCAGGCAGCAGATTATTGAAAAAGACTGGGGAGATAAGCTGGAAGTAAAACCAGGATTTGTAATCTATGCAGAAAGTACCCATCATGATGGAGGAAGAGGTTTTAAAAGTTCACAGGCTTTATGGCTGTCATTTTTTATTCAATCACCAGCCATGAATATTTACTATAGCGGAGACGGTGGTTATAGCGAACGTTTTAAAAAAATTGCTGAAAAATATCCAACTATAGATTGGGCAATTATGGAATGTGGACAATACAATAAAGCATGGCAGTCAGTACATGAACTTCCAGAAGAAGTCGCATTAGCTGCTACGGAACTGAAAGCAAGGAATATGCTCCCTGTACACCATTCCAAATTTACATTGGCCAGACATCCCTGGTATGAGCCATTAGAACGCATTTCAGAACTGTCCAGATCAAAACCCTATCGTTTGGCTACTCCTATGATTGGCGAAATGATTATTTTGAATGATGAGAAACAGCCATTTCAACAATGGTGGAAAAACATAAAATAAGCACAATGAAAATAACGGAAATCAAATCCTGTTTTATCGGTCCGGTCATTTCTCCGGAACAATTTATTGCGGAGCATTTCTTTTTGTTTCTGGCCAAAGGAACCATGAATGGTTATGATGGAAATAAACACTACACACTGAACCCCGGAGATAGCTGTATAGTACGAAAAAACCGTTTAGCACGATACAATAAGCAAAAAGACAATAATGAATTCGAAAAGGTGATTCTTATTTTTGATGAACAGTTTTTACAGAATTTTCAAAAAAAATACAGCCTGTCTTTTCAAAACCACCCATCAAAAGATGCGTTTGTTCCAATTAAAAAGGATCCACTAATCGATAGTTTTTTGCTATCATTAGAACCTTATTACTCTGATTCCGGAGAAATAAGCATTTCATTTTCAGATTTGAAAAGAGAAGAATTATTGCTTATTTTATTGCAGCTGCATCCGGAATTATCAGATATATTATTTGATTTTGGTATTCCTGGGCGCATGGATCTTGAAGAATTTATGCAGAGAAATTATAAGTTTAATGTGCATTTAGAAAGGTTTGCTTACCTTACAGGACGTAGTTTATCAGCTTTTAAAAGGGATTTCAAAAAAATATTCAACGAAACACCCAATCGATGGCTTATCAAAAGAAGATTACAGGAAGCCCGGTTTTTGATTGAAGAAAAGAAGCAGCGGCCCACAGATATTTATATTGATCTAGGCTTTGAAGATTTTTCACACTTTTCTTTTGCTTTTAAAAAAGAATTCGGAGTATCTGCAAGCAGTTTATAATTATTTAATATCTCACTGTTTCATAACTTTGTATATTTGAATTTTACAACTGATTGATTATGGAGAAAATAGCTCATGCCTCATTAGAAGATTTTTATAGAGAAATGACCGTTAAGCTGGGAAAAAGCCTTGAGGATATATTCCCCAAAGGACTCCATAAAGATATTGGACACTTTAATGTATTCGATATTGCTCAAACCCTTGAAAGAGTAAGGAGTACTTCCGAAATGCCCTATAACAGACGAAAATATTACAAGATTAGCTTGATTAGAGGGAAAAACAGAGCAGAATATGCCGATAAGACCATTACCATTGAAAAAAATGCATTGCTGTTTGCCACTCCCAAAGTTCCTTACCATTGGATTCCAGAGGATACTCGGCAATCAGGGAGTTTTTGTGTATTTACAGAGGACTTCTTTATGAAGGAAACGTCTTATAATACCTTAGAAAATCTGCCTATTTTTCAGCCGGGAGCGGTTCCTATATTTGAAATTGATCATGAATTGGCAGATGAAATAGAGGTCCTTTTTAAAAAAATAAAAAAGGAAATAGATTCAGATTATCTATTTAAGTATGATTTGATCAGGAATTATGTATGGGAGCTTATTCATTATGGACAAAAGCTGCAGCCTGCCACAAAAATTTCGGTTTCAAAAGATGCTTCTATGAGGGTGGTGTCTTTATTTATAGAATTGCTGGAAAGACAGTTTCCTATCGAATCAAGAGTGCAGCGATTGCAATTGAAAGCAGCCAATGATTATGCTGAAAGATTATCTGTGCATGTCAACTATCTCAATAAAAGATTAAAAGAAAATACCGGGAAAACCACGACTGAATTTATTGGTGATCGTATCATTCAGGAAGCAAAAATTCTTTTGAAGCAAACCCAATGGAATGTATCTGAAATTTCTTATGCTCTTGGTTTTGAAGAAATTGCCCATTTTTCAAACTTTTTTAAAAGAAAAACCACATTTACCCCTTTAGAATTTCGCTCCTGATTTGAATTTTGCAAATTTCGGATTGATTTAGGTAAACTCTTTCTGCTGTAAATGCCCCAACTTTGTATCACTAAAACAACCAAAAATATGGAAGCAAAAACAAAAATAGTATTGGTAACCGGAGGAAGCCGCGGATTAGGTAAAAACTCAGCCCTTAAAATTGCCCAAAAAGGACTGGATGTTATCATTACGTATAGAAGCAATAAAGAAGAAGCAGAAGCTGTAGTGGAAGAAATAAAAGCGATGGGCAGAAAAGGAACAGCTTTTCAGTTAGATACTAAAGATCGTAAAAGTTTTGATGCATTTGTGAAAAACGTTACTGATTACGTAAAAGAGACTACTGGAAATGCTGCTATTGATTACCTTGTCAATAATGCAGGAACCGCTTTATATGCTCCAATTACAGAAGTAACGGAAGAGCAGATGGATGATATGCTGGATATTCATTTCAAAGGAGTCTTTTTCTTAACTCAAAAACTATTGCCTTTCATTAACGACGGTGGAGGAATTATCAATATTTCTTCAGGATTGGCCAGATTTGCAACACCTGGTTCATCTGTATATGGCTCTATAAAAGCGGGCGTGGAAATGCTGACTAAATATATGGCCAAAGAATTGGGTTCCAGAAAAATAAAGGCCAATGTAATAGCGCCGGGTGCTATTGAAACCGATTTCGGAGGCGGGAGAGTAAGAGACAATAAAGAAATCAATGATATGGTAGCTGGTTCAACGGCTCTAGGAAGAGTAGGGCTTCCCGACGATATTGGTGGAGTGGTGGCATTTCTATGTACTGATGATGCAGGATGGATTAATGGGCAAAGGATTGAAGCTTCGGGAGGAATGTTTCTATAATGAAATTATATTTTGATTTTCAAGTTTTTGAAAAATAAAATAAGAAGAACCGGTAAAGTATGCCGGTTCTTTTTGTTTTATATAATTTTAATTGGATCATCGATTGGATCCACAGGGATGGGAGGTTGACATTCTTTTTCTCTGCATCCCGGCCCATAATAATGACAGCGGTCTCCGGAAATTTTACATCTTACGTCTCCTCCTCCTGTAATCATTTTTAGCTCTTTTTTGGCTAATCTCTTTCCTTTGTTTAAATTTTGATTGTTCATGTTCTCGCTTTTTAATGGTTATGAGTGAGACTTATGGTCTGCAAACTTCCTGAGCACAACGTGGAGAGAATTTGGTGCAGTAATCTCTCGGGTCGTTTGGTGTGCTAATTGGCGGACAATCCGGACCTGAACATGGAGTTCCCGGTTCCATACAATTGAGCATCCCTCCGGCAATGGTTTTTAATTCTCTTTTACTAAGTTGCTTTCCTTTTGATAAAATTTTTTTGTTCATAGTTCAAATTGTAATAAATAGGTTATTATTAAGGTCTGCATATTTTTTGTCCACAATAAGGAGAAATCATAGCACAGCCATTCTCATCCACATTTGAGTGACATGGCTCCATATGAGGCAGGCAAATTTCCTGAGCAGGCATACAATCTATAAGACCTCCTGCTATTGTTTTTAGTTCTTTTTTACTAAGCTTCTTGGCCTTTAGAGAAGTTTGTTTTTTCATAATAGTGATGTTATGGTTATTGTTGTGAAATTAGTTCCAAGGTTCTCGTGGTTGGTCCGGCTTACATTGATCTTCTGCACACTTCGGATGATATTGTCTGCATCTTAATGAAGGATCAAGACACATTAAAAGTCCTCCATTGATCGTTCGGAGCTGTTTTTTATCCAGTTTTTTTCCTTTTGATAATGATTTTCTTTTCATGATTCTGATTTTTAATAAGTTACGAATATATGAAAAGTTTTAATAGTAAATCACTGTTTTGAGAGAAAAATTAAATATGTTTTCTTCTTTATTCTTTAAAATGAAGCTATTATTGAGAATAAACTAAAAAATGTTTCTGTAATCTTATTGTTATATCTTTGAAAGATTCTCTAAAGCTCTTTCCAATGTTTCCTGTTTCTTGGCAAAACACAATCTGATCACATTTTCATTCAGTTTGTTTTTGTAAAATGAAGAAAACGGAACACTGGCTACCTTATGATTGATTGTCAGTTCACTGGCAAAATCGAAATCATTTTTATCTGAAATCTTAGCATATTTTACAGCCTGAAAGTAAGTTCCCTCGCAATCTAATAATTCAAAAGAAGTTCCGGAAAGTCCATTCCTCAGGAAATCTCTTTTCTCCTGAAAGAACTGGTTAAGATAGGTATAATGCTCGTCGTTTTTCATATACTCAGCCAAAGCAAGCTGGATAGGAGTATTCACACAAAAAACATTGAACTGATGTACCTTTCTGAATTCATCCATTAAAGCTTTGGGAGCAGCACAATATCCTACTTTCCAGCCCGTAACATGGAAAAGTTTTCCAAATGAAGCCACAAGAAGACTTCTTTCTTTAAGTTCAGGATATTTACAGATGCTTAAATGCTGCTTACCGTCAAAAACAATATTTTCATACACTTCATCACTTAAAATAAGAATCGAAGTGCCTTTTACCAATTGAATCAATTCATTAATATCTTCCTCTTTTAAAATCTTTCCAGATGGATTGTTCGGATTGTTAAGAATAATCATTTTGGTTTGATCACTGATCAGGCTTTTTACAGCAGTCCAGTCGATTTGATAATCTGGAGCTTTCATTTCAAATCGTTTTACAATACCTCCGAAAAGTTCTACCGTAGGCTCATAACAGTCATATGCAGGTTCAAAAATAATTACTTCATCATCCTTTTTGATAAAAGTGGCAATAGCAGTAAAAATGGCTTGGGTTCCGCCCGCAGTAACCGTAATTTCTGAATCAGGATGATAAGAACTCTGGTGGCTGTTCTCAATTTTTCTTGCAATTTCTTCCTTTAAGCCAATCATTCCTCCCAAAGGTGCATATTGATTAAAACCTTTTTTCACAAAGAGATCCACATTGTTTAATAACTCGGAATCCGGCATGAAATCAGGAAATCCCTGAGAAAGGTTAATCGCTTCATTTTCATTGGCAAGCTGCGTCATTTGGCTGAAAATAGTAGTTCCCACATTGGAAAGTTTCGATAAAGGAAGTTGTATCATAAAAAACAGATTTTGTTGATACCGAATTTAATGAATTATTTAGAACGTGACTCATTTAAATATTTTTTATGGATTCATTTTTAGGTTGGAGAACGAAAAGGTGCCAGGAGCTATCAGACAAACTGTTTGTAAGGTAGAAGAAAACCAAAGATTCTTTATCAAGGATAATATATAAAATCCTCTCATTACAATATTCTATGTGCCTATTGTGGTAAAAAAAATCTAACCACAATAGATTTCTATGTTAATAAGCAAGTATTATAAGTTTTTTTTATTGATAAAAATTCTTCTTTTGGAAAAAATGGCTGTTTTCGTTTGATTACGGCCATTATTCGATGTACTAATTTGTTTCTTATAGCATTAAGAACACTCATTTTATTTTTACCCTCTTCTACTTTTCTCAGAAAATAGGTTTTTAATTCCTTGTCTGCTCGTATACTTGCCATGGCAGATAAATGAAGCAGCTTTTTGAGTTTTTGATTCGCCATTTTCGATACACGTTCTTTTTTTACGATGGTTCCTGATTGATTTTTGAACGGAAC
>NZ_JBYPZJ010000008.1:0-231375 GCF_057815135.1 Chryseobacterium sp. II3a | reverse complement strand
AGTCTCGTAGCTCAGCTGGTTAGAGCGCTACACTGATAATGTAGAGGTCGGCAGTTCGAGCCTGCCCGAGACTACTAATTAAAGCGGTAAGCATAAAGCTTGAAGCAGTAGGCATTTAGCCTAAAGCCTATAGCGTAAAGCCTACAGCACCTAGAGGGGGAATTAGCTCAGCTGGCTAGAGCGCCTGCCTTGCACGCAGGAGGTCAAGGGTTCGACTCCCTTATTCTCCACAGTTTTGGAAGACTGATTTAAAAGTTACGAATGGAGCCAAAAACAACATTTGTTCATCAGTTGGAAGAGAAGAAATTAAGATCATTGACATTAACGGTAAAGACATCACAAAGAGAAAACCGAGCGCATAAAGCGCTTGAGTAACCTAAAAATAGGAAAGAAATCGTTAAGGGCGTATGGCGGATGCCTAGGCTTTCAGAGGCGACGAAGGACGTGGTAAGCTGCGAAAAGCTGCGGGGATTGGCACACACGAATTGATCCGCAGATGTCCGAATGGGGCAACCCGGCATGTTGAAGACATGTCACCTCGTAAGAGGAGCAAACCCGGAGAACTGAAACATCTAAGTACCCGGAGGAAAAGAAATCGAAGAGATTCCGTAAGTAGTGGCGAGCGAAAGCGGATTAGCCCAAAAGTCTTTATATATTTAGAAGAACGTTCTGGAAAGAACGGCCGTAGACGGTGATAGCCCGGTATTCGAAAGGTATATTTGGATGATAAATGAGTAGGGCGGGACACGTGAAATCCTGTCTGAATATGGGGGGACCATCCTCCAAGGCTAAATACTCCTGAAAGACCGATAGTGAACAAGTACTGTGAAGGAAAGGTGAAAAGCACTTCGAATAGAAGGGTGAAATAGAACCTGAAACCGTACGCCTACAAGCGGTCGGAGCAGCATTAAGCTGTGACGGCGTGCCTTTTGCATAATGAGCCTACGAGTTAATTTTACTAGCGAGGTTAAGGTATTAAGTACCGGAGCCGGAGCGAAAGCGAGTCTGAATAGGGCGGATAGTTAGTAGGATTAGACGCGAAACCTTGTGATCTACCCATGGGCAGGTTGAAGCTCTGGTAACACAGAGTGGAGGACCGAACCGGTTGACGTTGAAAAGTCTTCGGATGACCTGTGGGTAGGGGTGAAAGGCCAATCAAACTGGGAGATAGCTCGTACTCTCCGAAATGCATTTAGGTGCAGCGTCGTATATAAGTTTATTAGAGGTAGAGCTACTGATTGGATGCGGGGGTTTCATCGCCTACCAATTCCTGACAAACTCCGAATGCTAATAAATGTTCTACGGCAGTGAGGGCATGGGTGCTAAGGTCCATGTCCGAGAGGGAAAGAACCCAGACCAACAGCTAAGGTCCCAAAATATATGTTAAGTTGAAGCAACGCGGTTGGACTGCATTGACAGCTAGGATGTTGGCTTGGAAGCAGCCATTCATTTAAAGAGTGCGTAACAGCTCACTAGTCGAGCGGTCCGGCATGGATAATAATCGGGCATAAACATATTACCGAAGCTATGGATTTGTATTTAAGATACATCTGGTAGGAGAGCATTCTATTTGCGCCGAAGCAGTACTGTGAGGTATTGTGGAGCGGATAGAAAAGAAAATGTAGGCATAAGTAACGATAAAGCAGGCGAGAAACCTGCTCACCGAAAGACCAAGGCTTCCTCAGCCATGCTAATCAGCTGAGGGTTAGTCGGGACCTAACGCGAACCCGAAAGGGGTAGTGGATGGACAATGGGTTAATATTCCCATACTTGCTCACGAATAAAGGGGACGGTTGGATGTAGCTGCTGGAGACTGACGGAATAGTCAAGGCCTAGCCTTCGGGCGAAGCTGCTGCAGTGTAATCTGATCCAAGAAAAGCCGAAGTGAAGCAACCCGTACCAAAACCGACACAGGTGGTCGAGGAGAGAATCCTAAGGTGCTCGAGTGAGTCGTGGCTAAGGAACTAGGCAAAATAGTCTCGTAACTTCGGAAGAAGAGACGCCATCAGCAATGGTGGCCGCAGTGAAGAGGCCCAGGCGACTGTTTATCAAAAACACAGGACTCTGCTAAATCGAAAGATGCTGTATAGGGTCTGACACCTGCCCGGTGCTGGAAGGTTAAGGAAGGTGCTTAGGGTTAAACCGAAGGCATTAACTGAAGCCCCAGTAAACGGCGGCCGTAACTATAACGGTCCTAAGGTAGCGAAATTCCTTGTCGGGTAAGTTCCGACCTGCACGAATGGTGTAACGATCTGGGCACTGTCTCAGCCACGAGCTCGGTGAAATTGTAGTATCGGTGAAGATGCCGATTACCCGCAATGGGACGAAAAGACCCTGTGAACCTTTACTATAACTTCGTATTGACTTTGAGTAAGTAATGTGTAGGATAGGTGGGAGGCTTTGAAGCAGGCACGCTAGTGTTTGTGGAGCCGACGTTGAAATACCACCCTTTACTTACTTGGAGCCTAACTTCTTTTAGAAGGACATTGCGTGGTGGGTAGTTTGACTGGGGTGGTCGCCTCCAAAAGAGTAACGGAGGCTTTCAAAGGTACCCTCAGCACGCTTGGTAACCGTGCGTAGAGTGTAATGGCATAAGGGTGCTTGACTGTGAGACCAACAAGTCGATCAGGTGCGAAAGCAGGACATAGTGATCCGGTGGTTCCGTATGGAAGGGCCATCGCTCATAGGATAAAAGGTACTCCGGGGATAACAGGCTAGTCTCCCCCAAGAGCTCACATCGACGGGGAGGTTCGGCACCTCGATGTCGGCTCGTCACATCCTGGGGCTGGAGAAGGTCCCAAGGGTTGGGCTGTTCGCCCATTAAAGTGGCACGCGAGCTGGGTTCAGAACGTCGTGAGACAGTTCGGTCTCTATCTATTGCGGGCGTTAGATGTTTGAGAGGGCTTGATTCTAGTACGAGAGGACCGAATTGAACAAACCTCTGGTGTATCAGTTGTACCGCCAGGTGCACCGCTGAGTAGCTACGTTTGGAAGAGATAAGCACTGAAAGCATATAAGTGCGAAACTCGCCTCAAGATGAGACATCTTTTAAGGGTCGTTGTAGATGACGACGTTGATAGGCTATAGGTGTAAAGACAGTAATGTCATAGCCAAGTAGTACTAATTACCCGTAGATTTATAGCCTATTGGTTGCTGTAATCTATAATATAATATATAAATAGACAAGTACTTTATGCGCAGTAAAGGTTTTGTCTTTGTGAAAGTTTTTATCGCTTAAAACAGGTAGCAGATGGTAGCTATCAGGTAGTAGGGAAAACCTACAATCTAATACCTATAACCTGCAACCTTATATACAACCTTTAGGGTGGTTTTAGCGGTGGGGCTCACCTGTTCCCATTCCGAACACAGAAGTTAAGCCCACCAGCGCCGATGGTACTGCTAACGCGGGAGAGTAGGCCGCCGCCAGTTTTTATTTTATTTTTAAAAGTCTCATACAGCAATGTGTGAGACTTTTTTTTGCTTTATACTTTTATACCCAGGGGAAAGAAAAGAGAAAACATCAGTAATGAGTAATCAGCAATCAGCAATGAGTAATGATACTTATATTCCAGTGTTGCTGTTACTAAATTCCTATCACTGTTTTTTTATTCGTTCTTTACTTTTTTGTTTTCTATTCTTTATTCTATAACAGATATACTCCTGGCATCATTACATCACACCAATATGTATCATTTATCAGAAATTACTCATTACTTATTATTCATTACTCATGATCAAGATGTCTATCATCTATGATTAACGCCTTTTTTCCTTCAAAAAAGCATTAGCTATATAAAACCCTAGCTTCAGAAGTATTTCGAGAAAAAATGAGCTTATTTAAAGTCCTTAAAGAAAAATTGTAATGAAATACATTTAAAATTGAAAATATAAAAGTAATGATGATGAAAATTTAGATTGAACTAGCCAATTATTGATCCACCATCTCCAATTTAATGGATCAATCTTAAAAGTTGGTGATGTATTGTCTGTATTTATTGAGTTTAATTTGACGCAAATTTTTTAGCATCTTATTTCATACTTTTAAGGGAGCAAAGAATGGAATCAATTTCATTGATACTATCTAAGCGAATGTATATTCATAAAGCTTCTTCAGCGACAAGGTCGCAATTCTTAGCTTCCTAAAATAAAATATCTGAATTATCTTTCTTTGCGATTAAAATAATTTATTTCTTCGGCGAAAGATATAGATTTTGTAATGATCCCCAAGTTTTGTGCCTGATCCAATTTAATTTATAGAATATTTGGAAATAAAAAAAGACCTACATTTCTGTAAGTCTTTTTGCTCCTCCTGCTGGGCTCGAACCAGCGACCCTCTGATTAACAGTCAGATGCTCTAACCAACTGAGCTAAGGAGGAATGTCCTTTGTTTTAAGTGGTGCAAATATAGTATGAATATCCGTACCATGCAAGTTTTTATGGCTTAATATTTAATGAAAATTGCTATTGGTTTATTTTTCAATAAATTAAATTTCAATAAAATTGTTTTGAATTAAAGTAGGATGATAAAAACTGTACTTAAAAGAGTTTTTCTTGAAGCAATATATGTTTAAACTGTGGCCAGAAACTATTAATGAATACTTGTACTGAAAGGGCAAAGATTTTTTATTTCTAAATTTATAATAATTCTTACCATCAGTAAGCCTTATTCTACTAATCTTTAAAACTCGATCTGATAAGGAAAATCAATTAAACTTATTTAGAGATGTAAAAGATATTTATCTTTTTTACTTCAACAGTTCTATCCTTTTATTCAGATCTCAGAAATTGGGTCATAATGGGCTTAATTTGACGTATTTTTCTATAAATAGGACTTACGTTTAAAAATACTTTTTAAGCTCATTTATCGATGAATAAAAGCCTTATGTGGAGAAACCGTTAAAAATACATTTTACTGCTTGAGAATTTCTTGTTCTTTTCAGCCACTTGGCTCCTGTTCAAAATTTCAAGGTATTTGAGAAAAACAAAAATCTATGACTTTAGATTTTCTTTTCTGATTTTTTCTTTAGTGATACTGTACTCGGTTCCCAATTTTTGGATCTGATCCAATAGCTTTTTTGAATTTTCAATAAAGTTGCTCAAATCTTTATGATCCGGTTTACTTATAGAAATAAAAAAAGACCTACATTTCTGTAAGTCTTTTTTGCTCCTCCTGCTGGGCTCGAACCAGCGACCCTCTGATTAACAGTCAGATGCTCTAACCAACTGAGCTAAGGAGGAATGTCCTTTGTTTTAAGTGGTGCAAATATAGGACGAATATTTATACCCTGCAAATATTTTTCAGAAAAATTTTCAAAAAATTATAAAGTTCCTGTAATGGCTTTAATAATATCACTACCAAAAATAAGAGCCATTAATCCTAAAAGGAAGATAACTCCCACCATCTGAGCGTTTTCCAATACTTTTTGTGGAACTGGTTTTCCTACGATCATCTCATAGAGGGTAAATATAACATGCCCACCATCAAGTCCTGGAATAGGAATAAGATTCAGGAATGCCAACCATACGGAGAACATTGCTGTGAAGCCCCAGAATGCTGTCCAATCAATAGAAACTCCACCTTGTGCATCTTTACTTACCGGCATATTCTTTACAATAGCAAGTGGACCGCCTACTTTCTTATATCCTTGGATTTTTTTGTTGAAGATTAACTTAAACTGTTTGATTTGATATGTTAAACTCTCAATTGTAAGCGTAAATCCTCTTTTTATAGAACCAAAGAAACTGTATTCATTGTGAACCATAAATTTCTCAGCTTCCTTGAAAGAAAGAATTCCAATAGTTCCTTCTTTAGATACCGGAATTTTAAGATCCTGAATCTGATTGTTTCTTGATACTTGGAAATCTACTACTTTACCTGCATTTGGAACTACCAAAGGCTTTACTTCATCATAATAAGAAACGGGTTTTCCATTGATGGCAACAATCTTATCACCAAGTTTTAACCCTGCATCCATTGTAGATTGAGTAACAATAGTATCAATAATAGGAGACATTCTTGGAGTAAGGAATGATCTTGGTTCCGGATCGTGAAATGCCATTACTTTTCCATCATCACTGGTTGGGAAAGTAACTTCTTTTCCGTTTCTTGAAACAGTTATTTCATCACTTAATAAGACATCTAGCGCTAGTTTTTTGAAATCTTTCTGCACTTTTCCGTCAACTTTCAATATTTTATCACCATCCTGGAAGCCCATTTTCTTGGCTGCAGCAGTATAATGAAGTGGTGTATTGATTTTATCAGCGTCAAAAATTGTTTCTCCGTTTTTCCCAACTAAAGCTGAGAATATAATCCAAGCTAAGAAAAAGTTTACGGTAACTCCGCCCAGCATGATGATCAATCTCTGCCAAGCTGGTTTAGATCTGAATTCCCAAGATTCAGCTGGTTTTTTCATTTGAGCGGTATCCATACTTTCGTCTACCATTCCGGCTATTTTTACATAACCTCCGAAAGGAAGCCATCCAATACCATACTTAGTTTGTTCCGGATATTTTCTCCAATCATCATCAGAAAGTTTTGATATATCGATAGGAACTTCTTCCTTTTTTCCGTTTACCTCTATCACTTCAGTGTCAGGTAGATTCTGTGAGAAGAATTTATATTTCCACTTTCCGTTCACTTTCTTCATAGAGAATATGGAGAAGTAAGGGTCAAAAAACAGGAAGAATTTCTCTGCTCTGGTCTTGAACCATTTTGCCGGTAAGAAGTGCCCAAGCTCATGAAGAACTACAAGTATAGAAATACTCAGAATGAACTGGAAGAGTTTGATTGCTATTTCCATTAATAGATTTTAGATTTTAATTTGCAAAGGTAACAATTATCAAAACTATGCCAAATAAAAAAGCCCCTCAAAACGAGAAGCTTTGTCATATTTCAGGACTATTTGATTATAAATTGAATGAAACTCCAAGACTTCCGTTATTACCTACCTCTGCAAACACTCCAATTCTTTCTGTAAAGAAGTAACGTGCACCGATATGAGCACCAATTCCAAAGTCTTTTCCAACAACCCCTATATCAACTCCCGGATAAATATCCAGCTTTGGCGGAAGGCTTAATGCTTCCTGTAGGTGGAAATTCAGTCTTCCGAAAACAAATACCCGATTATCCTTGTCGTTGTTTTTGTAATTACTGAAATACCCGTTAAGACCGGCTCCAACAGATATGAGTTTATTCAATCCATAATCGTAGGTTCCTGTTATTCCGGTTCCATATCCCCAGGCACTCAGACCCAGTTGAATTTTTTGATCTCCCTTTCCAGTCCACGCTTGAGCATTAGCCGTGATTCCAAAAAAGAAAATCATCACCATAAAAACCAATTTCTTCATAAATTTCACAATTTTTAATGATATTAATAAAAATAACCTGTATCAAAAATGAAACCGAAAGGTATTGAATGATACAAAAATAGAAGACTTTAATAAATATTAAGAATTATAGATCTCTTTTTCTTATTAGACTTAAAAGGCGTATTTTTATACTTCAGATATTAAAATAATTAAAAAATAGATAAAGATGAAGATTGTAGGGCTCAATTTGGATATCATCTGGAAAAATAAAACTGAAAATTTTAACATCATAAAGAATGAGCTTGAAACTCTTGAAGCAGATTTATTCCTTCTTCCTGAAATGTTTTCAACAGGTTTTTGTATGGATGCATCAGAAGTTTCCGACAGAAATGAAGAATCTCTGGAGTTTTTGAAAAAGATCTCAAAAGAAAAAAATGCAGCATTCTGTGGAAGTGCTCCTGTAGAAGAAAATGGTCATTTTTACAATAGAATGTATTTTGTACAACCCAATGGAGAGGTTACATTTTATGATAAAAGACATCTGTTTTCCTTTTCAGGAGAGGATAAAGTATATTCTCCTGGTAAAAACAGAGTCATTGTAGAATATAAAGGAATACGATTTTTACTTCAAGTCTGCTATGATCTTCGTTTTCCAGTGTTTGCAAGGAATAATGATGATTATGATGCTATTTTATATGTAGCGAACTGGCCGGAGAAAAGAGTAGGAGCCTGGGAGCATCTTTTAAAAGCAAGAGCTATTGAAAACCTCTCTTTTGTATTTGGGTTAAACCGAATTGGAACAGATGGGAATAATTTGTTTTATCAGGAAAGTTCTCACTGTTTTTTTGCTGATGGAAGAGAAATTTCTGATAAAAATGGCAATATTGTATCTGCAGAACTGGATATGAATGAATTGAACGATTTCAGGACTCACTTCCAATTTTTAAACGACAGAGATCATTTCTCAATGGATTTATAAAAGAATAAGGCTGGGTTCATCAAACTCAGCCTTATTTAATTTTAAATATATTGTTGCAGAAGTTGCGTCAATGTATTTACATCATGTACACCGCTTTCTTTCCATAGAAGTTCTCCATTTTTGAAAACGGCTAAAGTAGGAACACCTCTTACCCCGTATTGTGCTGCGAGAGCGGGGTATTGATCTACATCTACCTTGATGATTCTGGCTCCTTCACCTATATTTTCTTTTACTGTATTTAAAACCGAAGACTGAACTTTGCAAGGCTGGCACCAAGTGGCAAAAAAGTCAATAAGTACCGGTCTTTCGGATTCAATGATTTCCTGAAATTTTTGTGACATAGTTTGAGTTTTATAGTTTACTTTTTATCAGCTTCGTCCTGGATGCCTTTTACATTTTTCCAACTCGTTCCATCATAAGCTTCCACTCCGTTTTTCTTTAAAATTTCCATAGCCTGATCTGCCTGTACTCCTTTATTACAGAAAACAACTACTTTTTTGCCTTTCAGCGTTTCAATATTGTTCTGAATTTCTGCCAATGGAATATTGATGGCATTCTTAGCTGTTCCTGCTGCATATTGCTCGGGAATTCTTACATCTACTAATGTTACACCTGAGCTGGTCACCACTTCCTTAATGCTAGTCTTAGGAACATCAATATAATGAGTTGTTTTACAGCTGTTTAATGCTAAAATAGAAGCTATAGTAATTCCAAAAATCGTAACTTTCATATTGTTAGGATGTTTTGGATTGGCATACAAAGTCTGTTGTAGGAAGTTTTTCTGTTTTTTTAATGCCATTAAAACCTCCTTCTATTTCAGTGAAATTTCTGATTCCGTGTGAGTTAAGGATGCTTGCGGCAATCATGCTTCTGTATCCACCGGCGCAGTGTAGGAAGAAATGTTCAGAGTCGTCAAGATGACGGACCCAGTCACTGATAGAGTCTAAAGGTCTGTTGTAAGCATTATCAATATGTTCAGCAGAATATTCCGTCAGTTTTCTCACATCAATTATTTTGGCATCAGTTGTAAACTGCTCTGCAAATTCTGCCGGAGTAATCCTCTTCACTTCATCAATTTCTTTCCCTGCATTTTTCCAGGCTTCAAAACCTCCTTTCAGATATCCAACTACATTATCAAAACCTACACGGCTTAATCTGATGATGACTTCTTCTTCAGTTCCTTCATCTGTTATCAATAATAAAGGATGTTTAACATCTACAATTAAAGTTCCTACCCAAGGAGCAAAATCACCTTTTAATCCAATATTGACGGAGTTTGGAACAAAACCTTTATGGAAATCTGCAGCTCCTCTTGTATCAAGAATCAGAGCTCCGGTTTCTTCAGCCATTGCTTCGAAATCTTCAGGAGAAATTGGGTTTAGCCCTTTGTCCATTACTGTATCCAGGCTTTCATAACCACCTTTGTTCATGGCTACGTTCATTCCGAAATATTTTGGGGGTGCTGTCAACCCATCAAGTACCTCTCTGATGAAAGAAGCCTTATCAGGTTGATTAAGTGCATAATTTGTTCTTTTTTGATTACCTAAAATATCTACAGTCTCCTTCTGCATATTTTTTCCACATGCAGAACCAGCTCCGTGAGCAGGATAAACAGTGATGCTGTCATCCAGAGGCATAATTTTGTTCTGAAGACTATCATACAAAATCCCTGCAAGATCCTCCTGAGTAAGGTTTGTTGCTTTTTGTGCAAGATCCGGTCTTCCTACATCTCCTAAAAATAGAGTATCTCCTGTGAAGATGGCTGTTTCCTTGCCATTTTCATCAATTAAAAGATAGGTTGTACTCTCCATCGTGTGTCCTGGAGTGTGAAGTACCTTTATTTTTACTTTTCCAATTTCGAAAACCTGATGGTCTTCTGCGATAATTGCTTCAAATTCAGGTACTGCCGTAGGACCGTATACAATCGGAGCTCCGGTTTTTTTACTTAAATCTAAATGTCCTGAAACAAAATCAGCGTGGAAATGAGTTTCAAAAATATATTTTAAAGTGACATTGTCTTTTTCCAGACGATCCAGGTAAGGTTTAACCTCTCTTAAAGGATCTATAATGACAGCTTCATTTTCTGATACAATATAATAGGCCCCCTGAGCCAGACAGCCCGTATATATTTGTTCAACTTTCATTGGGTATTTTTTTAATAGTTAAAGATACAAAGTATTAGATAAATTCTAAATCAAATGTTAAATTCAATTGATAGTTTCTTTCAATACTTATGTTAAACGAATGTTTAATACGGCATGTTTTTCAGCAAAAAGGATGCCTTACATAATGGTAATCCCTAAATGCTGTTTTTTATCATGTTCTTTCTGTAAACTAGGTACATGAAATCCTATTTACTCTAGTCTGTAAAATATTTTATAGAATATTTCATTGGTGTTTTCTGAAATATCTTTGTCTATTTTGAATTGTATATAATCATCTTTTCGGGCTATACCTTCTTCATAATCGATCCTTCCATCATACTTATAATGAATATGGTCTTTGATTCTTCCATGATCAACAATTCTGGCCATTTCACTAAGATATTTTTTAGTGTCCTCATGCATTGGCCAATCTTTTTCATGAGCTTTGTAGAACTCAATCATTTTCTCAATAGCATACACTTCAGATTCAATTTTCATATCATTGAAGCCTGTTAAAAGCTCTTTCTTTTCTAAATTTTTACCAAGCCATTCTATTTTAGCATGAGCTGCAGTAAGTACGGCATTAGTCATCATAGAATCTCTTTTAATAACTGGAGACAAGATGATATTGGGTGTCTGATCAATAGGAAGAGTTTTTTTAGATGCAATCTCTAATATTCCAAAGTAATTTTCTATCTTATCTTTGAGTTCAGTCAATTGATCTCTGGTCATATCATCACTGGTTATAAGACTTCTAAAGCTCCAGCCTCCGCATTCATAAATGGAAAGAAGAGTGCTTTTATCCGCATATCTTACTCCTTTAAAAAAATCAAGAGTTCCCATTGGACGGTCAAATACTGAATAAATATAGTTGACTTTTATGCTATCATTGGATAGGTTTCCAAAGGAAGGCTTTAAATCTACACCTTTATCGGAGATCTGGTGGAAAATATAATCATAGGAAGAAAATGAATCCCTCATCATTTGATTGTCAATTGCATTTCTGGGATATAGGTATAATGTGATGGTTGTCTTCGTTTTCTTGTCTTTTTTCTGTACATAGTTAACACCTATATGTTGGTCCTGCATGTCGTAAGAATATATGGATTCTCTTTGAAATCCGGACCAGAGGATAGGGAAGATAACTGAGGTAGAAGAATGTACAAAGTCTTCTTTTATGGAAAGTTTTGTTGACTTTTTTCGGTTTTGGGCAAAAATAGTTGTAAATAAAAATATCGAAAATAGTGTGAATAAATATTTTTTAAATAGAGTCATAGGTAAGTATGGCATTATTTTTAGTGGCTAAGGTAGACATTTATTAAGGCTAAAAACAAAAATGGGCTGGTTTAGTATAGCTTTAATACCTGAATATTTTACAAAAATCTTTATATTTATAAGTTAAAAAAAGCAATCAAATGGCAGACAAAGCACAATTTATTGAAGAATTAAATGCTAGATACACTCCAAAGGGAGAACATATTATATTAGGAAAAGGAATGCTGGATGGAGAAGTAGTTCCTGAAGTGAATGTAACCATTCCTTTAAAAACAATCAACCGTCATGGTCTTATTGCCGGAGCAACCGGAACAGGAAAAACCAAAACATTGCAAGTATTTGCTGAGCAGCTTTCTCATCAGGGGATTCCGTCTCTTGTCCTGGATATCAAAGGTGACTTTTCCGGAATTGCGGAAGCAGGACAGATGAATAGTATTATAGAAGAAAGATATGCGAAAACTCAGCTTCCTTACACCCCACAGGGGTTTCCCGTAGAATTGATGAGTATTTCAGGAGGAAAAGGAATAAAGTTGAGAGCTACTGTAACAGAATTCGGACCTGTTTTATTAAGCAAAATTCTTGAACTTAATGATACCCAGCAAAGTATCATGTCTATTGTCTTTAAATATTGTGATGATAAAGGGCTTCCTCTGATTGACCTTAAAGATTTAAAGAAAGTTCTTCAGTATGTGACAGATAATGCACAAGGAAAAGCTGAGCTTGCAGCCAACTATGGATCCATAGCGCCAGCTTCTTTAGGCGCAATTCTTAGATCTATTGTGGCATTGGAGCAGCAGGGAGCTGGAGATTTCTTTGGAGAGCTAAGCTTTGATGTTCAGGATTTATTAGAAACCAGAGATGGGAAAGGAGTTGTGAATATTTTAAGGGTATCAGACATTCAGAATAAACCACAGTTGTTTTCTACCTTTATGCTTTCTCTTTTTGCAGAAATCTATATGACTTTCCCGGAAGAAGGGGATAGCGGAAAACCAAAATTGGTACTGTTTATAGATGAAGCTCACTTGCTTTTTGATGAGGCCTCAAAAACACTTCTTTCCCAAATTGAAACGATGGTGAAACTTATTCGTTCAAAAGGAGTAGGAATTTATTTTATTACCCAGATTCCCGGGGATGTTCCGGAAAGTGTTTTGTCACAATTAGGACTAAAAATACAGCATGCCCTGAGAGGTTTTACTGCAAAAGATAAAAAAGAAATTTCAAAAGCGGTTGAAAATTATCCAACGACAGAATTCTATAATGCTTCCAACCTGATCCAGAATTTAGGAATTGGTGAAGCATTTGTAACGGCTTTGGACGAAAAAGGGATTCCTACACCATTGGTTCATACTTATCTTATTTCTCCGGAATCCAGAATGGATGTTTTGAGTGAGGCCGAGATTACAGAATTAACGTCCAATTCAGCCATGGTGGCTAAATATGAGCAAGCAATAGATAGAGAATCTGCCTATGAAATGCTGACCAACAGAATGGAACAGGCTGCTCAAAATCCATTACCTAATCAAAGAACAAAACCGGTAAAAGAAGAACCGGGAATGTTTGAACAGGTTTTGCAAAGCCAGGCCGGAAGAACCTTTACCAATACGCTGATGCGTGAAGGGGCAAAAGCCATTCTGGGGATGTTTGGTCTTGGAGGAAGAAGACGATAATCTGAATGTAATAAGTATAACCTGTTCTATTTTGATATATTTTTTATTATTTTAGCAGGTTATCTTTACTGACGGAGAAGTAATATCGGATTAAAGAACTAAAATTTTTTAATAATAAACACAGCAGTTAACTGGAAAATCAATGTATTCAATTATAGACATAGAAAGTAATGGTGCAGGTTATAGAAATGAATGCATTATAGATATCGCCATCTACAGATATGATGGGCAGAAAATTACAGATCAGTTTATTTCTCTTGTCAATCCGGAAGGAGATATTACACCTTTTGTTCAGAAGCTGACCAGTATTACCCCCAAAATGGTAAAAACGGCTCCGAAATTCCATGAAATAGCCAAAAGAGTTATTGAAATTACCCAAAATACAACCTTGGTAGGGCATAATATTGATTTCGACTATAGGATGCTTCGCCAATCATTTAAAAGGTTGGGATATGATTTTAAAATCAATACTTTAGATACTATTCCTTTGGCTAAAAAACTCATTCCTGACGAAGTAAGTTATTCATTGGGTAAATTGGTAAAGTCATTGGGAATTCCGTTAACCAATCACCATAGAGCGGATGGTGATGCCAGGGCTACTCTGGAACTTTTTAAACTCTTAATATCTAAAGATACTGAAAACGAGATTATCCAAAAACAGCACGAAGAAACCAATGCCAAAACTTATATCAATAAGATTAAACAATTGACACAGGATCTTCCCAATGAAAAAGGATTCGTTTATTTCCAGGATGAATCGGGGAGAACTATTTTTTCTGATTACGTTCAGGATATTAATAAGTTTTCGAAGAAAGTATTTAATTCCAAATCAAAAAAATGGGAAGAAGTTCAAAAAAATGCTGAGCAGATTAATTTTGAACTTACCGGAACTGATATTATAGCTAAATTGATCCTGAGTTCAAAAAATAGTAAGAAAAAAGAGATCCTGCCTTTCGGACTCTATTTCAGAAATAACAAATACATTGTTGAAAAGAATACACTCAATAAAACGGAAAAGCCAATCCTGAAGTTCAGATCATTTACCCAGGGTACAAAGGCTGTTCAGTTTATTGGATCTCAGGAAGAATATAATGATGCCGCTGCATTGAAACAGAAAATAGAGTTTAGAAAAAGAAACGAGCTTTGGCTTGGAGCTGGAAGAAAATTAGGAGAAAAATTATTTTTAATCATTGAAAACGGAAAGGTACTGTCTTTTGGTTTTTATGAATTATTTACACAGATACAAACATTAAGTAAACTTGCTAAATTAAAAATCGACCTTCAGCTGTCATCAACAGATTTGAACAATGAACTGCAGCTGGCACTTCTGCGTGGTGATTTTGAAACCCTTCCGCTGCCTAAATAATAGAGAAATTGATATCTTAAAATTTGATTAAGAAGCAGATGCTTTTCAAATCAATTTTCTCAGAATAAAAAATAAATAGTATTTTTGCAAAAAATAAATAGAAGCAATGCAAATTCTTAAACAAATAAAAACTGGAAAAAAGGGAGCTATTAAGTTCTCTAAGGTTTGGAATATTTAAAAGACTTGTCTTGCATAAAAAATAATCAATGTGGCAGGCTCTTTTTGAAAAGAATCTGCCTTTTTTTATGTTAAAATGAAATTATGAATTCAAAAGAATTATTAAAGATTGCCAATGAGTTTGGCACCCCGGTGTATGTGTATGATGCTGAATCCATCAAAATCCAATACGAAAAACTTATATCTTCTTTTTTAAAACATACAAAGTTTTTCTACGCAGCAAAAGCGTTGACAAATATTAATATTCTAAAGTATGTCAAGAATCTCGGGGCCTCTCTGGATTGTGTATCTATTAATGAAGTTAAACTTGGACTAAAAGCAGGATTTCCTAAAGAGAAAATATTGTTTACCCCAAATTGTGTTGACTTAGCTGAAATAGAAGAAGCAATGACTTTTGGAGTTCATATTAACATTGATAACATTTCTATTCTTGAGCAATTCGGGAATAAATATGGAAACTCTTACCCGATTTTTGTAAGAATCAATCCACATATTTTTGCCGGAGGAAATTATAAAATTTCAACAGGCCACATCGACAGTAAGTTCGGGATCTCCATTCACCAGCTTCGTCACATTGAAAGAGTGATGAAGAGTACTAATCTTAACGTTGAAGGTCTTCACATGCACACAGGAAGTGAGATTAAAGATCCTGAGGTTTTCCTTCAGGCGCTGGATATCATGCTTGAACTTTCTGAACATTTCCCTAACCTGAAATACCTGGATATGGGAAGTGGCTTCAAAATTCCTTATCAGGACAGTGAAGAAGAAACAGACGTGAGAACGTTAGGTAAAAAAGTAGAAAAAGTAATAGGGGAATTCTCAAAAAATACCGGAAGGAAGTTCGAATTATGGTTTGAACCAGGAAAATTCTTAGTAGGGAAAAGTGGATATCTTTTAGTAAAAGCTAATGTAATCAAACAGACTACGGCTACAGTTTTCGTAGGGGTAAACTCAGGATTTAACCACCTGATCCGTCCAATGTTTTACGATTCTTACCATGTGATTGAAAACCTATCCAATCCAAAAGGGGCGGAAAGGATTTATACGGTGGTGGGAAATATCTGTGAAACGGACACTTTCGCCTGGGACAGAAAATTAAATGAAGTAAGAGAGGGGGATATCCTTGCTTTCCACAATGCGGGAGCTTATGGTTTTGAAATGAGTTCAAACTTCAATTCAAGATTAAAGCCTGCCGAAGTTCTATTCCTTGACGGGAAAGCACATCTAATCCGTAAAAGAGACGAATTTGAAGACTTGTTAAGAAACCAGATCGAAGTGGTAATGTAATAAGTTAATAGAAAATAATAGTTGAACGGCTGTCCAAAAAAGGATAGCCGTTTTTTATATCCTTACAATACTTGGACTTTGGTGATTGAAATGCCTTAGCAAACTTAAAAAAAAACAATGCCTTAACGCAAAGTCTTAGCTAAAATTGCCTTAAAATAAAATAATCATACAAAGTGCTTTGTGAAAAATTTACAATTTTTTTAATATTAAAAGCTCTCGAAAACTCCAATTAATTGGCTAAATTTGATAGAGATAGAATGCTTTTATCCTAATAAATACAAGAAAGAACAACTACCAAATCTATTAATTATGGCTAAAAATATAGCAGAGCAAATTGTTGAAATGCTCGAAAATGCTAATGTGAAAAGAATTTATGCAGTAACGGGAGATAGTCTCAATCACCTAAATATTGCGGTGAAGAAAAGCAGTATTGAGTGGATCCATGTAAGACATGAAGAAGTGGGAGCCTACGCTGCGGCTGCCGAAGCTGAGCTGGACGGGCTTGCGGTATGTGCAGGAAGCTGTGGGCCAGGGCATGTTCATCTGATTAATGGGGTGTATGAAGCGCACAGATCCCATGTTCCAATGCTGGTGATTGCTTCTACAATTCCCAGTGATGAAATGGGAATGGATTACTTCCAGGAAACCAATACAATAAAGCTATTCGACGATTGCAGCTATTATAATCAAATGATTACACGTCCTGAACAGGTACAACGAACCGTTCAAACGGCTATCCAACATGCGATTTCTAAAAAAGGAGTGGCGGTAATTGGTCTCCCGGGTGATGTCTCAGAATTGGATGCACAAGAAACAACAACCTCGACTCAGATCTTTAAAACTAATCCTGTCATAAGGCCATCAGATGATGAATTGAAAAATCTGGCAACACTGATCAATGAAAGCAAAAAAATAACCCTTTACTGTGGGATCGGAGCTTCTGAAGCCAGTACTGAAGTTATACAACTGTCCAATCTATTAAAAGCGCCTGTAGGATATTCATTCCGGGGGAAAATGGCAATTCAGCCTAATAATCCCAATGAAATCGGACTTACAGGTTTGTTAGGCTTTCCTTCTGCCTACCATGCGATGCATGAAGCCGATCTTGTGATCCTTCTAGGTACTGATTTCCCTTATCAGAAATTTATGCCGGTGAAAAATAAAATCGTTCAGATTGATGAAAGCCCGGAAAGATTAGGAAGAAGAGCAAAACTTGAATTAGGACTTACAGGAGATATTAAGCAAACAATAATGGCCTTACTTCCCATGCTAAACGAGAAAACTGATGTTGATTTTCTCAATGAACAGCTGGCTTTTTATGATAAAGTAAAAGAAAACCAGTTGGAATATGTAAAAGATCCAGGGAAAGAAGATGCTATTCAGCCGGAATATGTAGCCCATACCTTAGATAGGCTGGCTAAAAAAGATGCCATTTTCACTGTAGATACAGGAATGTGTTGTGTTTGGGGGGCAAGATTTATTACGGGAACTGGAGAACGAAAAATGCTGGGATCATTTAATCATGGATCTATGGCCAATGCAATGCCGATGGCAATCGGAGCGTCTCTTTCTCATCCCGATAAACAAGTCATTGCCATGTGTGGTGATGGTGGTTTATCTATGCTCTTAGGAGATATGGCCACCATTTTTCAATATAAACTTCCTGTAAAACTTATTGTTTTTAATAACAGAGCCCTAGGAATGGTAAAATTGGAAATGGAAGTAGGCGGAATGCCGGATAATGAAACGGATATGATTAATCCTGATTTTGCTCTAATAGCCCAGGCTATGGGATACCCTGGAAAAAATGTTCATAAACCTGAAGAGGTAGAAAATGCCATTAAAGACTGTCTGGATTATAACGGCCCTTATCTCCTTAATATCTTTACCAATCCCAATGCTTTGGCTCTTCCTCCAAAGATAGAATTGGATCAGGTTCTCGGAATGACCAAATCTATGGCTCAGCTGATGCTGGGAGGAAAAATGGATGAAGTGCTTGAAACGGTTAAAAGTAACTATAAACACATCAAAGGTTTGTTATAGCAGCTAGTAGGGCTTCTATAAACTTACTGAAAAATATTTTTGGAGAACTTCATACATTGTGTGAAGTTTTCTTTTTAGTAAGACTTTTAAATATTTACCTTTGTTTATTAATTGAATGAACAGATCAAGCTATGAAAACGATACTTTTATTTTTTGCCTTATGTTTTGCAAACTTTTCTTTTGCACAGGAGCTTGAAGACAGAGATGATTCCTTTATTGTAGAAAACAATAAAAACCTTTTTAAGATAGACATTAAAGAACCTTTTTTACAGATAGCTGCAAAATGTAATGATTTTAAGCCAGCCGCATTTGAAGGAGGAGCATCAGCGTATAAAGATATTTTGGCTAAATACATGTATACCTACCTGAATGCAGATTTCTATACCCTGAGCGGGGACTTTACATTTACTTTAATAATAGATGAGTCTGGAAAAGTGATAGATGCCCTAGGAGCTCCAAAAGTATTACACAGTGAAGCCTTCTTTGATGATATGCAATATGTAGTGAGAAGAATCAAAAAAACTTGGAAGCCTGCAACCTGCAACGGCAAGCCGGTAAAATCTGAAATGAAAGTTAAAATGAACTTCTCTTCTGTGTCAATAGATATGTAAAACTAAATCATGAATAAAAAACTACTAACCACTTTCTTACTAACTTTTTCTTTCCTTACAACATTAGCACAAAAACCGGGGATGACTGATTATCCTTCCGGGCAGGATGCTTATAGAGGAGGGAATGTTCAAATGTTTAAAGATATCCAGGACTTTTTCTTAAAAAATAAACTTTCACCATGTGAAAACAAGAAAGAATTGTACTGGGTGACGTTAAGAATCGACGAAAATGCTAAGCCTGCCTTGGTAAGAAAAAAGAATGATATTGAAAACGCAGAAAAGAATAAATGTGCG
This sequence comes from Chryseobacterium sp. II3a, assembly GCF_057815135.1. NCBI lineage: Bacteria > Pseudomonadati > Bacteroidota > Flavobacteriia > Flavobacteriales > Weeksellaceae > Chryseobacterium > Chryseobacterium sp. II3a. The sequence continues at coordinate 212,224 of NZ_JBYPZJ010000008.1, read as the reverse complement.
TACGGATTAATTGTAAAAGCCCTTGGAGCGCTTAAAGATTGGCAGCCTGCTAAGGTTGATGATAAAAATATGACAGCATATATCGACTTTCCTTTTATCCCTTCTGATTTTTTTGAAAATTACAAAGACAATTATGACACCCGAAACTTTATAAGCAGACCTTCTTTCCCACCCAATGGAATGCTTTCATTCAGAGATGAGGTTGGAAAAAATATAAGTGCATATTTGAATTATGACCTCTATAAAGTCAAAGGGACATTCAATGTATTCTTTACAATTGATACCGATGGCTCTACCAATGTTATTGATGTTGAACCTAAAGTTGCCAATAGCGAAAGATTGATAGAAGACATAAAGTTCGGTTTTAAAAAAGTAAAGCAAAAATGGATTCCTGCAACTAGAAATGGAGTGCCTGTAAAAGTAAATTCCAGAATAGGGCTTAAATTTTCTGAAAATCCAGACTAATTGTATTCATCAATGATATAATAACCATGAAAAAAGCAAGTATAATTTTACTCCTGTTTTTCGGGATTATGGGATATTCCCAAGAGTCACAAGCTCCAAAAGAAAATCTCACAACTTCCCAATATGCAGAATTTCCGGGTGGTGATGATGCTTTTGCTAAAGAATTTCTGCAAATGATTCATTCCTATATTGATTTGGGAAAATATGCAGTTAACGGAAAATTTGTTTTTGTTTTTGATGTGAATACGAATGGAAAGGTCGATAATCTTGATGTCCTGCCTAAAGTGAAAAATAGTGAAATGTTTATCGATGATATGAAATTTGCTATTAAAAAAGTAAAAAAGAAATGGAAGCCCGCAATGAAAGACGGGCAGCCTATAGTTTCTAAGAAAATTATTAAAATCAATTTTACATCAGATCATTTTGACCACGGAGATTAATACTCATTTTAAGTAGAGAAAAACCAGCCTTTTCATGAGTTTAACAGATCATCATAATCCTCCTGCCATTCTGTCACAATATTTTGTATCTTTGCAGACTCATTTGTTCGTAATTTAAAATTCACGGAGTAATCTCCTATGTTTTTAAATGAGAACCTTAAATAGATTATCGTGCAGGAAAAATATATAGACGAAACGAAACAGGGCGAAGCATTTGCTATTGCTGAAAGGCCTGAGAATTCTAAAAAACTGTTTTTAGAAAGCTATGGTTGTCAGATGAACTTCTCAGATTCTGAAATTGTTGCCTCCATTCTTAATGAGCAGGGATACAATACAACAATGAAAGTGGAAGAAGCCGATCTAATCCTGTTAAATACATGTTCTATCCGTGAGAAAGCAGAGCAAACGGTAAGAATGCGTCTTTCCCAGTTTAAAAATCTTAAGAAAGAAAAACCGAATATGACGGTAGGTGTTCTGGGATGTATGGCGGAGAGATTGAAAACCAAATTCTTAGAAGAAGAGCAACTGGTTGATCTTGTTGTAGGACCAGATGCCTATAGGGATTTGCCGAACTTACTGAAGGAAACGGATGATGGTAGAGATGCCATCAATGTAATCCTTTCCAAGGAAGAAACCTACGCAGATATCAATCCGGTTCGTTTGGGAGGAAACGGAGTTACCGCTTTTGTTACTATTACGAGAGGTTGTGATAATATGTGTACATTCTGTGTCGTTCCATTTACAAGAGGCAGAGAAAGAAGCCGTGATCCGCATTCCATTATTGAAGAATGCAAAGATCTTGCGAATAGTGGTTATAAAGAAATTACGCTTTTAGGACAGAATGTAGACTCTTACTTATGGTATGGAGGAGGTCCTAAAAAAGATTTCGCCAAAGCATCTGAAATGCAGAAAGCAACTGCTGTTAATTTTGCTCACTTACTTGATCTTGTTGCCAAAGCAGTTCCCGAAATGAGAATCAGATTCTCAACATCAAACCCTCAGGATATGAGCCTTGATGTATTCAGGATGATGGCAAAACATAATAACATCTGCAAATATGTACACCTTCCTGTTCAGAGCGGAAGCAATAATATGCTTGAAGCCATGAACAGACAACATACCCGTGAAGAATATCTTGAACTGATCAGAAAAGCGAAGGAAATTGTTCCTGAAGTGGCCTTTTCTCAGGATATGATTGTCGGATTCTGTAACGAAACAGAAGAAGATCACCAGGATACATTAAGCCTGATGAAAGAAGTAGAATATGACTACGGATATATGTTCGCTTATTCTGAAAGACCAGGAACACCTGCACACAAGAAAATGGAAGACAATATTCCGGCTGATGTGAAGCAGAGACGTCTTGCTGAGGTAATAGCCCTTCAGGGGGAGCTTTCCAGAAAGAGAATGCAGTCTTATGTAGGAAGAGTTCATCAGATTTTGATCGAAGGAACTTCTAAGAAGAATGAAAATCAATGGAAAGGAAGAAACTCTCAGAATGCCGTTTGTGTCTTTGATAAACTTGAAGGGCAGCAAATAGGTGACATTGTAGACGTTTTTGTATATGATAACACCCAAGGCACACTTTTAGGGAGAATCACAGAATAAATTTAAGTTTTGAAAGCGGTTTATCTTTTTACTCTATTTTCATTTGTTCTGTTTTCTTGTCAGGCAGAGAAAAAGATGAGTACATATCCGGATACCGTAGGTGATATTGCTTTTGACGATAAGCTTGATGAAGCTGGTTTTAAAAAGTGCGTAGCAGGAAAAGACAGCCCTTTTAGTTTCCAATATTATCACGGACCTAAGATGTTCGATTATAAGGGAGAAAAAATTGCGATCGTCGAAAAACTTAAAAAAGAAAATATATATTCAGAAAAGAAGATCAATGGTTATATTACCATTAGATTTTTAGTAAATTGTGAAGGAAAAACAGGCTTGTTTAGATTAAAGCATATGAATTCAGATTTGAAAGATTTTGCTTTGGATGAAGAGCTGGAAAATAAGCTGTTGACATTCACAAAATCATTAAATGGCTGGATGCCGAAAGAGATAGAAGGTTTAAAAGTAGATTACTATCAGTATTTAACCTATAAAATTGAAGATGGAAAAGTTTCAGAGGTATTACCTTAGCTTTTTGTTACTTATAGTGTACACCAATACTATTGCACAGGTCAACTGTAATGCGATAGAGGGTGAGGACTGCAAAAAAGCGTGTGAACTTTACAACACAGCCTCAGATTTACAAGGTTTACAGGTGTCGCAGGAAGGCTTTGACAGAGCGATTGAACTTTGTCCGGATTTCTCTAATGCTTACATGGAGAAAGCAGTGCCTTATCTCAAAAACGGAGATTTTGCAACCTGGAAAATTCTAATTGATAAAGCTGTGGCTTTAGATCCTAAAAGACATTTGGGATATCGGGGTTGGTGCAAATTTCAGTTTTTAAGAGATTACAAAGGGGCTGTTCTGGATCTGGAAGAGCTTAAAAAATATTATCCGGAAGACTTAGGAAGGTCGCTAAACGGAGATTATAATCTGGATGTAGTGAAAGCTATGTCCTACAGTGCTTTAGGCCAGAAAGAAAAAGCAGTCGGAATTATCGAAAGGCTTCTGGCAGCAAGAGGATACGTAAAGGGTATGTTTGACCACTACCAACTTGGTGTTACGTATTTTGAGCTGGGAAGATATGATAAAGCCCTTGAAAATTTTGAAAAACAAAGCAAAGAATACGACTTTGCCGAGAATATATACTTTAAAAGTAAAGTTTCTAAGATCAGAAACAAAGATTATTTGGATTTGAAAATGTTAGCCTTAAAAACGTACGATGAAGGAAAGACGATAAAAGATGTCTATACTCATCATTTTAACAAAATCTACAGAAAACAGATTGATGAACTGTAGAACATTAACATTGAATCAATAATCAAAAATTTACTTATGAGCAACGAGCTGCAAAACATAAAAAACCGCTTCGGAATTATCGGAAACTTTCCGGTACTCAACAGGGCTCTGGAAAAATCAATCCAGGTTGCCCCTACAGACATATCCGTCCTTGTTATCGGAGAAAGTGGGGTTGGAAAAGAATTTATTCCGAAGATCATCCATTCAGAATCCAGAAGAAAACATCAACCGTATATCGTAGTCAATTGTGGAGCGATACCGGAAGGAACCATAGATTCAGAATTGTTTGGGCACGAAAAAGGAGCCTTTACAGGAGCTACTGCCACCAGAAAAGGATATTTTGAAGTAGCAGATGGTGGAACAATCTTTTTAGATGAGGTAGGAGAACTTCCTTTACAAACACAGGTTCGTCTTCTAAGAGTGCTGGAAAGTGGTGAATTTATGAAGGTAGGGTCTTCGCAGGTCCAAAAGACTAATGTGAGAATTGTGGCGGCTACCAACGTAAACATGATGAAGGCTATTCATGACGGAAGATTCCGTGAGGATCTGTACTACCGTTTGAATACCGTTCAGATTGATATGCCTCCTTTAAGAGAAAGAAAAGGAGATATTCATTTGCTGTTCAGGAAATTCGCTATAGATTTTGCAGAAAAATACAGGATGCCTGAACTGGAATTGGAGCCGAGTGCCGTTCATTATATCGAAAATTACTCTTTCCCTGGTAACATCCGTCAATTAAGAAATCTTGTAGAGCAGATGACCGTGGTGGAAAGGAATAGAAATATTACGGCTGAAAAGCTTGCAGAATATATTCCAATGGAAACCCATCTTCCAATGGTTGTGAATAATCAAAGTGCCCCAAAATCGAATGATTTCGGAAGCGAAAGAGAAATCATGTATAAAATTCTCTTCGATATGCGAAATGATATTAATGATTTAAAATCCTTAACTTCGGAATTGATAAAGAACAGAGGAACAGGTGACCTGAGCAACCATGAGAAAAGTCTGATCAACAGAATTTATACTCCTGAGGCTCAGCCGCAGCTTAATTCCAACTCTTTACTGTATTTTGAGAATAACGATGCTCCGGCAGTACAGACTCCTACAATTATTTCAAACCCTGATGACAGCTATGAAGATATTGAGGATATTGAAGTAGAAGAAAACAGACCAGAATCACTTTCTCTTCAGAATAACGAAAAGGACTTGATTATCAAAGCATTGGAGAAGCATAAGGGGAGAAGAAACAGAGCTGCAGACGAACTTGGAATTTCACAAAGAACTTTATATAGAAAAATAAAACAGTATAATCTGGAAGATTAAAAACACAATAAGTCATGAATGTAAATTTAGCCCCTAAGCCGATCAACTTTAAATTCGGAGAATATATTAACAAAGGTTTTGAACTTCTAAAGAAAGATTTTGGAAACATTTTTATCGCATTTTTAGTATGCTTTATCATGTCGATTATTCCTTTTTGTGGATTGTTGGCAATGGGTAACCTGTATAAATATCTGCAAAAAATTAATAGAAACCAGCCTGCAAGTCCTGGAGATATTTTTGATTTTAAAGATTTCATGCCTTACTTTATACTGCAGTTAATTGTTTTTGGGGGTGTTTTAATCATTTATATTCCATTGGTTATTGTATTGGCTTTAACAGGAGCGTTGTCTAATAATGGAGAAGATGCGGGTCCGCTTGCCATGATTTTTGTAATTCCTTATGTCGTTTTCATTATGGTAGCAATCTACTATTTTGTTTTAAAAGCATTCTATATGGTCCCTTTAATCAGCCTTAAAGGAATTAAAGACTTAAAAACAGCATGGAATATTTCAAGAGTAATGACTCAGGGAAATCTTATAGCGATTCTTCTTTTTTCATTCGTTGTAGGACTTTTAGCTCAGATTGGAGTTCTTGCATGTGGGATTGGAATTTTTCTTACCCTTCCATTTGTATATACTGCTAATTATTTTGCTTATGAAGATGCTATTCAACAAATTGAGCATGACGAAATCACTGAAATTGGATCTAAAAATGAATTTTAAAATTAAAAATATCAGTCTGAAACAACCATTATTAATGATGGTACTCTTTGCTTTGCTGGGAGGAGTGTTGAATTCATGCTACAGCTTTACCGGATCATCTCTTACGGACGAAAAAACCGTTCAGATCAACGAGTTCCCAAACAACGCAACTCTTGTAAATCCGGCATTGTCACAGCAGTTTTCAACAGATATTCAGAACAGATTTTTACAGAGAACTACTCTGAAAGGAACAAAATCAAATCCTGATATTCTGATAGAAGGTGAAATTACAGACTATGCTTTTGGCTCTACAACGATCAGCTCCAATACACAGTCAAACCCATCTGGAGGAGTGGTACAACAGGCTCAGACTAAACTTACAATTACAGTAAAGGTGCATTATGAAAATAAAATACACCCAGATTCTAGTTTTGACAGAACCTATACGGATGAAGCTGCTTTCAACAGTAACTTATCACAGAATGAGATCGAAAACTCTCAGGTGAAGATTGTGACAGAAAGAATTATTAATAAGATTTTTAACGACATTGTAGCGAATTGGTAAGATGAATCCCAGAGTTTTAGAATTAATAAAAAATCCGAAAAATATTCAGTCAGAAGACCTTGGACTTCTGAAGGAAGAGATTCATGCATTTCCCTATATTCAGAATATCAGGGCGCTTCATCTGTATGGAGTACACCTGTATGAAAAAGAAAACTATCAGAAAGAGCTTTCTATAACAGCGGCTTATACCACTGATAAGAAAATTCTTTATCAACTGATAAATGGGAAAATTCAGCAGGAAGTAAAACAGGAAGAAATCGAAAATAAGGCATCTGTAATAGAAGCTGAAAAGCCCGTTAAATACAATTATAACGTTAAGGGTTTCCCGATAAAAAGAGAAGAAACAACTCCTGTTCCCGAAAGGAACGAAGCAGAAGAAAAAGAAACCTGCATATTGCCGACAACGCAAGAAGTTAAACATCTCTATGTAAATGGAGAGCGGAACAGAATCCTGTTTGAAGGTGAAGAGAATTTCCTGAATGAAGAAAATCCGGAAAAGATTGATCTTGAATCTACCTTAGAATCTGGAATTCTGGTTACCCAAAAATCTGAACCGGAAACTACAGAGGCTCTTCAAGCTGAAGAAAAAATACAAGGGGAAATAGAAGAAGCCGCTGGAGAAAACTTTACACCTGAAACAGTAATTAATGAAGATCAGATAGCTTCAGAATCTGTGGAAGAAAAAGTTGAGGAAGAAGAAAACCTAAGCTTTGAAGAAACTGATTCCTTGCTGCCGGAAACCTCTGTTGAACCAGATATTGCTGAAGTTCCTGTAGAAGATGCTGAAGCGGTTGCTGTTGAAGAAATCCCTGTTTCTGAAATTGAGCAACCTGAAGCCGAATTAAGCTTCCATGGAACAGAAGCATTCTTACCAGAGGTTAAAATTCAGGCTAACAATGAAGAGGCATCGGAAACTGTTGAGGTTCCTGTACTCAATGTGAATAAGCATGAGGAGGAAATGAGACGTCTGATTGAGGAAGTAGAGAAAAAAATGAAGGAAACCAAACCTGCTCTGCAAGAAGAACAAGCAGAGCCGGAACTTGTTGAAGATCATGAAATAAGCTTTGCGGAGACTCAAAGTTTCCATTTCTGGTCAACAGAAGAAAATCCTGAAAAACAAGAAGTCAACGAAGAATCCATACAGGAAGAAAGAATAGAGCATACAGAAACAGAGGTTGAAACTATAGAAGAAGTTTCAGAAGAAATTGTTACTGAAGTTCAAACGGCTTGGAAGCCTATGAGCCTTGAATCCAACGTGCCTGATTCATTAATTAATAAGCCAGTAGAAGCTCCTGCTTCTGTGATAAGTATTCCTGTAGCAACACAAATACCTGCGGCTGAAAAAGAAGTTGAAAAGATAGAGGTTGCTAAAGAACCTGAAATAATAGTAGAAATCCCTACAGAAGAGAATGCTGTAGAAGATAAAGAACCTGAAAATACTGAAGAAATACAGGAAGTTCCTGCGGCAGATCTTCAGAAAGAAGAAGTTCCGGTAATGAATGTTTCATTCTTTGGAACAGACATTTCGAGCTTGAAAGTCGGAGAAGGGAAAAGAGATACAGAAGAACCTGTAAAAGAAGAGCCAAAGAAGGAATCGGCAGTAGAAAGTATTCCTCAGTCTTCAATCAACAGCAACGTCCCGGGATTTATCAATACGTGGCAGAGCTGGCTGAAAATAGACAGGCCAGTAGAGGTTGAAAAAGAAAAAGAAGAGATCAAAGAAAAAGCTATCGAAGCTTTTATTGAAAATAATCCTAGGATCAGTCAGTTGAAAGAGGAAAGCACTTACGTTGTCAAAGAAAAGAATGATGATATTTCCCATCTGATGACTGAAACATTGGCCAATCTTTATTTCGAACAAAAGTTATATTCTAAAGCGATTAAAGCATTTGATATATTGATTAAAAAGCATCCGAAAAAGAAAGAATATTTCGAAACCAGGATTAAAGAGATCAAAGATTTTAGAAGTAAAAACTAAAAAAATATAAAAAGGTACAGCTTAAAGAGACTGTACCTTTTATTTTTTATTCAGTTGAAGGTGCTTTTTTACCCCGAAGTTTCCGCCATGCTTTTCGGCCGTATACAATTACCAGGACCAATAAAATAATTGCTACAACAGCTGCAATAATGGGAGCCACCATGGCAAGCACAGTCATGATACCAGCTCCTGCTGTTTCCGTAGTGCCTACTACAGAATTTCCCAGTCCTCCTGTGGTCGCAGTAGAAGCAGCCCGTATTCCTGCAAAACCGGAACTTATGGTAGCAGCCGTTCCTCCACCAGCGATTAAAGCCAATGCCCATTGCGGAAATGTTCCCAGATCAGCAAACTGGCTGGCAAATAAAACAGAACCCGCTATGGTGGCCAGCGGAACAGAAATAGTATCCAGCAAATGATCTACAAAGGGAATATAATAGGCAAGGATCTCAACAATTGTTGCTATTCCTGTAGTGATAAGTGCAGGCAGACCCGCCAGCCACTCAAAACTTTCATTCGTAGGAATCCAGTGAAAATACGAAGCAAGGCTTACGGCAAATAAGGGAAGAAACACTCTGAAGCCTGTAGCAGCAGAGAGTCCAATGCCGATGAAGGCACTGATGACATACGAAAGATAGGGAACTTGATCCAACATATTAATTTTCAGATTTATTGTTTCCTATAAAACTACAAAAAGTATGCGAGATTTGGAATTCGGGTTACGAGTTACGTGATTTAGAGGCAAATGAAAAAAGTAAAACATAAACTTATGCAAGCTTAATATACACAATCATCTGTGTAATCTGTGCCATCTGTGGGAAAAATATACAGCATATGAAAAAATAAAATCTGTGAGAGTTAACTATAAATTTTCGCCGATGTTAAAGGATATTTTATAGTTGATCTGTATCAATCCCTGGAAAAAGAATAAAAAATCAGCATAATCAGCATGATCTGTGAGAGAAAACTTCAGCAGGATCAAATGTGATCACTCATTAGTTATTTCCTCTATCAAAAATTATTTTTTCTGAGCCTCACAAAGCTTGATGAATTGTGCTTCAACATCCTGAAATTTTGGAGGCATTTCAGAAGAAACCCAAAACAACATAGCCATAGTTTTTTCTCCAAAAGCCTCTTTAAATAAATCTTTATTTAATCGATAACACTCTCTAAGCAATCTTTTGATACGGTTTCTGTGAACAGCTCTCTTAAAGTATCTTTTAGAAACAGAAACACCCAATTTCCCACTTTCAATAGGGAAAGCGGGTTTGTCTTTCAGAATAATGATCCTCAGGTTTCCGGAAGTTCTCCATTTACCTTTTTCAAAAAGTAAACTGATTTCAGTATTTTTTTTGAGCTTTTCCGCTCTTGGATAGTTGGATTTCTGCATTAATCTTGTTTCAGTAAATGATTAATTACTTCAGCAGCAGCATAAAGCCCAAAAATGGCAGGCATAAAGCTGATGGTTCCATAAAAAGATCTTTTATAATTCGTTCCGTCCGTCATTTTCAGGCTTTCTTCGTCCTGAATATCATTGGCAAAAACGCAACGCACACCCTTGTCGATTTTTACTTTTCTCAGTCTTTTTCTTATCTGTCTTGCAAGATGGCAATGCTCTGTTTTGCTGATGTCTCTTACCAATACTTTACTAGGATCAGTCTTTCCGCCGGCTCCCATTGAGCTTATCACCTTTATCTTTTTTCTTTTAGCAGCAATAATTAAGCTTAATTTTGGAGTTACACTATCGATGCAATCCAATACATAATCAAAAGGTGCCGAATCCATTACTTCCTCCATTCTTTCAGGATTCAGGAATTCATTGATTTTCGTCAATTTAAGGTCAGGATTAATATCTAGAAGTCTTTCAGCAACAACTTCTACCTTATGTTTTCCAACAGTGGATCGTAAGGCAGGGAGCTGTCTGTTAACATTAGTAATATCTACAGTATCACCATCTACAATGGTCATACTTCCAACACCTGCTCTTGCCAGGAATTCTGCTGCAAAAGAACCTACTCCGCCCAGTCCTACTACCAGAACGTTTGCTTTAATCAGCTTTTCTAATCCTTCTTCCTTCACCAAAAGTTCCGTTCTTTCCAGCCAGTATTTATCCATTTCTTATTGTGTGTAAATTTTCTAAAATTTGTTCGTTGAGGTCTTCCAAAGAAATTTCCTTTATTTCTGAAACCTTAAAGTACAATTCTTCGATCTTAAAATCTTCATTGTCAGTTTCTAGAAAGAATTGATCTAAGGGAGTGTTTTTTAAAATATCCTGCAAAGATAAATTATACAAAACAGCTTTTCCAAAACTCAGATAAAAATTATTAGCCAGAAGATCTTCTGCAACTTTTCGTTTTTTATTAAAACCATGAATAATCATGGGCTGTTCCGCCTTTTTTTTAAAGGAAATTACCTCGTAAAATTTTCTGACACAGTGAATAATCACAGGTTTTTTTACTTCATTAGAAATATGAATCTGTCTTAAAAAAACTTCCTCCTGTATTTTTTGATCAATTGGGACCAAAGAATCCAGACCGCATTCTCCTATAGCAAAACAGTTCTGAAACATCATACTTTTCATCCAGTTCAACTGACGATCTATATTATCACGATCGATATCATTGGGATGTATTCCTATTGAATACGGGGAGTCTGGCGGAATCTGCCCAATATCCAAATTGTAAATTCCGTCTTTGATGTATTTTTTATGATGATGAAAATCAAAAAATTCCATAGTCAAAAATACCACTATTTGTAATTAATATAAAATTATTAAACGATCGTTTATAAATGTGTTAAAAATTTCTTAACTTTACTCAAAGTGCACTTTATGAAAAAAAAATTTACTGAAAAACAGATCCACATACTAGACATTGCAGAAGAATTAATTGCAAAGAAAGGGTACGAAGGAACTTCTGTAAGAGATATTTGCTCCAAAGCTAATATCAACGTCGCTATGATCTCCTATTACTTCGGTTCCAAGGAGAAAATGATGTCTTATCTTTATCAATATAGAGTATTAAAGACGAGGGAAAACTTTTCAGAATTTGCAGATACCATCAAAGAAGGAAAACCGGAAATGCAAATGCGGGAAATGATAAAATATATTGTTTCGCAGCTATTCAAATATAATTACTTTCATGGGTTTGTTACCCAAGAACTCCGTCATACAGAGAATTTAAAAGATGAATTGTTGGATTTTTACCAGCTGTTTGTGAAGAAACTGGATGAAGTGATCAAAAAAGGGGTAGCCTCAGGTGTATTTACTTTTACCCCCAAGCCGGAAGATATCCTTACCATGATTATTGGTTCTACCTTATTCGTGATCCGGAATAAAAACTTTTATGAACTTTACGTACCAAGTAAAAATGAAGAAGCCTACGCAAAAGAGGCTGAGAAGAAAGTGAGAATGAATCTTTTATTAAGTGTTTTTGCAATTTTAGGATACGCTGCAGACTAAAATTACGTTAAATATTCATAAAAAAAAATCTATTGACAAAAAAGTTATATTTTTGCAAATTAGTAAATCGGCTGTATAATCCGAAAACTGTTGAATTTTTTATATGAAAAAATATATTTTAGGTCTTTTTGCTGTAGCAGTGATGGCATCATGTGTTAGCCAGCAAGAAAGAGCAATGAAGAGTGCTGATAAAGATTTTATCTTAAAAGCTGCCAATGAAAACTTCGCTAAGAAAAAGTGGAAAAATGCATTGGCTCTTTATGACAGACTTGCAAACCTTGTAGCAGGAACGGATGATTTTCCTAACGTAGGTTTCAATACAGCTTATGCCAACTACTATGATAAAAGTTATAAACTGGCAGGGCATCAGTTTAAAAACTTTGCAGTAAACTTCCCAAAAGATCCAAGAGCCGAAGAAGCAGCTTATATGTCTGCATTATGTTACTATGAAGGATCTATGGATTACAACTTGGATCAATCTAGTACAGAATTGGCAGTGAATGAGCTTCAGGACTTCCTGAACAACTATCCGAATTCAGAAAGATCAAAGAATATTAGCCAACTTATTGACGAACTAACTTATAAGCTTGAATTCAAAGCTTATGAAAACGGAAGACAATACTTTAAAATGGGTGAGTACAAAGCAGCTAATGTTGCATTGGAAAACGTATTGGAAGATTTCCCAAGTACAAAACTTCGTTCGAAAATTTATGATTATATCATGAAATCACGATATGAATTGGCAATGAAGTCTGTTTATAACCTTAAAGACGAGCGTATTGAAAGTGCTTTAACCTACGTTAAAATGGTTGAAAAAGAACTTCCAAATACCGAATACTCTAAAACAGCATCTGATCTGAGAGAAAAATTGGAAAAAGAGAAAGCTCATTTTGTAGGGGTGAAAAAAGAAACCGAAGCAAGAATTGCAGCTTTAACGGCTAGACAAAAGAAAGAGGCTGAAAAGCTTGCCAATCAGGATAAAACAGAACAGCAAGTTAAAGATCAGATTAGCAACGAAAAGCAGGCAAAGCAGATGCAGAGGGATAGTGCGGCACTTCAGACCCCTCCACCTGCAGCGACTTTCAAAATTAAAAGATAATTCGTAAATTTGCCATCTTAAAATAAAAATAATTTTCTCAAAATGAGTGTAAAAGATACAAAAGCAGAAGTAAATACTATTACTTACGACAAAGATAAGATTGAAGATAAAGTAGGTTCAATCTACGAAGCTATTGTTATCATGGGAAAGAGAGCAGAGCAAATCAATGCGGAGATCCGTACGGAACTTCACAATAAATTGGATGAGTTTGCTGTTCACAATTCTACATTAGAAGAAGTTTTCGAAAACAGAGAGCAGATTGAGATCTCTAAGCATTACGAAAAACTTCCAAAACCAACTTCAATTGCTATTGAAGAGTGGTTAAATGAAGACGTATATTTTAGAAAAACAGAAGAAAGAAAGTAATCATCTGTCTTTTTATAAACAAAGGTCATAAAGGAATTAAGTTCTTTTATGACCTTTGCTGTTTTAAACCCTGATTGTGGGAAAAAATAAGTATTTTAGTATTTCAAAAAAATTAAAGCTAAATGAGTGTTTCCGGTAAAAAGATCCTTATTGCCGTTTCTGGAGGAATTGCAGCCTATAAAGTTCACTTTCTGATCAGAGATTTTGTAAAGCAAGGAGCCGACGTACAGGTGATTATGACCCCAGATGCAGAACATTTTGTAACCAAATTAAGCTTGGCTACACTATCGAAGAAACCAGTTTATTCTGATTTTTATGATCATAACGGGACCTGGAATAGCCATGTGGAACTTGCTTTATGGGCAGATGTAATGCTTATTGCTCCCTGTACAGCCAATACTTTGTCTAAAATGATCCACGGAATATGTGATAATCTTGTGATTGCAACCTATATGTCAGCAAAATGTCCGGTATTTATTGCTCCCGCAATGGATTTGGATATGTATGCGCACCCTTCTACAAAAAGAAATATCGAACTGGCCGAAAGCTATGGACACGTTATTATCCCTGCTGAAAGTGGAGAGCTGGCGAGTGGTTTGATCGGGCAGGGAAGAATGGCTGAACCAGCAACAATACTCAGTACCATTGAAAATTATTTTGCAGATCATACTATTGAAAGAAGCCTGGAAGGAAAGACGGTTTTAATTACGGCGGGACCTACTTATGAGGCTATTGATCCGGTAAGATTTATAGGAAATCATTCCTCAGGAAAAATGGGCTTTTCTTTGGCCGAAGAAGCTTCAGAGAGAGGAGCAAAAGTTATTCTGATCTCAGGCCCAACTTCTCAAACCCTTACTGATAAAAGTATAGAGCTGCATAAAGTAACTTCTGCAAAAGAAATGCTGGCGAAGGTATTTGAATTCTATGATAAAATAGATATTGGGATTGCAAGTGCAGCTGTGGCCGATTATGCTCCCAAAGATGTTGCTAAGGAAAAGATCAAAAAAAATGATGAAAACCTTACAATCGAGTTGGTGAAAAATCCTGATATTCTTAAAACGATGGGAGAAAAGAAAACCCACCAGTTTCTGGTAGGATTTGCTTTGGAAACCCAAAATGAAGAAGAGAATGCCAAAGGAAAGCTGGAGAAGAAAAATCTCGACATGATCGTGTTGAACTCTCTTCGGGATGAAGGGGCAGGCTTTAAAAACGATACCAATAAAATTAAGATCTTCACCAAAACAGAAAAAAGAGAATTTGACCTGAAGTCGAAAGGGGAAGTGGCAAAAGATATTCTCAATTTTGTGGAATCTCAGCTTTTAAAATAATTTTAATAAATTTCCGTTCTCAATTTTTAATAGACAATGAAATCGTCAGAATTTACAAAGACAGGGATCTATGAAAATGGAACGATTACATTTCACATTAAAAAAATAAGTATCTCCATATGAAAAAAATTATCAGTTTATTTTTTCTGTTATGCATCTGTAATCTTGGTTTTTCCCAGGAGTTGCTGGCAACCGTTCAGGTCAATTCCCAGCAGATAGGAGGTAGTAACCAGCAGGCTTTTAAAGCGTTGGAAAAAAGCCTGAGAGACTTTATCAATAATACCAGCTGGACAGGGAAGAAATTACAGAATTTTGAAAAGATCAAATGTGGTTTTTCCATTGTGATTTCAGAGAGAGATGTCAATAAATTCAAAGGAGCTATTGTTGTTCAGGCGGTACGTCCGGTATATAATACCACGTATGAGTCTCCTTTATTGAACCTTCAGGATCAGAGATTCAGCTTTGAATATATTGAAAATGAAAACCTTATTTTCAACGAGAGACAGTTTTCCGGAAAAAATCTTACGGATGTTATCAGTTACTATATTTATCTTATTTTGGGGTATGATGCAGATAGCTTCCAGTCTATGGGAGGAACTCCATGGTTTACAAAAGCACAGCAGATTGCTCAAAACTCTCAAAACAGGAACTATGACGGCTGGAATACGATCAACGAACCGAGAAGCCGTACAATACTAATTAATGAAATTATGAATCCCAACTGGAGCCAGTTGAGATCTACTATGTATACCTATCACAGGTCAGGAATGGATAATCTTTTTAACCAGGATCAGACCCCGGCTAAAAAAGTGATTTTTGATGCTCTGATGCAGCTTAAGATGTATGAAAATACATTCCAACAGGGCTTTTATTTCAATCTTTTCATGGATACAAAGAGTGATGAGATCTTCAATGTTTTCAATTCGGGAACTAATGGCGGACTTGTTCTTAATGACCTGAAACAAACAATGATTGTTCTTTCTCCTAAAAACATTGATAACAAGTGGAATAAATGGAAGAACTAAAATATGAAGAAAGGAAAATTGAAGAAATTATAGACCGAACGCTTAATTTTTGGATTGAAAATAAACTCAATCAGCTTCCTGGAGATATCGAGGATAAAATGCTTGCCCCGAATCAGCCTGACGAAGAATGGAAATTCTGGCTTCCCGTTATAGGTACAATTACAGATGCTGAACTTCATGAATTTGAAGCAGAAACCGGTTTTACCTTTCCTGAAGATTTTAAAATATTCCTAAAACATAAACATTTCTACGAACTTCAGATCTCAGAAGTATCTTTTTGTTCACTTCCTGTTAGCTCATGGAGAGCTTCTCTCCGTGAAATGATGTTTGAAACCTATCCAAGAGAATTTCTTTTTGACAAGGGATATATTCCCTTTGCAATATATAGTGACTGGGGATTGTTGTGCTTTGATACCCATAACAATAATGCCATTGTCCGCTGGGATCATGAAGATGAAGATTCTTTTGAATATCAACATCAAAGCTTTTATGAACTGCTTACAGACATTTCAAAAGCGTAGGTCAGCCTATTTAATCTTGATCTGTCGTTTCTGTTTTCGCTAAAAAAACTTATTTTTACAATCAATATTAATCTTTGATAAAAACGCGGATTATCCATGCTTTCAAGAATTTACATTAAAAATTTTGCCCTGATTGATACTCTTGAAGTATCATTGAATAACGGTCTTCAGGTAATTACCGGAGAAACCGGAGCAGGAAAATCCATTATTTTGGGTGCACTGCGTCTTATCCTGGGAGAAAGAGCAGATGTAAAATCCATTTCAAAAGCAGAAGAAAAAAGTGTGGTAGAAACTGAGTTTGCAATGAACAATCAATTCAAGAAATTCTTCATTGAAAACGATCTGGATTATGAGTTGCAAACCATCATCAGAAGAGAAATATTGCCATCTGGAAAATCCAGGGCATTTATCAATGATGTTCCCGTAACTTTGGATGTACTGAAAGAACTTTCTTCACAATTAATAGACATCCACTCGCAATTTGAAACCTCTAATCTTTTTACCTCAGAATATCAGTTTAAAATTATAGACGGACTTTCGGAGAATAAAAAAATGATTGAAGATTATCAACTGGAGTTTTCAACATTCCAGAATCTGAAAACATTGCTTAGAAAGCTTAAGACTGAGCTTTCAGAAGCTAATAAAGAAAGTGATTATAAAGATTTCCTGCTCAACGAACTTGAAGAATTAAAACTGGATGATGTAGATTATGAAGATATTCAGAATCAGTTATCTATTCAGGAAAATGCAGGGATGATCTCAGAAAATGTAGGTCAGATCCTCTCAAGATTTCATCAGGAGGAAATTGGAATTCTTTCATTTTTTAATGAAGCCAAAGCTAAGCTTTCCAGAATTGCAGGTCTTTCAACGAATTTTGCAGAACTGGATCAAAGGCTTGAAACTTCATTTGTAGAGTTGAAAGATATTATTTCCGAGTTGGAGCATGAGGCCGAAAAATTGGAGACCAATCCGGAAAATCTGATCGTTCTTACCGAACTGAATAATAAAATCAATGCTTTATTTCTGAAACATAATGTTTCGGATCTTACTGAGCTGATTGAGATCAGAAATGCCCTGGCTGGAGATCAGAAAGGTGCCTCAGAATTGGAAGCGCAAATCATTGAAACTGAAGAAAATATTATTGAAAAAGAAAAGTCACTTCAGATTCTTGCAGAAAAACTATCCAAAAACAGAAAAAAGAATATCCCTGTTTTCATTAAAAAAGCAGAAGGACTTCTTAAAAAACTAGGTCTTGAAAAAGCGAGAGTGGATATAGAATTAGAGGACAGCGGGAAATTTAATCTATTTGGAAAAGAAAATATCCAGCTTTTATTCCAGGCTAATTCAGGATTTCCTTTAAAGCCAATTCAAACGGCTATTTCCGGTGGTGAAAGATCAAGGGTAATGCTGGCCGTAAAAAAGATCATTGCAGAAAGTGATGAATTGCCAACATTGATTTTAGATGAAATTGATACCGGAGTTTCAGGAAAAGTAGCCGAAGAAATCGGAAACCTTATGCGCGAGATGTCTGAAGATATGCAGCTGATTGTCATTTCCCACCTTGCACAAGTTGCAGCTAAAGGAAATGATAACTATAAAGTGGTAAAACAAGATGTTGCCGGGAAAACTCAATCTACCATTATTCCATTAAGTGATGATGAAAAACTTAATGAAATAGCTCAGTTGCTTTCAGGAAGCAAAATTACAGAAGCTGCCCTTGCTCAGGCGAAAGAACTTATTGGTTAAGAAACGTAATGCTTTTAGACTGATTGTTAATAGAAATATATTATAAAAGTTTTCGGAATAGTTGACCGTAGAAAAAGGGTAACAAAAAAGACTGCCTCAAAAGGCAGTCTCTATAAGCTTTACAAACTCATATTTTTTTGTGATCTGATTACAAATTTTCCAGGTTTTTTTCCAAAAAATACTTTTCGTACAGGAGTTCCAATTTGTAACGGATTTCCTATTTTAAAAATTTAAGACAGCCCGCACTAACGTTTTTACCATCTGGAGCAAAAGCGCCATTCACTGTGGCATCAGAGCTTACATTTGCGGGTAGATATTTGGAGCCATCATACATCTTATCGAAAATATAATAATCATACCAGACTTCTCCCTTATTGTTTTTACAGGCAATTGCTGCCATAAATGATTTTTTAATAATTTCACCGTGATCTCCTCTTACAATATATATTTTTTCGAATGGTAATAGGGCCTTGAGAGCATTGGCAGCATTTTCTTTAAAATATACTTTAGCCGCTTTCAGTACTTCGGCTTCCAATTTAGGATCACTTACTACACTTTTAGGAAAACAATCGCCTGCCGTTATTTTTATTTCCTTTGGAACAATCATATCAATTTCTCCAACAGCAATGGGTTTGTACTGAAATCCTTTTGTATCACCCATTATGACTGGCACCAATTCAACTTTTAATTTGTGAGTTCCCGGAGTTAACAATTCTTGTTTTTGAAGAAGAGTACGATATATGCTTTCACCAAAAAAGTTCTTATCGGTCCCATCATTTAATTCCATTCTATGGGTTGGTAAGCCTGTCATTTCTGAAGCTTCAAAATACTCACCATGGCTTGTTGCGTCAACAAATTTTCCGTCAACATATACCATGAAGGAAATTTTACAACGGCCAAAAATACTTTTGTCCGCATTAATTTCTTTTGGTTTTTTACCGCTTTCAGCCAATTGTATCATTGCACTGTTTGCTGGAGAATTAGCCATGAAGGCTCTGACCGATAAATTATCTCCAAGAGTGTAAGTCTTGATGTATTTAGTTTCAGGAAGTGTGCGATCAAAATCATCGTTTGAAAAACATATCTCTCCAATATGATTTTTGTATTGTGGAAAGTCAAACTTTTCTTCAGGGAAGAGCTCCAATTTATCTTTGGTGGCTAATTTATCTTTTAATTTTCCCAATAATTGAGCATGACTGTTTAATGAGAGGGCTATAAAAGCCCAAAAAAACATTTTTTTCATGGATATTAATTTTTTATAATAATACCACATTATGTGGATTAAGATTGCAAAAGTAAATAAAAAGTGGAGTTATTTCTAATAAATTTACATTTTGGTTTAAATAATTAGTAATTGATTTTATGCTATAGTCAAATGAGGAAGTAAATGGGATAGAGAACATCTCGTTAGCGGAAATAGATTATTTGACTATTCTTTATATGCTTCAGGTAATATGATTATTTACACTAGAGGCGTAGATCGATTTACTACAAAAATATCAAATAATGCATTACAGTATACGGCTGAAAGTTTTGGGTATTCGGAAGCAAAAAAATATGGAAAAAAATACACACATGATCAGGATTTACAAACCACATATTTTCTGCGGGTTGTTTTATGAATTGGCTAAAAAAACTGTAACATATTTTATATTATATTTACTAATATAAAAACTAAACTATGTTTCTAAAGTTCCTTAATCTAGAAATCAAAAGCTTCTTCCGTGGGACCTCGCTAGGGGTCAATCTTACCATGAAAATTCTGAGATTCATTGCGATTCTTTATTTCATGGGCTGTCTTGTAGGCGCGGCCTTTTTGGCCTTTATGTATGTTCAGGAAGAAATGCATCAGGATCCTCTAAAGGTTGTTTCTACCCTCTTACTCATAGGTTGGGTTGCAGATTTAGCCATCAAATATCTATGGCAGGAAATCCCCACACAGAATATCAAACCTTTCCTTACACTGAATATAAAAAAGAGAACCCTGGTCAATTATCTGTTGATAAAAACTTTTTTTTCAGCTTTCAGCTGGTTGAATTCCCTCTTTTTCATTACATTTTCAGGAATTGCATTATTTCATGGGTATAACGTTGTAGGAATTCTGTCGTGGTTGATTGGTATTTCCTCGTTATTTTATCTGAATAGCTTTGTCAATATTTTTCTGAACAGTACAGAAAAGGTTGCGATTGCGGTGGCTGTAATCATTGTAATCGTAGCCGCATTAGGTTATTATCATATTATTCCGATACTGTCTTACTCGGAAATAGCCTTCTATGGCCTTTATAAAAAGCCCTATCTTTCTCTGATTCCTGCTGCATTGTTTGTGATATTATGGGCTTTTAGTTTTAGATATATCCGCAAAGAGTTCTATCTGGATCAAGGTCTTGAAGCTAAAAAATCAATAGGAAAAACAGAAAATATAGCATTTCTGAATAAATATGGGGTCATAGGGACATTCATCAATAATGATGTTAAAATGCTGAGACGTAATAAAGTAGCCAAAGGAATTCTTTTAGGAAGCTTTATGTTTCTTTTCTATGGCTTGCTGATGTATACTTCCAAGGCATATAAAACTCCGGCAATGACTATGTTTATGGGACTTTTTGTAACCGGAGGATTTCAGTTTCTGTTTGGGCAGAGAGTTCCTGCCTTTGACAGTTCTTATTATCCGCTGATGATGACCCTTAATGTTCCTTACAAAGAATATTTAAAAGCCAAGTGGTGGCTGATGAATATTGTGACTGGAGTTTCAATCATTATAGCAGCCCTTTATAGTTATTTTGGCTGGGAAATTTATGTTACCTTTTTCGCGGCTGGGCTCTATAATATTGGCGTAAATTCACAATTTACACTTTGGTCCGGAGCGTTCAACAAAACACAGATTGATCTCAATGCAAAAGAAAAAAGATTTGGGCAGAAAAATAGTTTCAATTTAAAGTCAATGCTGTTGATGATTCCCAAAATGCTTCTTCCTATGGCCGTATTTGCCGGTGCAAAATCACTTTTTGGAATTACGGCGGGAGTGGTAAGTATTGCCATACTGGGGCTTATAGGATTTTTGTTTCGGGAAAAAATCTTTGATATCATTGTAAAGCATTATAAAAAAGAAAAATACAGCACTTTAGAAGCGTTTAAAAATAAAGACTAAGCTATGATTACTATACATAATTTATCTAAAACATACGGAACAGCAACCGTTCTGAATATTGAACATCTTGAAATTTCTAATGGTGAAACTTTCGGTTTGGTAGGAAACAACGGAGCAGGAAAAACTACTCTTTTCAGCCTTATGCTAGACCTTATTCAGGCAAGTACAGGTTTTGTAAGCATTGATGGAATAAAAGTAAATGAATCCGAAATCTGGAAAAACAAAGTTTCCGCATTTGTAGATGATTCCTTTCTTATTGGGTATCTGACTCCTGAAGAGTATTTTTATTTTATTGGTGAATTAAGAGGCCAGAATAAGGCTTCTGTAGATGAGTTTTTAAAACCTTTTCATGATCTTTTTAATGGAGAGATCCTTAAATCGGGAAAGTATATCCGGGACCTTTCGAAAGGAAATCAGAAAAAAGTAGGAATTGTAGGAGCGATTATTGGAAATCCTGAAATCATCATTTTGGACGAGCCATTTGCTAATCTGGATCCATCTACCCAGATTAAGCTTAAAAATCTGATCAAAGAATTATCAAAACAGGATGGAGTGACATTTCTTATTTCCAGCCACGACTTATCACATACTACAGAAGTTTGTAACAGAATTGTGGTAGTGAATAAGGGTCAGTTGGTAAAAGACATTCAAACAACTCCTGAAACCTTAAGAGATCTTGAACAGTATTTTTCAGATCAGGTTTCCGGAATGAATGAATTTGCCGGATCATAATTTACAAGACAGGAAAGCTTTATTTCCTGTCTTTTTTTACAACTCAATTAATTCAAAATAAAAAATATTTTTTTTGTGTAACCTTTTACAATTTTCATTGTCTTTATAGTAGAAACAGTATTAGAATGAAATTTTTGTTCGGAAATAAAAAAGATGATTTGTTGAGCCTTCTGAAGAAACAGGATCCGGCTGCACAGAAGCTTTTCTATGAACAGAATGTAAAGAGATTTCTGAGTGTGGCAAAAAGTTATGTAAGTGACTTGTACCAGGCGGAAGATTGTCTCATTAAAGCATTCTGTAAAATATTTAAGCATATAGAAAGCTTCCGGGAAGAAGCAAATCTAGAAAGCTGGGCCAGGAGAATTGTTGTGAATGAATGCCTGAACTTTATTAAAAGTCATAAAACGGTATTTTATCTCGACGAGATCAATCAGTCTTTTCAGGAAGATACCCATGAACCGAAGATTGAATTTGATTTTAATGCACAGGAATTATTGGATCAATTGCCGGATGCTTACAGAATGGTTTTCAATCTGTATGTATTAGAAGGCTATTCTCACCAGGAAATTGCTGATACTTTGCAAATTTCTCTTGCCGTGAGCAAAACACAGTTGTTCAGAGCAAAAGAAAAACTAAGAAAGATCTACTTTCAACAACAAAAAAAAATGAAAAATGAACACGTCTAAAGATAATTTTGAATGGCAAGTCAGAAAACAGATTGAAGAACGGGAAATTACTCCTTCCAGAGATCTTTGGTCTGAAATTGAAATGCAGTCCGGAAATAAAACCACTACAGGATCAAAAATAAACTGGTTTTTAGTGGCTGCATGCATCGTACTGAGTTTCAGCTTAGGAACGGTTTTATTTTTACTGAATGATTCATCATCAGCTCAACCGAGATTGGTAAAGGAAGCACCGAAACATGATGTGGAACAAATAATCGCCATACTGGAGCAGGATCAAGCTCAGTTAGCAGAGAAAACCAATACAAAGAAAGAACTGAAAAATGGTCCCATTTCAAAAGAAGCTGAAAAGATCGCAGTTTTACCTATCACAAAAGAAAGTAAAATAAGTTCCAAAGAAATTATTTCTGAAAAGGAAATTGAAGCCCTCCGTATTCAGGCTCCGAAAACTCTTGCAAAGGTAGACTCTTCAAAAGTTCAGGTGAAAAAGAAAAAATATGTGGATCCTTCTACACTCCTTTTCTCAGTAGAACATAAAGATGTGATTGAAAAAACAAAAGGTGGAAGTAATGTGGCTACTATAGAATTGAATACTAAATAATTATCTCCAAATAATAAAAAAAATAATAACATGATCAAGAAATTAATCGTAATGGGAATGGTGTGCCTTGTTTCGACATCATTTTATGCGCAAAAGAAGTTCAATATCAATTTGTCTAAAAAAGATACTGAAGTAAGCCCAATTGTGAAAGAGAAGGTTGAAGAATATGCTGCAAAAATCAATACGATCATTCAGGAAGAAAAGAAATTGATGGGAGAAGAGCTTGAAGTTTTAAAATCCAGAAATCTTGATACTGCAGATTTTAATAGAGAAAAAGCCCAGATTGCAGACCGCTATTCAGAAAAAATGGATAAAAGAATTGAAGATCTTGGGTTTGATCTGGATGATGTTATCCAAAAGCAGGTGAGATATTCACTTTTAAATACGGATGTAAATTCTAATGAGGAGCTTAAAGAAAAGCTGTTAAAGAAATTTCGCCCAACAAGAAACCTTACCGGGTATTTTTCTTACGGAGTAATGACGCTGACCAATGATCTCCCGGACAATGAGTTAGATAAAAATATCGGATATGCAAGTAATCTCGAATTTGGATTAAAACTAAATTATCAGCTGAGCCGAACAAGCCCGTGGGCTATAACTTCCGGACTAGGATTTTCCTGGAGAACCATTAGAATGGATAATAATGTGCTATTTACAAAAAGTCCGGACTATGGAGTTGCCCTTGAGCAATACAACGGAAATCTGAGCAAAAGTAAATTGAGAACAGGTTATATTATGATTCCGCTAGGAGTGCAGTATAACTTTTCAAAACTTAAAAATGCAGGAATGGACATTCAGTACCGAAATTATTACAGAGGTTTTAAAGTAGGAGCCAATGTATATGGAGGAGTGAAAATGACAACCAACAATATTGTAAAAGGAAACGAGGGTGAGATCAGAAATAAAGGAAATTATCAGGTAAATCCTTTTGTATATGGAGCTCAGCTTACGTTTTCGTACAACAGCTTCAGCGTATTTGTGAAGAAAGACTTTAGTAATTTCTTTAAAGACAGCTATTTTAAAAATGACAAAGCTCTTGTTTTCGGGATTTCCATCGGAATAGAATAATCTCTCATTGATATCAATTAAAAACACCGGAGAAAGTTCTCCGGTGTTTTATTTAAAGTCTATGAATGAAAATTGGAATTCTTATTTCAGACTCCCGACCATATCCTCAGGTTTTACCCATTCATCAAATTGTTCAGGAGTTAAAAGCCCAAGGTTTACAGCTTCTTCTTTCAGAGTTGTTCCGTTTTTATGAGCTGTTTTTGCAATTTTTGCAGCATTTTCATACCCTATATGAGTATTTAAAGCCGTTACAAGCATTAAAGACTTATCTACAAGCTCTTTAATTCTTTCGTGATTAGGTTCAATACCTACAGCACAGTGATCGTTGAATGAAATACATGCATCAGCAATAAGTTGAGCAGATTGCAGGAAGTTATAGGCCATTACCGGTTTGAAAACATTCAGCTCATAATTTCCTTGAGTTCCGGCAAAAGAAATGGTTGTGTCATTCCCTAGAACCTGAGCACAAACCATTGTTAGAGCTTCATTTTGAGTAGGGTTTACCTTTCCAGGCATGATGGATGATCCTGGTTCATTTTCCGGGATATAGATTTCCCCGATTCCTGAACGAGGTCCGGATGCCAGTAATCTGATATCCTGAGCAATTTTGTATAAAGAAACAGCAAGTTGTTTTAAAGCACCGTGGCTTTCAACAATAGCGTCATGAGCAGCTAATGCTTCAAATTTGTTCTCTGCAGTGATAAACGGATGGTTGGTAAATTTTGCAATATATTCAGCCACTTTTACATCATAACCGGCTGGTGTATTCAGTCCTGTTCCGACTGCTGTACCCCCCAAAGCCAGTTCAGAAAGATGAGGTAGAGTATTTCTCAAAGCTCTTAAGCCAAATTCCAATTGAGCAACATAACCGGAAAATTCCTGGCCCAATGTAAGTGGAGTAGCGTCCATTAAGTGCGTTCTTCCTATTTTTACTACATCTTTGAAGGCCTTGGATTTTTCAGCAAGCGTATTTTTTAATTTCTCAACTGCCGGAATGGTGACTTCCACTACTTTTTTATAGGCTGCAATATGCATTGCTGTTGGATAAGTATCGTTGGATGACTGGGATTTATTAACATCATCGTTTGGATGAATTTCAGACTTCTCACCCAAAGTTCCGCCGTTGTTCACATGAGCACGGTTGGAAACTACTTCATTCACATTCATATTAGATTGTGTTCCTGAGCCAGTTTGCCATATTACTAAAGGGAACTGATCATTTAATTTCCCTTCAAGAATTTCATCACAAACTTTAGCGATCATATCTCTCTTTTCTTCAGAAAGCACTCCTAAATCTGTATTGGTATAAGCTGCAGCCTTCTTTAAATAAGCAAAAGCTTCAATGATCTCATGAGGCATAGATCCTTCAGGACCGATTTTGAAATTGTTTCTGGAACGTTCTGTCTGTGCACCCCAAAGTTTATCTGCAGGAACCTGCACTTCTCCCATGGTGTCTTTTTCTATTCTGTAATTCATTGTGGTTGAAATTTTATAATCTTTTTAATTGTGAAGCCACTTTTTTACTTTTTTTGGACTCCATTATTTGATTAGTATAAAGGTACTTATAAACTCAAAAACTCGCAATTTATAATCATTATAAATATCAATTTTAATGACTGATTTAGCTAATGTTTTTTTAGAGGAAGCCGTATTTTTGTACAAACAAAAAATTGAATGGACTTTAGATATCAGGATCCGTATCCAATTCAGAAAGATGATACGGTGTATAAAAAGCTTACATCAGATTATGTAAAGATTGAAAAACTGGGTGACAGAGAAATTTTAACCGTTGACCCAAAGGGATTGGAATTATTGGCTGAAGAAGCTATGGCAGACGTTTCTTTCATGTTGCGTTCTTCACACTTAGAAAGCCTTAAAAGAATCATTGATGATCCTGAAGCTACCGATAATGACAGATTTGTTGCTTATAATTTATTACAAAATGCTGCTGTAGCAGCAGAAGGAGCGCTTCCTTCCTGTCAGGATACAGGAACGGCGATTGTAATGGGTAAAAAAGGAGAAAACGTTTACACAGGAGTGGATGACGGTGAATTCTTAAGCCGTGGAATCTTCAACACTTATCAAAAAAGAAACTTAAGATATTCTCAGGTTGTTCCTTTAACAATGTTTGATGAGAAAAATTCAGGATCTAACCTTCCGGCGCAGATTGATATCTATGCTAAGAAAGGAGATTATTATGAATTCTTATTCTTAACAAAAGGCGGAGGTTCAGCGAACAAAACATTTCTTTACCAAAAGACAAAATCTTTACTGAATGAGAAATCTCTTGAAGAATTCATCAAAGAAAAGATTTCCGATCTTGGTACAGCAGCTTGCCCGCCTTATCACCTCGCATTGGTAATTGGAGGAACTTCGGCTGAGGCTAACCTTGCTGCTGTGAAAAAAGCTTCTGCAAAATATTATGACAATCTTCCAACAGAAGGAAATGAAGCCGGCCAGGCATTCAGAGATCTTGAGTGGGAAGCTAAAGTTCAGAAAATCTGTCAGGAAAGTGCTATCGGAGCACAGTTTGGAGGAAAATATCTTACTCACGATGTAAGAGTAATCAGACTTCCAAGACACGCTGCCTCTTGTCCGGTAGGTATGGGAGTTTCATGTTCCGCAGATAGAAATATCAAAGGGAAAATCACAAAAGAGGGGATCTTCCTTGAACAGTTGGAACAGGATCCCAAAAGATTTTTACCAGCTACGCCACCACATCTTGAAGAAGCGGTTGAAATTAATTTGAATAAGCCAATGCCTGAAATTCTAGCAGAGCTTTCAAAATATCCGATCAAAACAAGATTAAAATTAAACGGAACATTGATCGTAGCAAGAGATATTGCTCATGCTAAGATCAAAGAAATCATCGACAGCGGAAAACCAATGCCAGAATATTTCAAAAACCACCCAATCTATTATGCAGGGCCTGCAAAGACACCGGAAGGAATGGCTTCAGGAAGCTTTGGACCTACAACGGCAGGAAGAATGGATGTGTATGTAGATGAATTCCAGAGCCACGGCGGAAGTATGATTATGCTGGCAAAAGGAAACAGAAGCCAGGATGTTGCCAATGCTTGTAACAAGTACGGAGGATTCTATCTAGGATCTATTGGTGGACCTGCAGCTATTCTTGCAAAAGATAATATTGTATCAGTAGATGTGGTAGACTTCCCAGAATTAGGAATGGAAGCAGTAAGAAAGATCGAAGTAAAAGATTTCCCGGCATTTATCATTACGGATGATAAGGGAAATGATTTCTTTGCAGATCTCGCTCATTAACCAAACTAAAAGACCTTGGGAGTAGAGGTATGAGCTGTTTACAAAAACCTCATATCTCCATTCCCACCGTCTCAAAATCTATATAGAATCAAAATAAATTAAAAAATAGAGCCGGTATCTTTTGTGTAAAAAAGAAAAAAGCTTTATTTTTGCCTAAAATCTTTAAGAGAATGATAACTATTTTATCAGCATTTTGGCCGTTCTACCAGTTCCTTTGGACTGTATTCTTCATTACTATGTTCTTAGTAGGATTCTGGTGTATTTTTATGTTCTTCGGATTAGTAATCCCAATGTGGCTAACTGAAGGTTTGAAAGAGTACTTCGGAAAAGTAAAACCTTTCGATCCTGAAGATATCAGAAGAAAAAATATATATGAACAGGAGGGAGTAGAGGTTATTTTCAACGAACCTAAAGGAAACGGACCGTTCCTTCACGATCACGGACATCATCATTAATTGATTGTCATTGCTTTTTCACCTGAATTCTGAAAAAGTAATATCAAAGCAAAACAACATATATAAACCGCTTAATTTTTTAAGCGGTTTTCTATTTATTACTCCGCAAGTGTTCCGGAGATACTCCAAACTTCTTTTTAAAAGCGCGGGTAAAATTCTGGAGATATTCATATCCACATTCAATAGCAATTTCTTTAATCATAATATCCTTGTCTGTAATAAGTTTCCGGGCTTTCAACATTCTAAGTTCCGAAATGTAGTGGCTAATCGTAATGTGATATTCTGCTTTGAACTCTTTCCTGATAAGGTTTTGATTGACACCTATCAACTTTCCGATTTCTTCTGCCTTAATATTCCGGTGATAATTTTCATCAATGAATTTTTTTACCATTTCAGGAGTTTTTGATACAATCTTCAGGGTATTCTTTTCATTAAACTGTTCAAAGATGAGAATCAGCAGTTTGATGATTTTTGCTTCAATAAACAGCTTTTGCATGACTCCTTTTTTAGAATAGGTTAAAATTTCTTTTAAAATAATATGCATTTCCACGGTCATGTTGGGAGGAGTGGTTTTTTGAAGAAAAATGAAGTTATTGTGGACCATATTTTCCAAAATTTCTGTTCCTTCTCTGTTGATTTCTGGATTGATAAGGTGAGAGATGTATTGGTAATTGAGCTGAATATGCATATATTTAAGATTCTCTTCACCTTCAGTCCATAATTCTGCCTTGTTTTTTTGTGATGAATAATGAAGGATATACTGGTTTTTCTTAAATAAGAATTGAGTATCACAATCATGAGCCTTCAGATGAATATTCGGACTTAATAAGAACAGAAGATTGAAACTTGAAGTAGGTTCAAGTAGATATGATTTTGGAGAGCCTTCAGAAGCAGATAAATTCTGCATATTAATTTCAATATTCTCTGATCTGAAAACGAGCTCTTTTTCCTGTTGATCCCCCATACAACACATTTTTACAGCAATAGTACCACATAAATCACCTTCATAGGATAACTAAAAGGTGGGAAATGATAACCCGGAATTAATTATGGAAGGTACTTTTGCGCAAAATTAAATTAAATTTAGAATAATTAAAAATAATATTTATGATTGGAGATTTATATTTTGCAGTGCGAAACCTGGGAATAGGAATATTGCTGATGGCAGGAGGTACGTTGGGAGCTCAACAAACCTGCAATAATACGAATCCGGGAAGTAATGCTGGAGATCTGGGGTGTGTGACCTTTATTTATCGCGGACAACCAGTTACTTACACTACAGTAAGGACTATGGATGGAAATATATGGCTTCAGCAAAATCTTGGCAGTGAAAGAGTAGCAGAAGCAATGAATGATGATAAAGCTTACGGAGATTTGTTTCAATGGGGAAGATGGGATGACGGGCATCAGCTGCGATCTTCGTCTACAGTTTCTTCTCCTTCTGTGAACTCTCCGAGTGGTTTACAGAATGGGTCTTTTATTACAGGATCTCCAGCATGGTGGTCTGGTAATGGACTCACTGATAAATGGGAGGGTTCAGGTTTTTCAGAAGTGGGGGAGACCGTTGGAATTGACCCTTGTAAGGCTATAGGGGCAGGCTGGAGACTACCTACTCAGGCAAATTGGGCAGATGTTATTGATATTGCCGGAATTTATACCCCTTTAAAGGCTTATGAAGGAATTTTAAAATTACCGATGGGAGGTTTCCGAGGTTCTTCAGATGGAAGTTTTACGTCTGTAGGACAAAAAGGATATTCCTGGAGTTCTACTCCTACGGGAATTGGTGGTAAATATTTGTTTATAGGAACTACAATTGCCAATCCCTCTGCAGGAGCTTCAAGAGGGCAAGGGTCTTCAGTAAGATGTATAAAAATAGAATCAGAGCTTGGAACGTCCGATATCAGTTTGAAGAAAAATGCTGTTGAGGTTTTTCCTAATCCAGTAAAGGGAATGCTTACCATAAAAAGTACGTTCTTGATTGAAGGGGTAAAGATTATTAATACGGTAGGGCAAAGTGTATTAGCTTCATTTTCTGATAACCAGATTAATATGAATAGCTTGCCTTCAGGTTTATATATGATAGAGTTAAAATTAAAGAACGGTGAATCTGTGGTAAAGAAAATTATGAAAAATTAATTTTTTTAATAGTTGAATCAATATATCTATTAGATTTCCGTTACATACGATAGTTCATTACAATTACTTTTATTGAAAGGCTCATTGAAATTTTTTCATGGGCCTTTTTTGTGCAATGTTGATACTTGTTTGATCAAAATAGAATAAGATGATCACAGCAAAGAAAAATTAATATTATATTCGATAAAAATAAAGACATGAAAAAATTATATTCTGCTGCTTTGTTATTCATTACAATGGTTGCTTTTGGACAGATCAACTATACGATTTCTCCGAATCCGTTTAATGAAACAGATGCAATTACCCTGACAATTCCCGGCGATCAGATTGATGAATCGGCCTGGGGAGTAACTAATAATTCAATTTATATCTGGTCATGGTCCTTTGATGCCAATTATCAGAACAGCCAGGATTGTCCTACCAATGGAAGCTGGAACAATTCCAATGATCTGAATAAGCTTAATTATAATGCAGCAACAGATACCTATTCTCTTACATTAACTCCAACAGCCTTTTTTGGCAGAACCGGTATCGGAAGGTTTGGGTTTTTATTAAAGGATAAAACCGGAGCACATCAAACATCCCCTGATATCTTTGTAAATGTAGGGGTTTTGAACCTGAGTTTAACTAACCCTGCGGCCAACAGCCTTACAACAGTACCGATTGGGAGTCCGATCAATATTACCGCAACAACGAATGTAAATACTACTTTCCAGCTTAAAGCTAATGGAGTAGTAGTGAATTCTACCTCTGCTCCTTCTCAATCTTATTCCTATAGCTATACTGTTTCACAAGATGCCAGTATGGAACTGATTGCCACAGAAGGAGGTAGGTCTAAAAGTGCAACGTTTATTTTGCAAGTTCCCAGAAATGTAGTTTCTGAAGCTATTCCGGATTGGATCAGACAAGGAATAAATTACAGTCCAATAAATCCTACAAAGGTTGGGCTCGCTTTGTATGCTCCTCACAAAAACTTTGTTCATGTGATCGGAAGTTTCAATAACTGGACAGTGAATGATACTTATCTGATGAAAAGGGATACCGTCAATCCGGATCTTTACTGGATTGAGCTGAATGGATTGACACCACAGCAGCTTTATACGTTCCAGTACAGAACAAACGATTTGAGAAGGGTCGCGGACCCTTATTCTCCACAGATCTTGTCTTCTTATGATGATCCATGGATTTCATCTTCCACATATCCGAATCTTCCGGTATTTCCAGCTGGGCAGAGCTTTGAGGTTTCAACATTCAAACTGGGGCAAACTCCTTATAACTGGCAGACAGGCAATTTTCAAAGACCAGCTAAGGAAGATCTTGTGGTGTACGAGTTGCTGTTAAGAGATTTTACACAGGAAAAAAACTGGCAGTCTTTAATTAATAAAATCTCTTATTTAAAAAACTTAAAAATCAATGCCATTGAATTACTTCCTATCATGGAATTTGACGGGAATCTTTCCTGGGGATATAATACTTCTTTCCATTATGCCTTAGACAAGGCGTATGGAACTCCGGAAAAATTTAAAGAATTTGTTGATCTGTGTCATCAGAATGGGATTGCTGTCATTCTGGATGTGGCTTTTAATCATGCAACAGGACGTTCTCCTTTGGTAAGACTTTGGAATATTGATCCGGATGGTGACGGTTACGGTGATGTGGCGGCTGATAACCCTTATTTCAATCAGGTTCCGAAGCATTCATACAATGTGTTCAATGATTTTAACCATAGTAGTCCTTCAACTCAATATTACGTTGAAAGATGTCTTCAGCAATGGTTGACAGAATACCGTATTGATGGCTTCCGTTGGGATCTCACGAAAGGATTTACGCAAAACTGTTCTGAAAACGATGAGAACTGCACCAACGCTTATCAACAGGACAGAGTGGATATTATGAAGCATTATGCAGACAGACAATGGGCCCTTGATCCAAACTCTTATATGATATTCGAACACCTTGGTACGGATGCAGAAGAACAGCAATGGGCTAATTACAGAATAGCAGAAGGAAAAGGAGTGATGCTTTGGAATAAACAAACAGAGCCTTACAATCAAAATACGATGGGGTATAAAGATAACAGCAATTATGATCGGATGAATCATAGTCTTCATGGCTTTACCAATATGCATGCTGTAGGATATGGAGAAAGTCATGATGAAGAAAGACTTATGTTTAAAAACCTTGCTTACGGAGCTGTTAATGGAAGTTATAGTGTGAAGAATTTGAGTACAGCTTTAGAAAGAATGAAAACATTTGGAGCCACTTTCTTTACCATTCCCGGTCCAAAAATGATCTGGCAGTTTGGAGAGCTGGGCTATGAATTCAGTATCAACCGATGTGCTGATGGAAGTATCAGCAACGGGTGCAGAACTGATGAAAAGCCTGTAGCTTTCACATTAGGATATGACAGTGATGTTAACAGAAAAGCAGTGTATGATACATGGGCAAAGATTATTGATATCAGAAATACCCATCCGGTATTCAAATCAAAAACTTATAGTATAGAATCCAATAACCTTGCAAATGATCCTGATGGATTAATCACAAGGATTTATATATATGATACTACCATCAATGGAATGAAAAACGTAGTCGTTCTGGCGAATTATTCTACAGCTGTACAAAATGTTATTCCTTATTTTCCGTATGTTGGACAGTGGAAAAATTTGATGGATGAGACTGTTTCAAATATTGTGTCAACTACTGCACCCATTACTTTGCAGCCTGGAGAATTCAGAATTTTTGGAAACAATGCCGGATCTTTATCTACGTCTGATGTGAATGCAGCAAACAAATTATCTCTTCAGATCGCTGATAATCCGATCAAAAATGGATTTGCTAAACTGATTTTCAACAAAGCCAGGAACGGAGAAATCATCATTTTCGAAATGAGTGGTAAAAAGCTTGATGCGTTCAAACTGGATAAAGAAAATGGTACTTATGAACTGAAGATCAATTATCCATCCGGAACTTATCTGGTTCATCTGAAATCAGAAACAGGAATCGCTATTCAAAAGATGATTGTAAAATAAATAGAAAGGCAAATTGGCAATTCAGCGAATTTGCCTTTTTTCTTTATAGGGGGTAATTCGCTTTTTGCATATTTGAAAAATTAGTCTACCTTTGCACTAGATTTATCAAGAAAGGTGGAGGGATTTGGCCCAATGAAACCTTAGCAACCTGCATAATTCCTGAAATGTAAAGGTGCTAATTCCAACCCGGTGGGGGAGATAAGTGAAGTCAATATTTCTATATGAATTCCATTTCTTGAAGTCTTGTGTAGCTGCAGAATCATCTGCGGAAGAATATTTATTAATTGGCAAGAACAAAGATGAAAAAACTAAGCACAGCTGTATTATTGCTGGGGACAATATGGGTCGCTGCCCAGGAGCAGGAGGAAAAAGAAAAACAAATCGAAGACATTATCATCGTAGGAAACCGTAACGTTAAAAGAACAAAACTGGAAACACCGGTTCCTGTAGATGTGATCAATATTGATAAAGTTCAAAGATCGTCTCCGCAAATGACGGCTCAGGACCTTCTGAATTATGTAATCCCTTCATTTAATTCCGTAAGACAATCTGCTTCAGACGGAACGGAACATATTGATCCTGTTACTTTAAGAGGAATGGGACCTGATCAGGTTTTAGTATTGCTTAATGGGAAAAGAAGACATACAACCTCCCTGGTAAACTATCAGAATACGGTAGGGAATGGATCTGTAGGTACAGATTTAAGCACCATTCCTGTTATTGCTATTGAAAAAATTGAAGTGTTAAGAGATGGTGCTGCTGCACAATATGGTTCTGATGCTATTGCCGGAGTGATTAATATTATTCTAAAAAAGAATGCCGGAGCTTCCGCAAGTTTAACCTATGGATTAAGTGGAAGAAATGACGGCGATACTTACCAGGCGGGAGTTAATTATGGAACATCTCTTGGGAAAAATGATGGATTTGTCAATCTTTCATTGCAATTAAGCCACAGAGGAAAAACAACGAGAACCCAAAATCACGATCTTGATATTTTCGGAAATAATTTTGCCTACGAATTTGCAGACAATCCAGATATTGCAAGACAAAATGATGATGATGAAATAAGAAGAAGGGGATTAACAAGAGACTATTTTAATTTCCAGATTGGAGACGCGCAAATCAGACAGGGGCAATTGTTTTTCAATGCAGAATATCCTTTGGGCGATAACTTTAAGTTCTATTCTTTTGGTGGATTCAGTATTAAAGAAGGGAAAGGATATGGTTTCAGAAGACTTCCCAATGAAGATTTTAATATTGTTAAAGAAATATATCCCAACGGTTTTCAGGCAGTCCTGAATTCTCAGATTTATGATATCTCTTATGCTGTAGGAGTGAAGTATAATGTCAACAATTGGCTGATTGACCTGAGCAATACCTTTGGAAATAATACTTTCAACTATAATGTAAGCAATACCAATAATGCCTCTCTTGGGATCAAGTCTCCAACACAGTTTTATGCGGGAGCTCATAGCTTTTTGCAAAATACGGTCAATCTTGATGTTTCAAAAAAAATCAAGAACTTCAATATCGCATTCGGTGGAGAGTTCAGATTCGAACAATATCAGATCAAAGCAGGAGACGAGGCATCTTATACCCAATATGATGAAAACGGAAATATAGCAACAAAAGACTCTAAAGTCATTGGTGCGGGAGGTTCACAATCTTTTATAGGTTTTTCACCAGACAATGCCTTAAAAAAAGACAGACACGCCACTGCAGTATATGCTGATATTTCTTATGATCTGGATAAAAAGCTGAATATTGATGCCGCTGCCAGATATGAAAACTATTCAGATTTTGGGAGTACCCTGAACGGAAAGTTAGCAGTAAGATATGAGTTTATAAAAAATTATGCAATAAGAGCGGCCGTAGGAACAGGATTTAGGGCACCATCATTACAGCAGCAGTATTTTAATAACTCGTTTGCAGATATTTCTACCTCTGGTGAGGGGATTGTAAGGAAAGGAATTTTTAATAATGATAGTCAGGCTGCTCAGGTTCTGGGGTTTGATAAATTAAAGCAGGAAACATCCGTTAATGGGAGTGCAGGATTTACTTTACAGCCGGTTAAAGGCTTATTTATTACTGTAGACGGATATATTATTAAAGTGAAAGACAGAATTGTTATTACCAGCAATATTACAGATTCCAGATTATCTGATCGTAATGTAGTGGGAGAAGGAAATCAGGTGGAAAGCGGCAGATTCTTTGCTAATGCCATTGATACTGAAACGAAAGGAGTGGATGTAGTTGTTTCTTATGATTGGAAACTGGCTGGCGGAAACTTAAATATCAACCTTGCCGGAAATTATACCGAAACCAAAATTACAGATTTCCATTTCCCGGAGAATTTGGAAACCCCACAAAAAGAATTCTTTGGCCCGGATCAGATTAATATCATTGAAACCCTTTCTCCTAAAACAAAAGCATCACTTGGGCTGACCTATGGAATTGGAAAATTCAATTTTCTCGTGAGAAATACCTATTTTGGTAAAGTAATTAGAGATGGTTACCCTTTCGGAGAAGTTCAGGAGTTTGCACCAAAAGTAGTAACTGATGTGAGTGTAGGCTATGATATCACAAAGAATATCAACTTTACAGTAGGGGCCAACAATGTATTTGATGTTTTCCCGGATCTTCAGATTTATAAAAATTCATATTACGGAGTATTCAAATATGCACCGGTTCAGATGGGTACATTAGGAAGCTATTTCTTTGGAAGGCTTAATTTTAATTTTTAATGAATACATGAGTACTGCTTCACATAAGATTGGCTGGAAAACAGCCGCAGCCATTGTAGTTTCCAATATGATAGGGACAGGTATTTTTACAACCCTGGGATTTCAATTATCTGATATTACCAATACCTATAGCATTTTTTTATTATGGATAATCGGAGGCATTCTGGCGTTGTTCGGAGCTTTCTGCTATGCCGAATTAGGCTCTCACTTTAAAGGAAACGGGGGTGATTTTATCTATCTTAAAGAAACATATCATCCCTTATTCGGATACCTGATAAGCTGGATTTCCCTGATTATCGGATTTTCTTCACCCGTTGCATTGGCGGCTTTAGCCATGTCAAAATATCTTACTGTGTTTGAGTATTCATTTGGAAATGGCTTTGCGATTGCCGCTATATTTTTAGTAGCCATTACTTTGTCATTCAGTTTAAAGACTTCAAGCCGGTTTCATAATTTTTTTACGTTTATCAAAATTGCCTTTATTATTGTACTGGTAATCTTGGGTGTAGGATTATCAGACTCTCCGGAGATTGGAAACAGTCTGAACTTCAGTGACAGCTGGCAGCATGAAATTATGCTTCCTGCCTTTGCGACTTCGCTGGTTTTTGTTACCTATTCTTATACCGGATGGAACTCTGCATCCTATATTGCCGGAGAAATAAAAGATGTTCAGAAGAGTCTTCCTAAATCACTGATCATAGGAACTGTTTTTGTGACAGTAAGTTATATTCTGGTAAATTATATTATGCTGAAACATGCTCCGGTAAGTCAATTAGTAGGAAAAGAAGATGTAATGGGCGAGGCTGCAGTAAATATGCTTGGGCTTTCCTTTGGAAAAATTGTGAATATTTTTATCGCATTACAGCTCATTGCAACCATCAGTGGTTATCTGTGGGTAGGATCCAGGCTTACCCAGGCTTTTGCAAAAGATACCCGGATCTGGAAACCGCTTTCTGTGGGGAATAAAAAAGGAATTCCGGTAAGAGCTATCTTTGCCCATGCGGTTATTGCTGCCATTATTATTTTGACCGGAAGTTTCAAAGAAATCTTTGTGTATACTGCTTTTATTCTTCAGCTATTTGCCAGCTTAGCGATCTCGACAGTCTATTTTCTTAAAAAGAAAGATAGAAAAATATTTAGGTCCAATGCTTTTTATATTTTTCCGACTGTTTTTTTACTATTCAGTATTTATATTTTATATTTTACTTTTATTCATAACCCTAAAGAAAGTTTGATAGGATTGGGAATTATTGCGGTAGGACTCATTTTATATTGGATAGACAGAAGACTCTCCAAAGGAGTTTAAAGAGAATATTGGAAACATAAAAAAGCAGATGAGGTAATTGGCAAATGTATCTTTTTACCGTTTTATGCCCTTGATCCCTAATGCTCAAAAATTTATACTTTAATTTTGAATTAATAATCCTTATCTTTGCACCCACAAAAATTCGACAATGTCTAAATCATTAATTCCAAAATTAGAAGCTATAAAACAAAGATATAATGAGGTTGCAGACCTTATTATACAGCCTGATGTCATTTCAGACCAAAAAAGATATTCTTCTTTGAACAAAGAATATAGTGATTTGGGAAAAATTGTAAGAGTTTACGATCAGTATAAAGGTGCTTTAGACAGCATCGAAGAATCTGACGAAATTATTGCAGATGGCTCAGATAGAGATCTTGTAGATCTTGCAAAAGAAGAAAAATTAGAAGCACAGTCTAAACTTCCAGGATTAGAAGAAGAACTTAAAGTTCTTTTGATTCCTAAAGATCCTGCCGATGACAAAAACGTTATCGTTGAATTACGTGCCGGAACTGGTGGTGATGAAGCCGCAATCTTCGTGGAAGATGTGTACAGAATGTATACCATGTATTTCAAAACAAAAGGATGGAGACATGAAGTGACAGATTCCAATGAAGCAGCAAAAGGATACAAGGAATTGATCATGAAGGTGGAAGGTGAAGGCGTATACGGAATTATGAAATTCGAATCCGGAGTTCACCGTGTACAGCGTGTTCCTGAAACAGAATCTCAGGGTAGAGTTCATACCTCTGCGATTACAATTGCTGTTTTACCGGAAGCAGAAGAAGTAGACTTCGAACTGAATCCTGCTGATATTGAAATGCAGACTTCCCGTTCAGGAGGTGCCGGAGGTCAGAACGTAAACAAGGTTGAAACTAAAGTACAGCTGACTCACAAACCTTCAGGATTAGTGGTTGTTTGTCAACAGGCTCGTTCTCAGCTGGCTAACCGTGAACTGGCAATGGAGATGCTAAGAACTAAATTATACGATATCGAATTACAGAAAGTACAGGGAGATATTGCAGCACAACGTAAATCTATGGTTTCTACAGGTGACCGTTCTGCAAAGATCAAAACGTACAACTATCCACAGGGAAGAGTAACAGATCACAGAATCAACAAATCGATGTACAATCTGGATGCTTACATGAATGGAGATATTTCTGAAATGATTGATGCCGTAATTATGGCTGAGAATGCAGAAAAAATGAAGGGAGAAGAAGAAAACTACTAAAAGTTTCAAAAAAAATATAATAAAGCCTCTGATTTTTTCAGGGGCTTTTCTTTTAAGCACAACAATTATTCAAATTATAAACTATGAAAAACTACAAAATTATTTTTTTATTATTGCTTACCATGATGGGGCAATACGTTTCTGCACAAACAGAGGTAAAGAATCCTAAAGAAGTCTTTGAGCTGTACTTCCAGACTTTAGTAAATAACGATGATGCAGCTTTAAATAAGCTTAATGATTATTTAAGACCTACAGTAGAAGGACAGGATGCTTACCAGATCAATTTCAAAGAATCTTCGCAGGAAATGATCAACAGCAGTGTAGAGAATTTTCTTTCTGCTTTTCCTAAAGCCACGGCTTCAGCATGTAAAAAAGAAGCGGAAGACTATTTCATGGCAATGATCGGGAATTTTAAAAAAGCAAAAGTAACCGTTAACGATGTAAAAATTGTTCCTAACGAATACCTTGAAGGAGAAAAAATTGCAGAGATAAGCTATACCGTAAGTTTTCAGCTGCCAACAAAATTGACCCATGGACCTGAAGGTGACACGAAGAAGGTAAAGGTTGAGGAACTGAAAAAATATTTAATTCAGGTAGTAGAAGATTTTAAAAATGCAGATAAAACAGTAACCACAGACCAGAACTTTAGTCTGTATGAACTGAAAGAAGGAGGCAAAATATACTATTGGAACGGCGGCCCGGATCAAATTGTTACCAATCTTACCGATTTCTATTTTGATAGTTTTTAATTGTTGGAGAACTGATTAATAGCTCCTTGAATAATCTAAAGTCCCGAAATTTGGGACTTTTTTTATTTCACATACTTTATGTATTTTTGATAAAAACTGTTCAGTATGAATTTTAAACCTATGTTATTAACGGCTGGAGTTCTGTTTTCAGCATCTTTTTATTCTCAAACAATGAATTATCCAAAAGCATTAAAGGGGACTCAAAGCGATACTTATTTTGGAACTGCAGTTTCTGATCCGTATAGAGATCTGGAAAATGATTCTGAAGCAACCAAAAAATGGGTGGATGAAGAAGTAGCGTATAGCCAGAATTACCTTTCAAAAATTCCATTCAGGGATAAAATTAAAAATCAGCTGAAAGATATCTGGAATTATGAAAAAATTTCTGCTCCATTCAAAGAAGGAGATTATACTTATTATTCCAAAAATGATGGGTTGCAGGCACAATCTGTTTTATACAGAACAAATAATAAGACAAAAGCTACAGAAGTATTTTTAGATCCTAATAAATTCTCTGAAAAAGGAACCACTTCAATGTCTAACCTTTCTTTCAATAAAAAAGGAAATCTGGCTGCATACTCTATTTCTGAAGGGGGAAGTGACTGGAATAAAATCATCATCATTGATGCTGTTACCAAAAAACAGATTGATGAAACTTTAGTTGATGTAAAATTCAGTGGAATTGCATGGCAGAATGACGAAGGATTCTATTATTCAAGCTATGACAAACCGAAAGAAGGAACAGTTCTTTCCGGAATGACAGATAAGCATAAAGTATATTTTCACAAGCTAGGAACAAAGCAATCTGAAGATAAACTGATCTTCGGGGGTGAAAAAACACCAAGAAGATATTTGGGAGCAAGCGTTTCAGACGATCAGAGATATTTGATCATTTCTGCAGCGAATGCTACTAATGGAAATGAGCTTTTTATCAAAGATTTGAAAAAAGGAGGCGATTTTGTACAGATTAATAAAGGATTTGATATCAATGCTCACATTGTAGATACTCAGGGTGATGAACTTTTCATTTCTACAGATAAAGATGCGCCCAATATGCGTCTTGTAAAGACTACCATCAGCAACCCGGCTCCGGAAACATGGAAAGATGTCATTCCACAAACGGAAAACGTATTGGGAATCTCTTCTGGAGGCGGATATTTCTTCGCAACGTATATGGTGGATGCCATAGATCAAGTAAAACAATACGATAAAACCGGAAAACTAATCAGAGAAATTACCCTTCCGGGTAAAGGAAATATTTCAGGTTTCGGAGGGAAAGAAAAAGAGAAAGACCTTTATTATTCTTTCAGTAACTATATCACGCCGGGAACTACTTATAAATTTAATGTAGATTCAGGAAAATCTGAGATATATCAAAAACCGAAAGTAAAATTCAATCCGGATGATTATGTTTCCGAGCAGGTATTTTACACTTCCAAAGACGGAACAAAAGTTCCGATGATGATCAATTACAAGAAAGGAACTAAGCTGGATGGTAAAAATCCAACTATTCTATACTCTTACGGAGGTTTCAATATTAGTTTACAACCCTCTTTCTCAGTCGTAAATGCAATCTGGATGGAAAATGGCGGAATCTATGCCGTTCCAAACATCCGTGGAGGTGGTGAGTATGGTAAAAAGTGGCATGATGCTGGAACAAAAATGCAGAAAAGAAACGTTTTTGAAGACTTTATTGCAGCAGGAGAATATCTACAAAGCAAAGGGTATACATCAAAAGAATATATGGCCCTTTCCGGAAGATCAAACGGAGGTTTACTGGTAGGAGCAACAATGACTTTACGCCCAGACTTAGCGAGAGTCGCATTCCCGGGAGTTGGAGTACTGGATATGTTAAGATACAACAAATTTACAGCCGGAGCAGGATGGGCTTATGATTACGGAACAGCAGAAGACAACAAAGAAATGTTTGAATATCTGAAATCATATTCTCCGGTACACAATGTAAAAACAAAAACATGTTATCCATCTACGATGATTATTACCAGTGATCATGATGACAGAGTAGTTCCGGCCCACTCTTTCAAATTTGGAGCAGAACTTCAGGAAAAGCAAGCTTGTAAGAACCCTATTTTATTAAGAATTGAGAAAAATGCAGGACACGGAGCCGGAAGATCAACAGATCAGGTCATCGGTGAAAAT
The DNA here is from genome assembly GCF_057815135.1 of Chryseobacterium sp. II3a. NCBI lineage: Bacteria > Pseudomonadati > Bacteroidota > Flavobacteriia > Flavobacteriales > Weeksellaceae > Chryseobacterium > Chryseobacterium sp. II3a. The sequence goes on along the minus strand of NZ_JBYPZJ010000008.1, from coordinate 170,978 downwards.
GCAGATTTGATATCATTTGCTTTATATGAGATGGGCGTAAAACTTAAGCCATAAAGCTAAAATCAATCTCATTAAAACGAGAAACAGATTAAAATAAACTGAATAAAGTCCGGATGTATATTCGGACTTTTTCTTTTCTAATATTCAGTAAAACTGAATATTAACAGAAGTTTCATGTTTCGTTCAAAAAAATTAACTTTACGGAGACAAAAATTATTGGAATGCGAAAAACAATTTCTGTGAAAAAGCCCGATTTTAGTGTATTACCTCAGGAAAGAGAAATTTACAACTTTGAAAAAGACGGGCTGGAACTTAAGTCATCCTATGAAAAAAAGGATGTGAAAGATGAATCATTAACACAGACTTCTCCAGGAATTGAACCTTACCTGAGAGGCCCGTATTCCACTATGTATGTTCAAAAGCCATGGACGATCCGTCAGTATGCCGGTTTCTCCACAGCAGAGGAATCTAATGCTTTTTACAGAAGAAACCTTGCAGCAGGACAGAAAGGACTTTCTGTAGCTTTTGACCTTGCTACGCACAGAGGATATGATTCTGATCACGCAAGAGTAGTAGGAGACGTGGGAAAGGCAGGAGTAGCTATCGATTCAGTGGAAGATATGAAGATCCTCTTTAACGAAATTCCGTTGGATCAAATCTCTGTTTCTATGACAATGAACGGGGCCGTACTTCCCATTTTGTCTTTCTATATTGTAGCAGCAGAAGAACAAGGGGTAAAGCAAGAATTACTTTCAGGAACTATTCAAAATGATATTCTGAAAGAGTTCATGGTAAGAAATACTTATATTTATCCGCCTGCACCGTCCATGAAGATCATTGCAGACATTTTTGAATATACTTCGCAAAACATTCCAAAATTTAACTCTATTTCCATTTCAGGCTATCACATGCAGGAAGCAGGAGCTACTCCGGTATTGGAAATGGCTTACACGCTGGCAGACGGTCTTGAATATGTAAGAACTGGGATCAAAGCAGGAATGAATGTAGATGATTTTGCCCCACGATTATCATTCTTCTGGGCAATCGGGATGAATCACTTCATGGAAATTGCTAAAATGCGTGCTGCAAGATATATTTGGGCAACACTTTTAAAGCAGTTTAATCCTCAGAATCCAAAATCCTTAGCATTAAGAACGCACTCTCAAACTTCAGGGTGGTCATTAACAGAGCAGGAACCTTTTAATAATATCACAAGAACCGCTATTGAAGCGCTATCTTCAGCACTAGGTGGAACACAGTCTCTGCATACCAATGCATTGGATGAAGCTATTGCTCTTCCTACTGATTATTCAGCGAAAATTGCAAGAAATACACAGATCATTCTCCAGCAGGAAAGCGGAATTTGCGATGTAGTAGACCCTATGGGCGGCAGCAACCTTGTAGAAAGCCTTACTCAGCAGATGATTGAAGAAGCGATGAGGTATATTGATGAGGTTGAGCAGGAAGGTGGAATGACCAAAGCCATTGAAGCGGGAATCCCAAAAATGAGAATTGAAGAAGCTGCCGCTAAAAAGCAGGCTAAGATCGATAGTGGAGAGGAATTCATCATCGGTGTAAACTCATTCAAATCCTCATTAAAGCAGGATGCCATAGAAATTCTTGATATTGATAACACAGAAGTTCGAAGAAAACAGATTGAACGGTTAAATACCATTAAAGCTGAGAGAAGTACTGAAGCTGTAACGGAAATTCTGAATGAAATCCGTGAAAGTGCAAGAACAGGAAAAGGAAACCTGTTGGCACTTTGTATTGAAGCCGCAAGAAGAAGAGTTACCCTTGGTGAAATGAGTGATGCCATGGAAGAAACCTTCGGAAGGTATAAAGCAAACATTAAAACAATCTCTGGAGTATACGCAATGAACGCCGGTAAAAATGAATACTTTGAAAAAGCCCTTCATCTGACGCAAAAGTTTGAAGAAGAAGAAGGACGCCGCCCAAGAATTATGGTCGCTAAAATGGGGCAGGATGGGCACGACAGAGGCGCAAAGGTAGTAGCAACAGCATTTGCAGATATGGGATTTGACGTTGACGTTGCTCCTCTATTCCAAACCCCGGAAGAAGTAGCAAAACAGGCAGTAGAAAACGATATTCATATTCTGGGAGTTTCTTCACTAGCCGCAGGACACAAAACATTAGTTCCTCAGGTAGTAGGAGAGTTAAAAAAACTGGGTGCAGATGATATTACCATCGTAGTTGGAGGAGTTATTCCACAACAGGATTATGAATTCCTTTATGCTAATGGAGCAGATTTCATTTTCGGTCCAGGAACCAACCTTCCAAAATGTGCTGTGGAGATCTTAGAGAGATTTTTAGAAAACTAATCCCAAAAAGATTTAATTTTCATCAGGAAATTAAAAGCATATCTATGGGTTTAAAAAATAGACTAAAGCCTACAAAGAAAAAGCTGATTTTCTTTGTGGGCTTTCTCTTTATAGCCATTGTATTGTTCGTTTCAGTAGGAAAAAAGGAGCGAACTGTACAAACTTCTCCTGTTCCAGCAGATAGTACACAGATTAAGAAACATTTGGTAGCACTTACCCAGACTCCAAAGTTCCGGAATCATAAAAATGTAGCTCAGCTGAATACTATTGCAGATTATATTCGCCAAACATTCAAAACATATAGTGACAGCACAGGCTTTCAAGAGTATAAAGTAGGTGGGCAAACTTATAAAAATGTAATCTGCTCCTTTGGAACTGAAAATAGCAAAAGAATAATAATTGGTGCCCATTATGATGTCTGTGGAGATCAGCAGGGAGCAGATGATAATGCTACAGGAGTTACGGCACTTTTAGAATTAGCCAGAATGCTCAAAGGGCAAAAGCTCAATTATCGGATAGATCTTGTGGCCTATACATTAGAAGAACCGCCATATTTCAGGACAGAGAATATGGGCAGTTATATTCATGCAAAATATTTAAAAGACAATCATATAGACGTTTATGGAATGGCCAGTGTAGAAATGATTGGTTATTTTAAAGATGAAAAAGGATCTCAGGATTTCCCTATAGACATTCTTTCCTGGATCTATGGAGACAAAGGGGATTTTATTACTCTGGTGAAAAAGTTCAGCGGAGCAGGGCCGTTCGTTGGAAACTTTATAGATCATTTTAAAAACTCAAATCAGATAAAAACAGAAACATTTCCCGCTCCGAAATTTGTAAACGGAGTCGACTTCTCAGATCATCTGAACTATTGGAAATTCGGTTTTTCTGCGCTTATGATTACTGACACTTCCTTCTTTAGAAACAAAAATTATCACAAATCCACAGACACTTTAGAAACATTGGATATCCAACGGATGACAAAAGTTATTGATGCTATTTTTCTAAGCATTATTTACCTCAAGTGAAAAAATAAAGGCTGTTTCAACGTCTGAAACAGCCTTTATTTTATTTTTTCTGAACAATTTTACCATCATCCATAATCTGATAATGAGTTTTAGTTATCCTTTGACTATTTCCATCAATCTTATGATCTGTTGTCACAGTGATTTCTCCTGATTTATTGATTTCATAGCTGCTGAATTCCTCCTTTTTATCATCTTGTCCGGGATCAAACCAAATACCTTCCACATAAGCTTCCCCAACGATGGTGTTATGCATTACGGTAAGCAGATAATATCGGTAATCAAAATCTCCGCAATCCATCGGAACAAGAATCAGTTCAAGATCCTTGTATCGTGCTAAAGGAAAATACCTGAACTTTGGTTCTCCACAGCTATATTGTTCCGAACCTTCCACTGCAAAATCTGTTTCTATAAACTTTACATCTACCTGAGGAAGACTTTCAATTGGTAAGCTATAAAGCCCTGGTTTTAATAAAGATTCCATTGCGGCAGGCTCATTTTTGCTTTTTCTCCATTGCTCAATAGAAATATATTCTCCGGATACGGGTTCTAAAATAGCTAAAGTGTTACATTGAGCACTTGAGGCATGGAAAATATGGTAGGTTTCAAAACGATCCGGTCCATTATACCCTGCAGAAATAGAATAATCCCAGCCATTATTTACTTTCGTACTGTCTACAAGAAAACCGACCCTGCCTTTCCCTTTGGTTTCTGATTCAAGAAACTTCGCCTGATCTTTTATTTCCTCTAAATTCAGAATTTTTTCTATAAAATGAGAAGAAAAGCAGCCTTTCTCCACTATTTTCACCTCTTCTTTTTTTACAGGTTCTTCTTTCTTACATCCTATGAAAAGTAATGGAAGTAAGGCCAATAAAAATCTATGCATACAATTCTTTTTCACAAAAATAAGATTTAAATAATTGAAGATTAAAAAAATAATTCTATATTTGCACCTGAAAATCAAGTTTAACCAATTAAAAACAACGAAGCAATGTTCAGAACAAATCAGAATTCTACAGTTGGATTACCCCTTATGGTGGTAAGGCTTCGCGGTTTGGTACACTCTTAGAATAATAGTACAATACAATATCAAAACCCGAAGTCGTAGAGATTTCGGGTTTTTTTATTGCGCAATATTTCAAACTCACGTTTCCCCGAAATCTTTTTAAGTGTTTTTAAGAGCAATATAGTTAAGATTTTATACCCAAAACTATACCTGTTCATCATTATTAATTCAATCAACTAGTGTTTTAGTTGAATAAGAAATGTATTAAGTGTAAATCCAGAAATTATGGGTCTTGCATTTGATATACTGTGTCTTACATGGAAAATGATAACCTTCTGTCTTATCGGCTAAGAAGCCTGAGAAGCAGAAAAAGAACAATAAAAAAAGATGTAGAAAAACAGATAAGAAAAAAGTATAAACGTAGTAAGGAAGTCTGGCATATAAGAAAAAACATTCCATTGATTCCTCTGCAAAATCCCTATCAGTTAGGATTCGTAAGATTCTTTGTCGTAAGGGATGATGTGATGCGGAGCAGTGATGGAAAATTCTTTGAAGAACTTTTGAAGAAAATCAATACGTACATATATTCCGGAAGCCGCCAGTTTTTAAAAAAGAAAAGAAAATTTGGCAGAAGAATATATGTAGAAAGAGAACAAAAGCTCAATCGCGTTTCTTCATATTCCTGGAGCAGTCCAAAATTCGGGCTTACCTCAAGAGAAAGACAGTATTTCCTGAAGAGGGAAGAATACTGCCCCTTCCGGAAATGCAATGAAACTTACTACGAATTTACGGAACCGTGGAGATTTATCCTGAGGACAAGGCCGCATATGATTACCCATCAAAAACCTATAGATGCGGAACTGGAAAAAGAACAGGCAGAACTGAATGCCTATCTGGAACAGCATAAAGTGGTAGGAATTCTTCAGAAAAAAATTTACGGAAAATCTAATCCATGGAAAATGGAATACGAAACAGATCTTATCGAAAGCAGGAAATATACTACCTGTGCAATGTCTGCAACAGAGATTGCAGAAAGTTTTTTGGACGATGAGTCCTTCATTTAAAACAAAAACAATGGGAAATTTAAAACTAAAAGGAAAAGATATATTAAAACTGGGCTATCCAAATAATCAAAGTGTAAACGTAGCCTTGGAAGTCATGAAGAGAAATTTTGCCACAAAAAATATTCATTATGTAAAATCTCTTCTCAAGGAAATTCTGATGCATCCGGAGCAATTCGAAAAAGATTTAACCTTTGGACAAATTGCAGAAACCTTGCTTTCATCTAAAAAAACAGAAAAAAGGATGTTGAATGCACAGCGTGCTGGCTTTCAGATCTTCGGGAATAATATTTCAGAAGAAGCAAAAAACCAACTGTATACGGCATTGAAACTTCCGGTATCTGTTCAGGGCGCATTGATGCCTGATGCTCATAGCGGCTATGGCCTTCCGATCGGAGGCGTTTTGGCAGTAGAAAATGCAGTAATTCCTTATGGAGTAGGAATGGATATCGGCTGCAGAATGAGCCTTAGTATTTTGGATACCCCCGTTTCATATCTGAATGGAGCAAGGGATAAATATGAAAAAGCCCTTGCCGAACATACAAAATTTGGAATGTATGAGACTCACAAATCTCATGTAGACCATGAAATCTTTGACAGAGATACCTTTGATATGATCCCTATTTTAAGAAGATTGAAAGGAAAAGCGATCAAACAGATGGGATCTTCCGGAGGAGGAAATCACTTTGTGGAATTCGGAGAAGTGGACATCACAGAAGAAGATGAACAAATAGGCCTACCCAAAGGAAAATATCTGGGAATCCTTTCGCACAGCGGTTCTCGGGGATTAGGTGCTGAAATAGCTCAATATTATTCAAGAGTAGCCGTAGAACAATGTCCGCTGCCTAAAGAGGCTCAACAATTTGCCTGGCTGGATCTAAGCACACACCTCGGTTTAGAATATTGGACGGCTATGAACCTTGCAGGAGATTATGCTTCTGCCTGTCATGATGATATCCACAGAAGGCTGGTAAAAGCAGTGGGTGGAAGAGTAAAAGCAAGAATTGAGAACCATCACAATTTCGCATGGAAAGAAATCCATCATGGAAAAGAGGTAATCGTTCACAGAAAAGGAGCTACTCCAGCCAATGAAAATGAATTGGGAATGATTCCGGGCTCTATGACTGCCAAAGGGTTTATCGTCCGTGGAAAAGGGAATCCAGCTTCTCTGAACTCAGCTTCACATGGAGCAGGAAGAGCTCACTCAAGAGGAGAATGCAGAAGTCTTTTTACTCAGAATGACATCAAAAAAGAACTAAAACTTAAAGATGTTACCCTCATGGGCGGAAATACAGAAGAAGCACCAATGGCTTATAAAGATATTCATGAAGTCATGAATGCTCAAAGCGAATTGGTAGACATTCTGGGAACATTCCAGCCAAGAATTGTGAGAATGGATAGATAACTTTAGTGTAAATCAAACCTTATAGACTTCAAAAATCTATAAGGTTTAATACTATGACAGATCAAATAACTGTCAATTATTAACCCTCAACGAAAAAAGAAATGGGAGCACCTCATAATATAAAGAGATATGGAGAAGTCTGGCCTGAATATAGAATCCTGCTAGGCCTCGAAATTTTAAAAAAACTAAAGAATAAAGTGATCATATCAGGTGGCTGGGCATGGCATTTTATGTCTGAAACAGGGCATACAGAATACAAGCATGCCCATGACCACAAGGATATTGATGTCTTTGTAAAGAAAGAAAACGTTGCTGAAGTGGTTATCATTCTTCAGCAAGATGGGTTTCAGAAAGTCTGGACCCGCTATGATCAATTGCCAAGTGAAGAAAACTTTAGGCGCTATGAAAAAACAGTAGAATTAGAAAACGAAAAGTACTATAGAATTACCATCGATTTTTTTGAAAGAAATGATATTGAAACTGTTGAAACCAATGGGTTTACAGTGGTAAAACCCGATGTTTTACTTTCGTTCTACAGAAATATTCATTCCAGCGATAAATGCTGGGCCGTAATCGCGGCAAAGGAATTATTACAAAAGGGAATAGATCCTGTTGGGCATCCCTTATTAAGCAAAATGCCAAAATAACAAAATAACAATGGAAAAATTAATACAGATCACTTCAGGAAGAGGTCCTTTAGAATGCCAATGGGTAGTCTCTAAAGTATTAAAGACCTTTCTGGAAGAAGTAAAAGAAAATAATATAGGCTACGAAATTATTCATCGTGAAAATGGCGATGTAAATATGACCGTGAAGTCCGTAACAGTGCTTTTAAAAGGACAAAATATCAAAGAATTTTTAAAGACATGGCTAGGGAGTGTCTGCTGGGAAGGGAAGAGTACCTTCAGGAAACTGCATAAAAGAAATAAATGGTTCATCGGTATCTTCGAACTGGAAAATCTGGAAACTATTAATTTCAACGAAAGAGAAATAAAATTTCAGACAGCCAGAAGTCAGGGAAGTGGCGGACAGAATGTTAATAAAGTGAATACAGCAGTTCGGGCCATCCATATTCCAACCAATGAATCTGTATTTGTGCAAGATACACGATCGCAGCTGAATAATAAAAAACTATCTGTTATCAGATTAAAAGAAAAGGTAATGGGACTTTATATTCAACAGTTGGAACAGAGAATGAAAGAAACCTGGAATCTTCATCTTCAGGTAGAGCGTGGAAATCCGGTCCGTACCTTTTCCGGAACAGATTTTAAAAATACATATCAGGATAAAGCTTTTAAAAAGCAAAGGAATATCCTTAAACAGGAATTAAAAAACTACAGTAATGACCTTAACTAAGAATAAATACTATTTTGAAGCATTGGACTATTTTCCATACAATCTGGCAGATTGCCTGGATGCTCTGAACTATGCCCTATCCTATGAACCTGAAGATGCAGACAGCCTGTGCCTGATGGGAAGAGTATATTCAGAAGTTTTGAAAGACTATGAAACAGGTAAAAAATATTTTGAAGAAGCCATGCAGAGCAATATAGGGAATGTGAACACACCTAAATACTATATTGAATGCCTTTTGAGTAATGAAGATTATGAGGAAGCAGAGAAGCTTATCAAATATGCTTTAAAAATGAAGGGAGTAGATAAAGCTGAAATTCTGAATTGTGCGTCTCTTTTATTGGAAAGAAAAGGAGAATATAAACAAGCTCTGGAGCAACTTAAAGAAGCGAAAAAATTCAGCTTTTGCAAAAGTACGCTTGAAATTTTGGAAGAGAGAGAAAAGACGGTTCAGAATAAAATGCCTAAAACAAGGACAAGGAAAAAGGCAGAGTAATCATTTGGAGTAATATCAATATATCTAATAATAGATCTACCAAAGAATTACAAAAAGAGGTTTATTGGTGAACATCCAGCAGGGTAATAAAACCCAGACAGAAAAGCTTATTGTAATATAAAATTATTGAAATATATTAAGATGGCATAATAGAAAATCCGGAGAGAAGAAATATTTCTTCGGATTTTTTTTGGGCTAAAAAATGAAATTTTATAGTAGAATATCTGTAAAATCGCAGAAGATTGAATAAAAAAAACTATAATTCAACAATGTTGGAATAAATTTTATAATTTCTTAGGGTTTTCTATTGATAATCTTTATTTTAGAGATACCAAAAAACAAAACCATGAATAAGAATCTTTTTTTATTGCCCATTTCCGTGGCGTTATTTCTAACTTACAACCAAACAAGTGCCCAGAATTCCAAAAAACTGATTGAGGATTATTATCAGAAAAGTGGACAATTAGCCCAAAAGAATAACAGAAATGATCATGTTGGGATTATTATCCTGAACGAAGATGTCTCTAAAAGTTTAGGAGCCAATATCGTGAATATACAGCAGACTTACAATGGGTTTCGTGTTTATAAAGCACTTGGTAAAGTGATTATTAAAGAAGATAAGATTATTTCAGAAAGAAATGATTTTAGCAGAAATCTGGTAGTGGTTCATCAGAAAAAAGTACAGGAAAGATTTTCAGAAGAATCATTGAAAGAAAAATTAGGGTTACAGAATATTTCCAAGGTAAAATACTTACCAGATGTTTATTTTGAAAAAAACAAACAATATGTCCCTGCTAAAGAATTATTTGTCTCAGATAAAAACTCTTCAGATATATGGCATGTGATTGCTGATGCCAGTACAGGTGAAATATTAAGTAAAAATAATAGTACAATTTATTGCCGTTCCGGAGAAGACTTTCAGGAGCATGCAAAGTCTGAAATAAAACAAGGTCCTCATTTTTCTGTGAATAGAAATTCTGAGTATGCTCATCCTGCCCATTTTTTGATTCCTACTAATGCATCATATAATGTTTTCCCTCTTCCTGTTGAGTCGCCTACATTTGGTTCCAGGTCAGTTGTAAATAATCCGTGGGATTTAACCGCGTCTCCAGAAGGATGGCATTCCGATGGAACAAATAATTATACGAATACAAGAGGGAACAACGTGTATGCTTATTCTGATATAGATAATCTGGATATGCCGGGACATTCTCCTGATGGCGGAAGTGCTCTTAATTTTAACTTCACTTTTGATGAGGGCAGATACATAAATCCGCTTACCCATCAGGATGCGGCTATCACCAATTTATTTTATATGAATAATAAGATGCATGATATATTCTATAAATTTGGATTTACAGAACCAGCAAGAAATTTTCAAATAAATAATTTCGGAAAAGGAGGTATAGAAGGTGATGCTCTGAAGGCAGAAGCTTTTGACGGAAGTGCATTAAATAATGCGGCTTTTTATTCAGGGTATGAATTGGAAACAAATGGGGTAAAAGAATTTGACTCACCCATCATGCAAATGTATCTTTGGACCAGAGCACAGACACCTGCAGATCCTATTGTAAGATATAAATATAATTCTCCGGCAATAATGGTTAATCGGCCTATCGTGCTATCATCAGGAGCATCTTTCGGTAATAAATTGGCAACTGGGCAAGCGGTAACAGGAGACTTAGCGCTTCCTACACCTATTGATGCTTGTGCAAATGTTGCAGCAGGAAGCTTAACAGGAAAAATAGCAGTGGTACAAGCCAGTACAGCATGTCCAAACTTAATTAAGTTGAAAAACGTACAAGATGCAGGGGCTATCGGAGCTATTTATTATCACCTTACATCTGATACCCCTCCTACTATGGGAGGTGGAAATAACCAAGAATTAACAATTCCGGCGATTATAGTTGGTAAAACAGAAGGAGATTTCCTTGTTAATGAGCTTACAGTAGGAACAGTAATTAATACAACATTGAAATATGATTTCAACGGCTTTAAACATTCAGGATGGGATAATGGAATCGTTGCACACGAATATGGACATGGGATCTCTAATAGGTTAACAGCAGACGGCTATGACTGTCTTTATTATCCTGAGCAGATGGGAGAGGGATGGTCTGATTTTTTTGCTTTAATGCTTACAACCAGACCAGGAGATACTTCTTCTTTGGCAAGAAGTATGGGAACATATACTATGAATCAATTACCAACAGATCTAGGAATCAGGCCGGCTAAATATTCTCCCGATTTTGGAATCAATAATTACACCTATGGAAGTACTAATTCGGCTATAGGTGCACATGCTGTAGGTTTTATCTGGGCTACCATGTTGTGGGACCTTGCCTGGAAATATATTGAGAAGTATGGATATAATAGTGATGTACTGGCCAGCACAACATCAGGGAATGCAAAAGTGTTACAAATTGTGATGGACGGACTGAAGCTGCAAACCTGTAATCCTACATTTATAGATGGTAGAAATGCAATCTTACAGGCTGATGCTATTGGAAACGTAAGTGCTGATAAATGTTTGATATGGAAAGCATTTGCTAAAAGAGGGCTGGGGGTAAACGCGAGTTATGGAAATATATTTAGCATGAAGGATCAGGTAGAGGATTTTACAATTCCGGCTGAATGTAATGCTACATTGGCTACTGGTGAAGCTAAAGTAATAAACAATAAATTTATAGTTTTCCCTAATCCTACTTATGATGAATTTTTTGTAGGCAATATTGATCAATCTTCGAAGGAAGTTAAGATCAAAGTATTTGATATGGCTGGGAAACTGATATTCTCAGATTCCAGAGACTCAGGATCTAAAAAAGCAATTTCTACTAAAGACTTACAGAAAGGGGTTTATATGGTGAACATCCAGCAGGGAAATAAAACCCAGACAGAAAAATTGATAGTTAAATAGGGGATGTTTTCTATAATAATAAAAAATAAGCTTTCAAGTGAAAGCTTATTTTTTATTTACAGAGATCAGATAATCATAGACCATTTGATGTTGGTCATCACTAAGCTTGGCTTTAGGAGCCATTCTACTTAACGTATTAATCCAGCCCTGATTATCATGTTTGGTAGGTTCTGGCAGTTTATGGCATTTCGAGCAGGAATTTTCAAAAATAGTTTTCCCTTGGGCCAGCTGTTCAGATGAGGTATATTTAGGACCCGTTACTGCCGTACTTTTAGGTCCACAGGATATCAGAAATACTGATGCTGCAATACCGCTTAAGATTAACTTTTTCATACCTTTTTATTTTGTTTGATGATTACTTTTTCACAGAAACGATATAGTCATATACCCATTTATGCTGCTCATCCGTTAGTTTAGCTTTAGGAGCCATTGCGTTCATAATTCCTACCCATTGTATAGAATTGTGTGAAGTAGGATCCGGCAGTTTATGGCACTTTCCACACGAATTTTCAAAGATCGTTTTTCCCTGGGCAATCTCTTCAGCCGTAGAAGTTGAAGTACCTGCTGTAGTGGCAGACGTAGATGCTTTAGGAGTACAGGAAACTAAAAGAATAGCAGTGAATGATGCCGCAGCAATGAGTTTTTTCATGTTTCTTATTTTGATATATAACAAATGTAATAAATTCCGAAACCCTTTGATACAGTGTGTTGTAGTTTTAATTTAGAAGAAATAAAATTTGAATTATTGTGAATACTATAATATAAAATCAACTACTCAGCGTTTTTTATTTGTCTTTAATGATGAACTATTGACCGTTAGCTTTTTAATTATTAATTTTGAATCAATGAAATTTTCTACAGAAGAACTTATTGAGGGAATACAGTCAGGCAACAAGCGTCTGATTGGAAAGGCTATTACTTTAGTTGAAAGTAAAAAAGCTGAGCATAGAGTACAGGCGGAAGATCTTCTGAAAAAAATTATGCCTTTAACAGGGAAATCTATTAGAGTAGGAGTAACTGGAGTACCCGGTGCAGGGAAATCTACTTTTATTGAAAGTTTCGGTAGATTAGCTATTGCTCAAGGCAAAAAAGTGGCTGTCCTTGCTATTGACCCCAGTTCATCAATCAATAAAGGGAGTATTTTGGGAGATAAAACCCGTATGGAAGAACTCGCAAAAGAAGAAAATGCATTTATACGCCCTTCCCCAAGCTCAGGATTTTTGGGTGGAGTAGCCAATACCACCTTTGAGACAATGATGATCTGTGAAGCTGCTGGGTATGATTATATTTTAATTGAAACCGTTGGAGTAGGGCAGTCTGAAGTTTTAGTCGCTGATATTACCGATGTTTTTTTATTCCTTAAAATCATTGGTGGTGGCGATGAGCTCCAGGGAATAAAACGTGGAATCATGGAAATGGTAGACGTTATTTTCATCAATAAAGTAGATCATGATAACCTTCAAAAAGCAAAAAATACCAGACTTGAATTAAAAAGAGCCCTGGATTTTATTCCACCAAAAGAAAAAGAATGGAAGATCCCTGTGCTATTAGGCTCTGCTTTGCACAATGAAGGACTGCAGGAAATATATGATAAAATCTCTGAGTTTATTGATTTGAAAAAGAAAACCGGACGTTTTGAAGAAATCCGTATCCAACAAGCCGAGAAACGGTTCGAATATTGGGTTCAGGAATATATTCTGTCTCTTCTGAAAAAGAGTAATGGAGTAGAGGAAGCCTATCAAATGCACAAAAAAAATGCTTCAGAGATGGTTTCAAATCCAAGCACTGAAGCCAAATTATTTGTTGAAAAATTTTTATCGGGTGAAAATAGAGATTAAGGTTTTTCCTTTTCTTGTTTTACTTCACTTTTAGAAACATAACCGTCATACGTGATCGGTTGTCTGTCATTACTTTTTATTGAAACGAATGCTTTTCCGTTTTTAAAGATCTCAATATTAATCTCTTCAGCAGTGCTTACATCTTTAGGCTGAATTTTCACAGTCCAGGTTCCCTTTTTATTCTGAGATTTGTTAATGGTAAAATCTTTTGAAGTAAATCTGTAGCCATTTTTATCAGTATTTCCAAACGAAGGATTGAATAATCTTCCAAAATAGGGAAGTACTACATCCACACTATTTTTACTTACATCAATAGTATAATCTCCCGTGTTCAGATTCAGCATTCTGGTTGAAGTAGAATTGGGCATAGAGTTCATTACATTGATGACATCATAATTGGTAGGGTTAGCTTTCTGTGCGTAGAAAGTAAATTCCTGGGAATCTACTAACGCATTTACTATTGTTGGATCTGATGAACCTTGTGATGCACAGCTCTGAAAGCTAAATAAAAATCCAAAGATCGTCAGAATATAAATATACTTTTTCATGATAGAGATAATTATTCAATTTAAACAGCAAAATGTATGCAAAAATTCGATATCAAAAATATTTTGGAATAAAAATTGTTAAGGTTGAATTATTAACACTCAAACTATGAAAGTTACACATCTATTAGGAATGGGAGCATTCGCTCTGTTGGTTGCTGCCTGTACTACAAATCCAATTACAGGAAGATCATCTTTACAGCTGGCCAATAATTCAGAAATTTTAACAATGTCGGCACAGGAATATAAAACGACATTGTCTAAAGGTAAACTTATTACCGGAACAGCAGATGCAAAGAGAGTGGTAAATGTAGGAAACAGAATTAAAAATGCAGCAGAGAGATATTATCAGAGTATAGGAAGATCTGCAGATCTAGCCAATTATAGCTGGGAGTTTGCTCTTTTGCAAAGCAATGAATTGAATGCATGGTGTATGCCAGGAGGTAAAGTAGCTGTTTATACAGGGATATTACCAGTTACTAAGGATGATAATGGACTTGCCGTAGTAATGGGACATGAAGTTTCTCACGCATTGGCTGGTCATGGAAATGAAAGAATTTCTCAGGCTATGATGGCTCAGTATGGTGGAGCTATCCTTGGTGGAGCTATTTCTAATGCACAATGGGCAAGTGTTTTCCAGAAAGTATATCCTATTGGATCACAAGTTGCATTATTAAAGTATGGTAGAGGCCAGGAATCGGAAGCTGATGAAATGGGACTTTATCTGATGTCTATGGCAGGATATGATCCAAGAGCTGCTATCCCTTTCTGGAACAGAATGGAAGCTTCTTCTTCAGGAGCAAGACAACCGGAATTCTTATCTACTCACCCGAGCCCGGATACAAGAATTTCTGATATCAATAAAGACTTACCAAAAGCTTTAGAGTATTACAAAGCGGCGGGAGGAAAACTATAATCTAATAGCTTATTATAAAAAAGACGGACTGATTTTTAAAATGAGTCCGTTTTTATTTGATAATATTTCTCTTTTTCACATAATTTGGAATAATAATGGTTGTATCTATTATTGAAAGCACCATTAAAATATGATTCCTGTATAAAGGCTTATTAATTTTTTAGTAAATTTGGTTTAGCTTTTATAACATAATTACTTAAACACAATATTATGAAGAGTTTATCAATTACCGGTCTTATCCTCTTAGCGGTTTCTGCTTTATTATTTTATCTTACCACTGACTTTGCTGTAGAGCAGATTAAAATTTCTCACATCATGGGTATCATGGCTGGAGTAGGAATTGGGCTTATCATTGGCGGAATGGTAGGATATCTGAGTAAAGGAAGTGCTATAAAGGCTGAACAAAAGAAAAAAGAATTCAAGCAGCTTCAGAAAGAAAAAGAAGAATTGGAAAAACAGGCGGCAGATATTGCAAAACGCCAGGCTGAGCTTGAAGAGCAAAATAAAAATCCTCAAATATAAAATTTGAGGATTTAAAGTTGTTATTTTCGATTGTTGATTAAAATTTATATCCCAAACCAACCATAAAAAGGTTAGGTCTGTTATCATATCTGATTTCCGAACCGGAAACTCTATTGATGAAGTTTCTTTCATCTTTACTGAAAGCTCCTTCATATCTTGCATTTACAATAAGTTTCTTAATTTCAAGCTGAGCTCCGAACTGATAACCTACGGTAAAGTTATTTTTTGCATTTTCTTTAAAATCGTTATAAGTATTGTCTTTGCTTAGATTAAAGCTTCCTACCGGCCCTACAAAAACACCTAACATATTTCCTAAAAGATTATATCCTAAAAGAACCGGAACATCAATACGGTTGCTTTTTACATCAAAGGTGGTGTTCTCTGTAGTAAACTCATTCTTAAAGTGAGTATAATATACCTCGGGCATTAAGAATAATGAAGTAGGTAATCCTACTTTCATGGAAAGTCCTACATTGAAACCTACATTGTTTTTTCCTGTTCCTTCAATAGCATCATTCACGGTTCCTTTAATGTTGGACCATGATGGTGAGCCTGTAGGGAATATTATATTGGCCTTACCTGCCAGTGAGATCTGTGCAGAAGCCCACATTGAAAACCCTATTAACGCTATACTAAATACCTTTTTCATTATCGTCTAATTTTGTATTCTCAATTGTTTTATTATTCTCAAGTAAATATTCTCTGAGCTCTTTAAATAGTTCTGAAGAATAAACGAAGTCTATCAGGTTTTTATTGCCTGCAGTAATCAGGATGTCTTTATTCCCTTCCCATTCCTTGATACCAAGTCTTAGGTATACAATTTTCTCGCCAATCGTCATTACAGAATTCATATCATGGGTATTGATAATCGTCGTCGTATTATATTCTTTGGTAATTTCATAAAGAAGATCATCAATGACTTTTGAAGTATAGGGATCCAGTCCTGAGTTAGGCTCATCGCAGAATAAATACTTTGGATTGTTTACAATAGCTCTTGCTATGGCCACCCTTTTCTGCATTCCCCCTGAAATTTCAGAAGGATATTTTCTTTCTGCTTTATCAAGATGTACTCTTCCTATTACTTCGAATACTCTTTTCTTTTTCTCTCTGTAAGTAAGGTTGGTAAACATGTCAAGAGGGAACATAATATTTTCCTCCACAGTTAAAGAGTCAAAAAGGGCACTCCCCTGGAATACCGTTCCGATTTCTGAACGAAGATGCTGCTTTTCATCACGGTTCATCGTGTTAATATCTTTACCATCAAACAGAATTTCTCCTGATGAAGGATCATATACATTTAGTAAACTTTTAAGAAAAACTGTTTTTCCTGAACCACTCTGCCCAATAATAAGATTTACCTTACCTTTATCAAATGTGGTTGAAATTCCCTTAAGTACTTCAACATCACCAAAACTTTTCTTAAGATCTTTTACCTCAATCATTAGCTTAATATTAATTGGGTTAGAATTAATTCGGAAATGATAATAAATACCATTGTCCAAACCACCGCCTGGGTACTTGCTCTACCTACTTCAAGAGATCCTCCTTTTACAAAATATCCGAAATAAGAAGGAACTGTAGCGATGATGAAGGCAAAAACAGCTGTTTTTGTAAATGCATAATAGACAAATAAATTAGGCATGTACATTTGAATCCCAGTGATATAATCGTTTTCTGTCCAGTTTCCTGTTAAGATACCAGCAATATAACCTCCGGCAATACCAAAGACAATACTGATAGCAATCAAAAGAGGATTAAAAATCATACAGGCAATGATTTTTGGGAATACCAGAAAGTTGGGTGAATTAACTCCCATGATATCCAAAGCATCAATTTGTTCAGATACTCTCATTGTTCCAATACTGGAAGCAATATAAGATCCTACTTTACCCGCTAAAATTAAACTGATGATGGTAGGCGCGAACTCTAATACAAGTACTGCTTTTGTTGCATATCCTACAAATGAAGGAGGGATTGGAAACGAAGAAGCATCAAAGTTGTTGAACATCTGAATAGCCACTACCGCCCCCACGAAGATCGAAGTGAAGACTACAAGTCCGAAAGAATTTACTCCCAAATCATTAATTTCCCTCATGAGCAGCTTCCAAAAAACCCTCATTTTCTGGGGCTTCTGCAGGGATTTTCCCAAAAGAATAATATATTCCCCTACTGCTGTGAAAAACTTTTTTAACATACCGCTAAATTAGACTTTTTTATTGAATTAGGCTAAGGTTGAAGTGAAGACTGATGTCCAGATAATGTTAAAATTATCCTAACCCTAGCATAGCTTTATTTTGCATTTTTATCTCCGCCTATTACCAGTAAAACGGTTTTTAATATAATCACCAGATCCAGAACAAAACTCCAGTTCCTTACATAGAAAGCATCAGCAAGTACTCTTTTCTTCATTTCTACCTCCACATCTCCAAAGTCACCACGCAATCCGCTTACCTGTGCAAGCCCTGTAATTCCAGGACTTACCATACTCCTTAAGCTATATCTTCCGATTTTTGGTTTGTAGTAATTATCAACGGCCAACATATGAGGACGAGGTCCTACCACAGACATTTGGCCTCTTAGAACATTGATGAATTGCGGAAGCTCATCAAGGCTGGTTTTTCTTAAAAATTTACCGACCTTGGTGATCCTTGTATCATTTTCTTTGGTAGTACTGGTTGTAGATTCGTCATTCACCACCATGGTTCTGAATTTGATACAGTTGAATACTTCTTCGTGGAATCCATATCTTTTTTGTAAGAAAAAAATAGGTCCTTTAGAGCTTACCCTGATTAAAACAGCAATGACCGGGAATAGCCAGGTACAAATAAAAACCAGCACAAATATGGAAAAGAAAATATCAAATGTTCTTTTCATCAGGAAGTTGGAATAATAATCCAGTGGATATCTTGCCTGATTAAGAACGGGCTGAGTTTGGATATAGGCTAAATCGTACAGGAAGAAATCACTATGGGTGATACTTGGAACTAATGAGATATGAACTTTATTTTCCTCTGCCAGCTTGAATATTTCAGATTCAGTACTTTCACTATAAGAATTTTCTGAAGATAAAAACAGGGTATGGATTCCGTTTTTCTTCCAGAAACTGACCAGTTCGGCTGTATTGGCATCTGCGTTTTCATGTTCAAATATTCTATAGCCATAATCTTTACGTTCCTTAAAAATATTTTTCAGGATTTCTGTAGAATCACCATTTCCTAAAAACATGATATTTCGATAATTAGCACCTAAAGAGCGTAGATACTTAATAGAAAAATAGATGAATGATTTTGCTAAAAAGATAAATATAAACAGATAAAGAGACAGCCAATAAATGTCTGAATTAAAGAATACATTATTACTGACCTTTCCAATAAGCAAAACTCCTAGTATAAAGGATATGAAGTGAATCAATAGCCTTTCCAGAAAGAGTGTATATGTAAGGTTCCTTGGAATATTATATATTTTTGTTCTACCGCTGAGAAGCACCCAGAACAAAAACACTAAAACCAGAGAAAAAGCATTCTGATACCAGGTTTCCCTATGATATTTCAGATTTTCGTTTCTGCTTATAAAAAAGAATATGAAGATAGATGCAATAACCATGAGGTCAAGCAAAATAATGATTGATTTCAGGTATCTAGAGTATCGAATTCTCTGCATCTATCGGTTATTATTACAGGAACGGCCAGCTAATGTACGTAATTTTACGGTATATTCAGATATTTATGGGTTTGAACTGAAGCCTGCCATTCCGGATGTTCCAGAATAAAGTCTGTAATCTTAGGATACATGTCATTTCTTTTGCTCCATTCACTCTGAAGGTAAAGCTTGCAGTTTTCAGAAACTTTGGCAGCCTGCTCTTCAGCAAATGCAAAGTCATGATT
This sequence comes from Chryseobacterium sp. II3a, assembly GCF_057815135.1. Lineage (NCBI taxonomy): Bacteria > Pseudomonadati > Bacteroidota > Flavobacteriia > Flavobacteriales > Weeksellaceae > Chryseobacterium > Chryseobacterium sp. II3a. Next base: position 151,665 of record NZ_JBYPZJ010000008.1, on the reverse strand, counting down.
ATTAAAAACGATTACTTTAAGCTCGTGTGCCTTTTGATAAATCTCTTCTTTCGGTAATCCTGTTTTCTTTGGGGAAAGGGTAATCCAGTCCAGATGTCCGCTCATAGGATATGCTCCTGAAGTTTCAATATGGATAGTACACCCAAGTTCTTTTAATTTTGAAGTTAGGACCTCCAGATTCCATGTAAGAGGTTCACCTCCTGTAAGAACGATGGTTTTACAATGTTTAGCTGCTGTTTCGGCAATTTCTACAGCGTCCATCAATGGATGAAGCTCCGGATCCCAGCTTTCTTTTACATCACACCAGTGGCAGCCCACATCACAGCCTCCTAATCTGATAAAATAGGCGGCTTTTCCTGTGTGTGCTCCTTCTCCTTGTAAAGTGTAAAAATGCTCCATTACAGGGAGCATTTTACCTTCTTTTAATAAAATATCTTGTTCTTTATTCATTTTAAAATTAGTCGTTATAGACCGAAGTTTTATAAGCAATGATGGTGTTTTTCATCAACATCGCTCTTGTCATTGGGCCTACTCCTCCAGGAACCGGTGTAATCCAGCTGGCTTTTGCTGCACAGCTGTCAAAATCTACATCACCGGCAAGGTAATATCCTTTTGGAGAATCATCGTCTACTCTGGTGATACCCACGTCAACGATAACAGCACCCTCTTTAATCATTTCTCCTTTTAAAAAATGAGGATCTCCCAAAGCTGTAATAACGATGTCTGCCTTTTTTGTATATTCTTCAATGTCTTTTGTGTATGAGTGTGTAAGAGTAACAGTTGAATTTCCAGGGAAATCTTTTCTTCCCATTAAGATACTCATTGGTCTTCCTACAATTTTACTTCTTCCGATAATTACGCAGTCTTTTCCTTTAGTTTCAATATTATACCTTTCCAATAATGTTAAAATACCGAAAGGAGTGGCTGGTAAGAAAGTATCCATTTCAAGGGCCATTTTCCCGAAGTTTTCAGGATGGAACCCGTCTACATCTTTTCTAGGATCAATAGCATTGATAATTTTTTCCTGGTCAACCTGATCTGGTAAAGGAAGCTGAACAATGAATCCATCCACTGCTTTAGATTTATTCAGTTCATCAATTTTTTCCAATAATTCAGATTCCGAAACGGTGCTAGGGAATTTGATTAAGCTGGATTGAAATCCTACCTCTTCGCAGTCTTTTACTTTAGCATTTACATACGCCTTACTTGCTCCGTTGTTTCCTACAAGAATGGCTACCAAATGAGGTGCTCTTCTTTTGCTTGCAAGGATTTTTTCCACTTCAACTTTGATCTCTGCTTTGATTTCCTTGGATACTTTAAGTCCGTCTAGAATTTCTGCCATTTTTACTTTTTACTTTTATTTAGATTTAGATTTTTTCAAATACTACAATATCCTGAAATTCATCGGCGCCTTCCTTTTCTACATCATATCTCCAGAATCCTCCTTGTATTGTTTTCACTTTCAGTCCTGCTTCATGAGCCATTTGAGTCAATAATGGAACGCTTACGGCGATATTGGCTGCCGTTACTTTATCATCCATGAGTCGGTATCCTTCATATTGATGAGGGAAATGCATACTGCCGCCTTCTTTTTTAGATTCATCATACAGAAAGAAAGTTGCCAGACATTGCCCGCCGCTTTTTAAAACCCTGCTGATCTCATTCAGGTATTGTTTAATCTCAGGGATCTGCATATGAGTGAATACCGAAAACAGAAATGCCTTGTCAAACTGAGCATCATCATAAGGAAATGTAAAATTTTCCGCTTTCTGGCTGAAAGTATTATACAGATCATTATAAATCGGCGTAAACTTAAAGTTGAAATTCGGATATTTTTTATGGATGTGTTTGTCGCACCATTTAATTCCTTTTTCTACAGCGTCAAAACCGTCATAAGTCCCTTGGTCTATAAATCCGGAGAGAGCAACAGCAGTTCTTCCGATTCCACAGCCTATATCCAATACATGGTCTGTATTTTTGAGTGCGATATATTTCTTCAGGACATCCATCTGGCGGATTCCATGGGGAATAAAATCACTGCTCCCCACATAAATGTCTCCTTTTTTAGGCTCGTTTTTAGCTCTTTTTCCGGTGATTCCTTCATAAAGGTCTATAGGAAAATAGTAAAGTTTTCTTCCTAAAAGTCTAAAGCCGGGAGGCAGTTTATAATAATATGATCGTAATGCAGACATCTGCTATTTATTTCCTTTATAATAATTAATCAATCCATTGGTAGAGCTGTCATGTGAGGTGATCGTCTCATTGCTTTCAAGCTCAGGTAATATCTTGTTAGCAAGTACTTTACCTAATTCTACTCCAAACTGATCAAAGCTGAAAATATTCCAGATAACCCCTTGAACGAAGATTTTATGCTCATACAGGGCAATTAACTGTCCTAATGAAAAAGGAGTTAATTCTTTGAATAATATAGAGTTAGTAGGGGTGTTTCCATGGAAAACCTTATAGTTTAATACCTGATCTATTTCTTCATCAGACTTTCCTGCACTTCTAAGTTCCTCTTCTACCTCTTCTTCTGTTTTTCCGAAAGCAAGGGCTTCTGTTTGAGCGAAGAAGTTGGCTAATAATTTATCCTGGTGGTCAGAAACTTTATTGGAGCTTTTAGCATAGGCAATAAAGTCTGCTGGAATCAATTCTGTACCTTGGTGAATCAATTGATAAAATGCATGCTGGCCATTTGTTCCGGGTTCTCCCCAAATGATTGGTCCTGTTTCATATTCTACAAATTCACCATTTCTGTCTACACATTTTCCGTTACTTTCCATATCTCCTTGCTGAAGATAAGCTGCAAACCTGTCCAGATATTGTGAATAAGGAAGGATGGCATAGGTAGTTGCTGCGTAGAAATTACGATACCAGATTCCTAAAAGTCCCATTAATACAGGAACGTTTTCAGAGAAATCTTCAGTCTGGAAATGCTGGTCTGTATCAAAAGCTCCCTTTAAAAGCTGCTCAAAGTTTTCATAACCTACAGCCAATACAATGCTTAATCCGATGGCGCTCCAAAGTGAATATCTTCCGCCTACCCAATCCCAGAATTCGAAAATATTTTCTTCTGCGATTCCGAATTGTTTAACCGCTTCAATATTAGTAGATAAAGCTACAAAGTGCTTGGCTACATCTTCATGTTTTCCTGCTTTCAGGAACCAGTCTTTTGCTGAATTGGCATTCGTCATCGTTTCCTGAGTGGTAAACGTTTTAGAAGCAATAATGAATAGAGTAGTTTCAGGGTTTAGGTTTTTAACAACCTCTGCAATATGATTTCCGTCCACATTAGAAACAAAGTGAACATCTAATCTTGTTTTAAAATGTTTTAAAGCTGAACAAACCATCACAGGTCCCAGGTCTGACCCTCCGATTCCGATGTTGACTACATCCGTAATTTCTTTTCCGCTGAAACCTTTATGTTCTCCTGAAATGATTTTTTCAGAAAAAGCTTTCATGTGGTTCAATACTCTTTTGATCTGTGGCTTAATATTTTCGCCATCTACAAGAATTTCACGGTCAGAAAAATCTCTCAAAGCAGTATGCAATACAGCTCTTCCTTCTGTCTCATTGATTTTATCACCAGAGAACATTTTAGAAATAGCATCTTTTAATTGGCATTCTTCTGCCAACTGTAATAAAAGTTCTTTGGTTTTTGAATCAATTAGGTTTTTAGAATAATCGAAAAGGTAGTTATCCTTTTGTAAAGAGAATTCTTCAAAACGGTTCGGGTTATACTGGAAAAGACTTCTTAGTTCAAGGTCATTGGATGCAAAATGTTCATCAAGGGCTTTCCAGCTGTTGGTTTGTATAGGATTTATTTTTGATAGCATGTTGTTGAGAATTTATGGTTCAGAAAATAAAGTGCTGGATTAAATCTTTAAAAACCCATAACGATTTATTTCTGATTTGCAAATTTAAGGAAAAATAAAACCTCAAATAAATTTGAAGATGATAAATAACAATTTTTTAAAAAACAAACCCCCAGAAATGATCTGAGGTTTGCTTTTTATATGTTTAAATACGTTTTTTTTAATATTATTCGTCTATTTCATTCAGAATGTTTTCCAATTGCTTAGCTGAACGGCCGTAAAAATATTTTGTCCATAGAACAATACTTGTTACGAGAAAAAGGGTACCTACTAAAACAATTAAAATCAAAGAATACTGGTGACTATTGGTGAGTTCGGATAGCATTTTTCCTTTTTCTGCTAAAGTATTATAGATTACTAACCCAATAGTGAGCAGGAAGTGGGGGAGAAGTAAAAACCCAAATGAATGATATCTTTCCATATTTAGTTTGAGTTCATGGAAAATTTTCCAAAGGCTGTTCTTCGTATTTCCTGTATAGAGTTCAGTTTGTTTGTAAAATTTATAAAATCCGTAAAGATAATAGGACGATATTACGACCATCAACACATAGGAAATATAATAAATAATATACTGAGAAGAAGGAAATTTAAACTGAAGTGGAAAGAATCCAATAAGAATGATCGCCAGAATCTGTGCTGGAAATTCTTTTTTCATGCTCTTTTGGATTTTTTCGATAGGGTGCTTACTTTCTTTTAATTGTTCTATAGTTTCCGGAATATGAACATTGCTGTCTTCATTATTCCACTGTTCTTTTAGTTGATCAAAATTCATAACCTGATTTTTTTATGATTTGCTGTATTTTTTCTTTTGTTCTGTTAAGTTTTACACGGGCATTGCCTTCGCTGAGCCCGAGGTTGTTTCCAATATCCTTGTGTGACATTCCTTCCATGAAATAAAAGATGATGGCCTTCTCCAGAGGATTCAGTTCCTGAACGGCATGGTAAAAAATTTCCAGCTGTTTATCTTTTGTTGGGTTGTAATCTTCCTGCTGTACTTCGAAATGATGAGAAGAGTCTGTATGGGTTTTTGTTCTTTGCTTCTCCTTCTTTAGATAAGTAATAGCAGTATTGATAGCAACGCGATACATCCATGTAGAAAATTCACTATTTCCCTTAAAGTTTTGATAAGATTTCCACAGCTGGATTAGAATTTCCTGCTGAAGATCTTCCTGGTCTTCTATGGAGTCTGCATAGATCCGGGAAGCTTTATATAGAATACCTTTGTGCTGATTAACGAGCTTTAAAAAGGTTGTTTCGGTTGGAGTACTCACAATAGTTTCATGGTTGGGTTATTGTTATAAGTTAGATACTGGTTTTACGGTGTATCCTTTGGCTTTAAGGAGGTTGATAAGTCCATTGTCGCCCCAAAGATGTCCGCTTCCAACGGCGAAGAAAGAGCTTTGCTTTTTCATGATTTCAGGCATTTTTTCTACCCATTTTGTATTTCGGTCAGTTAGCATGAACTTTTCCTGTTTTTTATTCATGAATTTTGGGTTCTTAATCAGTTGATCCAAGCTTTTTAAATTTTCATTTTTAAAGGCTTCTGTCATTTTTTGTGAAGCAATGGTATATTCGTTACTTAATTTCAGCTGAGAGATCACTTCTTTCAGATTGTAAGATTGACCAATTGAATACATTTGATCATCAACCTTTTCCAGTCCGTTTACACTTTTTTTGTTTTTCAAAGCTGTTTTCAGAAGTTCTATTTCATACATTTTTACTTCATTTGGAGGACATGGGATTGCTTTTGTTGCAATAAGTGCGTAAAGGGCCTGTGGGCTTTGGTTGTCAACATTTTTCAGGTTTGTTCCATAATCAGCAAGTATTTTATCAAGTTCTTTAGCTTCTTCAAGCGTCAGTTGTTCAGATATTTTTTTATCTGCGGCCATCATTTTCTGCATAGCGGCCATTTCATTCTGATCCGTGTAATTGATTTCCATTACAAAATTTTCAGCCTGATTAAGAGCATTCCATGTTTTAGGCTTGATCTCAAAATCTTTACTGCATAAGATATGAAATGTTCCGGCAATATAGGAAGGTTTAGAAAGTCCGTTTCCAGATACTTCCCATAGCAGACTGTTTTCATTTTCCATGTTCTTAGTCTGTGCAGCTACCATTGTGAAATTTGCTGATAATAAAGCTGCAAACCCAAGTTTTATTAAATTTTTCATAGTATTTATTTTTTTTATTTTCTGTTCTTTTTAAATAGTAGGTAAGAGGTGCTTTGCAATCGTTACATTTTTTTTTCAAAAAAATAAAAACCTCCTGAAAACAGGAGGCTGTAAAATCTAAAATTATGATGATAACCTATAGGTTAGGAGTTTTGTTCTGAAGGGTTAGGCTTTTCAGCTGTTTTTACTTTTCTTTTTCTTAAGAAATAAATGACCCCGCCAGCGATTAATACGATTGGCCAAATGTTGATCAGTCCTACGATAATTCTTTGGATCAGATAAAATCCATAGATAAAACCGTCTTTTGCATCATGAATGAAGTTGTATTTGTATTTATTATCAATGCTGTCTGTATTGGTAACGGCAATTTCAGCGATGCGTAATTTGGGTTCCTGGATGTAGATGTCAACGGTGCTGTACTTGAGATTGTCAGCCATGCTCATAGTATTCAGCTTTTGAAGATTTCCTTCAGCCATATTGTTGTCATCTAGTGTTACTTTGTCTTTATTAGTTTTTATTTTATCAATATTTTCTGAGGTCTGCTGGTTTCTTTTTGCCTCCAATTCAGAATATTTGATGTTGGCTGTAACATCTTCCGCATTGATAGTTCTTGAATTTAAAAATAATTTGCTGGTATTAATAGCAGTTAGAAATTCTCCCAGTTTTTCAGTAGGAACTCTTACCTGCATTGTGTTTTCAGTCTTATATTTTTTGATGAGCATGGCTTCAGTATCAGAAGTATTGTAGGTATCTTCATAAGTCACATTGCTCTGCAGGTTGCTTTTAGTAACAAAACCTCCAAGGTCCTGAACAGACTTTTCAATAGCAATAGTAGCATTATACACATCTTTCACTTCCATATTAACATCTGCTGTTTTGATGAACTTTTTATCCTTTACTTCCATACTGGCAACAGATGAAATACTGTCTTCAGAAACTGCTGTAGAATCTGTTGTGGCTTCATAGCTTTTAAGTTCACTGCTATTGGTAGCGTCACTTTTTTTACATGAATAAATTCCCAATAAAAGGACGGCTGATAATGATAGTCTAATGTAATTCGTTTTCATAGCGTAATATTTTTTGAGGTTTTGCTTGAGTCAAAGTTCAGGCAGAATCTTTTGTATTGCTTGAAAATGAAAAGTAAAAAACTTGTAAAGATATTTTTCTATTTTAACATGTTGAATATTAGTGTTTTGTAAAATATGTTGAAAGGTGGGGAGTTGCTTTCGGAGTAATTTTTGCTTATCTTTTTACAAACCAAAATCACAATATATCATTATGTCAAATACCTTTTCTAAAATCAGAAATGCAATAGGACTATTCACATCCATAGATTTTGATCAGCTAAGTGCTATTTCTCAAAAAGTAGATTTGCCCAAACTAATGCATAATTTTTCAAAACTGGATGATAAACAGCTTGCCGGGCTTATGAAAATGCTTGATCCCAATAAGAAAAAGAAAGAGCTTCCACCCATTGATGGAGATTTTTACGATATCTACCATACTTTGAGCCCTGAACAGAGGGAAATTCAGCTTAAAGTAAGAGCTTTTATGGAAAAAGAGGTCAAGCCTTTGGTTAATCATTACTGGCTCAGGGATGAATTTCCTTTCGAATTGATTCCAAAATTCCAGAAACTAGATATTTGTGGTGTCACTTATGAAGGATACGGCTGTCCGGGAATGCCTTTTCTGATGGAAGGTGTTATTGCTATGGAAATGGCAAGAATTGATGCTTCTATTGCTACATTCTTTGGCGTACAGTCAGGACTGGCAATGGGTTCTATTTATATTTGTGGTTCGGAAGAACAAAAACAAAAATGGCTTCCGCAGATGCAGAAGTTTGAAAAAATAGGAGCCTTTGGATTGACAGAACCGGAAGTGGGCTCTGGAGCTGCGGGTGGCCTTACTGTTACCTGTAAAAAAACAGAAGATGGCTGGATTTTGAATGGTCAGAAAAAATGGATCGGAAATGCAACCTTTGCTGATCTTGTGATTATCTGGGCAAAAGATTTAGATAGTGGAGAAGTGAAAGGATTTATTGTTGAAAAAGATAATCCAGGATATTCTGTAGAAAAAATAAAGGGTAAAATGGCCTTGCGAATCGTTCAGAACGGATTAATTACGCTTAAAGATTGTTTGATCACAGAGGAAAACCGTTTACAGAATGCCAATTCGTTTAAAGATACCGGGAAAGTGCTGAGAATGACAAGAGCAGGAGTAGCTTGGATGGCGACAGGATGTGCAAGAGGAGCCTATGAAAGCGCTTTAGCTTATACCCGAACAAGAGAGCAATTTGGAAAACCAATTGCTTCATTTCAGATGATTCAAGGGCATTTGGTAGAAATGTTATCCAATCTTACCGCCATGCAGACCATGGTTTTCAGATTGTCTGAGATGCAGGATGAAGGAATTCTTAAAGATGAACATGCTTCATTAGCCAAGGTCTTCTGTACATTAAGAACGCGCGATATCGTTTCCAGAGCAAGAGAAGTAATGGGTGGAAATGGTATTCTTCTGGAATATGATGTAGCCCGTTTCGTAGCAGATGCTGAAGCAATTTACTCTTATGAAGGCACAAAAGAAATTAACTCGCTCATCGTAGGACGATCGATCACAGGATTTAGTGCTTTTATATAATTAAAACTAGCAGATGAAATTCAATATTATCTGCTAGTGTAAGTTTTAATGGCTATCCAACCAGGTTTTTATATTTCTCTTTATTGTCAATCAAGATCCAGATATTGATCAGAAATAAGATCCCGGAGATGCAGATTCCGGTAGTTGAAGGATCTCTGTAAACGTTGTGGATCACAATTCCTGTCAGAACAGGGAAGATAATAATGGCTCCCAGTGCTCGTGTTTTTGGGAAGATGAATAGTAGCCCTCCTATTACTTCTACAGTCCCTACAAGCGGTAATAACCAACCTATTTCTCCAAATGCTGCATATAGTTTCATTTGGGCTTCAGTGAGTGGTGGAACTGGATTGTAATGAAAGAACTTGTCTAATCCTGCATTAATAAACATAACTCCAAATAAGATGCAGATGATGAGTTTAATGATTTTCATAATAAATATTTTATATCAAATGTAAAATAAAAAATACAACTATTTTATGATTTTTTTAACAAAACATGAGATTGTTTGTGTTAATGATTGGTTAATGTTGTATTTTATCTTATTTTATTATTTATATTTGAGTACAAACTAAACTAATAATTATGTTGAAAAATCTTAAAAAACTAAATCGAACAAACTTAAGAGAAATTCAGGGAGGTATAGGTATTGGAAAATGCGATATCGGCCCAATTGGATGCCCATGTAAAATTCCTCCTGGAGACCCTTGTTTAGGAGGTCCTGGTGGAGGTGGGGGACCAGATTACGGATACTGTCCGGATATACAGGCTAATATTCTTTGTACAGAAACCTGTCCAAATGGAATGCATCCCTATTGTGCTGCAAGTGTATAAGGGGTATACAAATAAAAATAAGGCTGCTTTTTAAGCAGCCTTATTTATTACTCATTATTTATCACTTATTGATAATATTTAGTCCATTTCTTTCAAAGTAATATTTTTTGAAATTTTATAGCTTTTCTTCTTTTTGTTTGGTCTTTCTTCCTCTCCAAGCAGTTTTCCCCAAGGTTTTAAATCGTCAACTTTTTCGCAAATGATTTTAATAATAGCAATTGCAGGAATACAAAGAAACATCCCAGCAATTCCCCAAAGGTGTTCCCCTAAAAGAATTCCTATAAAAGAAAATAATGCATTGATCTTCACTCGGGAACCTACAACAAATGGAAGCACAATATTTCCATCTATAGCATGAATGCCAATATATCCGATCGCAACATAAATACATGTTGAAGGGCTGCCGGTTGCAAACGCAATAAAGCAGGATATAACAAGCGAGATGAAAATACCCAGATATGGAATTACATTTAATAATCCTGTTAAAACTGCTAAAAGAATAGCATATTTTACGCCTAAAACAGTAAGTACGATAGACGTCAAGATAGATACAATAATAACCTGAAGACAAAGTCCGAAGATATACTTCTTGGTCATTACACGAATTTCATTCACCGCAGCCTGAACACTTGACTTATGTCTTTCTTTAAAAACAGTAACAATAAAGTTATTCAAGAGCCTTCTGTAATTTAAAATAAAGATAAAAAACAGGGTAAAGAATATGATAAACCCAAATCCGGTTGAAAAAATGCCAAATGTAAAGCCTAAAATAGCACCGGAGGAAGATAGAAGTTTATTAAGTCCCTGGTTGATATAATCTACCTGTTCATCTACCTTCACATTGAAAGTTTTGGAAACCCAATGCTGAGCATTATTAAAAACGGTAGTAAGCTGTTCTCTTAAATGTGGGAGATCTTTACTAAAGTCAGATAACTGATTGGTGAAAAAATAAATAATCCCCGCTAATATAATCAACATAATAAAAACGGAGGTCATTGTTGACATAGATCTCGGAAATCTTAGCTTTCTTTCCATAAATGTAGCTGCTGGTAAAAACAGCATTGCCATCAGGAATGCAAAGAAGAAGGGAGCTAAAATAGTTTGTCCCAATGCTAAAAGATACCCGATTCCAATAATCGATATAACGACAAGGGTCAGCTTGACAAGGAAAGGAAGTCTAAGAAAATTCATAATCTAAAAATCTGCAGTGTGGAATAAAAATAAGAAAAACCCGTCGATCTGAAGAATTTTTTATTCAAACAGTATGGATTTTTCTATCTCCAGATCAAAATTCATTCCTAAATCCCTTTATAAAAGCAGAAACACGCTCTGAAATTCAGAGCGTGTTTCTTATTGAGAAGTTAATATGTAAATGAATTGTTTTTATTTTTCAATGGCGATATCAATGACCTCTTCCATTCTGTTGACATAATGTACTTTCAGATTCTTTAAATAATCTTTCTTGATTTCTTCTACATCTTTTCGGTTAGCCTCACAAAGAATCACATCTTTTATCCCGGCTCTGGTTGCTGCAAGAAGTTTTTCTTTAATTCCACCTACAGGAAGTACCTTTCCTCTTAGCGTAATTTCTCCTGTCATGGCAAGGTGTGGTTTTATCTTTTTGTTTTTGAAAGAAGAAACCATTGATGTCAGCATGGCAATACCAGCAGAAGGTCCGTCTTTAGGAGTTGCACCCTCAGGAACATGCACGTGGATGTTTTTCTTATCCAGGTCTTCCTGAGCAATTCCAAGTTCGTCGTGTTTAGCTTTAATATATTCAAGAGCAATAGTAGCAGATTCTTTCATCACAGTTCCCAGGTTTCCGGTCATGGTTAAAGCTCCTTTTCCATTGCTTAGAATGCTTTCAATGTATAAAATGTCTCCACCTACACTCGTCCAGGCAAGACCTGTAACTACACCAGGTACACCCGTAATTTCAGATAAGCTCTTTGGTCTTGGAACTCCAAGAATTTCATCTACTTTTTCCAATGAGATTTTAGGATCGTATTCTTTTACTAAAGCCGTTTGTAATGCTACCCATCTTGCCACAGAGGCAATTCTTTTCTCTAAGGTTCTTACCCCGCTTTCGGATGTGTGAGCCTCAATGATATGTTTAAGTTCAGGATTTCCAAGCTTGAATGATTTGATGTCCAAACCATTCTCTTCCTGTTGTTTTTTGATTAAATGTCTTTTAGCAATCTCAATCTTTTCCTCCAGAGTATATCCGGCAATCTGGATAATTTCTGTTCTGTCCAGAAGCGGAGTCTGAATGGTAGAAAGAGAGTTGGCTGTTGCGATAAACATTACTTTCGATAAGTCATATCCCATTTCTAAGAAGTTGTCATAGAAAGATTTATTTTGTTCAGGGTCAAGTACTTCTAAGAGTGCAGAGCTTGGGTCCCCGTGAAGTCCCTGTCCGATTTTATCGATCTCATCCAATACAATTACCGGATTTGAAGTTCCGGACTTTTTGATGGATTGCAGGATTCTTCCGGCCATTGCCCCAATATAAGTTTTTCTATGTCCGCGGATTTCACTTTCGTCATGAAGCCCCCCTAAAGATAATCTTACATATTTTCTTCCTAAAGCATCTGCAATAGATTTACCTAATGAAGTCTTACCTACTCCCGGAGGTCCTACCAATAATAGGATAGGAGATTTCATGTTGTTTTTTAGTTTTAAAACAGCCATGTGTTCCAGGATTCTTTTCTTAATGTCTTCAAGTCCGAAATGGGCTTTGTCTAAAACTTTTTCAGCCTTAGCAATGTCAAAAATATCTTTGGTGTAAGTTTCCCATGGAAGATCTGTGAAGAAATCCAGATAATTTCTCTGTACATTATAGTCCGGAGAATTAGGATTCTGCCTTTGTAATCTGCCGATTTCCTTCTGGAAATGTTCTTCAACTTCCTGGTTCCATTTTTTTGTTTTCGCCTTTGCAATAAGATCTGCCACATCACTTTCAGGTCCGCCACCAAGTTCTTCCTGGATTGTTCTGATCTGTTGGTTCAGGAAATACTCTCTTTGCTGTTTATCAAGATCTTTTGAAGTTTTCTGATGGATCTGATTTCTCAATTCCAGCTTTCTGAAATCCTCATGCATCATTTCATAGCATTTATTGGCTCTTTCCATCATACTTTTTTCCTCCAGTAATCTTTGTTTCTCCAAAGATGGGAAGCTGGCATTGGTACAAATGAAATTCAGCAAATCATCATTGTTGTTGATGTTTTTGATAGCAAAGTTAGCCGCATTCGGAATATTAGGATCAAGCTCAATGATTTTTAAAGCAAGATCTTTTACATTTTCCAGTAAAGCTTCATATTCCTCCTGATTTTTAGGCCTTGCATCCTTTAGTTTTGTAATTTCAGCTTTGAAATAAGGTTGGTTGTCAACAATCTTCTTGATTTTAAACCTGTGAAAACCTTTAGTAATAGCTGTAATATTACCTTCAGGAAGTTTTATAATCTTAATGATCTTCGCTAATGTACCGGTTGTGTAAATATCTTTTTCGGTAGGTTGCTCAAGATCAGAATTCTTCTGGCTTACAATTCCAATGAAATCTCCATTTTTCTGTGCTTCCTCAAGGAGCTGTATAGAGGTTTTTCTTCCTGCAGTGATAGGAATTACCACATTAGGGAACATCACCATGTTTCTTACGGGAAGTATTGGGAATATTTTCTGTTCGGAATTCTTTTCAGTCTCACCAAAGTCGGAAAGATTGATTTCCTCAGTGACAATATCAAAACCGTCGCCGATCATTTCTTCTAAACTTATATCTTCAAATTCTGTCATAATGGATCTAATGACAAATTGTCATTTTCGTTTTTAATCGTTATATTGATTTTTTATAATATGCTCTGAAAACGTGTGCTATATTATAATGTACTAGAATGCACAATACTTATGCCATTTGTTTTTTGCTTAAAAATATGGTCAAAATTTCCTTTTTTAGATAATCTTTAGGAATTAAAATTAAAATAAAGAACTTCTGCTTCTCTAATTTCTTAAAAATGTGTATTTTCGCAAACTGATAAAAAACTATAATTTATAAAATGGCAATTTTAGGACAGATTAGGAGTAAGCCTTGGCTTTTAATGGGAGTAATAGCCTTAGCGCTTTTGGCGTTCTTGGTGAACCCAGATAGTATCGACAAGGTTTTTGGTAAGAATCCTGACGTTTTAGGAAAAGTAAACGGTGAGAAAATCACCCGCGAAGAGTTCAATGATCAGCTTTTCGTGCTGCAGCAACAGGCTGAGCAGCAAGGTCGTCCAAAGAACGGTCTTGAAGAGCAGGCTTGGCAGTTACTGGTTCAATCTAAGCTTATCAAGCAGCAGTTTGAGAAATTGGGCTTTGAAATGACAGACGATTATTTCTGGAATCAAATCCAGTATGATCAGATGTTCGCTCAAAATCAACAGTTTTTTGATGAGAAAGGGAACTTTAAAACTCAAGAGCTTAAAAAAGAAATTGAAACATTACAAAACACTAACCCTCAGGGATATGCTCAATGGTTGAAAACTAGAAAATCAATCGAGTACAGACTGATGGCAAGACAGGTGTTTACCAATATCTCAGCAGGGATTACTACTGGTAAGAAAGAAGCTGAAGAATTGATGAAAGAAAGAGATCAGCTTGCTGACATCGACTTTGTAAAGGTAGACTATGCTGCTTACCTTCAGAAAACAAAGATCAATGTTACTACAGCAGATCTTGCTGACTATATCAAACAGCATCCTGTAATGTTCAAAGCTGAGCCTAGCAGAAACCTAGGTATTGTATTTTTTCCTTCTAAGCCAAGTGCCGCAGATGATGCAGCTGCTTTAAAGGAGATTACTAAATTATACTCAGGAGGTACTGATGCTAGTGGGGGTACTGAAAACTTCCAAAATACAAAGAATGACTCTATGTTTGTTATGGCAAACTCAGATTCACCTTTCAATCCTCAGTATGTGAAGCCTACACAATTGCCAGCTACTATACAAGGTCAGATCGCAACAGCTGCGGTAGGACAGACTTTTGGTCCATACAAAGAACAAAATTTCTATGTAGTTTCTAAGCTTGTAGGTAAAAAGACTTCAGATTCTACATTGTCAAGACATATTCTGATCGCTTTCAAAGGAAGCCCTGCAGGAGAAGGAGTGACGAGATCTAAAGAGCAGGCTAAGAAATTGGCAGACTCTATTGGAGCGATTGTAAAGTCAACACCTGCTAAATTTACAGAATTCCTTAAGCTGTCAAATGATCCAAATTCTGCTGCACAAGGTGGTAGTCTTGGTTGGACAACTCCAGAAACACCTTTCGTTCCCGAGTTTCTTACTTATTTGGCAAACAACCCTAAAGGAGCAACAGGAGTTGTGGAAACTCAGTTTGGGTACCACATCATCAATATCGAAGATAAAAAGTCTGGATCGATGGGGTATAAGGTGGCAAATCTTGTAAAGGAGATCAAACCTTCAGATGCAACAGAAGCTGAGACAGATAAAAACTCTAGAAAATTCATTCAGCAGGTTCAAGGAAAATCTTTCAACGATTTCGTGAACATTGCTAAAAAAGGAAATTTCCAGTTTACTAATCCTAAAGCGGCGAAGAGATTCGAAGGTCAACTTCAGGGATTAGGTACTGAAAAAGATAGCGATATCCTTACTTGGGCTTTTGATAAGAAAAGATCTAAAGGAGATACAGAGCTATTCAATGTAGACGGAACAGGAGATAAAATTGTAGTATATCTTAACGGAAAACAGGAAGCAGGTCTTGCTGATCCTGAATCGGTAAGAGATCAGATTGAGATAATTGTTAAAAACAAATTGGCAGCAAAACAGATTTCTGAGAAAATCGCAGCTGCAAAAGCTTCAGGTTTAGATCAGATTGCTACGATGTTTGCTACAACAAAACAAACAGCTCAGGTGAATATGCTGAACCCTTCAGTAGCTGGAGCTATGGAACCTAAAGTTGCCGGTGCAGCGTTCGGTGTTGCAAAAGGTAAGCTTTCTAAGCCGGTTGAAGGAGGAACAGGAGTTTATGTATTGATTAAAAAATCAGAAACAGTAAACAAACAACCTGGTGACCTTAAACAATTCACTGAGTCTATTTCTCAGAGAAATGCAGGAATGTTCGGACAAGCTTGGTTGAAGAGTCTTCAGGATAATGCAGATATCCAAGACTACAGAATTGAGATCTGGAACAAGCTGGGAAATCAGCAGCAATAAGAGATTAATATCTATCAATATAAAAGCGACAATTTTTTTGTCGCTTTTTTTTGTATTTAACGCAGAATAATAAAGGAAAAGATTTATTTAAAATGTATTATATTTGCTTATTAGAAAAAAATTAGCAAGTGAAGTTCAGTAAAGAATTAAAAGCTGGTGTGATTGCACTTCTAGCTATCGTAGGCTTTGTGGTGTTGTTTCAATTTATGAAAGGGAAAAGCCTTTTTACTACCGACAATATCTTTTACGCAAAATATGACAATGTAGAAGGCCTCGCGCAATCTTCAGCAGTGTCTATTAATGGTCTTAAAGTAGGCCAGGTTGATAAGATCATTCCTCAAACAGCAAAGGATGGTAAAATCAGTTTTGTTGTAAAAATTACGGTTGATAACAAATTTGAATTTTCAAAAAATTCAACACTGGAAATTTTTGAACCAGGATTAATGTCTGGTAAAGAAATGAGAGTAAACCTAATGTATGGCGGTGTAACTGCCAAGGATGGTGATACGTTGAAAGGGGCTTTCAAACTAGGGACACTGGGAAGTCTTTCTTCTCAGGTAGGTCCGGTAAAAGATCAATTGCAGGTAGTTCTCCACAGGGTAGACTCTTTAATGGCAAATGCTAATCTGCTGGTTGATGCACAAAACAGAGCTGAAATAAAAGCTCTATTATCCAACCTTAACAAAACAGTAGGAGCACTTCAGACCACTGCAGGAAACGTAAACAGTCTGGTAGGTCATAACGATCCAAAACTTCAAAAAGTATTGGATGATGCAAGCCTTACCATGCAAAGTGGAAAAGTAACTCTGGATAAATACGGAAATCTTGCACAGAGTATTGATACCAAGCAATTAAACGCAACGATTGCTAATCTTGATGCTACGGTAGGAAAACTGAATCAGGTAATTGGCGGAATAGACAAAGGAGAGGGAAGCTTAGGAAAGCTGATGAAGGATGACAAACTGTACAATAATCTGAATTCAGCGTCTTCTAATTTGAATTCATTAATTGAAGATATGAAAGCGAACCCTAAGAGATATATCAATTTCTCAGTTTTCGGTAAAAACAATAAAGACTAATATGCCTTATGCAGTACATCGATAACATTATTTTCCTGATTTTATTAGTGGCAGGATTTGGACTGTTTGCCAAAAGCCTGCTGAAGATCTATAGAAATATCAGACTTGGTCATGAGATCAATAGAACCGACAGAAGATCTGAACGCTGGAGTACGATGGCTAGAGTAGCTATGGGACAAAGCAAGATGGTGAAGCGTCCTATTGCTGGAGTTTTACACCTTTTCGTATATGTAGGTTTTGTGATTATTAATATAGAGCTTATTGAAATTATTGTTGATGGACTGTTTGGAACACACCGTTTCCTGGCTTCAGTTTTCGGAAACGGATTTTATAGCTTCTTTACTGCGACATTAGAAATTCTTGCACTTCTTGTAGTAATAGGAGTTGTCGTATTTTTCATCAGAAGAAACTTTTATGGAGTAAAGAGATTAACCATGAAAGAACTTTTCGGATGGCCAAAACAGGATGCTAATTGGATTCTTATCATTGAATTTGCCTTAATGATGGCTTTCTTTAAAATGAATGCTGCTGATTGGGTATTACAGCAAAGAGGGGTATTGCCTGCACTGGGAAGCTTCCCGATTAGTTCTGCTATTTTAGGGCCTGTTTTCAGTAGTTTTGGTGACGGATTCTTACATTTTACAGAAAAAGGAGCTTGGTGGTTCCATTTTGTAGGGATACTTTTCTTCATGAATTATCTTTACTATTCAAAACATTTGCATATTATTTTAGCATTCCCAAGCACTTGGTATGCGAATCTTGATAAAAAAGGAAAATTCAACAATCTTGATTCTGTAACCAAAGAGATCAAATTGATGATGGATCCTAACGCTGACCCTTATGCTGCACCGGCAGAAGGTACTGAAGCTGATGTACCCTCTAAATTTGGTGCTGAAGATATTTTTGACCTTAATCAGGTACAATTATTAAACGCTTATTCTTGTACAGAATGTGGACGTTGTACTTCTGTTTGTCCTGCTAATATTACAGGAAAAAAACTATCTCCGAGATTAATCTTAATGAAAACAAGAGACAGATTGGAAGAAGTTGGCAGAAATATTGATAAAAATGGAAAATTTGTAGATGACGGCAAAAAGCTGCTGAATGACTATATCACCAAGGAAGAACTTTGGGCTTGTACTACATGTAATGCCTGTACAGATGCTTGTCCTGTATTGCTAGACCCACTTTCTATTATCTTTGAAATGAGAAGATTCCTGGTTATGGAACAGTCTGCAGCTCCACAGGAATTGAATCTGATGATGACGAACGTGGAAAATAATGCAGCCCCTTGGCAATATAATCAGGCAGACCGTCTGAACTGGGCTAATGAAAACTAAATAATTAATCAATTTGAAAATTTGAAAATTGATTAAAGTCAATTCATTTTCAAATTTCCAAATTCTCACATTTTCAAATTGGAAAAGAAATGGATTTCAATATAAAAACAATGGCAGAATATGCTGCCGAAGGAAAAGCACCGGAAGTTTTATTTTGGGTTGGTTGTGCAGGAAGTTTTGATGACCGTGCTAAAAAAATTACAAAAGCATTTTGCAAAATATTGAATAAGATAGGGGTAGAATTTGCTGTTTTGGGACAGGAAGAAAGCTGCACCGGAGATCCTGCGAAAAGAGCTGGTAATGAGTTCGTTTTTCAGATGATGGCTCTTACCAATATTGAGGTTCTGAATGCTTACGAAGTGAAGAAAATTGTAACAGCATGTCCACACTGTTTCAATACCCTTAAAAATGAATATCCGAGTCTTGGAGGCCATTTTGAAGTAGTTCATCATACTCAATTCCTTAAAACCTTAATGGAAGAAGGGAGATTGAAAATTGAAGGTGGGGCGTTCAAAGGGAAAAAAATCACTTTCCATGATCCATGTTACCTGGGACGAGCCAATGATGAATATGAAGCTCCAAGAATGCTTCTTGAAAAATTGGATGCTGAGCTTGTAGAAATGAAGCGCTGCAAAACAAACGGGCTTTGTTGTGGAGCCGGTGGTGCACAGATGTTTAAAGAACCTGAAAAAGGGAATAAAGACATCAATATTGAAAGAACAGAAGAAGCTTTATCTTTTGAACCAAAGGTGATTGCAACAGGATGCCCATTCTGTAATACTATGATGACAGATGGAGTAAAGCATTTCAATAAAAATACAGAGGTTGCAGTAAAAGATATCGTTGAGCTTCTTGCTGAAGCAGAGGATTTATAATTGTAATCTTATACAGGTTTATGAAGGTAGAATTGAAACTCTCCTTTTTGTTTATCATTTCGATACTTGTTGCTCTTACATACTGGAATTACCTAAACAGAGTATATAACTGGGATATGCCGGGATATTTAGGAAGTATGTATACTTCTGAGTTCCCGAATTCACAGGATAAAGTTCGAAAGATAACTTACGATGAAATAAAAAAAGAAGCACCTGCAGACCAGTATACAGATATCATCGGGATAAAGCAGTGGGACATTCCAAGGCAGTATTTCGCAAAAAATACACAATCTTTTACAGAACAATTACCCTATTTTCAAATCAAAGTAGGGTATATTCTTGTAATAACTCTCTTTTATAAGCTGGGGCTTTCCTCTCCAATGGCAGTCTTGTTTACCAGTCTTATTTCTTATTTTTTTTCAGGGTTATTATTATTTTATATTATAAAACTCCTATTTCCTAAGAAATATTGGTTTGCAATAGGATTAACGGTTGCAGTTATGCTTTTGCCGCCCATGACGGATATGTCGAGAGTTTCGTCTCCGGATATGTTTATTTTCCAGTTTATCCTGATTTTTACCATTGGTTTGATCAAAAAATGGAGTAAATGGGAGATGTTTGTACTTCTTTTTGCAATCGCCCTTATACGTCCGGACTATATTACATTTGCCCTGACTTATATTATTGCTGTTTTCTTCTTTTACTATTTTAGAGAAAAAAAGATTGATTTTTCCCTTATTGTTCAGGGTGCAGTACTTCTGCTGATGTTTCTTGCAATTATTAAATTTTACCATTATCCTGGTTGGAAAGACCTTTTTTATGATACTTTTATCTACAGAAGGCCTATTATTTCCACACACCCTATTGAAATAAGCCTAAAAGACTATCTGAATATTATGTATATCAAACTGATCTACTTTAAAAAAGTGACTCTGTCTGTAAGTATCATGATCGCAATAGTATTTTGGTGTTCCAAAGATGCATGGGTAAGAATGATTTCAGTACTTTTCCTGGTGAATGTGTACATCAAATTCTTTTTCTTTCCGCATACGGCAGGATTGAGATTCTTCTTCCCGTTTATTTTTCCGCTTTTTCTTATGATGCTCCATGTATTGAGCCAAAAATATTATACTATTAAAAATTAAATGATTGTATGTATTAAAAGATGGATATAAAATTGCTGTCGCTAGACATTTCAAGAACGTAAACTGTCTTTAATTGGAAAGAATATCTTTACAGGATATAAGTCACATTCTGTCTGAAGAAAAAATCGTAATTTTATACTTTAAAATTGATTAGATATGAAAATTGAAGAATCAAACGTTGTAGAAACAAACGACTACAGAGTTATTATATATCCGGCATCAAGGCCATTTGAAACCAAAGAAGCAAAGATAATCACAGAAAAACTGTTTGATTTTCTGGCAACCTGGGCAGCCCATGGAAAACCCCTTTCGTCATCATTTAAAATTGAAAAAAATCAATTTATTATCGTATGTGTGGATGAAGAGAAGGAAGCGGCTTCAGGGTGCAGTATTGATGCTTTGGGTAAGATCATGAGAGAGATTGATGAAGAGTATCAATTAGGCTTGTTTGACAGAATGAAAGCGAGCTTCGTAGAAAACGGAGAAGTAAAAACATTGAAACTTCTTGACTTTAAGAACAAGCTAAGAAACGGTGAATTATCAAAAGATATTCAGGTTTTTGATTTTTCTAAAAATACTTATCTTGATTTTCTAAGCCATTTTCTATTGCCATTTGAAAAAAGCTGGGCTTCTTCTATAAAATAATCTCTCTTGAAAATTCTTTTTATATCCTCCTGGTTTCCGAATAGGCAAGAACCTACGAACGGTAATTTTGTACAGCGTCACGCAGAAGCAGTGGCGTTGTTGCATGAGGTAGAAATATTACATGCTATAGGAGATCCTAATCAAGAAGAAGAGCTTATTTTTGAAGATCAGATAATTAACGGAATAAGAACACTTATTGTATATTATAGAGGTTCCAGAAACCCGGTTCTGAATTTCAGGAATAGGATGAATGCATATCAGAAAGGCTTTTCGGAGCTTAAAAAGCCTGACCTGGTACATGCAAATATACTGCACAATTCTATGTTTTTTGCAGTGTATTTAAAGGAGAAATTCAGAATTCCTTTTGTCGTATCAGAACACTGGTCTGGCTTCCTTCCTGTCAATAGGTCCAAACTATCTGTAATAAATATTCTTACGGCTAGGTATATTGGAAGTAGGGCATCTTATCTTTTCCCTGTAAGCAAAGTTCTGATGAACAATTTAAAAGACCTTAAAATAGGGAAGAATTCTAAGGTTGTAGGAAATGTTGTGGATACTGAACTTTTTGTACCACAAAAACTTAAAAATAATATCTTTACTTTTCTTCATATTTCTAATCTTATTGCTCTTAAAAATCCAGATGCCATAATTAATGCAGCTGTTAGGCTTAGAAAAGAATTTGAAAATTTTGAACTTCATATTGGAGGTGATGGAGATGTAGAAAGGTTAGATAATCTGATCGGGAAGTACAATGCAAAGGAATATATTAAAACTTTTGCTGAAATAGCCTATCAGGAAGTTGCTGAAAAAATGAGACAAAGCGATTGTTTTGTTCTTTTCAGTGATTATGAAAGCTTTTCATGTGTTCTTCTGGAATCCCTTTCTTCCGGTGTTCCTGTAATTGCTACCAGAGTAGGCGCTATCCCCGAAATTATTAATGAAAATCAGGGGATCATTATTGATAAATCTGAAGAAGAGCTCTATATGGCAATGAAAGAGATGTTATGTGGAAATCATAAAACAGATTCTCCCGAAGCACTTCACCAATATGTTGTAGATAATTTTTCTATACCAGCCATTGCAAAGCAATTTAGTGAAGTTTATAAAAGCATTGTTTAAAGCAGTAAATTTGATGTTTCTTTATTTCCTGTTGACTATACTGAAATGAAAAGCTTAAAAGATTTTATTAATGCATTTCTTGCTAACAAAGGACAGCATGTGTTCTTGTCCTTGCTTATAACGAAAATATGTGCATTTTCAGGATCTCTATTTATGATCAGAATATTGTCGGAAAAAGATTTTGGACTGCTAAGCATTGTAGCTTCTGTTTTTGCTATTTTTGCCCCATTTAGTGGTTTTGGAAGCCCTCAGAGCCTTGTTAGATTAGGATCTCTCAGTAACTCGGAAAAAGATAAAAAAGAATTATCAGCCTATTTATTCAAAAAAGGATTTTATTATCAGCTGATTTTAAGTCTTATATTTTTTTTATTGGCTTTTTTTTATGTAACTCATTACGACTACATATTTTATATTTTCTTTTTCTTTACGGTTCGACTCATTGGAGTTTACTTTCTTAGCCATATTCAGGCTGAACGCCGCGTATATCTTGACAACAGACAATTTGCAATGATAAGTAATGTTGTCAATATCTCAGGACTATTGATGATGATTGTATTCTCAACCCGCTGGGGATTGTATGGCTATTTAATTGCGAACGCTATAACTCCGTTTCTTGCTCTTTTTTGGTTTAAAAAATCATCATGGAAAACTCATAATTCGTACCTGAAGCTTAATAAAAAAGAGATATGGAGTTTTGCAGTACATGCTTCTATAACTGCTCTTTTATCCGATGCTTTTTTCTCTGCAGATATTCTATTGCTCAATTTTTTTAAGGATGAGAGTGTGGTTGCTAATTACAAAGTAGCTTTGCTGATTCCAGCCAATATTACTTTTTTAGCACTTTCTTTTATGCAGAGTGATTACCCAACAATTGCTAAAAATCATCTTGATAAATCTTTTCTCACGAGTTATATTATCAATTATTATAAACTCTTCATCCCAATTTGTATTTTAATATGGATAGGCGGAAGTCTTTTGAGTCATTATATTATCAGCTTATTTTTTGGAGAGCAATATACAGATAATGCCTTTGCATTTTCTGTTTTGTTAGGCGTTTTTTGTGGAAGCATGCTGTTGAGAAATCTATATGGAAATTTATTGGCAGCCGTTGGATTGATGAAAAGAAATACCTTTTTTTCAATTCTTTCATTGGTTGTATTAAGTATTTTTTCTTACTTTTTAGTTCCATCTTCAGGAGTACTGGGGATGGCTGCTTCATTGGGGTTAACAATGACGCTTGTAGGGTTTTTAATGATGTTTTCATTCTACTCTTATCTTAGAAAGTTGAAATAAATTATCTTTGCGTTATGAGAAACATTGTTTTTGGAATCATGGTCATTCTTTTTGCCCTGACAAGTTGTAGTCAGGATGAAGAATCTTTGCAGAGAATTGATCAAATTATGAATATCTATATGAGATCTGATACCAACCCGGATTTATTGAATGCTAAAAAGAGCGGATCTTTTACAAGCTTTTCAGTGAATGATATGTTGGGAGACAAAGACAATTCTCCAGTAACCACAATCCCTCTTAGAATGAGGCAGGATTCTGTTTTTTATATAGAATATTTGGCAGGAGCCAAAAGGAAAAAGTTTGATTCTTCGGGAGTTAATTACTATTCCAAGATGTTAGTTACCCTAAACAAGACTGTTAATAATGCTACTGAGTCGGATACTGATACTCTTGAAATTCATTACCGAAATACGCCGGAATTATTTCAGGTTTCAGAGGTTTTATACAATTCAGAATCCGTATTTTCAAAAGAATCGGGTGCACCTAATTCGATAAATAAGGTAACTATCACAAAATAGTTTTAAATTTGTAAAATTGTTAGCTTATATTAGGCTAAATTTAATATTTAACATCTAAATAAAATGTTACAAGTCAATTTTTTACGCGACAACAAGGAACGCGTTTTAGAAGGTCTTCAAAAAAGACAATTCAAGAATCTTGAGTTGGTAGACGATGCTATTGCTACTGACGACGAAAGAAAAAGAATCCAATTTGAATTAGATTCCCAGCTTTCCGAGATCAATAAAATTTCCAAGGAAATTGGACTTTTAATGAAGGAAGGAAAGAAAGAAGAGGCAGAATCAGCAAAATCTAAAACAGCGCAGTACAAAGAGTCGAGTTCAGAATTGAAATCTCAACTGGAAGTAAAAGAAACAGAATTATTAAACATTTTGTACCAACTTCCAAACATTCCAAATGAATTGGTAAAAAGCGGTGCTTCTGCAGATGACAACGAAATTATTTTCCAGTCTCATAATGTAGAAGGTCTTGGTGAAGGAGCGATTCCTCATTGGGAACTCGCTAAAAAATATAACCTTATTGATTTTGAATTAGGAGTAAAAATCGCTGGAGCAGGATTCCCTGTTTATTTAGGAAAAGGAGCAAGATTACAAAGAGCCTTGGTTCAGTATTTTCTAGACAAGAACGTAGAGAAGGGATATACAGAAGTTAACCCACCTCACGTTGTGAACGAAGCTTCAGGTTATGGAACCGGACAGTTGCCTGATAAAGAAGGACAGATGTATTATATCAATGAAGATAATTTATATCTGATCCCTACAGCAGAAGTTCCGGTAACAAATCTTTACCGTGATGTATTATTGGATGAAAGAGATCTTCCTATTAAAAATACAGCTTTCTCTCAATGTTACAGAAGAGAAGCAGGTAGCTATGGTGCTCACGTAAGAGGGCTTAACCGTCTTCACCAGTTCGAAAAAGTAGAAATTGTAAGAATTGAAAAGCCTGAAAACTCTTATGCTGTTTTAGAGGAAATGGTAGAGCACATCAAGGAAATCCTTACAGATCTTGAATTACCATTCAGAGTATTAAGACTTTGTGGTGGTGATACAGGATTTGCTGCTGCAATGACGTATGACTTCGAAGTATGGAGTGCTGCACAGGAAATGTGGCTGGAAGTAAGTTCTGTTTCGAACTTTGAAACATTCCAGGCTAATAGGCTGAAATGCCGTTATAAAGCAGATGGTAAATCCCAATTGGTACATACACTGAATGGTTCCGCAATGGCATTACCAAGAATTATGGCAGCTTTGTTGGAGAATAATCAGACTTTAGAAGGAATTAAACTTCCTAAAAAAATTGCTGAATACGCAAGATTCGAGGTAATTAACTAAACTATGATAATAATAAAAATCCCCTTTCAATTTTTGAAAGGGGATTTTGTATTTCTTTATCTCTGTAAATTAGAAACCTAATAAAGGCTTTTCAAGTCGTGATATAGGTAAAAAACCTTTAAAGGTCAGTTCTTTAGAAATATAATCATCCTTTATCGGTTCTTCTTTCATCAAATCAGTGCTTAAATATTTTTTATTATCATCAGGAAGCAACGTTACAACAGTAGCATCATCTCCCATTTGTTCTTTTAATTTTATTGCCCCAATAATATTGGCTCCTGAGGAAATTCCTACAGCTAATCCAAGTTGTTTTGCCAGCTTTTGAGCTATAATGATAGAGTCACCATCTGCTGCACATATAACATGATCCAATTCATTCAATTTTACAATCGCAGGGATAAACTCATCTGAGATCCCTTGTATACGATGCGATCCTATTTTGTATCCGGTCGTTAAGGTAGGACTTTCCAATGGCTCTAAAGGATGAATTTTAATATTTGGATGGTGATTTCTTAAATGTTTTCCTATTCCCATTACTGTTCCTCCTGTACCCACTCCAGCGACGAACGCATCAGGCGTCAGCCCTTTAGAAGAAAGCTGTAGTAGAATTTCTTTTCCTGTTGTCATCTCATGAGCTTCGGCATTATATTGATTTTCAAATTGACGAGGCAAAAATACACCTCCTTTAGATGCCAGTTTTTCACTTAATTGAATACTCCCTAAAAAGCCTCCTTCTTCCTTGGATATGAGTTCAATCTCAGCTCCCATGCTTTTTATAATATCTATACGCTCTTTGCTTAGCCAATTAGGCATAATAATTTTGACCTGATGACCTAAAGCTTTTCCGATAGCAGAAAAGGCAATCCCTGTATTGCCACTGGTGGCTTCAATGATTGTATCTTCGGGACGGATCTGACAGTTCATATAAGCCTTGTATAAAATATATAAGGCCATCCGGTCTTTAATACTACCTGTAAGATTATAGTTTTCGCATTTTACATATATTTTTCCAGGCTTACCTTTATAAATATATTGTAATTCGAGCATGGGAGTGTTTCCGATTAGGTGCCATAAGTGTTTGAATCTGCTGTCTAATTCAGGAGACAGACATTTTTTGTTAAACTCGTTTTTTTCAATTTTTGACATCATGTGTTTGATATTAATTATGATGCAAAACTAGTAGTACTCCATCTTTTATTCAAAAGGGTGTAAGAAATTCAAGAAATTTTCTGGTATATAATGTGAAAACCAAAAAAAATACGATTTTTTTAATAAATTAGTGTAACCACCAAAATAAATTCAAAATGAAATTGGATGCTATTGACATAAAACTGCTAAGGCTGTTGCAGGAAGATGCTACTTTAAATAATAAACAACTTTCACTAGAGTTGCATTTATCAATTGCCGCTATACATGAACGTGTTAAAAAACTCAGAGCTAACGAATTTATTAAAAAGACAGTAGTACTCTTAGATAGACATAAATTGGGACTAGGATTAATCTCTTTTTCCCAGGTTTTTTTGAAAGCCCATACTTTTGATGTTCTTCAGGAATTTGAAAAAGAAGTTGTTAAGCTTCCTGAAGTCATGGAATGCTACCAGATTGCAGGTTCGTATGATTTTTTACTTCGCATTGTTACAGAAGATATGGACGCTTATAATTTGTTCCTGCGGTATAAACTATCCTTACTTCCGCATGTGAATACAGTTCATACATATTTTGCCTTATCTGAGGTGAAAAGTGTTACAGCGTTTCCTCTGGAACCATAATCTTTTATTTTTCAAAAGAGAAATTCAGTTTTTGATAATTTATAAACTATGGCTATTCTGGTATTTTGTTTATTCTGTTACAATGATAATCTTTTGATCTGAATTTTTAAATGCTGCTTCCTGTTCATATAAGGCTTTAAGATCATAAGTGATCTTTAACGTATAATCATCAATCTGTTTCAGCCAGTCATGCTTTCCTGTAATTGATTTCACTTTATTCTCAAACTTCAGGGTAGTACTGATATTATTAAAGTACATCATCATCATTCCTTCTATTTTTTGAGGATCATCTTTGGTACGACTTGATGTTATTGATGCTTGAATATTTTTTAGATTAAAATTTTCTGTATTGATGGTGAGCACTTTTCCATCCCAGGGATTAAAAATATTCTGTTCAACAGGTAATTTTTCTGTTTTGAGATAGTTGCTGAGAATAATATAATCATCCTGGTTAAAATGTTCTGTTTTTAAGGAAACACCTGTAGGGACCTCATTTTCCCTGTTGGTCTTCATGAAGATCTTTTTCATGATTCTGATGTGTTCCGGATTGGTGTCTTTTACCTCTCTGCTCTTTTGTTCCAGTTCCTGAAGGTTTGTCCAGGCAGCGGGATATTTATTTAGGTCACTGTATTCATCTTTATCTTTCAAAGAATCCGGTGTGGCGGCTCTTACTTCTGCCAAAAATCTTCTCATATCAATATCAGTTACGGAAGTGGAAGTGGCATCCTTATGATAGATAATTTCGGAACTTACATTGCATGATTGTAATATAAAAAGACCTATTGGTAATAAAAAAAATATTTTCTTCATGAAAATGGAATAAACGGAAAATCTGCTTTTAATGACAGTTAGTAGAGGAGTGGTCATGTCCCTCAATGTGGCAATTGGCTCCATTGTGATCTTTAGAGATTGTCATGGCTTCAGCTCTTGGTGAAACATAAGGAATACCCAGTTCTAAACCTCTAAGGATGAAAAGTCCCCCCAAAATAATCATAATGACAGGTACAGCCTTTAAAACCTTTGTTCTGAAAGCCTGATTCATGAGGTTTCCAGCCAGAACAATGGCGAACATGAACGGAAGGGTCCCCAAACCAAATAAAGCCATATATAAAGCTCCCTGCCATATTCCCCCTCCAGCAAGACTTGCTGTAAGTGCCATATAAACCATTCCACATGGTAAGAAACCATTAAGAATCCCAGTTGTAAATCTTGAACGGTAGTCTGCTTTTTGTAGTACCCGCCCTAGATTTGACTTTACAGAGTATAAAAATTTGGACAGAAAAGGAATCTTTGAAGCAAAGTCTTTTCCACCAAATGAAAATAAAGCCATAATAATAAGCAGAATACCAGCCGTGATGGTCAGGTATTTCTGAAATCCTGCCATTTCAAATCCTTGCCCTATAATGCCGAGAAGTGCACCTAATAATGAATAAGTGAAAATTCTTCCGAATTGATAGGTAAGATTTTGGAGATAAAAATTGGCTGCTTGTTTTTTTGTTAATCCCATCGATAAAGCAATAGGGCCACACATTCCGATACAGTGAAAACCGGAAGCAAAGCCTAAAGCAATAGCCGATATGACAAGTCCTATTTCCATATCACATCATAGTCCATTCGGTAGTCTGTTTTGTCTTTTGTCCAGCTCAGTCTTAAGGTATAATTCCCCATTTTCAATACCTGTGCAGGTATTATGAATGACTGGTTGCCATCAAGCTCTACAGATTTTTTGATATCTAAATTCTGATCGTCGGTTCTGTTTAAAACAAATTTTACCGTAGTGTTTGTAGAAGTATAATCTTTTGGAAAAACGATTTTAATTCCATTAGCATCTTGGCTGTATACTGGTTTTTCCTGTAGTTCATCAGCCCTTTTTTTGGCATCAATTACATCCTGGTATTGTAATTCTTCCTCATAATAATTATCAGTAACCATTTCAGAGTTTTTTTGCCCATTCGGGAAAAGAAACATCATGGATAATATAAAAATAATAAATGCTAATAATGCAATTACAACACCGTGTCCCCAACTAAAGTTCTTCATTTTGTCTAATTAAAATTGTAATTTAAATGGTCCTTCAAAATAAGTTTGATAAGAATCGATAAGTTTACCCTTCATGTCATAAACTCCGATTGTAATATTCTGTTTGGAAAGTTTCATTTCATCTTCTGGGAAACTGATATTGATGGTCCCCTTAGAAATTTTATCTCTATCTACAGGAATTTTACTTGATGCACTATAAGTGATTTCACCATGTGCAGGATCTATTACCTTGATGGTAACGATTTTTTTCTCATTGGTCTTATTCAGGAAAGTATAATTATAAGTATTGATAATTTTTCCTTCTTTCACAAAGAATGTACTTCCTGCTGGTTTAATGAATTTAGCTTCCATTTCTCCACGGCTGTACAATAGATATCCTAAGAATCCTACCAAAATGAACAAGAAGATACTGAATCCTTTCATTCTTCCCGTAAACTTGAATGGCGTTTCTTTCTCAATCTCGTTTTCAGAAGCATATCTGATAAGTCCCTTTGGAAGACCTACTTTTTCCATCACTTCATCACAGGCATCAATACAGGCTGTACAGTTGATACATTCCAGCTGTTGTCCGTCTCTGATGTCAATTCCGGTAGGACATACTACTACACACTGGTGACAATCAATACAATCTCCTTTTCCAGCTGCTTTTCGATCTTCCCCTTTTCTCCATTTTGATCTGTTCTCACCTCTTTTGAAGTCGTAGAAAACGTTGATTGTATCTTTATCAATCAATACTCCCTGTAGTCGGCCATATGGGCAAACCAATGTACATACCTGTTCTCTGAACCATGCAAATACAAAGTAAAAGGCAGCGGTAAGGAGAATCATTACGATAAAGTTGGTAGGATGGGCAAACGGCCCTTCAGAAACAATTTTGAATACCTCTTCATATCCCACAATATACATAAACATAAAGTGGGTGATGATGAGTGAAATAATGATATAAACAGACCATTTCAAAGTTCTTTTCCAGATCTTTTCACTGTCCCACTCCTGTCTGTCCAGCTTCATTTGCTTGTTTCGGTCACCTTCAATCAGATACTCGATTTTACGGAAGATAGATTCCATAAAAATTGTCTGAGGGCAAATCCACCCGCAGAAAATTCTTCCGAATGCAATCGTAAAAACGATAATAAAAATTAAAGATGCGATGGCACCTAAAGTAAGGATAAAAAAGTCTTGTGGATAGAAAGGCTGTCCAAAGATGAAAAACTCTCTGTCTATCACATTGAACATCAACAATGGGTTACCATTGATTTTGATGAACGGTAATGAAAAATAAATGATTAATAATAGATAGCTTACAATGTTTCTATAGTTGGTGTATTTCCCTTTTGGTTTCCTTGGAAAAACCCATCTTCTTTTACCGGATTGCTCCATTGTCCCGATAGAATCTCTGTAAGTTTCAGGGTCCAGAACCTGTCCCTGTCCGCCTCGTACTTCTATTTCTTCTATGTCTGACATATTGTAATGTGTTTAAAAAAGAAAAAACATAATTCGTTACTATTTTTAAGGTAATAACAAATTATGTTTTTTTCATATGTTTCTAATTTTTCTAAATTATTCTTTTTCCCAATGTGCTTCAGTTCCTTGAGGAGCTGCTCCTCCTTGAGCCTGAGTCACTGGTGGTAATTCCTGGTTGATGTGATATACATAGGCTGCAATCTTTTCAATTTCAGCTCCAGAAACTTCTCCATTTTTACCGAATGCTCTCATCGCTGGGTTAGTAGGAGAACCATTCCAGTCCATGTGGAATACGTTTTTGAATAACGTCTTCTCAGGCTGGTTGATCCAGAAGTTATCAGTCAGGTTTGGACCAATACCTCCACTACCGTCTTCTTTGTGACAAGATGCACAGTTTGTTTTGAATAATTCTTTACCTTCTGCGATATTATCAGCTGAATATTTAGCTGTTTCAATCGTTACAGGAGGCTGAGATTTTTGATATTCTTCAATGCTTGCTAATTGCTCTTTGTATTCTTTTTCATATTCGCTTAACGGGTGAGCGAAATCTGTGAAAGAATAAGCTGCAATATATACAATACAAAAAGCAGTCCCAAAATAGAATAAACCTACCCACCATTTTGGTAATTGGTTATCCAACTCCATGATTCCATCGAAACCATGGTCAATAAGGATATCTTTTTCTTCTGTATCAGATTGCTTTTTAAAGGCAGCTGCATACATTCTTTTGAAGAAAGGAATTTTCTTTTCAGCTAAATAAGCCGCTTTCTCTTCCGGAGATAATTTTTTGAATTTGTTATTTTCAACTAAATCTCCAATAGCACTGTGGATAAAGGCAAGGATACCAGCTATCACAACAGTTCCCCAGAAGTAAGGCGAAGCTAGGAACGCATAACTCTGTACAAACAAATAATAAAAAACTATTAAAAGTCCGATTATTATCAAGATGTTTACAACAACAGGTGTTCTTTGTTTCATAAAAAATAGTTTAATTTTTTAAATTAAAATCGTCGTCTTCATCCTCTCCTAGGGGAGCTTCTTCTTCCTCTTTGTAATATTTCTTAGGCTTGCTAAAAACATAGATTACCAGAGCTACGAAGAACAGCATAAAGAAAATCAGAGCCAGTGTCTGGTAGAAGCCAGCATTTTCTGTATTGGATAATATATCTTTAAAGTTCTGAGGAATCATACTAACCTTTTAATGTTTTTAGTTATTACTTGCTGTTTTAATTTCAGTTGTTTTAATATCTGTTCCTAATCTTTGAAGATAAGAAATAAGAGCAATAATTTCTTTTTTCTCTAATTCTCCCTGAGGTCTCTTAGCATAAGCTTCTTTCAAGTCATTTGCTTCAGAGAAGATATCTTTTACAATTTTTGCCGATTGGTTGTTTGCCCACTTATCTGCAGAATCAATTTCAGCTTTTGTATAAGGAACATCAAATGTGTTCTTCATAAGCTTCATTTTATCTACCATTTTAGATCTGTCTAAGTTAGTAGCAATTAACCAAGGGTAACGAGGCATGATAGAACCTGCAGAAGTAGATCTTGGGTTATACATGTGCTTATAGTGCCAAGAGCTTGGGTTTTTACCACCTTCTCTATGTAAATCTGGTCCTGTTCTCTTAGATCCCCAAAGGAATGGTCTGTCATAGATGAACTCTCCAGCTTTAGAGTACTGTCCGTTTTTACCGTTGAATCTTGTAATCTCATCTCTGAACGGTCTGATCATCTGAGAGTGACAAGCGTTACATCCTTCACGGATATAAATATCTCTACCTTCAAGCTCAAGCGGTGAATAAGGTTTTACCGCAGAAATTGTAGGGACACTTTTCTTAAGAGTAAGAGTAGGAATAATTTCTACCATACTTCCGATGGAAATAGTAAATAATGATAATACTGTTAAAAGTAATGGCATTCTTTCCAACCAAAGGTGGAATCCTTCTCCTTCTTTACGTTTGTTACCAATATTTGCTAATGCTGGTGCTTCAGCAGGAACTTCTTTCTGGAATGATCCTTTTCTTACGGTAGCAATTACGTTAACAATCATTAGGATAGCTCCAGAAATATAGAATAGCCCTCCTAAGAATCTCATTTTGAAGTAAGGAATAATTGCAGTTACTGTATCCAACCAGTTTTTCCATAATAATGTTCCATCCGGGTTGAATTGCTTCCACATTAATCCTTGTGTGAATCCAGAAATATACATTGGTACTGCATAGAAAATGATTCCTAAAGTACCTAACCAGAAATGCCAGTTAGCTAATTTTACAGACCAAAGTTTTGTTCTCCACATAATTGGTACCAGGTAATAGATAACCCCGAATGCCATGAAACCATTCCATCCAAGAGCTCCTAAGTGTACGTGACCGATAACCCAGTCTGTAAAGTGGCCAATTTTGTTGATGTTTTTAGTTGCTAAAAGCGGACCTTCAAACGTCGCCATACCATAACAAGTAACAGCTACTACGAAGAACTTAAGAATAGGATTTTCTCTTACTTTATCCCAAGCTCCTCTCAAAGTAAGAAGACCATTTAACATTCCTCCCCAAGATGGTGCGATAAGCATAATAGAGAAACCAGTTCCTACTGCCTGTGCCCATGCTGGAAGAGCGGTATACTGAAGGTGGTGAGGACCAGCCCAGATATATACGAAGATTAGTGACCAAAAGTGAATAATAGACAGTTTGTATGAGAATACAGGTCTGTCTGCAGCTTTTGGTAAGAAGTAATACATTAAACCTAGAACCGGAGTTGTCAATACGAATGCTACTGCATTGTGACCATACCACCATTGTACGATGGCATCTTTTGCTCCTGCATATGCAGAATAAGACTTCCAGCCAGAGAAAGATAATGGAACCTCAAGGTTGTTGAAAATGTGAAGCATTGCTACTGCTACCCAAGTTCCAAGATAGAACCAAATAGCAACATAAAGGTGTCTTACTCTTCTCTTTGAAATAGTGAGAATCATATTAGCCCCGAAAATGATCCATGAGAATGCAATCAGGATGTCGATCGGCCACTCATGTTCAGCATATTCTTTAGAAGTGTTAATACCCATAAAGAAGGTAATGAACGTAGCAACAATCATAAACTGCCATGTCCAGAAGTGAATCCAAGATAATGTATCACTATACATTCTTGTCTTCAATAATCTTTGCGTAGAGTAGTATACCCCTACATAAACAATATTACACACGAACGCAAAGATCACGGTATTGGTGTGCAACATTCTGATTCTACCAAAACCAAACGCTCCATGAGTGTTTATTAACCCTTGAATATTACCCGATGCCAAACTTTTAATGGTTGTATCATCTGTACCGAATAAGAATTCAGGTAATTCAGGGTAGAAAAGCATTAATGCCGCCGTAAGCCCGAACGTAAATCCTATGAAACCAAAGATAATGGTCGCATAGAGGAACGCACGGACAATACTATTGTCATAACTAAACTTTTGTGTTTCCATATCAACTATTCACTATTTTTCTCAATTTTTATTATTTTCTCCTATTTCTTTCTCGTCTTTATTTTTGTCGCCAGTTTCATCTTTTTCCTTGACTTCGTCATCGAAAAGGATCCTGACAGCAGGAGATTCATCATCTTCAAACTGCCCTTTTCTGGCATACACTATAAATACGACCAGGAAGATCGCAGCTAAAGAAACACTGCAGACGATCATTAAATATAGAATATCCATTGGACAACAAAATTAACCTATTTTCGGGGTTCAAATTTAGTGAAAAATAATGACATTCATCACGAAATGCCGATTTCAGCTAATTTAAAATCAGTCTAAATAAGCGGGTTTAAGCCCGGTTTTTGAAGTATTTTCGACCTAGTATCCAAGTTGAAACTGTAGTAAAAGTAACTACTGTAATGGAACTTACAGGCATGATAATTGCAGCAAAAAGCGGATGCATGTGGCCTGTAACAGCGTAACTTAACCCAACGATGTTATAAAGAAAACTGATTATAAATGTCATTTTCACAATAGTAATCGAGCCTTTACAAACGTTCAGGTAGTTGTCTAAAGTAACTACTTTTTCACCATTCATAATGACGTCAGAAGAGGGGGTGAAGCTGTTAGTATCATCAGCGATGGCAATCCCTACATTACTCTGTTTTAATGCTCCTGCATCATTCAGTCCATCTCCTAGCATAGCCACTTTCATGTGCTGATCCTGAAGGTTTTTGATATAATTCAGTTTGTCTTCCGGGCTCTGGTTGAAAGCCATTCCTTTGTAGTTTGGAATGAGTTCTTTAAGCTGGTTTTCTTCTGAGGAATTATCCCCGCTCAAAATAAATATTTTGTAGTTGGTGAGTTTATTAAATAAGTCTTTAAGCTTTGGTCTGTATTCGTTCTTAAAGATAAATTTTCCTAAAAATTCGTCATTTTTGCTAATGTAAACCGCGGTTTCAAGATTCTTGGGTTCCTGATTGTTGTAGCGGGCAGAACCGATTTTATAATCATTTCCTCTTATGCTTGCTACATAGCCTTTTCCTGAAATTTCCTGGAAGTTTTCAACCGGGAAATAGTTGTCATTAAGCTCTATAAATTCATAAAGAGACTTTGAAAGAGGGTGATTGGAGTTCTTTAATAATGTTTTGATATTCAGTTGGTCAAATTCATTAATCTCTGAACCTTCGTACCTGATGTTGGATTTTTTTCTGTGGGTAATGGTTCCTGTTTTATCAAAGACGATAGTGTCTAATTTGGCGATTTTTTCAATCGTTAAAGTATCTTTTACATAAAACTTATTTCGACCTAAAATCCTCATAATGTGCCCAAAAGTGAATGGGGCAGACAATGCAAGCGCACAAGGGCATGCAATGATGAGAATTGCTGAAATAACCTGGAACATTTTCTCTAAATCGATGAATGCCCAATAAATTCCTGAAATTAAAGCGATGCCTAAAATGATGAAGGTGAAATATTTACTGATATTGTTAGTCAGGGTATCTAGGCCGGTCTCGTGTTTCTTGAAAGCTTCTTTGTTCCAAAGCTGAGTAAGATAACTCTGATCCACATCTTTAATCACTTCCAGTTCCAGTGATGATCCTACCTGCTTACCTCCTGCAAAAATTTTGTCACCAGGCTGTTTGCTGATGCTTTCACTTTCTCCTGTGATAAAACTGTTGTCAATATTTCCTTCTCCGTTGATCAGAATAGCATCTACCGGGATGATTTCCTGGTTTCTAACTAGAATTCTGTCACCTACTTTTATTTCAGAAAGAAGGATGTTTTCCTGTTTTCCTTCAAAGTCTACCTTGGTTACGGCAATAGGATAAAATGATTTGTAATCTCTATCATAAGAAAGAGCGCTATACGTTCTTTTCTGGAACAGTTTTCCCATCAACATGAAGAAAAGAAGACCACATAGGGTATCAAAATATCCTGGGCCATAATCTGTTGCCACTTCATAAATACTTCTTCCGAAGAGAACGAATATTCCTAATACAATTGGGACATCAATGTTAACGATTTTATTTTTTAAACCATACCAGGCGGATTTATAATAATCGGAAGCAGAATAAAATACGACCGGACATGCCAGTAAGAACATCAGAACTCTGAAAAGTCCTTTATAATGTTCCATCCAGTAATCTTCACCTCCTACATATTCCGGGAATGCTAAAAACATTCCATTTCCGAAAGCAAAACCTGCAATCGCAAATTTTACAAGAAGTGATTTATCAAGATGGTCGACATTTTTTTCTGCAGTTTCAAGACTGATAACAGGTTTGTATCCTAAATTGGTTAAGAAATTAGCTAGTTCGCTTAATTTTAGATCATTATGGTTGAATGAGATCTGTAAGGTCTTTCTGGTAAAGTTAACCTGTGAATACTTAATATAAGGATTTAGGGTATGAAGGCTTTCTAGTAACCAGATACAGGAAGAACAGTGAATTACAGGGATTTTAAAGGTAACAAGGCTGGTGTTTCCTTCAGAAAAATCTGTGATCTTTTCAAAAATTTCCGGAGTGTCTAAATAAGCGAATTGAGTAGAACTTTCATCGCCCGGACGAATTCCTGCTCCTTTATTAAGTTCATAGAAATTACTTAAATTGTTTGTATTCAGAATTTCATAAACAGACTTACAGCCATTGCAGCAGAAAGTCTTTTCATCAAACAAAATTCTCTCTTTTTCTATTCCTTGACCACAATGAAAACAGTTCTCGCTCACCTCCCTAAATTATTGAACTACAAAATTATAACAATTTTTTTTGTTTATCGAGTTAAAAAGTTCTATTTTTGTGATAAATATCATATAAAATGCCGCAGGAACAACAGATAGCCATTGAAGAGAGGTTCGCCAGAGTTTTTAATGATAAATCATTTAAGGAAAGACTTTCTAGCGCAGATTTTGAAAAATATATTAACGGTAAAAAAAGATTGAGTTTTCAGAAACACGATACTATTTTCGAGGATGGAGAGACTCCAAAAGGGGTGTTCGTTCTTGAAAAAGGAGCCGCTAAACTTTCAAAATCAGGAGCATTTGGGAAAGATCAGATTTTAAGATTTATCAAAGAAGGGGATATTATCGGCTATCGTTCTTTGCTTTGCGGGGAAAATTTCCAGGCCAAAGCAGAAGCTATGACAGACATTGAATGTGTTTTCTTACCAGCAGATATCTTTATGTATCTTTTGGAGGTAGATCCGCAATTGTCTTTCGTAATGCTTCAGAAAATTTCTTACGAATTAGGAGAATCTTCCAATACCATCACGTTCCTTGCCCAGAAAACGGTAAGAGAAAGGCTGGCTGAAATATTGCTGCTTCTAGAACAGAAATTAGGGGTAGACCCGGAAGGGTTTATCAAGATCTCTTTAACCAGAGAAGAAATTGCCAACATTATTGGTACTGCTACAGAAAGTGCCATCCGTCTGATCTCAGAGTTCAAACAGGATAACCTGATAGAAGTTGACGGACGAAACATTAAGATTCTGAATCACGATAAACTCATGAAACTCGGTCACGTAGTTTTGTAAAAATCATAAAAACTTAAGTCGGCTAAATGGCCGACTTTTTAACTTTTAA
The DNA here is from genome assembly GCF_057815135.1 of Chryseobacterium sp. II3a. Classification (NCBI taxonomy): domain Bacteria; kingdom Pseudomonadati; phylum Bacteroidota; class Flavobacteriia; order Flavobacteriales; family Weeksellaceae; genus Chryseobacterium; species Chryseobacterium sp. II3a. The sequence goes on along the minus strand of NZ_JBYPZJ010000008.1, from coordinate 114,289 downwards.
AAATAGATAAATTATGTCTGTTCACTCTGAAATTAAAAAAGTTACGACTGAAACCTTGCGTAGAATGAAATTCGACAAGGAAAAAATAACAATGCTTACTGCTTATGATTTTACCACGGCAAAGATGGTAGATGCAGGTGGAGTAGATGCTATTTTGATTGGAGACTCTGCAGCCAATGTAATGGCAGGTTTTGAAACTACATTACCTATTACATTAGACCAAATGATCTACCATGCTCAAAGTGTGGTAAGAGGAACGGACAGAGCTTTAGTAGTAGCAGACCTACCATTCGGAACATATCAGAGTAACCCTGAAAAAGCCTTAGAGTCTGCTGTAAGAATGATGAAAGAAGGAGGCGCTCATGCCGTGAAAATTGAAGGCGGAAAAGAGATCTCAAAATCTATTAAAAAAATTATCAATGCTGGGATTCCGGTAATGGGACATTTAGGATTAACTCCACAGTCTATATATAAATTCGGAACGTATAAAGTAAGAGCAAAAGAAGAAGCAGAAGCTGAAAAACTGATTGCTGATGCACAGCTTTTAGAAGAACTGGGATGTTTTTCTGTAGTATTGGAAAAAATTCCTGCTGAACTTGCTAAAAAAGTGACTGAGAGTATTTCTATTCCTACTATTGGAATTGGAGCCGGAGCTGATTGTGATGGTCAAGTGTTGGTATATCATGATATGGTAGGAATGAACAAAGGTTTCAGCCCGAAATTTTTAAGAAGATACCTAGACCTTTACACAGAAATTACAGGAGCTGTTTCTCAATATGTAAAAGATGTGAAGAGCGTAGAGTTCCCTAACCAAAACGAAAGTTATTAAAATTAATTCATGCAAAATCAACAACAATCTGCCCAGGGAATATTATCTATTGCAGCATTAATCTGTCTTGCTATAGGCTGGTTCAATTTATTTTCACCTGAAATCAATCACTTGCTTTCCAGAAAAGTATTTTATGTGCTGATAGGAGCAAGTTTCTTTATTCAGGCGCCAATGCTTACCAATAAAAACTTTATGTATGCAATGTATGCAGCAGCAGGAGTTTGTGTAGTTGGAGCATTGCTTCCGGACAGTTCAATGATTGCAGGACTTAAAACAATTGGTCTTTTGGCGGGGATTATCCTTTCAATGTCAAATAGAAACAGAAATAGATAGACTGAATGAAGGAGCAGATTGTATATGAAGACAACCACCTTCTGGTAGTGAATAAGAAAGTCGGTCAGCTTGTACAAGGTGATAAGACCGGTGATGAATCACTATTGGAATCTATCAAGAATTTTATAAAAATAAGAGATGCTAAGCCGGGGAATGTTTTTCTCGGCTTGGTTCATCGTATAGATCGCCCCACTTCAGGCTTGGTGATTTATGCCAAAACTTCAAAAGCGCTTTCCCGTCTTACTCAAATGGTGAAGAATCGTGAAGTTAAAAAGACGTATTGGGCGGTAGTGGGAAAGGAGATGATTCCACAGAGCCAAAGACTCGTTCATTATTTAAAGAAGAATGAGAAGAATAATAAGGCAATTGTTTTCCCAAAAGCGACAGAAGGAGCTAAAGAAGCAATCCTGACTTATAACGTGATCAAGACTTTAGATAACTATTTGCTTCTCGAAATAGATCTTGAAACCGGAAGACATCATCAGATCCGGGCTCAGCTATCTAAGACAGGTATTCCTATCAAAGGAGACTTAAAATACGGTTCTCCACGTTCCAATCCGGATGGAGGAATTAATCTTCATGCAAGAAAATTGGAATTTATTCATCCTGTTACCAAAGAAAACATTGAAATTATAGCTCCTGTTCCACAGAATGATGCGGTTTGGAGAGCTTGCGAAGAATAAAAAAGAAAATTCTGCTGAAAAGCGGGATTTTTTGTTTCCGGAAAATTTGATTTTGCCCATTCTCAAAAAATAACTAACTTCGTCCCACACTTTAGGGGTGTCTGTTCATACAGACTGAGACTTTACCCTTTGAACCTGATCTGGATCATACCAGCGTAGGGAAAAGTAGATGACTTTTGCTGTACATTCTATTGTACAATAATGGCCATTCCTAAAGTATATTTAAATCATTAGGAATGGAACTTATAATCAACCACACCCGAAAAACATTTGATATACTTCCTGAAAATCTGGAAGCATTATTGGCTATGGAGTTACCTGGAAAGAAGAAAGGTATTGCTGTAGCCATCAACAATCGTATTATTCCGCTGTCTGCCTGGGCGGAAACTTCCCTTAATAATCTGGATTCAATTTTAATCATTACTGCCACTCAGGGCGGATAATTCTCATACTTAATACCCATATTTATGGCTCATTCAATTACATGTTCGCCATTTCCGAACTCAAAGAAAATTTATGTTGAAGGAAAAATTCATCCTATCAATGTAGCAATGCGTGAAATACAACTTAGCCCTACCAAGCTGACTAATGGAAATTTTGAAGAAAATGCTCCGGTAACCATTTATGATACGTCAGGGCCTTACACTGATGAAAATGCAACCATCGATATTCAGAAAGGACTTCCAAGAATAAGAGAGCAATGGATTCTGGACAGAGAAGATGTTGTGATTTTGGATGGAATTACCTCAGAATACGGTAAAGCACGTCTGGCAGATCCAAAACTTGATGCATTACGTTTTTCCTACGATCATAAACCTAAAGTGGCTCAGGAAGGAAAAGAGCTTACCCAGCTTTATTACGCGAAGCAAGGCATTATCACCCCTGAAATGGAATATATCGCCATCAGAGAAAACCAAAGAATAGAACAATTGCAGTCGGTTCCGAAAGAAATGGCCTGCCAGCATATTGGAAATAGCTTTGGTGCTAATACTCCTAAAAGTAAGATCACTCCGGAGTTTGTAAGAGACGAAATTGCGGCTGGAAGAGCCATTATTCCAAATAACATCAATCACCCTGAAAGTGAGCCGATGATTATTGGAAGAAACTTTTTAGTGAAAATCAATGCCAATATTGGAAACAGTGCTGTTTCTTCAAGTATTGATGAAGAAGTGGAAAAGGCAGTTTGGGCTTGCCGATGGGGAGCAGATACCATTATGGATCTTTCCACAGGAAAAAATATCCACGAAACAAGAGAGTGGATTATCAGAAACAGTCCGGTTCCCATTGGTACCGTTCCTATTTACCAGGCACTTGAAAAGGTAAAAGGAGTACCGGAAGATCTAACGTGGGAGGTTTTTAAAGACACATTGATTGAACAGGCTGAACAGGGAGTTTCTTATTTCACTATTCATGCCGGAGTTTTGCTAAGATACATTCATTTAACGGCAAACAGAGTAACAGGAATCGTATCCAGAGGAGGCTCTATTATGGCGAAATGGTGTCTTTACCATCACAAGGAAAACTTTTTATACACTCATTTTGAGGAGATTTGTGAGATCATGAAGAAATATGATGTGGCTTTCTCTTTGGGAGACGGTCTACGTCCGGGCTCTATTGCTGATGCCAATGATGCTGCACAGTTTGCAGAACTGGAAACATTAGGTGAGCTGACAAAAATTGCCTGGAAGCATAATGTACAGGTGATGATTGAAGGTCCAGGACACGTTCCGATGCACATGATTAAAGAAAACATGGAAAAACAATTGGAAGTGTGTGATGAAGCTCCTTTCTATACATTAGGGCCTTTAACCACAGATATTGCACCGGGCTATGATCATATTACATCAGGAATCGGGGCTGCTATGATCGGATGGTTCGGATGTGCAATGCTTTGCTATGTAACACCAAAAGAACATTTGGGTCTTCCGAACAAAGATGATGTGAAAGTGGGGGTAATTACTTACAAATTAGCTGCCCACGCTGCAGATTTAGCAAAAGGACATCCAGGCGCACAATACAGAGATAACGCATTAAGTAAAGCAAGATTTGAATTCAGATGGGAAGACCAGTTCAATCTTTCATTAGATCCGGATACGGCAAGAGCTTATCATGATGAAACGCTTCCTGCTGATGGAGCTAAAATCGCTCACTTCTGTTCTATGTGCGGACCAAAATTCTGTTCTATGAAGATCACTCAGGAAATCCGTGAATCTGCTGAACAGGGAATGTTCGATAAATCGCAGGAGTTTATAGAAAATGGAAAGGAAATTTATATATGATTCTCGTCATCACTCCTGAAAGTTCAGTTCCTAATGAATCAGCGATCATCAATCAGATGTTTCACGATGGGCTGGATTTGCTTCACATCAGAAAACCATGGATCAGCCGGAATGAAATGATTGAATTTATCAACAGTATTGATTCTTTATTTTATGGACAATTAGTGCTACACAGTTATTATGACCTTGGAAAAGACTATGGAATTCCAAGATTTCACTTTAGAGAAGAAGACCGAAGGGAGGGAAAATATAGACCTTTTATGAATGGAAATACAATTTCAACCTCTGTTCATGATATGACCACTTTTAATGATTTGGAAAAAGAATGGGAATATGCTTTCATAAGCCCATTCTTTCCAAGTATCTCCAAAAAAGGATATGGAATTGATTCAAAAGTGATTGAACGTTTGAAACAAAGAAACAATCCGGATGTAAAGCTGATGGCTTTAGGAGGAATTGATGTGGATCGTATTCAGGAAGTCTTTGATCTTGGAGTAGATGGTGTAGCTTTATTAGGAGCGGTTTGGGAAAGTGATGAACCTTTATCTGTTTTTAGAAAATGCAGGAGAATTATATAGAGAATAATTTTATAAATCAGCCCTCTTTATTGGGAACACATTCATAGTTAATATGGAAAAATTACAATATATCTCACAAGGAAATACGAGGCAGGAACAGGAAGTAAATATCCGAAAAGCCTTAGATCATGGGATAAAATGGGTACAGATCCGTTGGAAAAATGCCCCTGAAAATGAATTAATGAGCCTTTGTGAAGTTTCAAAACAGCTTTGTTCAGAATATCAATCAATTTGTATCATCAATGATAATGTTCAATTAGCAAAAATCATAGATGCTGATGGGGTTCATTTAGGATTAAGTGATGGTTCTACTGAAGAAGCAAGAATTATTTTAGGCGAGAGTAAAATCATTGGCGGAACAGCTAATACGATTTCAGATGTTCTTCAAAGAATGAATGAATCATGTGATTATATTGGTTTGGGACCATTAAGATATACTTCTACAAAAGAAAAGCTCAGCCCTATTCTTGGATTTGAAGGCTATCAGGAAATTATAGATCAGCTTCATGAAAAGGGAATGATGATTCCTAAAATATTTGCGATTGGAGGAGTGAGCCTTGAAGATATTCAATTGTTACAACAGATCGGAGTTTATGGAGTAGCGGTTTCAGGTCAGATTACTAACCGTCCGTCTATCATTAATGAATTTAAAAAAGCAATGATATATGCATAATCAAAAATTAATAATAGCAGACAGAACCTTTGAGTCGAGATTGTTTTTAGGAACAGGAAAATTCGGAAGTCTTGAAGATATGGCAGCCTCTGTTGTTGCTTCAGAATCTAATATGGTCACAATGGCGTTGAAGAGAATTGATGCTCAATCGGCCGAAGATGATCTGCTAGACTCGTTAAAAGGAACGAATGTTCATCTTTTACCCAATACTTCAGGGGCAAGAACAGCGAAAGAGGCAGTATTGGCAGCACAATTAGCTAGAGAAGCCTTAGAAACCAACTGGGTAAAACTGGAAATTCATCCGGATCCGAAATATTTATTACCCGATCCTATTGAAACGTTGTATGCTACCGAAGAGTTGGCCAAATTAGGTTTCGTCGTAATGCCTTACATTCATGCTGATCCGGTTTTATGCAAACGTCTTGAAGATGCGGGAACAGCTGTAGTAATGCCTTTAGGTGCGCCTATTGGAACGAATAAAGGGTTGAGAACATTAGATTTCTTAGAAATTATCATCAGCCAAAGTAATGTACCTGTTGTTGTAGATGCCGGAATTGGAGCACCATCAGATGCGGCAAAGGCAATGGAGATGGGAGCAGATGCTGTTTTGGTGAATACCGCTATTGCAGTGGCCAGGAATCCTGTAAATATGGCTGTTGCATTCAAAGAAGGTGTGATTGCCGGAAGAAGAGCCTTTGAATCAGGTTTAGGAGCTATAGCAAATCACGCCGAAGCATCAAGCCCGCTAACGTCATTTTTGTTTGAATAAAAATAAGAGTAATGAATAGTTTTAAGGAGGTTTTCGAGCAATACCAATGGGATGAAGTAAAAACCAGACTTGAAAAAGTAACCCTATCTGAAGTTCGAAATAGTCTCCAGAAGAGAAACAGAACATTGGATGACTTTCTGAATCTGCTTTCTCCGGCAGCATCACAGGAGCTGGAATTGATGGCTACTATGACAAGAGCACTCACTCAGAAACGTTTCGGGAAGACCATTCAGCTGTATGCTCCATTGTATCTAAGCAACGAATGCCAGAATATCTGCACATACTGCGGATTCAGCCTGGATAATAGCCTTAGGAGAAAAACACTTTCAGACTCTGAACTGATGATTGAAAGTGCTGTTTTAAAATCAATGGGAGTCAATCATGTACTTTTAGTAAGTGGAGAAGCCAATAAAATCGTAGGCGTTCCTTATTTTCAGAATGCTGTTCGTTTACTGAAGCCTCATTTCTCCAATATTTCCATTGAAGTGCAGCCTTTAGAGGAGGATGAGTATAAACTTCTTCATGAAGAGGGGGTTCACTCGGTGTTAGTATACCAGGAAACTTATCATCAGGAAGTATATAAAGAGTATCACCCGAAAGGTAAAAAATCCAATTTTCATTTTCGCTTAGATACGCCTGACAGAGTTGGCAGGGCCGGAATCCATAAAATGGGACTTGGTGTACTGCTTGGGCTGGAAGATTGGCGTGTAGATAGCTTTTTCAACGCTCTTCACATCGATTATCTCCAAAAGCAATATTGGAAAAGCAAATTCTCAGTATCATTTCCAAGGTTAAGACCGGCAGAAGGAATTATTGAGCCTAATTTTATTATGGAAGATAAAGACCTGCTTCAACTGATCTGTGCCTATAGAATCTGGAATGAAGATCTAGAAATATCTATCTCCACAAGAGAAAATGAAACCTTCAGAAATCATGTTGTTGCATTGGGAGCTACAACGATGAGTGCGGGTTCAAAAACCAATCCGGGAGGATATGCTGTGGATAAGGAATCTCTGGAACAGTTTGAAACCAGCGATGAAAGAAGTATGGAGGAAATTAAAGCTATGATTAAACAATCAGGATATGATCCGGTAATGAAGGATTGGGATTCTGTTTATAGTGGTGCTTAAATAATATAGTTCAAAATGCAAGAGGATATATTTAAAAGATACAGCCGCCAGATCTTTATTGATGAAATAGGATTAGAAGGACAGAAGAAAATAATGGCTTCAAAAGTTCTTGTTATAGGTGCTGGTGGATTGGGTAGTCCAGTGATTCAATATCTGGCAGCGGCTGGAGTGGGAACCATAGGCATCGCCGATTTTGATAAGGTAGAACTGCATAATCTAAACCGTCAGATCATTCATACTGAAAGTGAAGTAGGGACACTAAAAATAAAAAGTGCTGAAAGGTTTGTGAATAACCTTAATCATCAGGTGAAAGTAATTGGTATTGAACAAAAGATTGACGCTTCCAATGCCTCAGAAATACTTTCTCAATATGATATTATTGTAGATGGTTCAGATAATTTCTCAACAAGATATCTGGTGAATGATGCCTGTGTAGAATTAGGCAAAACATTGGTGTATGGAAGTATTTTAGGATTTTCCGGACAGGTTGCTGTGTTCAATCATCTAGGAAGTAAGAACCTGAGGGATATATTTCCTGAACCTCCTCATGATGAAGAAATGCCGGATTGTGACAGCTTGGGAGTTTTGGGAGCTCTTCCAGGAATTGTAGGGAGCATGATGGCACTTCAAACCTTGAAAATCATAGCAGATTTCCCTATAAATCTTAATCAGTTGACATTGATTGATACACTGAACTGGAGATTTCAAACGTTAGATTTCTAAATGGGTTAGATTTTTTCTCGCAGATCACACAGATTTCGCAGATCTTAATGTGCTATAACTCTATAAAAAAAATGCGTTATCAGCTAAAGCTGCGTGAGATATAACTTTCATTATTATAGATCAATAGAAATAAAAATGAGGCAGTAATCGTATCACTGCCTCATTTTTGGTTATTAATCATTTAAATCTATTACTGTCCTTGCTGCATAACACCGCCGTTATCCTCTTTCTTGGTTTGGTTCAGGATGTTTGGATCCTCTTTCGCTAATTTGTTTCTTGTTGGAATTTTATAATTGATGGAAATTCCAAAGTTTCTTGTGTCATATTTACTACTGATCATTACTGGTGTTCCAGATGGTGGATTAGAACGTACCTGCATCATCTGTCCGTTGAAAATATCATTGGCAAAAACTGAAACTGTCAGACGGTTGCTCATAAATTTCTTTGTCAGCGTAAGATCAAGCGAATTGTTGAATGGCTTCTCTGCGGTAAAGTAGAAATATCCTGCTTTTGGAGTCAGATAGCTATAATTAGCGGTTAGTTTGATGTCTTTAGGTAAAATAATCTGGGTCATTAGGTTAAAAATCCAGAACCCTTTATTGTTGAGGTTATCAATGTCATGTTTCTGATATCCTGCATAAATGTACATAAAATTCATTTTGTCAGGATTGAAGTTCGACTTCATAATCTCACCTATAGACTTGGTAAAAATCTGAAACGGAACAGGAAGCCCAATATTGAAATTATGGATTTTCATATTAGAGATATTAATCTGCTCATTGAAGAGTTTTCTTCCGTCCTTTCTGATAATCTGAGCTACCTGGTTGCTTGCTGAACTTACACTATACCCGATAAATGCATAATCAAATGCCGATACTTTTATTTCATAGTTATCAAAGATCGTAGGTTGTAGATTTGGGTTACCGTTTACTTCCGTACTGGGGCCGGAGAACGTTACGTTATTTGGATTCAGGGCAGAAATGCTCGGTAAACTTATTTTCCGGTTGTAGTTTGCGGCAATATAAACCTGATTCATCATGTTGTATTGTACACTGGCATTCGGGAAAAACTTAAACTTATTGAAAGGGAGTAAATTATCTTCTTTCAGTTTTTTATCTTTAATATACCTTGTTACTCCTGAAATATCATAGTTTTCAGCACGGGTACCCAATGTGAAATCAAATTTTTTCAGTTTTGCCTGAAATTCAAGATAAGTAGAAGCGGTTTGTCTCTGGTATTCAAGATTGGTTAAACCAAAACTTTCTGTATCATAATTCTGTTTCTCATACAATCCCCCAAAGCTTACTTTTCCGCCATCCAGAAGCTTGATGGGCTGTGCATAGTCTACTTTAAAATTGGCGATGTTCATTACCGATTTATTATTCAGAATATCTTTTAAACCATTAGTAGGGCTATCAAGAGGTACAGTAGGTTCAGTTACAAATATTCCATCCTGAAAGTAATTATCCTGAGAAAACTTGTTGTCTGATCTGGTGTAGCCAAATTGGAAATCAAGTTTTTGAGATTTGTCCCCAAAACGTTTCTGATAGGTTACCACTGCCTCCTGTCTCAAAGTATTAGTATGGGCAACATCTGAAGAGGTATAAAACGCTTCTTTTAAATCCTCCAGATTTCTCTTGAAAGGTAAATCTCCGTGACCGTCACTTAAAGTATAGTTGTCATTATTATTGTGATAAATATCGTAGTTTAATAATAACCTGTCCTGACCTAAATCAAAACTTAATCCTGATTTTGCAAAATATCCACGTCCATACCTGTCAGTGTGACTTGTTAAAAGCTCATCCTGCTGACCATTCAGCATGCTTTCACGGTAATTTTGTCCTACATTCAATTGCCAACCGAAATATTTATTTCTAGCATTTAAATTCACGGAATTGGTTGTTCTGCTTCTATATTGATCATAATTCGTGAAGGAATAATTTCCCGAATAGGTGGCCGTTAAATATTTATTAGCGTTTTTGTTGGTGATGATATTCATGATTGCACCTCCCGAAGTCGCAGGAAATTCAGCTCCCGGTTGGGTAATAATTTCAATTCTTTCTACAGAATTGGCAGGCATCCCCTCCAGGAAAGCGGTCAGATCATTAGACGTAATGTTTAAAGGTCTTCCGTTAAGAAATACTTCCAACATTTTTCCTTGATACATCATCCCTGCGATGTCTGTAGCTACAAGTCCCGGAAGCTTTTTAACTCCTTCCAGAACGTTCCCGTTATTAAGCTGAGGTTGTTCAGAGAAATCAAAAACAGTACGGTCTGCTTTTTGTTCAACGGCTTTTTTAGTTTTGGTGATAACGATGCCGTCAATTTGTTTTTCTTTGTTGCTGCTATTGCCTTTTTCCTGTGAAAAAACAAAGACAGAACTTATTAAAGATAAAGTGAATATAGTTTTTTTCATAATGTATTTACTACTATCTGGTTAGACGCCCAAAAAAGAATTTTGTTACAATATGTCTAATTTATAGTTGATATTTTATTTAAAAAAGAGTCTATCCATCAACTATTAATGATAGAAAAAATATTTTCTTGTTTAAAAAAATGAAAAAGAATAAAGTAAAATTAAATTGATTATCGTCTTGTACCATGTAAGAGGTTTTAGCGCTTAAACAATTGAAAATTAAAAAAGTAAATCCGGATTTACTTCATCTTACATCAGAAGAAATTAACATTTAATAAGTAACAAAAATGAACAATAAAATAAAATTTATCCTGCCGAGATTACTAGGAATCACAGTAGTAGTAGGTGCAGCAGTGTTAATCTTATCCATAGTTTTTAAACTATTGATTGCGGGATTGGTATTAGCAGGAATTGGAATGTTTGTAGCAAAAATGATGGGAAAAAGACAGGAAAAACAAATAGCATATGGAAAAGAGACAATGGAGTTTCTTCCTTATTATAATCCCCTTCAAAAACAACAAAAAATAGCCTATTCACATATGAGAAAAGAGGATTTAGCTATTATCCCAATTCATTAAATCATAACAACACTTATCAAATAATTAAAATTATGTACACACAACACAATTATACACACAATCCATTTGGGAAACAAGGTCAATGCAATGCATTTGAAAAAAGTGGCTTTGGAAAGAAATTTAAAGAACATTTTATGGGAGGAAATCACCCTTTTAAGGAAATGTTCGATAAAAAGATCAATAACTATAAACCTGTAAATATTACTGAAAATGAAGATAATTTTACAGTACAGCTTTATGCAGCAGGTTTACATAAAGAATCTTTTAAAGTAGCTATTAAGGATCAGGTTCTTACAATATCCTATACCTATGAAGAAAAGAATCCAGGCTCTAAATTAATTTATCAGGAATTTTATGAAAGTTCTTTTGAACGTCGCTTCCAATTAACAGATAAAGTTTTTGATGATCAGGTTTCGGCACTTTATGAAAATGGTATTTTAACGGTAACGTTGCCTAAAAATCCAGAAAAGAATAAACCGGAACAAAAAGTAGATATTAAATAAGCTTTTATCAAGTTAATCTCATGGGTTTTTAGACAAAAAGACGGCTTCTATGAAGCCGTCTTTTATAATTAATAGATCTAAGAATCAATTCTTATTTCTCTTGTTGTTTAATCAGATTCAGGGCAGAGCCAGCTTTGAACCAATCAATTTGTTGATCGTTGTAAGTATGGTTGGCCATGATGATATCTTTAGTTCCGTCTTTGTGAACGAATTCTAATGTCAATTGTTTTGCTGGAGCAAACTGATCAAGATCTAAGAAGTTAACCGTGTCATCTTCCAGGATTTTGTCATAATCAGCTTCATTAGCAAAAGTGATCCCCAACATTCCTTGTTTTTTAAGGTTGGTTTCATGGATTCTCGCAAATGATTTTACCAATACGGCTTTTACTCCAAGGTGTCTAGGCTCCATGGCTGCGTGCTCTCTTGAAGAGCCTTCCCCATAGTTTTGGTCTCCTACAACAATAGTTGGAACCCCTGCCGCTTTGTAAGCTCTTTGTACAGCTGGAACTTCACCATATTCACCCGTTAATTCGTTCTTAACGTGGTTGGTTTCCATATTGTAAGCGTTTACTGCTCCAATTAACATATTGTTTGAAATATTGTCAAGATGTCCTCTATATTTCAACCATGGTCCAGCCATTGAGATATGGTCGGTAGTACATTTTCCAAAAGCTTTGATCAATACTTTAGCTCCGGTAATATTTTTACCATCCCAAGCCGGGAATTCTTCTAACAACTGAAGTCTGTCTGAAGTTGGGCTTACATTCACTACTACTTTAGATCCATCCTCAGAAGGAGCCTGATATCCGTTATCATCTACAGCAAATCCTTTTGCTGGAAGTTCATATCCTTTAGGTTCGTTAAGTTTTACCTGCTCACCTGCTTCATTCGTTAAAGTATCAGTAATAGGATTGAAATCTAATCTACCGGAGATCGCAACAGCAGCTACCATTTCAGGAGAAGCTACAAATGCATGAGTATTCGGGTTACCATCCGCTCTTTTTGCAAAGTTTCTGTTGAAAGAGTGGATGATAGAGTTTTTCTCTCCTTTTTCAGCACCTTCTCTGTCCCATTGTCCGATACATGGTCCACAAGCATTGGTAAATATTCTTGCATTTTCAAATTTTCTGAAAGAATCTAAGAATCCGTCTCTTTCCGCAGTAAATTTCACCTGCTCAGAACCCGGGTTAATTCCTAAAATAGCTTTAGGTTTAACTCCTTTAGATACGGCATCTTCTACAATAGAAGCTGCTCTTGATAAATCTTCATAAGAAGAGTTGGTACAAGAACCGATCAACGCCCATTCAACTTCTAATGGCCATCCATTTGCTTCAGCTTTAGCTCTGAATTCAGCAACTGGAGTCGCTAAATCCGGAGTGAAAGGTCCGTTTAAGTGCGGAGTCAGTTCAGAAAGATTGATTTCGATTAATTGGTCGAAATATTGTTCAGGGTTGGCATATACTTCAGCGTCACCTGTTAAGTGTTCTGCAATTTTATCAGCAGCATCTACTACATCCTGTCTTCCGGTTGCGGAAAGATATCTTCTCATTGAATCATCATATCCGAATGTAGAAGTGGTAGCACCAATTTCGGCACCCATGTTACAGATGGTACCTTTTCCGGTTGCGGAAAGAGATTCTGCTCCTTCACCAAAATATTCAACGATGCATCCTGTACCTCCTTTTACGGTAAGTATTCCTGCTACTTTTAAGATCACATCTTTTGCAGAGGTCCATCCGTTCATTTTACCGGTTAATTTTACTCCGATAAGTTTAGGCATTTTAAGTTCCCATGCCATTCCAGCCATCACATCTACTGCATCAGCACCACCTACACCAATAGCAACCATTCCTAGTCCGCCGGCATTTACAGTGTGAGAGTCAGTACCAATCATCATCCCTCCAGGGAAAGCATAGTTTTCCAATACTACCTGGTGAATGATCCCTGCTCCTGGTTTCCAGAAACCAATTCCATATTTATCACATACAGAACTTAAGAAGTTGAACACCTCAGAGTTTTTGTTAATACCTTCCTGTAAATCTTTATCAGCACCTACTTTCGCCTGGATCAGGTGATCCGCGTGAGCTGTTGAAGGAACAGCTACTTTAGCTTTTCCTGCCTGCATGAACTGTAAAAGCGCCATTTGCGCTGTGGCATCCTGCATAGCTACTCTGTCCGGTGCAAAATCTACATAAGAGTTTCCTCTTTCATATTCCTGTGTAGCATTTCCTTCCCAAAGGTGGGTGTAAAGAATTTTTTCTGAAAGGGTAAGAGGTTTTCCCACGATTTGTCTTGCTGCTGCAATTCTCTCAGGGTAACGCTCATACACCTTTTTGATCATATCAATATCAAAAGTCATATCGTATTTAGTTTTGTTCTTTTTCTATTCTATTTTCCTTTTCACTTATTTGAAAAAGAAAAATCAATTTTTTATATATCAAAAAACGTTCCTATAATGCATGAATAAGGTTGATTTCGAATATAAAAGCAAGAGATTTTATCACTTTCAATTTAAGAAAAAATAGATTCTATTTTTCCGATTTCCTCAGAAAAAAATTGTATTTCACTTAAAATAGAACGATTCTAAACAAAAAATGGAAGATTTTAGTCCGTTTGGATCTAAAATCTTCCATTGATATGATTTTCAATAGTCTTACAACTTATTGATAATGCTATTAGTGAGCACTTGTACTTGTTAATTCCTTGATAGAAGGTACAAAAGTGGTCAGGTCAATTCCTTCAACAGCTGCTTTATATTCTTCAATGCTTGGAATTCTTCCGATGATTGCAGAAAGAACAACAACCGGAGTTGATGCTAATAGAGATTCTCCTTTTTTACGTTCAGAATCTTCTACAACTCTTCCTTGGAATAAACGAGTAGAAGTAGCTAAAACCGTATCTCCTTTTGCTGCTTTTTCCTGGTTACCCATACAAAGGTTACATCCAGGACGCTCAAGGTACATTACGTTTTCGTATTCTGTACGAGCTTCACCTTTTGGAGCGTTATCATTAAATTCAAAACCAGAATATTTCTCTAATAATTCCCAGTCACCTTCAGCTTTTAGCTCGTCAATGATGTTATAAGTAGGAGCAGCTACCACTAGAGGAGCGCTGAATTCTACTTTACCATTTTGCTTTTCAAGGTTTCTCAACATCTGAGAAACGATCTTAAGGTCTCCTTTGTGAACCATACAAGATCCTACGAAACCAAGGTCTACTTTTTTCTCACCACCATAGTAAGAAAGATCTCTGATGGTATCGTGAGTATATCTCTTAGAAACATCTTCGTTGTTTACGTCCGGGTCAGCAATCATAGGTTCTACGATTACATCAAGATCTACAACAACTTCAGCATAATATTTAGCGTTAGCATCTGGAGTAAGCGCTGGTTTTTCACCAGATCTGATCTCCTCAATTCTCTTATTTGCTTTATCAATTAATCCCTGAAGAACTTTGTTGTGGTTATCCATTCCTTTATCTATCATGATCTGGATTCTGCCTTTAGCAATTTCCAATGATTCAATTAGAGTATTGTCTTCAGAAATGTTGATAGACGCTTTAGCCTTCATTTCAGCAGTCCAGTCTGTAAATGTGAACGCTTGGTCAGCAGGAAGTGTTCCAATGTGAACCTCAATGATTCTTCCCTGGAATACGTTCTCTCCTCCGAATTGCTTCAACATCTGAGCCTGTGTAGCGTGAACCACATCACGGAAATCCATGTGAGGCTTCATTTCACCTTTAAAAGTTACTTTTACGGATTCTGGGATTGGCATTGAAGCTTCACCAGTAGCTAATGCAAGAGCAACCGTTCCAGAGTCAGCTCCGAAAGCAACTCCTTTAGACATTCTCGTGTGAGAGTCACCACCAATGATGATTGCCCATTCGTCTACAGTGATATCGTTAAGAACTTTGTGAATAACGTCAGTCATTGAGTGGTATTCACCTTTCGGGTCACGAGCTGTGATTAATCCGAAATCGTTCATGAATTTCATTAGCTTAGGAATGTTCGCCTGAGCTTTTTTATCCCAAACTGAGGCGGTATGACACCCTGATTGGTATGCACCGTCAACAACTGGAGAAATTACAGTAGCCGCCATTGATTCAAGCTCCTGAGAAGTCATAAGACCTGTCGTATCCTGAGATCCAACAATGTTTACCTGTACACGAACATCAGAACCAGCATGTAACACTTTTCCTGGTGTAGTTCCTACAGCATTTCTGTTGAAGATTTTTTCAACAGCTGTAAGACCTTGTCCTTCGTGAGAAATTTCTTTTGATGGAGCAAAAACAACCGGAGCTTCAACACCTAGTGTCTGCGCTGCAAATGTCTGTAACTTCTTACCAAACACGATTGCGTAAGATCCTCCAGCTTTGATGAATTCCATCTTTTGTGGAGTGAAAGACTTCGTAAGGTCAATCAGTTCCTGATCTCCGTTATATAATTTTTTTTCTTTTGTATTAATTGTTAAAACAGTTCCTGTAGCTACTGAATAAGCTTCTTCAAGAACGATATCACCATTTTCGTTACGAACAGGGTTTCCGTTTTCGTCAACTTTCTTCACCCAGTTCTTAAGGTCAACACCAATACCTCCGGTAACATCAACTGTAGTAAGGAAGATTGGAGAAATACCGTTTGTTCCTCCTACGATTGGAGCGATATTTACGAATGGTACATATGGACTTGCTTGTTTACCAGTCCATAGAGCTACGTTATTTACCCCTGACATTCTGGATGAACCTACACCCATTGTTCCTTTTTCAGCGATAAGCATAACGCTTGCATCAGGATGTTGTGCTTGTAAAGCTTTGATTTCTTCCTGAGCTTCAGGAGTAATCATACATTTACCATGAAGTTCACGGTCTGATCTTGAGTGAGCCTGGTTACCCGGAGAAAGTAAATCGGTAGAAATGTCTCCTTCACCAGCGATATAAGTAACTACTTTAATTTCTTCAGCTACTTCTGGCAGTTTAGTGAAGAATTCAGCTTTTGCATAGCTTTCTAAAATTTCTTTAGCGATTGCATTTCCGCTGTTGTATGCCTCTTTTAAACGGTTAGTGTCCGCTTCATAAAGGAAAACCTGAGTTTTAAGAACGTCTGCCGCTTGTTGAGCGATAGCAGCATCATTACCTAAAGCCAAGTCTAATAATACTTCGATAGATTTACCTCCTTTCATGTGAGATAATAATTCGAAAGCAAAAGCCGGAGAGATTTCTTCTACTACGGATTCACCCAGAATGATCTCTTTTAAAAATTTAGCCTTTACACCAGCTGCACTTGTTGTTCCCGGTAAGGTGTTGTAGATGAAAAATTTAAGAGAATCCGTTCGATCTGCATTACCTGAGTCTTTGATTTGTGCGATGATTTCGCTTAGTAATTCAGCACCATCAATTGGCTTTGGATGAAGCCCCTGGTTTTTTCTTTCTTCAATCTCTTTGATGTAATCCTTATAAATATTCATAATAGAAGGTCTTTCAATATTAAAGGTAGAGTATTTCGCTGCTTCTTTACTGGTCTGTCTAATACCGTTAATGACATTTTGAGATCTCGCATGTGATGCAACATTAACCCCAATAAGGTCAGCATAATCTACGTTTTTTTAAAAGTTTTTTAAATGATTAAACAATTCAAAATGTTCCCCAAAATTACGAAATTTTACGATTTTATGAGAATGAAATTATTTAGATTCTTTATAAATATGAATTTGATAATTTCTATTTTTGGCCGTAATATTGCAGACAAATGATGAATATGAAAAATATCTTGAATCTTTTGTGTGTTTTTATTTCGATTTCTGTTTTCTCACAGACTAAATTTGTGAAAAAACCGGCTGTGAAAAATAGCATGAAAACTACCGTGAAAAAAGAGAAAAATGCCCTCGTCAGGCATAATCCCGACTTGGTAGTTCATAACAAAGATCTTCCACTTTTGATTCCCAAAAAGAAAGGAGATAGTTTCGGGTATGTTAATCAAAACGGAAAGTACATCATTCAACCGGAATATCATATCGCAGTTTTCTTTTATGAAGACTGCAATCTTTTGAATTCACCGAATGAAAAAGTAAGAAAATTTGGGACAAAAGATTTCGCGACTGTAGAAAAGAATATGATTTCTTATAGGATAGACCATACTGGAAAAAGAGTTTATCAATTTAAAGATTCAGATTTAGGAAAATGTAAGTTTGATGAATATAAGCAACAGCTTTTCCAGGCCTATATTCTCAATGGATTCTATGGAATAATTGAAAAATCAAAATTCGTTAATGCGGCAGACTACCGCCAATACCAGATTTATCCGCAATATCAGTACCTTTATATTATGGAAGGAGATGATGTTGCAGATCCAATGATTGTTGCATCAAACAATGATAAATTTGGAGTCATAGATGTTAATAACAAAATTATTATTCCCTTCGAATATTCAAATATTAAAAGAAACTTCAGCTGGAAGCTTGGGAAAATGTTTGAAGTGACAAAAGACGGCAAAAATTACTATTACATTGATGCGAATAATAAGACCTACTAAATGATCCGTTATAAATGATAATTGATGATCGTTCGTTACTTATGACGGTTTTATAACATCTATTGAGTCTATGTTATTAACATTCTCTGTCATTCTGAATACAGACTGAAGGCCTGAGGACGTAGTTCAGGAGTGAAATGAAGAATCTCATCAAAGAGATCCCTCTTTCGTCGGAATGACATGGTATAAATAGATTTCATAACTCTAATTTTCTCAATCAATAATATATTTTATAATTGCCTTTCTGATAATCTAGTAACTCCAAATCTCGCATCCCGAAAACATCACTATCTCATATATTTTTCGTAATTTCGCGGCTGAAATAAAGGGGTGCTTTAACAGGCTGAGATTATACCCACTGAACCTGGAACAGGTAATGCTGTTTAGGGAAGTCAACTCTACTGAGGGTTGAATTTGTATAATATCTTATCGATCCCCTTTTATTCATTAAATGTCAAAGATTTATAGAATGAAAGGATTATTTTTTTTAGGGCTTAGTGTAGGCTCTGTAGCCTTTATTCAGGCTCAAAACACAGATTCTCTGAAGATCAGAGAAATAGAAGCGGTCAGCTTTACGAAAAGACTTCCTGTTGCAAAGGAAATTATCAATGTTCAGAAAGATTTGGATGGTAAAAATCTGGGACAGGATCTTCCTATTCTTTTGAAAAATCAAACCTCAATTATTTCGACCTCGGACGCTGGAAACGGAGTAGGATATACTGGTTTTAGAATTCGTGGGGTCTCTGGAACGGCCATTAATGTGATGATGAACGGAGTTCCTTATAATGATTCTGAAAGCCAGGGAACCTTTTTTGTGAATGTTCCGGATTTAACGAGCTCTGCCTCACAGATCGTAATTCAAAGAGGCGTTGGAACATCCAATAACGGAGTTTCTGCTTTTGGGGCAAGTATCAATGTGATCTCAAAGGAACCGGAAGAGAAGTTTTACTTTAAAACCGATGATAGCTATGGTTCTTTTAATACCTATAAATACTCAGCTGAGGTAGGCTCCGGAAAATTCTGGAAAAATCGTCTTTCTGTAATGGGAAGATACACGAATATTCATTCTGATGGCTATATAGACAGAGCTTCTTCTGATCTACATTCTTATAATTTTACCGCATTGTTTGAAGAAGGAAAAACCAAATTGCGTTTAATGGCTTTCGGTGGAAAAGAAAAAACCTATCAGGCCTGGAACGGAATCAGCAGGGAAATGTGGGAGACGAATCCAACATTCAATATTTCCGGTGCCCTTAAGGATACTAATGGAAATATTACAGGTTTTTATGATAACGAAACGGATAATTACAGACAGAACCACTACCAGCTGCTTTGGGAACAGAAATTCAATGACCGTTGGAATCTTGAAACAACTTTCCACTACACGAAAGGAAAAGGATATTACGAAAATTACAAACAGAGAAGTTCTTTCTCAAAATATCAACTGCCTAATATTATTGAAGGCGGACAAACCATTACAAAAACTGATTTCATCAGGAAAAAATGGCTGGATAATGATTTCTACGGAGTTGTTTCTACTTTATATGGTAAGTTTGAAAATCTTGACCTAAACTTTGGAGCAGTAGCCAATCAGTACTATGGAAGACATTACGGAAATGTTACCGGAGTTTTTTATCCACAGATCCATGAAAGTGAATATTACAGAAATCGTTCTGTAAAGAATGAAGTTTCTGGTTTTGCAAAGACCCTATACAGAATGGATAATTTTGAATTCTTTGGGGATTTGCAGCTTAGAAGTATCAACTACAATACTAAGGTCATCATGGCTGGGGACGATGACGGTACTGATCTGGATAAAAACTGGCTGTTCTTCAATCCAAAAGCGGGGGTGAATTATAAGTTAGAGGGTGGAAAGATATTCTTGTCTTATGCCCATGCTCATAGAGAACCGAGCAGAGCAGATATTATGGCCAATAATGATGTGAAGCCTGAAAAACTCCATGATTTTGAAGCAGGTTTGGAAAAACAGTTTGGGTTTTTATCTTTAACAGCGAACGTGTATTACATGTATTATGTGAATCAGTTGGTTTTGAATGGTCAGCTTAACAGTGTTGGAGCGTTTATCAGGACCAATTCAGGAAAAAGTTACAGACGCGGAGTAGAGATTGGTGCATTGGCCAAACTTTCAAAACAATGGGAAGTTTCCGGAAACTTTACAGTAAGCCAGAACAGAAATCAGGATTTTAATATAGAAGTCGGAAAAGTACCGGTAAGTCTGGGGAATACTCAGATTTCATTTTCTCCGAATATGATTGCCAACTTAGGGGTAAGATTTAACCCAAATAAAAATTTCCAGTTTGCCTTAATGAACCAATATGTTGGAAAGCAATATCTGGATAATACGGAAGATAAAAACTTAGAACTTAAAGATTATTTATTGACAGATTTTAATGCACAATACCAGTTTAAAATCGGGAACAATGATATTGCGCTAAAACTATTGGTAAATAACCTGTTCAACAAAAAATATGTGAACAATGGTTCTGTGAGTGAAGATGGAAGTCCACTTTACTTTGCACAGGCAGGAACGAACTTCATGTTTGGAATCAGTTGGAAAATTCAATAGATTGAAAGAAAGTAATTGCTGTAAATAAGTGAATTGCAAATTTATCCCGAAAGAGACCAGAGATCATGAATAGTGAACCTGTTTTAATATGAAATACACAAAAGGCTGCTTCAGCAGTCTTTTTTTATATCCGTTAAATATCTTCAAAAAGTCATGAAAAAGTTATAAATTTGCTGCCAAATGAATATTTCAGCATACATTTTAGAATATTTAAAACAATATGGAACTGTCACGGTTCCAGGCTTTGGGGTATTTTCTCTAAAAAATTCTAAGGCTATTATCAATTCCGAAAACGGAAGTATCCTGCCTCCTGCAAGTCAGATTGAATTCGCAATTGACTATGAAGTACAGGCTGAAGATCTTACTGTTTTCATTGCCCGCGAAAAACAAATGTCTGTAGAAGCTTCCAGAAGTGATCTGAAGATACAAACTGATTTTTGGAAGAAAAAACTTCAGGCAGAGCAGGTTCTTGAAATTCAAAATCTGGGAACTATCTTTATTGAAGAGGGATATACTCATTTCAAAGGAAAAAGAGTGGAAGCAGGACGTCCGGACTTCTTCGGATTGGAAGAAATCAGATTCTCTGATATTAACAATGGTGAGAAGGTAAATGCTTCCGAAAACCGTGAAAAAGACTATAAATTCAAGAAGACCATTCTCTGGTTCTTCCTGTTGATTATTCCAATTCTTGGTATTCTATACTTTGCATATACTCAACAGGAACTTCTCTTCGGTAAAAAATCTTTTAATAAAGTATCAGTACAGACTTCTACCCACAGAATTGTAAAAGATACGGTAAAAGTTATGGTACATGCTCCTGAAACTCCGGTTTCAGATTCACTGAAGAAAGATTCATTGGTAAAATCTGCCGGAAAAGCCACGAAATCAGTTCCGGCTGCTCCAAAAAACACTAAGAATAAATGGCAAAAATAAAAACAGCGTCAGAATCCCTGACTATTATGACCAATATCGTTCTTCCGAACGAGACCAACTCTCTAAGAAACCTTTTTGGTGGTGAACTTTTAGCAAAAATGGACAGATGTGCTTCCATTTCTGCGGCAAGACATTGCGAAAGGAGAGTAGTAACAGCATCTGTGAACCACGTTTCATTCAATCATCCGATTCCTGAAGGAGGAGTTGTTGTTCTGGAGTCTAAAGTTTCCAGAGCGTTCTCTACTTCTATGGAGGTGTATGTAGATGTATGGTCAGATGATCCTATCAATCAGAAAAAAATTCATACCAATTCAGGAATTTATACCTTTGTTGCAGTAGATGAATTCAATCGTCCGATTCCAATTCCGGATATGGTTCCCGAAACAGAAGAAGAAAAAGAAAGATATGCAGCTGCCTTCCGTAGAAAAGAACTTTCATTGATCCTTTCCGGAAGAATGAAGCCTTTGGAGTCTGTAGAACTTAAGAAATTATTCCAGGAGCCAGAGGAGCCGCAAAGTTCTAAGAAGGACAAAAAATAAAAAACATAAACACTAATAACACAAATATTCGGCACAAATTTTCACAAATGATTTGTGCCCGATAAGATGAAAAAATTATACAATGGATATTTCAGAAAATGATATTTCCAGACTTGTTTATGAAGCAGGTTACCAGGTTCATAAAGCTTTAGGTCCGGGACTTTTGGAAAGTGCTTATGAAGAATGCCTATTCTATGAACTGAATAAGCATGATATTCTTGTAGAAAGGCAAAAACCAGTAGCATTGGTATATGAAGAGGTGAAGTTAGATGTTGGTTACAGACTTGACTTTTTGATTGAGAAAAAGTTTGTATTAGAAATCAAATCTATAGAATCATTGAATGATATTCATTTAGCCCAAATACTTACCTACCTTAGATTAAGTAAATGTAAACTTGGAATGTTGATTAACTTCAATACCCTTCAATTTAAAAATGGAGTAAAAAGAGTTATTAACGGCACCTTATAATTTGTGTTATTTGTGAAATTCATTAGCGTTATTTGTGTTTAAACTATGAAAATTCTCCTTTTAGATAAAAATCACCCCCTTATAACCGAGCAGCTTTTAGCTAAAAACTTTATTTTGGAAGAAGATTTTACTTCCACTTATGATGAGGTTTGTGATAAGATCAAAAACTATGATGGTATTATCATCAGAAGCCGTATTCCTTTAGATAGAAACTTTCTTGAAAAAGCGCAGAACCTGAAGTTTATTGCAAGAGTAGGAGCAGGAATGGAAAATATTGATATTCCTGTGGCTGAAAAATTAGGCATTCAATTAATAAACTCTCCGGAGGGAAACAGAGACTCTGTAGCAGAGCATGTTGTTGGAATGCTATTGGTGTTGATGAACAGGTTGTTCATTGCTTCCCAGGAAGTGAAGAACGGGATCTGGAAACGTGAAGAAAACCGAGGGGATGAATTACTTGGGAAAACTGTTGGATTGATCGGATATGGAAATATGGGGAAAGCTACAGCTAAAAGACTTTCAGGATTTGGCTGTAAAGTGATCTTCCATGACATTCTTCCGGGACTTTCTGATGAGTTTGCTACTCAGGTTACACTAGAAGAACTGAAGCAGTCTGCAGAAGTATTGAGCCTGCATATTCCTTTAACTTCTGAAACTCATTATCTTATTGATGAAACATTCATTTCTGAAATGGGAAATGACTTCTATTTCGTCAATACTGCAAGAGGGAAAAATATAGAAACTAAAAGTTTAGTGGAAGCGTTGAAATCAGGGAAAGTAAAAGGAGCTTGTCTGGATGTATTGGAGTATGAAAAATCTTCTTTTGAACATCTGGAAACGGAGAATGAAGATTTGAAGTATCTGTTGGAATCAGAAAAAGCAATGGTAACGCCCCATATTGCTGGCTGGACCCATCAGAGTAAAGAAAAATTAGCTCAGTTTATTGTAGATAAGATTCTGGCTTCACATAGTTAAATAATAAATAAAGAAATTGACTGAAGGGTTGAGAATGTAATGATATAGATTACTTTCTCAACCTTTTTGCTTTTTGTCCTTTCTTTCATTTATGTTAAATTATTCATAATGTCACCTTCATATTTATAATTTAATTTCGACTTTTATTAAATTGCCGCTCATTTTTGAACCTTATGAAGATGCGTAATCTAGTACTTGCTGTAACTGTTGCTTTATTCCTTTTTTCTTGTAAAAATAAATCTGAATCCAAAGAAGCTTCAGTTGAGAATACGACTAACCTTCCGAACTATGGAAATGTAGATTTGGGAAATGTGTTTACAAAAGCTGATGGACAGCTTTCGAATAAGGAGTCATTAACAGGTTATATAGATCAGTACTATAAAAAAATATGGGAAGGTGGAGATCTTAGTGGAGGGATTCTAGTAGCTAAAGGTGATGAAATTTTATACGAAAACTATAGAGGTTTCGGGAGAGAAGGAAATCAAATGCCTATTGATAAAAATACACCTCTACATGTAGCTTCAGTTTCAAAAACATTGACGGCAATGGCCATGATGAAGCTTGTAGAAGCTGGGAAAATAAAGTTAACTGATCATCTTACTCAATTCTTCCCTGGTTTTCCTTATCCTAATGTAACAGTCCAAACTTTATTAGACCAAAGAAGCGGATTACCCAAATACGAATATTTTATTACCAAAATACAACCTGCACCGGCAGAGCTTTCCAAACAATTTATTACCAATCAGGATGTATTGAATATGATTATTAAATATAAACCGGATCTGGCAAGAGATACTGATACCGGATTTATGTATTGCAATACAAATTTTGCCTTATTGGCTTTACTGATTGAAAAAGTAACTCAAACTCCTTTTCCACAGGCAATGAAAGAAATGGTATTCACACCATTGAAAATGACGAACACTTACATCTTTCAGGAAAAAGATATACCTACAGCTTCACAATCTTTCTACTATGGTGGAAATAAATTATACCCATTGGATAGATTAGATCTGATCTACGGTGATAAAAATGTCTACACCACACCTAGAGACCTGCTTAATTTTTCAAAAGCAATGTATTCAAAGGATTTTTTGAAGCCTGAACTGATGCAGATGGTATTTACCCCTTACAGCAATGAAAAAGCTGGAATGAACAATTATGGACTTGGCTTTAGAATGAAAATATTTGATAATGGTGAAAAACTGACGTATCATAACGGATGGTGGCATGGAACAAATTCAGTATTTGCCCATCTTTTAAAATCTAAAGTTACCATCGTAGCGATCGGAAATAAATATTCAGGTAAAGTTTATACAGCACTTGCTTTGTCAGGATTATTTGAGAATTTTCCTTTACAGCAGGAGAAACTTCAGACGGTAATGAACGATAGCAAAGATAGTTTGAACAGCGGACATGAAGTTTTTGGAGAATAATGTTTACTTTTGCTTAAACATTTTCATGAAAAGGTTTCTTTTATTATTTGTTATCAGTTTTCTTGTACATTCATGTGCAAGGGTAGGATCTCCTGTTGGAGGCCCTAAAGATACGCTGGCCCCAAAATTTTTAAGTTCAAATATTGATACAACTAGGATTAATGTAAAAAGAGATATCCACGAACTGCGCCTGGATTTTGATGAATACGTAACCTTAAAGGACATCAATAAAAATCTTATCATTTCTCCGCCTATCAAGAATATCAAACGAATTCTTCCATCGAATATTGCAAATAAATTTGTTCTTATCCAATGGACTGATACGCTTCAGGCCAATACCACTTATAATTTCAATTTTGGAAATTCTATTGCGGATAATAATGAGGCCAATATTCTCAGGTATTTTAATTTTGCATTTTCTACAGGTGATAAACTGGATGATCTGTACATCAGTGGGGAAGTAAAAGATGCCATGCAGATCAAGAAGAAGACCGGCACTAATGAAAATAAGCTCGTAGTTGGGCTGTATCAGGTAAAAGATACCATGAACTACAAACAAAAACCTTATTATATTACCAAGGTAGATGACGATGGATATTACGAACTGAATTACCTTTCTCCGGGAAAATATAAGATCATTGCTTTCGAAGATGAAAATGGAAACTCAATCTACGATCCTGGAAAGGAGAAAATTGGATTTAAGAAAGAAGTGGTTGATTTTGAGAAATCAATTTCTGGTTTAAATTTAAGTATTTATCCATCAAAAAAACCTTTAAAGTATTTGGATATGAAAGAGATTTCCGGAGGGATACTTATGACATTTGAAGGCCATCCTGAAGAAGTAAATGTTCAATCACTCAATGACAAACTTAAGGATATAAAAGTAACCCATACACCAAAATCAGATTCGGTGAGAATTTGGTTTGATGCAGTGAAGAGTAATGTAGGACAGGAAACTACTGAGAAGTTATCATTTAGCCACAATATTGGTCCGAAAAAAGATACCGTATATTCTGTTTCTTTATTCTATAAATACAATAAGAAAAATGCGATGGATGTTTTCAGTGATAATGGAGGTGGATCACTACCCCCAAAAACTGATTTTAAAATTTCATCCAATTACTTTATTGATAAGATTGATCCTTCAAAATGGAAACTGGCGGTGAAAGGAGATTCTTTGAATACTATTCCATTTACAGCTAAGATTTCAGAGACTAATCCTTATCAGATTCAGGTGAATTCTGACTTTATCAGTGGTAAAGATTATCAACTTACAATCCCTAAAGAAACAGTTTCTTCTTTCTATGCAAAGAATGCCCAATCTAAGCGTTTTGATTTCAACGTTGATAAAGTAGAGCAGTTTGGAAGCCTGGAGTTTACCCTTACTAATGCTCCCGCTTCTAACTATTGGATTCAATTATTGGATTCTTCAGATAAAGTGGTATATCAGAAATATACCAAAGGAGATAAAGTAAAATTTGATCTTCTGAAACCTGAAGAATATGTTGTCAGAATATTAGTAGATAACAATAATGACAAGTATTGGGATGAAGCAGATTTTTCTACGGAAACTTTTGCAGAAGATGCCTATGTTTACTATAAAAAAGCTTTGGTAAAAGCATTATGGGAAACAAGAGAAGAATGGGATCTGAAAGATACCAGAACACTAGATAATCCTAAAGGAACAACTCCAACGGCTCCGGTACCACCTCCTGTTTCTGACGAAAAGGAAAAGGCTGTAATACAGGAAAATAAAAAAGAGCTTAAATCTGCCAATGCAGTGATAACTCCGGTAAAATAGATTTATGAAGACGGCAAAAAAAATAGTCTTATGGACTTTGGTAGTATTTGCGCTTATGCAGCTTATCCCCATTGACAGGGTGAATAAACCTGTTGATACTAAGGTGAATTTTGTTCAGATGAAGCATACTCCGGAAAAAATAAGTACACTTCTTAAAAATGCCTGTTATGACTGTCATTCAGATGAAACGGTATATCCTAACTATGCTTATGTGGCTCCTATTTCGTGGTCTGTAAAAAGCCATGTGAATGACGGACGTCAACGACTTAATTTTTCTGTCTGGGGGACCTATAATAAAGAATTAAAAGAGAATATGCTCGATAGGTCTATGGAGGCTCTTAAGCATAAAACAATGCCGCTTCCTGGTTATATTGTTTATCATAAAGAAGCTAAGCTTTCAGAAGCAGAAAGAGTTCTGCTTATTCAGTATTTTGATGAAATGCTGAAATCAAAGACTTACTAATTCATAATATAATTCCCACAAATTTCACAAATCATCACAGAGCAAAATACATCTGTGTAATTCGTGAAATCTGTGGGAAAATTATTTTCTTACCATAAAAAACTCCCGCAGATTTTACAAAATAAGCAGTGAGAAAACCCAATAATCTGCTGTATCTGCAAAATCTGCGAGAGTATATATTTACAAAAATTATTTCTTCAGATAATCCTCAAAAAATCTCTTTTGAGAATCAAATGCAATCTCATCAAGGCTCAGTTCCTGTAAAGGAATCCATATCGCTTCTGAGATCTCTGAAAGCTCAAGATTTACCTCAAACTTTTCCGAAATAGTATACTCATAAAAGAGATCAATAGTATTGTAATCAATTTCTTTATACTGATAGACATTCGGAAGGCTGGTAAGGTATTTGAGGTTAGAAATATCAATATCAAGCTGAAGTTCTTCAAAAAGCTCTCTTTTACAGGTTTCCTCTGCACTTTCTTTAGGGTCCACGAAACCTCCTGCCAGATCCAGTTTTCCTTTTTTAGGGTCTCTGTTTCTTCGGGTAAGATAAATTTCGTCACCACATCTGATCACAACCGCTACTGCGCCTGCAACATTGTTATACAGTGTAAAACCACATTCAGGACAGCTCCATTTCTTTTCACCATCCCAATGTAAGGTCTCTTTGCCACAGCTTGGGCAATATTTCAATACTTTCATTTGTCTATAATTATTCTTCAAAGGTCAAAAGACCTTTAGCATCACTGAGCAATATTAATGTTTCTCGGGTGATAACTTAAGATAACATCCCTTAGTTCTTCTGTTTTCAGGTGAGTGTAGATCTCTGTTGTTGTAATACTGGAGTGTCCCAGCATTTCCTGGATATAACGAAGATCAGCACCATTCTGCAGCAAATGCGTAGCAAAAGAATGTCTGAATGTGTGTGGAGAAATTTTCTTATTTACTCCTGCCTTATCCGTAAGTTCCTTAATAATAAGAAATACAATAACCCTTGACATGGAAGTTCCACGGCTATTCAAAAACAGTGTGTCTTCATATTTCTTATTGATTTTTCCTTTAGAACGGACCTCTTTGATATAGCTTTCCAATAATTCTGCTGTATAATCAGCTAAAGGTACAAAACGGGTTTTATTTCCCTTTCCGTGCACCTTAATATATTGCTCTTTGAAGTTGATATTAGAAATTTTCAAATCAATCAGTTCAGAAACACGGAGTCCGCAACCATACAGTACTTCTATGATACACTGGTTTCTTTTTCCGAGATCTGTATTGACTTCAATGGCAGCAATGATTTTATTAATATCTGGCAGGCTTAACGTGTCCGGCAGATATAGTCCCAGTTTAGGACCTTCAAGTAACGCCGCAGGGTTGTCTTCACGATATTCATCTTCCAGTAGAAATTTGAAGAAGGCTTTGATGGAAGATATCCACCTTGCCTGTGATCTCTCACTGAATTTCTGTTTAGAAAGATTGAAAATGTATTCCTGCAGGTTTTCGTAACCGATAGAATCTGGACCGACGTTTTCCAGATCTTCTTCTGCGTAATCTTTTAGTTTTTTAATGTCTCGAACATAGGCGTCGAGCGTGTTGTCTGAAAAATTTCTTTCGAAGCGAAGAAATATTTCAAAATCTTTGATCTTTTCATCCCAAGTCATTTGTGCTTATTTTTTTAGTTCACAGTCCGATATTTGTTCTATTTCAATGTTATGGTCTCTTAAAAACGATATCCCATCGTCATCCGAATACTCATTGATATACACCAGTCTTGCAATACCTGCCTGCAGGATTAGTTTACTGCATTCCTTGCAAGGCGACAATGTTAAATATAACGTTGCTCCTTTTGCTGATTGGGTAGAAGCCGCCAGCTTTAAAATAGCGTTGGCTTCAGCATGCAATACATACCAGTGCGTTTTTCCTTCTCCATCTTCACAGCAGTTTTCGAATCCCATAGGAGTCCCGTTGTAACCATCTGAAATAATCATCCTATCTTTTACGATAAGAGCTCCTACCTGTTTTCTCTTACAGTAGGAGAGTTGTGCCCATTCCTGGGCCATTTTTAGATAAGCTTTATCAAACTTATTCATACCGCAGCATTAGTTTTTTCGAAATAATTTGGATTAAAATCTTTTGAAAGATTAGAAGTTCGGCTTTCTTTTCTCTAGGAAAGCAGTTACTCCTTCTTTCTTATCTTCCATTTCGAAAAGTTCTCCGAAATATTTAATTTCAGTTTCAAAACCTTTCTCTGTATCAGATAAATTAACGGCGTTAATCGCCTTGGATATTGCCATTGGTGAATTATGGGCAATAGTGTTCGCTAATTCTTTCGTTTTGGTTAATAATTCTTCAATAGGGTATACTTCATTTACCAGTCCGATCTCTTTTGCTTTTTGAGCAGGGATCATTTTGGCAGAGAAGATCATTTCGTTAGCAATACCTTTTCCGACAAGTTTGGGAAGCCTTTGAGTTCCTCCGTATCCAGGAATTAATCCCAGTGTTACTTCAGGAAGCCCTAATTTGGCGTTTTCCGATGCATATCTGATATGGCATGCCATGGCAAGCTCTAATCCTCCTCCTAATGCAAAACCGTTTATCGCGGCAATGACAGGTTTGGATAGATTTTCAATTTTGTTGAACAAAATATTTTGTCCGTTTTTTGCAAGTTCCTCAGCTTTTTCCTGTCCGAAGTCGCTGAACTCCTTAATGTCAGCTCCAGCTACAAATGATTTTTCTCCACTGCCTGTAAGGATAATTACCCTGCAGGAAGTATCAGAATTAAGCTCATCTAAAGCAGTACTGATCTCCTGAATAGTCTTTGCATTCAACGCATTTAAGCTCTCAGGTCTGTTTATTGTAATGATAGATAATTTATCTTCCTTTTTTAATAATATATTTTCGTAACTCATTTTTCCACTTTAAAATATCATCCCTTGCAAATTATGAATTTTTTGCAAAAAAAAGGAAAAAATATTATTTTTTTTTCCTTTTTTTTAATTTATTGTTCAATATGATTATTTCGAATGATTCATCATATTTGCATCAATATTGATATTTAGTTGTGAAGCTACTTTCATGCCAAGCTCAATATTAGCACGGAAAAAGTGACATAATTGTCTGTTGATAATCTCTTCTCTTTTAGGCCCGGTGATTCCCTTCATACTGCCTACAATATTTTGAATTAGATTATTTCTGTCTTCAGCATTCATAGCTTTGGAATAAAGAAGCCCAGGTTGAGTATAGTGATCGCTATCGTTATCATTTCTGTTGTAATTGGCAACATGAGCGCTATCTAATTCATATTCATAGTTTTTATAAGAGGCATCCGGTTGGATGTCATCAAAACTATTGGGGTAGTAATTCGGCTTATCCTGATATTGACTGGAATCAGCCATATAACCGTCTCTTTGGTAATTGTTAATGGCAAAAGGGCATCTATTGACTTCCAATTGATGTGAGTTTACTCCCACTCTGTATCGGTGGGCGTCCGGGTAAGAGAATAATCTTCCCTGAAGCATTTTATCCGGAGAAAAACTGATTCCATTAATAAGACTGCTTGGGGAGAATGTAGATTGCTCAACATGGGCAAAATAATTGACAGGAACTTCATTAAGCTCCATTTCTCCTACTTCAATCAGTGGGAAATCATCA
Organism: Chryseobacterium sp. II3a; assembly: GCF_057815135.1. Lineage (NCBI taxonomy): Bacteria > Pseudomonadati > Bacteroidota > Flavobacteriia > Flavobacteriales > Weeksellaceae > Chryseobacterium > Chryseobacterium sp. II3a. The sequence continues at coordinate 83,421 of NZ_JBYPZJ010000008.1, read as the reverse complement.
TGGAACCAAACCTTTGTTACGTCAAAAGGATTCCATCTGAAATCTTTTGCTTGCTCTTCGGTCATCACCTGAATGTACATTGTCCATTTAGGAAAATCTCCATTTTCGATAGCGTTGCAAAGGTCTTCCTGCGCAAAATCCGGGTTTTCTCCTGCCATTTTCACAGCATCTTCATCAGTGAAGTTTTTCACTCCTTGCTTTGTTTTGAAGTGGAATTTTACCCATACTCTTTCATTTTGATCGTTAATCATGGAGAAAGTATGAGATCCGAAACCATGCATATGTCTGTAGCCATAAGGAGTTCCTCTGTCTGACATTAATATAAGAACCTGATGAAGTGATTCTGGGTTTAAGCTCCAGAAATCCCACATCATGGTAGCGCTTTTTAAATTGGTTTTTGGGAGTCTTTTTTGGGTGTGAATAAAATCCGGGAATTTTTTAGCATCCTTGATAAAGAATACTGGAGTATTATTTCCTACAAGATCCCAGTTTCCGTCTTCAGTATAAAATTTTAAGGCAAATCCTCTCGGATCTCTTGCAGTATCTGCACTTCCTTTTTCGCCACCCACTGTAGAAAAACGGGCAAACATTCTGCAGGAGTTTCCTACTTTTGAGAATAATTTAGCCTTGGTGTATTGGCTAATGTCATGAGTTACGGTAAAAGTTCCGTATGCTCCGCTTCCTTTAGCATGTACAATTCTTTCAGGGATCCTTTCCCTAACGAAGTGTGCAAGATTCTCCTGAAGAACAAAGTCTTGCAGCAATACCGGGCCTCTTGGTCCTACCGTCTGGGAATCCTGATGCTCAAAATAAGGTGCGCCGTTGCTTAACGTTAATTTTTTAGAATCCATATGTTGATGATTTGAATAGTTGTTTTCGTATTTTCTAAATCGAAGTGTAAAGGTACTAATTATCAAATTTACTTGAATTTTTAATTGCTAATAACAAAAACGTTATATCTTTGTAATAGATAATATTAATCAAATGAACATTCAACAATTGGAGTATCTTATCGCGGTTGATAAGTATAAACATTTTGGTAAAGCAGCTCAGGCGTGCTTCATTACCCAGCCTACCTTAAGTGCCATGATACAGAAATTTGAAGATGAATTGGATGTGAAGGTTTTCGACAGAACTACACACCCGATCCGTACCACAGATGTAGGTCTTCAGATCATCGATCAGGCGAAGGTGATTATAGAATCTGTCAATGAGCTGAAAAATAAAGCTAACCTGTTGAATAACATTTTAGGAGGAACCATTAATCTTGGAATTATTCCTACCGTTTCATCATTTATTTTACCTACTGAGATCTTCAAATTCCTTGAAGCGAATCCAAAGATTCAGATGAATGTAAAGGAAATGACTACGGATAATATTATTAAAGCTTTAAAAGCAGGAGAACTGGATGCGGGAATTATCTCTACTCCTTATGATACTGCGGATGAGTTTTACCAGGATTTCTTATTCAATGAGGAGTTAATGATCTACAGTTCCAATACGGAAGCGAATAAGAAGAATTCTTATATTATTCCTGAAGAACTAAATGTAGAAAAAGTTTGGCTCCTTGAAGAAGGGAACTGCCTAAGAAATCAGTTTGAAAATATCTGCCATCTGAAAGAAAACACCCTGAAACCTAAAAATTTAGATTTTCTAGCTTCTAATATCCAGACGTTGGTACACATGGTGGATAAAGTAGGAGGAATCAGTATTCTTCCTGAATTGGCATTAAGCCAGCTTTCTGAAGAGCAGAAAAAGAATGTTTTCAGATTCAAAAAGCCTTTCCCATACAGAGAGATCAGTATCATTTACTATAAGCCTACATTTAAACAAAAGATTATTGATGAATTGTCGCATTCTATCAAAAATTCTCTGGAACTTAAGTTGAATTATCACGAAAGTCCGAAAGAATTTGTAAGCATTAAGCCTCAGTAATCAAGAGGCTTTACAATGATATAAATCATTAATTTAAAGAAAATTATAATTAGTAAACAAAAATTTTGAGTATTACGAAAATAGTGCTTAAATTTGCTGACGTTTATTAACGAGGAAAAATTTGACCTGATTGCAACCTCTATAAAAAAATGCTAAAACAGTATTCTTTTTTCTGGGCAATTGTTATTCTTATTTTTCTTCATAGCTATTTTTTAATCTAAAAAACAAAGAATAATATGTCTTATTTATTTACATCTGAATCAGTTTCAGAAGGACATCCGGATAAAATTGCCGACCAAATCTCCGATGCATTAATCGATCATTTCTTAGCATACGATAAAAGTTCAAAAGTAGCATGTGAAACCCTTGTAACAACCGGACAGGTGGTATTGGCAGGAGAAGTAAAGTCTGATGCTTACCTTGATGTTCAGACGATTGCCAGAGAAGTAATCAACGGAATAGGGTATACAAAAGGTGAATATATGTTCAATGGAGATTCTTGTGGAGTAATCTCTGCAATCCATGAGCAGTCTCCGGATATCAACCAGGGTGTTGACAGAGCGGTAAATGATGAGTCATTCGAAGCTAAAGCAAATGCTCAGGGAGCTGGTGACCAGGGGATGATGTTTGGTTATGCTACCAATGAGACGGCTAACTATATGCCTCTTGCTTTGGATCTTGCACACACAATCCTTAAAGAACTTTCTGCCATCAGAAGAGAAAATAAAGAGATCGCTTATTTACGTCCTGATGCAAAAAGTCAGGTAACTATTGAGTATTCTGATGATCACAAACCAATCAGAATTGATTCTATCGTAGTTTCTACCCAGCATGATGACTTCGGAACAGAAGAAGAGATGCTGAACAAAATCCGTGAGGATATCAAGAACATCCTTGTTCCTAGAGTTGTTGCTCAGCAGACTGAGGAGATCAAAGCTCTATTCAACGATCAGATCAAATATCACATCAACCCTACAGGTAAATTCGTAATCGGTGGTCCTCACGGAGATACAGGGCTTACAGGTAGAAAGATTATCGTAGATACCTACGGTGGTAAAGGAGCTCACGGTGGTGGTGCTTTCTCTGGGAAAGATCCTTCAAAAGTAGACAGAAGTGCTGCGTATGCAACGAGACATATTGCCAAAAACCTTGTAGCAGCTGGTGTTGCTGATGAAGTTTTAGTACAGGTTTCTTACGCAATCGGGGTAGCTGAACCATGTGGTTTATACATCAATACTTACGGAACTGCAAAAGTTGATCTTCATGATGGAGATATTGCTAAAAAAGTGTCTGCCATCTTCGATTTAAGACCTTATGCTATTGAGCAGAACCTAAAGCTAAGAAATCCTATCTATCAGGAAACGGCTTCTTACGGTCACATGGGTAAAGAGCACTATGTAGCTGATAAAACATTCAACAAAGGTCATAAGAATGAACTTACGTTGGAAGGTCTTGAGTTCTTTACTTGGGAAAAACTAGACAAAGTTGACGAGATTAAAGCCGCTTTTGGAATTTAATTTTTTGTTTATACTAAAATATTATGAACTGCTTTATCTTTCGGTAAGGCAGTTTTTTTTAATTTTACACCTTAAATAAATTGAGAGATGATGAATTTTCGAACTGCAGCCGCCATTTTATCCCTGTTTTTGCTGAGTACATTGGTGAAAGCCCAGTATACGATGCATAAAATGATCAGCGTAGGATATACCTACCAAAATCAAAGCTTTGGAGAAGTGGGCGGGAAGTTGCTTTTTCTTAAAAATGATGATGTAATATACAGATTAGGAGGTTCTGCCTTAATGGGGGCAACAGACTCTAAATTTGCTATTATGCCGAAGCTGCAGGCAGATGTTTTACTTAATTTTGAAAAAAATGTGGACTTCTACCACTCATATTACTTCTTAATGGGAGCAGAAGGAACCAACAAATATATTGCTCCGAAGATAGGAGTTACTTTATTTGGTATGCTTGATCTTACCGGAGGGTATGCTTTTCCTATTGGAGATGCCCGATTAAATGGAAAAGAGATGAAAGGCTTGAATATTAATTTTACATTAAATATCCCTACTGTGTTCATTCATGATATGTTTAAGTGATTTTTTTTAAATTTTTATTGCGAAAATTTAATAATTGCTTAACAGTTATTAAAAAATTATTATATTTACGCCATAATATAATTGTACCGCCTATCGAACAGACTCTACTCTGAAGAACTGCTTTGTATATACAGCATAAACCGGATCATGTATCTGGGCGATAGCTGGGCTGCAAACATTATATTGAGAAGAGTTATGAAATCAAAATCGGATAGTTTACTAATTTCGCTTTACCAGAAGGGTGACGAAGGCGCATTATCAACCCTTATTCACCGCCATCAGAGAGAACTGTTTACATTCATTTTTTACAAAATAAATGATGAAGATTTAGCCAATGATATCTTTCAGGATACATTCATGAAAATCATTGTAATGCTAAAAGAAGGACGTTACAACGAAGAGGGTAAATTTATCCTTTGGGCCAAAAGAATCTCCCACAATCTTATTATCGATCATTTCAGAGCAAAAGCAAAGAATATCAAAGTTTCAGAAACAACTTTTGAAACGGATGAATATTCAATTTTTGACCTGATCAGAGAGCCTTCTGAGAATATCGAAGATCAGTTGGTGACCAATCAGATTCAGGAAGATCTGTTGAAAATGCTGCAATTTCTTCCATTAAATCAGCAGGAAGTCATTAAATTAAGGTTTTTTGACGGATTAAGTTTTAAGGAAATCGCCGATCATACTGATATGAGTATTAATACCACATTAGGCAGAGTAAGATATGCGCTGATCAACCTGAGAAAAATCATGGATGAAAATAACATAATATTAACCAGATAGATAATATTTTGTAAAATTTCACGTTTTTAAGGAAAACATATTACGCTTATGAAAAAAAATGACTCCTTAAAAGTGAAAACTTTGAAACCTAAAAAACAAACCATTGATTTTCTGCTCAATTTTTCTAAAAGCCTTGAAATTGTGAAAAGCAAGAGCAAGAATTATCCTATTACAAAAAATTAAAATTATTAACTTTGTGCTGTATGAAAATGCAGCACGTTTTTTTTGACCTGGACAATACACTCTGGGATCATCGCAGAAATGCCTATCTGGCAATCAAAGAACTTTTCGAAAAACAGGAAATCCATTCGAAGTATAAAATCGACTTTGAAGAGTTTCATACTGTCTACCATGATATCAACGAAGAATTATGGGAAAAGATCAGAGATGGGATTATAGGCAAAGAGTATTTGAGAGAACACCGTTTTTATGACTCCTTCATGCATTTTGGAGTAGATAATAGAGAACTTTCCCTTTATTTTGAAGAGAATTTTCTAGATAATATTGTAAGTCATAATGAATTGGTAGAAGGGGCAGAAGATGTCCTTGAATATTTGAAGTCGAAGAACTATAAACTTCATATTATTTCCAACGGCTTTCAGGAGGTAACCGAAAGAAAATGTACCCTTTCCGGTATTGCCCCGTATTTTGAAACCATCACCAGCGCAGATGCTGTAGGAGTAAGGAAACCGAATCCAAAGATTTTTGAATACTCCCTTGGGCTTTCTGAAGCAAAGAAAGAAGAAAGTATTATGATTGGTGATGACTGGATCGCTGATGCTCTTGGAGGAAGAGATTTCGGAATGGATGCTATTTTCTTTGATGTATACAAAGAGGATAAAAAAGCAGACGGATTAAAAGCTATTACCCATCTTCAACAGATTAAGGAATACTTATAAAATTTGTAAGACTATTCAGTCTCATATGAGAGCCATTAAGTTCATCTTAATGGCTTTTTTGTTTAAAAATATTCAGATAATGCAGAAGAATAGGCATCTGCTAATCTGTGGATAAAATTATACAACATTATCCACAAACTTTATTTTACATCCTGATTTTCTACAAATTAAGTTTTTCCTAATTCTTTCCTAAATTGATTTGGAACTTTGCTCCATAATAATGACAGAAAAATTAAATCTTATGAAAAATGTAAAGAAAATCACAGCAGTATTTATTTTAATCTTCTTATTAATTGGAGGTTTGATTTCAGCACAGGACAGAGCGATTAATCCTAATCAATTACCTAAGACAGCTAAGACATTTCTTGCCGGTCATTTTAAAGGAATTCCGGTTTTATCTGCTATTGAAGACAGAGAGATTTATGGAGTTGATGAATATAAAGTGTATTTCAATAACGGAATGAAGGCCGAATTTGATAGCAATGGAAATTGGAAAGAAGTGGATGGCAATCACCAAAAGATTCCTTATGGTTTCATTCCTGCTTCTATTAAAAATTACAGCAGCAGAAATTTTCCAAATACGTATATCGTTAAGATCGAAAAGAAAAGATGGTCTTACAAAGCAGAACTTTCCAATGGATTGGAACTTGAATTTGACCGAAACGGGAATTTTAAAAAAATTGATGACTAAACTTATTTAAGATTAACAATAAAATTTTAAGATTATGGTAAACTGGAGTTTAATAAACAGTGATGGAAGAAAAGCTTCTTCCGCTAAGATTAGAAAGAGTATTGTGTCTTTTATGACAAAACATCATCCATGTAGTGTGGTTGATTCTATTGAGAAAAAATATAATGCTTATAAAATCCATCTGATGAGTGGCTTATGCCTGATATTTGATGAAGATGGACGTTACATACAAACAAATTAATGATTGATGAAAGAAAGCTGGAGAGAAGAGAACAAGGAGTATGTGTACATCATTGATATACTTTGCATCATCTATCAACTGGTCCTTATTCTAACGATGTTTGGGTATTAATTAAGCCTCAGTTTCTGGACTTTCTCCGTGTTATTCTGTAATTTTATATATTTGATAGAAGTTATCCAAGCAGAAGAGCCTATGAAGATTTTAATAGTAGAAGATGAACCGGACCTAAGGGATACTGTGCAGAAATTTCTGGAAGCAGAGCAGTTTATTGTAGAATATGCAGAAAATTATAGTTCTGGGCTTGAAAAGATTATTTCCTATGAATATGACTGCATTCTTCTGGATATTATGCTGCCTGACGGAAATGGGATAGATCTCTTGCGTGAAATTAAAAAGATGCACAAAAAAGATCCCGTGATCATTCTTTCGGCTAAAGACTCTGTGGATGATAAAGTGACAGGGCTGGAAATAGGAGCTGATGATTATCTGGCAAAACCTTTTCATCTTGCAGAACTGATGGCGAGAATCCGGTCTGTGATCAGAAGGAAAAATCAGGATGGTGAGAATATTATTAGGTATAAAAACATCAGCATTGATCCGGAAAGCAGAAATGTTAAGGTAGGAAGTGAAGAGTTGATGCTTAACCGTAAAGAATATGATCTTTTGTACTACTTTGTGATTCATCCGGAAAAAACATTGCAGAAAACTACTCTTGCAGAGGCTATCTGGGGAGATTATATCGATCAGGCAGACAGTCTTGATTTTATTTATTCACAAATTAAAAATCTTCGTAAAAAACTGAAAACGCTCAATGCAAAAGCTGATTTTCAGGCTGTTTACGGAATAGGATATAAATTCGTCTGATGAAGGTTTCCTTAAAATATTACACGATAAAATACCTGATCATGATCCTGCTGCTGATTATAGCAGTTTGGGCGGGGTTGTTTTATGCTTATATTCTGGATGAAGTACACGATAATGTGGATGATGGATTAAAGGATAGAAAAATACAGATCATCAAGGCGGTGTATCTTAACCCACAGTTGTTAAAGAACAATGATTTTGGTTTTAATGAGTTTAAGATCATGCCCATTACAGCCGGAGAATATCAAAACAAAAGCAGGCTCTATAACAAGATGTATTATATGGAGTATGATGATAAAGACCAGCCTTATCGTGTATTGGAAGCGGATTTCATCGATCAGTATAAAAATCGTCAGAGGCTTGTTATCAGGACTTCAACGGTGGAAGAAGATGAACTGATTTATGACCTTACAACAGCTTTAATCGTTCTTTATATCCTTTTAGTGATAAGTATTGTTGCTGTTAACGGTTATCTTTTGAACAAAGCAATGTGGCCATTTTATCAGATTCTTGATAAATTGAAAAAATACCAATTTGGAATTCCTTTTGCTCAAACAGATCAAAACTATTCCATCAAAGAATTTGAAGAACTGAATGTGGAAATTAATGAGATGATCGATCGTAATGAACTTGTTTTCTATCAACAGAAACAGTTTATTGAAAATGCTTCTCATGAACTTCAGACGCCGCTCGCGATTGTTATTAATAAAATTGACCTTCTGATTCAGAATGAAAACCTTGATAAAAAGAATCTGACCTTTCTCACGGAAGTTAAAAATGATCTGAGGAGAATGGTAGGCTTGAATAAATCTTTATTGATGCTCTCAAAGATCGAAAATAGTCAGTTTAATGCTATATCAGATGTGGACTTTAATGCAATGCTTAATAAGCTTGTTCAGAATTATGAAGATTTTATTGCCTTTAAGAATGTAGAAGTTAATGTTATTGAGAAGGGAATATTTAAAGCCGAATTTAACCAGGACCTTGCAGATATTCTTTTGTCTAACCTTCTTAAAAATGCTGTGAAATACAATAATGAAGAAGGTACTTTAAATATCTTTATTGAGAACAACAGAATCATCTTCCAAAATAGCGGAATGAATGAAGCACTGGATAAATCCAGGATTTTTAACCGTTTTTATAAACAGAGTTCAGATCATACCTCCACAGGTTTAGGATTGTCTATTATTAAGACGATCATCAAACAGTATCCAGGTTGGGATATTACTTATGAGTTTGAAGATCAGATGCATTATTTCATCCTTACCAAAAATAAAATATCATAAAAAATAAATCGGCTGGTTCAGAATTGAGCCAGCCGATTTCTTATAGATAAAGGTTAGAATTAAAATCCTAAGCTTGTTCTTACTCTTTTTAGAGTTGCCATTGCGACAGGTCTTGTTTTTTCCGCTCCCTGCTGAAGTTTTGCTTCCAGCTCATCAAGATTGTTCATATAATAATTGAACGTTTCTCTTTCCTTTTCAAAACGAACTAAAATAAGGTCTAAAAGCTCTTTCTTAGCGTGTCCGTATCCAAAGTTACCTGCAAGATATTTTGCTCTTAATTCCTCAGTCTGTTCAGGAGTAGCAATCAATTCATAAATCTGGAATGTTTTATCTGTTGCTGGATCTTTAGGCTCTTCCAAAGACTTAGAATCAGATTCAATACTCATCACTTGTTTCTTCAATTCTTTTTCAGGTAAGAAGATGTTGATGATATTCCCCATAGATTTTGACATTTTGCGACCGTCTGTTCCAGGAACATACTTTGTGTCTTCCTGAAGTTCAGATTGTGGCAATACAAAAACTTCACCCATCTGATTGTTGAATCTTGAAGCGACATCTCTTGCAATTTCCAAATGCTGAAGCTGATCTTTCCCAACAGGAACAATCTCTGCATCATATAATAGAATATCCGCAGCCATCAAAATAGGGTAAGTAAACAAACCAGCATTTACATCCTGAAGTCTGTCAGCCTTATCCTTAAATGAATGTGCTAGTGTTAATCTTTGATAAGGGAAAAAACATGATAAATGCCAAGATAGTTCACAGGTTTCAGCGATATCACTTTGTCTGTAGAAAAATGTTTTTTCGGTATCTAATCCACAAGCAAGCCAAGCCGCAGCAATCTCGTAGGTATTCTGTCTTAAAGTCTGCGCATCTTTAATTTGGGTAAGCGTATGAAGATTCGCAATAAATAAAAATGATTCATTTCCTTCCTGCTTAGAAAGTTCAATAGCAGGAATAATAGCCCCTAATAAATTTCCAAGATGGGGTGTTCCGGTGGCTTGAATGCCGGTAAGAATTCTTGACATTTGTTTAAAATTTATATTAAAAAATTAATGAATTACAAATTTACGCAAAATTACATTCTAATTGTGTTATAGTCTCAGATTCCTACTCTTTTCTTTAATGAAGAATTCTGAATCAATAAACCTATTTCTTTAATTCAATTTTATAGATAAAAGTAAGAACCTTGAAATGCCACAGTGTTAAAGTTTGTTCTGCTGATATCATATCATTTTCGGAACCAATAATGAGACGATCACGGAAAGAACGTATAAATTGTGACCAATATTCACCTTTAGAATCTTTAAGTAAAAAATAAAAACCAGCATCACCAAATTTTTTTCCTGAAGAATCTAAAATCAGTTCTCCATTTTTTCCAACGCTTGGAATCATCAATACTGTTGCATTCCCGTTAGGTAAAGGAAATACCGCCTTTACACAAGTTTTTCGTGACGGTAAATTGCTGATGCCGTAAACTCCGGAATAGATAACTTGCCCAGTCGATTCAACAGAACGAAACCAAAACGTGTATTTTATTTCATTGGTCTTTGGGTCGGTGAGATTGATGATTTCGCTTTTTAGAGATTCTGAGCTGTGAATGTTTTCTGTAGGAATATTTAGTTGGTTAATTCTATTACTGAATAATTTATTAATTAGAATTCCAAAAAACTTGAAATAGGGATTCCATTGTATAGAAAAATTTAAGGTATGATTGGAGGTGTTTTCATAGAAGCCAATCACATTTTTGGATAAATTTGAGAACTCAGTTTCAGATAAATTAAGCTTTAACATCGAAGGAATAATACCTCTTGCTTCTGAGCCTTCATCCACAAATAAATTTTCTTTTTCTGCAAATTGATGAATAAAATCCTTACTCATTGGATTCAAATTACCAAAAGGCCCCATCAACCAGAGGGAATCTTCAGGCTTAATTTTTCTTCCACGCAGAATTACCCATTGTTGAGTTAGCCAATCCTGGAAGTTCTGTATTGGAGCAAATCTCATTTTAGTGGTTTTTGAGATTTGGAATAATGTTACGTTGCCCATTCCATTCCCCAAATTCTGAAATAGGTTTAAAGCGCAAAGTTGTAAATTCGAAATGAAAATCTTTTCGATCTCTTTCTTTCATTGCGTGGGTGTGTCTTTCTGGTTTTGGAACTTTGCTATGTCCATGAACCATATCAGTCATTTCTTTTTGATTTTTCCAAATTGAAAAAGTGGAAACGGTATTAGGGAATTTGATAGAGGCCAAAGACAAAGTTGTTGCCGGATGGTCCCGAACCAATTTTTCAACTGGTCTTCCCCAATGAATAAATCTGGGGATTTCCAAAAATTTCATTCTGGCAATGGTGACTGCAACGACTGGCGAATCCGGATTTTCAGATTCTGTGGTTTCATCAGGAATTTCAAACTTGTTGAATTTCCCCCATTTTCTCATAAAAGTTAATCTTGTGTGCCAACCTTCAGATAAAATTTTTCCTAACCGGTCTTTAGCTAAAAAATTTTCGATATCACTTTCATCTTTCCATTGTGCAAATACAGCGATTTGTCTTATCAACATTCGGGAGGGTGAAAAAATAGGAGAGCCTAAAGTCATCACCGTCATAATTTCTGCGTGAATTAATCCCGGGATATTTCTTGACTTTGGTGAAGAAAAAAGAATTCTGAGTGCAGAAAAGTAATCTGTTTTTACTAAATGATATGTGAAGACACTCATTTTTATGATTGTATTGATTTTTAATACTAAGGAATCAAAATCTTTTCTCCGCCAAATTTTGGCTGTACACCAAGGATAAGATCCCAATAAACTTTAGCTTTAGCAAGATACTCTCTCAAATTAGTCTTTAAACCTGCATATTTATTCACATCTTCTGCATTGTATCCAAAAGCCTGTATGCCATTTTTCTGGGCAAGAAAGACCGCTCTTTCGTTGTGGAATTTCTGAGAGATAATAGTAAGTTTGGTTTGCCCGAAAATATCCTTAGCTCTTACCACGGAATCCAAAGTCCGGAAACCTGCGTGATCCAGAATGATTTTATCCTGTGGAATGCCTTGCTGAACCAGTGCAAACTGCATATCTTCCGGTTCATTATAATCTTTGCTGCTATTATCACCACTTACGATGATGTACTGAATCTTCCCGCTTTTATACAAATCGGTAGCTGCCTTAATTCTGTTATAGAAATAGGCATTGGGCATTCCGTTGCTCAATGTTTTTCCTGTCCCTAACAATAAAGCTGTTTTTGCTTGAGGTACATCAGCAATATTGTAAGATACAGAAGCTGCACTTTCCTTTTTTATGCTATAATTAGCCCAGGCAATAAAAATAATTCCTGCGACTAAAAGAAGCAGGAAAAATTTAAAAATATTTTTGATTGTTTTTCTCATTAGAAATACATCTGTTAGAATTCAAGTCCGTTCGGAAATGCTTTTTTTCTAAAGATTAGAAGGAAAGCGGCTCCTACAGTAATGGCTGAATCGGCAACATTGAAAATATATTTAAAGAATTCAATATGTTTTCCACCAATGATTGGCCAGCTATCTGGGACATACCAGTCTACTACCGGGAAGTGAAGCATATCTACAACACATCCTTTCATAAAAGTAGAGTAGCCCTGTCCAAAAGGAACAAATTTTGAAACACCACCATACCCAATCCATCGGTCAGTGCTGGCATCATAAACCGTTCCGCTGTCGAAGATCATTCCGTAGAACATTCCATCAATAAGGTTTCCGATAGCGCCTGCAAAGATGATGGCCATTGGAATTAAAAGATAGTTGGAAGCACCTTCCTTCAACCATTTTTTAAACATGTAAACCATTCCTCCAATCAAGAAGATTCTTAGGATCACAAGGAAATATTTTCCAATAATTCCGCCAAAATGAAAGCCATAAGCCATTCCTGGATTTTCAACAAAGGTTTTATTGAAGAACCCTTCTATAACAGGAATGCTCTCGTTCAGCTCAAAATGAGTTTTAATGTAAATTTTTGAAGCCTGGTCTATCAATAATACCAAAAAGGTGATAGCTAAGATCTTTTTCATTACTCTCCTTTAGGTTTTGAAGGTTTTGAAGCAGGTCTTACGTTTTTATTATCGCTTGCTTTCTTAACCACTTTCTGTCCGTTATATGAACTTTTCACATGAGCTTTCTCAAACTTAATGTTCATTTCTTTCAATACGCTTTTTAATGCGCTCAATTCCATAGAGTTTTTAGGATGTACTATGATTGATTCCATTTCTTAGTATTTAATTTTTTACATTTTGGACAATTCATCAAGTCTTTTTCTATCTTTTTCAGATAAATCGTTGATTCCGTTTTTGCCCATCTTACTCAAAAGTTTGTCTATTTCTTTCTCCCGTTCGCGTTTATCAGAATTAAACTGGTCATCAATGGTGTAGTAGGTGTGCTTTTTTGGAGAAAATCTGTTTTTGATCCATTCCCTATTAAAAAAAGCCAGCACTATTGCCACAATGGTGATTAAAATGAATACTTCGCTCATGGGTATACATTAAAAATTAGGTTTATAAAGTATCCGGAGATACCATATAAACCCAATATTATTTTACAAACCTTACGGCTATTTCTGCATGTTTTTCGCTTCGATGCTTAGGGTAGCATGAGGAACGGCTAAAAGTCTTTCCTTAGGAATCAGTTTTCCTGTTACTCTACAAACACCGTAAGTCTTGTTTTCGATTCTGATTAAAGCATTCTTCAGATCACGGACGAACTTTTCCTGTCTTCCAGCAAGAATAGAGTTCTGCTCTTTGCTCAAAGTTTCTGCACCTTCCTCAAATGCTTTGAAGGTAGGTGAAGTATCATCCGTCCCGTTATTCTGGTCATTGATGAAACTTTCTCTGATAAGCTGAAGATCTTTCTCCGCCTTTTCTATTTTTTCTTTTATGATCGCTCTAAATTCCTGTAAATCAGCATCGCTGTATCTAACTCTTTCGTCTGACATATTCTTTCTCTTTTTTAATAAAATTATGAAATGGAATTTGAAATACTATAACTACATGTTAATTTTTTTCGACATTTATCTTAAAATTAACTTCATCTATTTCGATTTCGTTAAAATTTAAAAGTGAAGATACAATTTCTATTTTATTTGACAAGACCTCAGAAGAAATATATTCCTCATTTTTCTTAATATCTTCAAGGAATGGTGAGTTCTCTTCAATGGAGATATTAATTCTGTCTGTAAGTTCGAAATCTTTCTCTTTTCTCAAGTTCTGAATTCTGTTAATGAATTCTCTTGCGATCCCTTCAGATTTTAATTCATCGGTTAACGTCAAATCTAATGCCACAGTTGTTTTACCATCGGAAGTTACGGTCCATCCAGGGATATCTTTAGTAGAGATTTCTACGTCGTCAAGCGTGATTTCGTATCCTTGAACATTTAATTTTCCTTCTTTTTCAAGAGCGGCAATTTGTTCTGTGGTAAGATTGCTAATCTCGGCACCTACCACCTTCATGTCTTTTCCTAGTTTAGGACCAAGAGCTTTGAAGTTTGGTTTTATCTGTTTTACAATTAGGTGAGACGCTTCTTCAGCATTAATTAACTGTAATTCTTTTACGTTTACTTCCTGTTTGATAAGATCAGCAACAGCAAGAATCTGTTCTTCTGTTTTAGAGTCTAATACAGGAACCAATACTTTTTGTAACGGTTGACGAACTTTCACATTCTCCTTCTTTCTTAGAGAGAATACCATACTTGTGATGTTCTGAGCCAGGTGAGTTTTTTCAACCAGATCCTGATCAATTAAGCTTTCATCAGCAACCGGGAAGTCTGTAAGGTGTACAGATTCAAAGTTTTCTTTACCTGTTACTTTATTTAAGTCCTGATATAGCTGATCCATAAAGAATGGAGCAATAGGAGCAGATAATTTAGCCACTACCTCAAGACAAGTATATAAAGTCTGGTAAGCAGAGATCTTATCATCAGAATAATCTCCTTTCCAGAAGCGTCTTCTGCATAATCTTACATACCAGTTACTCAAGTTATCATTCACAAATGTGCTGATCGCTCTTGCAACTCTTGTTGGTTCGTAATCTTCATAGAATGCTTTTACTTCTTTGATCAATAAGTTCAGCTCAGAAAGAATCCATCTGTCGATTTCAGGACGATTTTCCACTTCTTTTTCTGAATAATTGAAGCCATCAACATTCGCATATAAAGAGAAGAATGAATAGGTATTGTAAAGGGTTCCGAAGAATTTTCTTCTTACCTCATCAATTCCTTCGATATCAAACTTCAGGTTTTCCCAAGGGTTTGCATTGGAGATCATATACCAACGGGTAGCATCTGGTCCGTATACAGCAAGAGTTTCGAATGGATCTACAGCATTTCCTAAACGTTTAGACATTTTTTGCCCGTTTTTATCCAAAACAAGACCGTTACTCATTACATTTTTATAAGCAACAGAATCAAAAACAGCTGTTCCGATCGCGTGAAGTGTATAGAACCATCCACGAGTCTGGTCAACACCTTCTGCGATGAAGTCGGCTGGGAATGCCTTGTTGTTATCGATCATTTCCTTATTCTCGAAAGGATAATGCAATTGTGCATATGGCATAGAACCTGAATCAAACCAAACATCGATCAGGTCGCTTTCACGCTTCATTGCTTTTCCTGAATCAGAAACTAAGACTACTTTATCCACTACATTTTTGTGAAGATCAACCAATTCATAGTTGGATTCGGCCATGTTCCCGATAATGAAACCTTTGAACGGGTTTTCTGTCATTAATCCAGCTGCAATTGATTTCTCAATTTCGTTGTAAAGCTCTTCTACAGAACCAATGATCTTTTCTTCTTTCGTATCATCTGTTCTCCAGATTGGCAACGGAATACCCCAATATCTTGATCGGGATAAGTTCCAGTCGTTTACATTTTCCAACCAGTTGGCAAAACGTCCTTCTCCGGTAGCTTTTGGCTTCCAGTTGATTTCTTTGTTCAGATTCACCAATCTGTCTTTTACAGCAGTCATCTTCACAAACCATGAATCCAATGGATAATACAATACCGGTTTGTCAGTTCTCCAGCAGTGTGGATAAGAGTGGACATATTTTTCTACTTTGAAGGCTTTGTTCTCTGTTTTCAACAAGATCGCAAGTTCTACATCCCAAGATTTCTCAGGAGCAGTTCCTTCATCGTAGTATTCATTTTTAATATACTTTCCTGAGAATACTTCCGGAACATTCTCACCCTGGATAAATTTACCCTGTAAATCTACCAATGGAACAAGATTGTCGTTCTCATCCTTTACCAACATTGGCGGGATCTCAGGCTGAGCCATTTTAGCAACTCTCGCATCATCAGCACCAAAAGTAGGAGCGGTGTGTACGATACCTGTACCATCTTCTGTTGTAACGAAATCTCCTAAGATCACTCTGAAAGCATCCTCAGGGTTGTCGTTTGGTGTAAACCAAGGAACTAATTGCTCATATCTTGTGTTAACAAGTTTTTCCCCAGTAAATTCTTTTAAAATTCTGAACGGAATTACTTTCGTTTCCGGAGTATAATTAGCAAAATCTTCATCTGTACCTTCAGCATATTTCTTACCGAATACTTTAGATAAAAGAACGCTTGATAATACAACGGTTACCGGCTCAAATGTATATTGGTTGAATGTTTTAACAACAACATATTCAATATCTCTACCTACTGTTAAAGCGGTGTTGGATGGCAACGTCCAGGGAGTTGTCGTCCATGCAAGAATATGTACATCTCCATCAACATCGTTGAATAAATCAGATGAATCTTTCTTCACTTTAAACTGAGCAACCACCGTAGTATCTGAAACATCACGATACGTTCCAGGCTGGTTCAATTCGTGAGAAGAAAGTCCTGTTCCTGCTTTTGGAGAGTAAGGCTGGATTGTATATCCCTTATACAACAAGCTTTTGTCGTATAATTGTTTCAACAGCCACCAAACAGTTTCCATATATTTTGACTTATACGTAATGTACGGATCATCAAGGTCTACCCAGTATCCGATTTTCTCCGTAAGGTTATTCCATACATCGGTATAACGCATTACAGCTTCACGACAAGCTTTATTATAATCTTCAATAGAGATTTTTTTGCCAATATCTTCCTTTGTAATTCCTAATTCTTTTTCTACACCCAGTTCCACAGGAAGACCATGCGTATCCCAGCCTGCCTTACGGAAAACTTGCTTTCCGTTTTGAGTCTGGTAACGGCAGAAAATATCCTTCAATGCTCTTGCCATTACGTGGTGAATTCCAGGCATACCGTTTGCTGAAGGCGGACCTTCATAAAAAACAAACTCAGGATTTCCCTGACGAATCTCAACACTCTTATTGAAAGTTTTATTTTGTTTCCAAAATTCCGCTACATTCTCTGCTACGTCAATAAGGTTGAGGTTTTTGTATTCTTTAAATTGGCTCATTGTAAATATCTCAATATTCGTTGATAAATTAAGTGTGCAAATTTACTAAATTTTGTCGGTTTATAAGATATGTTTTCTGTAGGTAATTTCTATTAAAAACTTCAATTTCAGAAATATAAATGAAAAGAAGCCATAAAAGTGAATAATGAAGAGCAAATGAGTGAATATTTTAGGCTTTTTGACATGAAACTCTGCTGGGCTTTTTCAAGTATTTCCAATGAGATGAAATTCAATAGAAGCGGGCTTTAGCCCGCTTGAAAAATAAAAATCAAACCATTGGCTTTAGCCAAAACTTAATATAATCTCTCGCAGATCACACAGATTTCGCAGATTGATCCATCATCATTAGTGAAAATCCGTGCCATCCGTGGCTAAAAATAGAAAACATCCAATCCGAAACACAATAGCACGATCATTGCTTGAAATCTCGTATATTTAAGTAGAACTAAACCCAAATGCTGTATGAAAATTTTCCCAAAACTGATGGTTTCTATTTGTTTTATCTGTACAATCATCACACAAGCCCAAAATAACTATCCACAAAACTATTTCCGTAATCCGCTTAATATCCCCATGCAGTTGGCTGCCAATTTTGGAGCGGTAAGAACCAATCATTTTCACATGGGGTTGGATCTGAGAACTAACAGCCAGGAAAACTTATCGGTATTGGCTGCTGCGGATGGTTATGTAAGCCGAATCAAAGTGGAACGCTATGGTTTCGGAAATGCAGTGTACATCACCCATCCAAATGGTTTTACAACAGTGTATGCCCATCTGAATAAATATTTTGATAAGCTTGATGAATATGTAAAAGAGAAGCAGTACAAGGATGAAAAATGGGAACAGGATATCACATTTCAGCCAGGGCAGTTTCCGGTTACCAAAGGTCAGCTTATTGCTTTGAGCGGAAATACGGGAGGTTCGGCGGGTCCACACTTACATTTTGAAATAAGAGACACCAAAACAGAAGAATGTCTTAACCCATTATTGTTTGGATTTAATATTCCGGATTCTGTGGCACCCATTATCAGTGGATTATATTGGTATGACCGCAGATTCAGTACCTATGAGCCCGGAGCTAATGCAATTGCTGTTAAAAAAATAGGAAATACATATGCTGCGGATGTTGTAAGAGTTAATTCTCCGATGATAAGTTTTGGAATTAAAGCCGTAGATAAAGCCAACCAGGGATTTAATCTTGGAATTTATAAGGCAGAATTATTAATGGATGGAAAGTTAATCTATGGTTTCAGTATTGATAAGGTAAGTTATGATGATACCCGTTATCTGAATGGATGGATAGATTATACCAAATTTATCAGAGATAAAGTAGGAATTCAGCATTTGTCAACATTGCCGGGAATGAAATTACAGAATTACAGTGAACCTAATCTGTCAGGAATTATCAATCTTCAGGATGAAAATGTTCATACTATTGAAATTGTTTTAAAAGATGTAAAAGGAAATACCAGCAGATTAACCACAAAAGTTCAGTTGAGTAATACAGGCAGCGGAATTCCTCCTTCCGGGAAAGTGGTTTTGCCTAATGAAGGAAAAACGTTGTCCACTGAAAATGCTGAAATCAGCTTCAGTAAAAATGCTGTGTATGACGCGGTGAATTTCAATATGTATGAAAAGAATAGTGTTGACGGAACTGCCGTTTCCAATACCATTGTTTTACAGAATCCGTACCTTCCGGTTCAAGATAATTATACTTTGAAAGTAAAACCCAACAGAAAACTTAACAAAGACGAGAAAGATAAAGTAGTGGTTCTGTTTAACTATGGAAGTGATAAAGATGCTGTAAAAGCAAAATGGAATGGCGACCAGGCAGAAGCGCAGTTCAATAGACTGGGTACAGCAGAACTTATAATGGATAACAGTTTGCCATCAGTTTCTTCAGGTTGGAAAGAAGGAGCAATAGTAAGCAGTAGTACTTTACGCTTAAAAGGCAGTACAAAAGTTGGAGATATTGTTTATTTCCGGGCAGAACTGGATGGGAAATGGCTGCGATTTGCCCGTGTGAAAAACGATTTTGTTTATTTTTTTGACGAAAAGTGCCCAAAAGGTTCAGGTTTGCATACTTTAAAGGTGATAACTACTAATAATGCCGGAAATAGCAATACACAGACCTTTACATTTCAGCGATAAATGATTGGCAGGGTATAATCTTTCGATTTTTTACTGTTTCAATCCTTTAAATTTAAATACATTTGTCCTTTAAAAAATTATAATCATTGGAATTTCATCCGCTCATCGAAAAATCAAGTCCTCAGGAAATCAAGGCTTTTCAGGAAGATAAACTTCAGCAACTTCTGGTTTATCTTGAAGGGAATTCGCCTTTTTATCAGAGGTTGTTTAAAGAGAAGAACATCAATATTGAGGAAATAAGGACCCTGGAAGATCTGCAGAAGATTCCTGTCACAACAAAGAATGATCTACAGCAGTATAATCATGATTTTTTCTGTATTTCACCAGATAGAATTGTAGACTACAGTACTACTTCCGGAACGTTGGGAGATCCTGTAACTTTTGGATTGTCTGATGCAGATCTTGAAAGATTGGCCTACAATGAAGCTATATCTTTTGCCTGTGCCGGAATTCAGAAGGGAGATGTGGTGCAGATGATTACGACCATTGATAAACGATTCATGGCAGGGCTTGCCTATTTTCTAGGATTAAGAAAAATGGGCGCAAGTGTTGTCAGAATGGGACCTGGAATTCCTGAACTGCAATGGGATTCTATTTTCAGATACAAGCCGAAATACCTGATTACTGTACCTTCATTTTTATTAAAGATGATCGATTATGCTGAAAAACATGGTCTGGATTATAAGAATTCAAGTGTTTACGGAGCAGTATGTATCGGAGAGAGTATCAAAAATCAGGACTTTACGGATAATATTCTTTCCCAGAAGATCAAAGAAAAGTGGGATATAAAGCTTTTCTCTACTTATGCCTCTACAGAAATGAGCACCGCTTTTACAGAATGTGAGTTTCAAATTGGAGGGCATCATCACCCTGAGCTCATCATTACCGAAGTTTTGGATGATGAAGGAAATATAGTAAAAGAAGGTGAGAGTGGAGAGCTTACCATTACAACTCTTGGAGTAGAGGCCATTCCTTTACTGAGGTTTAAAACCGGAGATATTGTTAAAGCCCATTACGAGCCATGCCAATGTGGGAGAAATACCATGCGTTTGGGCCCTGTGATCGGAAGAAAGCAGCAGATGATCAAATATAAAGGAACAACGCTTTATCCGCCTGCAATGAATGATATTCTGAATGATTTTAACAATATCCTGTGTTATCAGATCGTGATTCATGCTAATGAAATCGGGCTGGATGAAATTATCATCAAAGTAAGTACAGATCAGGAACATAAAAGCTTTGTGAATGAAGTAAGAGACCATTTCCGTGCAAAATTAAGAGTAAGTCCGAAAATTGAAATCATCGATTTTGATATTCTGTCTAAAACTGTTTTTAACCCCAATAGCAGAAAACCAATCACCTTTATTGATTTAAGATGAAATTAAAAATAAGAGTGAGTAAACCTCTCTTTTTATAATATCTTTGTGCACTTAATAAAAAAACTAGTAACTAAATTATGAGAAAATTATTATTGTTGGTCTTCATGGTAATGGGAGTAGTAACCTTTGCTCAGGATCAAATTAATGTTGAATCTGGAAATTTTGATTTTTTAAAGGATCAGACGGAAGTAAATGTTCAGGTGAAATTTGAAAATGTAGCTTTTCAGGTAGAGAACTACACTGAAACCCAATATCTGGAAAAAAGGAGAGCAGAAACCATCGCTAAAAAGAGTGAAGAAGCCTGGGGGAAATGGATTGGAGAATGGGATAAGTTTAAAAGCACAGAATATTTAGATTATTTTCTGAAAGGAATTAACAGAAAGTCTAAAAAAATTGCTTTCAAAAAAGATACTCATGCCAAGTATACACTAATTGTTGATGCTAAATGGATCTATGCAGGATGGCATGGTGGATTGATAGGGCAGGAAGCTAAATTAACATCTGAGCTAACTTTTGTAGAAACAGATAATCCTTCAAATGTGGTGATGAAACTTAAAGGAGATAAAGTTCTTGGAAAACCACAAAATAAGGATTTCGTTATGGAGTATGGTAGAATTGCAGGAGCTTACGAACAAACAGGAAAATATTTAGGAAAAAAAATTAAAGAAGTTATAAAATAACAAAAAACGGTCTGAATTTTCAGACCGTTTTTTTATTCCTGAGCTTGCTCTTTCTCCAATTTGATGAGGTTAGCAAGATTCTTAATCACTGTATCATGTTTTTTCACAAAAGGATTGTCTTTGTTCCAAACATATCCGGCCAATACTGCACAAATCTTTTTCTTTACATCCGGGTTTTCCGGTTGGTGGAAGAATAATTCTTGAAGATTTCCAGTGTACCATTCCTTTACATAAGTGGTGAACACATCTACACCGTATAGAATATAATCTGTGTATTCTGTCTGCCAGTCGATTTTCTCACCATTAAGTTGTCTTAAGGCTAATTTAGCAGCAAGCATTCCTGATTCTGTAGCGAAAGCCATTCCTGAAGAAAATACAGGATCAAGGAATTCAGAGGCATTTCCAGTTAAGGCAAATCCATCTCCGAAAAGACTTTTTACAGAACACGAATAGTCTTTCAGATGTCTTGGTTCAAAAAGGAATTCTACATCACCAAAACGTTTCACGTAATAATCCGAAAGAGAAATTGCTTTTCTTAAAGCTTCAGTGGTATCTCCGTTTTCGGATAATTTTTCGATATATTCAGTTGGGCCTACAATTCCTAAACTTGTATTTCCGTTAGAAAAAGGGATTACCCAAAGCCATACTTCCGTTTCAATAATATCAAAAGAAATCAAAGTTCCTTCTTCACCTGGTTCTCTGTTAAGATCTTTTACGTGAGAGAAAATAGCAGAGTGTGGAGATAATTTGGATGGCTTTTCAAGATCAAGCAAACGAGGTAAAACTCTTCCGTAACCACTTGAGTCAATCACGAACTTTGCATGGATCTCTTTCGTTTCTCCATCTTTCGTTCTTACCGTGGTGATAGAATCTGTTCCATCAAATTTGATATCAATAACTTCTGTTTCAAATTCAAGATCAACCCCTTTGTTAATGACTTCCTGAGCCAGAGTATTATCAAAGTCTGCTCTCGGAACCTGCCAGGTCCAATCCCAGCCTTCTCCGAATTTATTGCTAAAATCAAAAATGCAGACTTCTTCGCCACGAAGGAAACGGGCTCCCAGTTTTTTTTCAAAGCCCATTTTGTCCAGTGCAGGGAAAAGTCCAGCCTCGTCAAAGTGGTCCATTACTCTAGGAATTAAGCTTTCACCAACTACCAGTCGTGGGAATTTTGTCTTTTCGACAACTTTTACGCTGACGTTATTGTTCTTTAAGTAAGAAGAAGATACGCATCCGGAAGGCCCAGCTCCGATTACAAGAACGTCAACAAATTCTTTGCTCATCTTTGATTTTTTATTTTAATAATAACTTTTATCTTTGCCGCAAAATTAGTGACAAATAATTAATATTTTACAAAATTATCAACTATTACTTTTAATTGATGAAAATAAATAACTTTTTAGAACTGAAAGACTTTCAAAAAATTATTATTGAAAATGAAAAAATAGAACTGGATGAATCACTTGTATCAAGAGTGAATACAAGTTTTCAGTTTTTAAAGGAATTTTCAAAAAATAAAGTAATATATGGTGTGAATACCGGTTTTGGGCCAATGGCACAATTCAAGATCAGTGATGAGGATACCCACCAGCTTCAGTATAACCTTATCAGAAGCCACTCTTCTGGAATCGGAAATCCTTTGCCTGCTCAGGAAGTGAAAGCCTGTATGCTGGCAAGAATGAATACCTTATCATTAGGAAATTCAGGAGTGCATGAATCTGTTATTTATCTTCTTAGGGAACTGATCAACAGGGATATTATCCCATTAATTTTTGAACATGGAGGAGTAGGAGCAAGCGGTGATCTTGTTCAGCTGGCTCATCTTGCTTTGGTGCTGATTGGAGAAGGAGAAGTTTTCTATAAAGGAGAAAGAAAGTCTACCAAAGAGGTTTTTGAAACAGAAGGATTAGAGCCGATAAAGGTTGAAATTCGTGAAGGTCTTGCCCTAATGAACGGAACTTCCGTAATGTCAGGAATTGGTATTGTAAATGCTTATAAAGCAAATCAGCTGACAGATATTTCAATTAAACTTTCTTGTGCGATCAATGAGATTGTTCAGGCTTATGACGATCATTTATCAGAAGCATTAAACGGAACAAAAAGACATTACGGCCAGCAGAAAGTAGCGGAGAGAATGCGTGCCCATCTTGCTGACAGTAAGTTAATCAGAAAAAGAGCAGACCATTTATATACTCACTTTGAAGAACAGGAGAAAGTATTCAAAGAAAAAGTACAGGAATATTATTCTTTAAGATGTGTTCCTCAGATTTTAGGTCCGGTATTAGATACATTAGAGTATACAGAGAAAGTTCTTGAAAATGAGATCAACTCTGCGAATGATAACCCGATTATCAATGTTGAAGACCGACATGTTTACCACGGTGGAAACTTTCACGGAGATTATATCTCTCTGGAAATGGATAAGCTGAAAATTGTAGTAACCAAACTTACCATGCTTGCAGAAAGACAGTTGAACTATCTTTTAAATGCAAAAATCAATGAAATTTTGCCTCCTTTTGTAAATTTAGGTAAATTAGGTTTCAATTTCGGGATGCAGGGCGTACAGTTTACGGCAACTTCCACTACGGCAGAAAGTCAGATGTTATCTAATCCTATGTATGTTCACAGTATTCCGAATAATAATGATAATCAGGATATCGTAAGCATGGGAACCAATGCGGCTGTAATCTGCAGAAAGGTGATTGAAAATGCTTTTGAAGTATTGGCCATTGAAGCGATTACTATCGTTCAGGCTATTGAATATCTTGGTTTCCAAAACGAAGTTTCATCTTCTACAAAAGAATTATATGATGAAATAAGAAAAATAATTCCTGCATTCTCAGATGATATGGTAATGTATCCGTATCTGGAAGAAGTAAGGAAATATTTAAAGTCAATGTAATTATTTGTAGTAGTCAATTGTCTTTAAAAAAGAAAAACAAGGTAACTTAAAAAAACTAAAACAACATAAACACTAACGCATGAAATGTGCAATCGTAACAGGAGGCTCCAGAGGAATCGGGAGGGCAATCTGTATAAAACTGGCTGAAGAGAAGAACTATCATATACTTATTAACTACACTTCCAATGAAGCAGCAGCAAAGGAAACTTTGGCTAAAGTAGAGGAACTGGGAGCTACAGGAGAAATCCTTAAGTTTGATGTAGGAAATACTGAAGAAGTGCAGCAGGTATTAACAGCCTGGCAGGAAAATAATCCTGAGGCGATGGTAGAAGTAATCGTTAATAACGCTGGAATTACAAGAGACGGTCTTTTTATGTGGATGCAGAAAGAGGACTGGAGTAGTGTAATTAACACCAGTTTGGACGGATTTTTTAATGTTACTAATTTCTTTATTCAAAAATTACTTCGTAACAAATACGGAAGAATTATCAATATGGTTTCTGTGTCCGGAGTAAAAGGAACTGCGGGGCAAACCAATTATTCAGCAGCTAAAGGAGCATTGGTAGGAGCTACAAAAGCTCTTGCACAGGAAGTTGCGAAGAGAAATATTACTGTAAATGCAGTAGCACCAGGGTTCATTAGAACAGATATGACTCAGGAATTCAATGAAGATGAACTGAAAGCAATGATTCCTGCCAATCGATTTGGAGAAGCAGAAGAAGTGGCAGATCTGGTAGCATTTTTAGCTTCCAGAAAATCTTCATACATTACTGGAGAAGTCATTAATATTAACGGTGGAATTTACTCGTAAATAATCTAACAATATACCAATGTACCAGTGTACCAATGTTGATGGAATCTCAATGAAAATATTGTTACATTGTTAGACTGATACATTGTTAAATTCAATATGAACACATGGAAAATAGGGTTGTAATTACCGGAATGGGAATTTATTCCTGCATCGGGACGTCTTTAGAAGAGGTCAGGGAATCCCTATATCAAGGAAAATCCGGTATCGTCTTAGATCAGGATAGAAAAGAATTCGGTTTCAGATCGGGCCTTACAGGGGTAGTTCCAAAACCTGATTTAAAGAATCTCCTGAACAGACGCCAGCGCGTAAGCATGGGTGAAGAAAGTGAATATGCTTATCTGGCCACCATGGATGCTCTCAAACAGGCTAATCTTGATGAAACCTTTTTAGATACCCATGAAGTTGGGATCTTATACGGAAATGACAGTGTTTCCCAGGCAGTGGTAGAATCTATCGATATTGCAAGGGAAAAGAAAGATACTACATTGATGGGATCGGGAGCGATCTTTAAATCAATGAATTCAACAGTAACCATGAACCTTTCTACGATCTTTAAGCTGAAAGGAATCAATCTTACCATCAGTGCTGCCTGTGCAAGCGGTTCACATTCTTTAGGGCTTGCTTATATGATGATCAAGAATGGGTTTCAGGATATGATCATCTGTGGAGGAGCTCAGGAAACCAATAAATATTCTATGGCCAGTTTTGATGGATTAGGGGTGTTTTCAGCAAGAGAAGACGAACCTACAAAAGCGTCAAGGCCTTTTGATGCTGACAGGGATGGGTTAATTCCTAGTGGAGGAGCCGCTTCTTTAATTGTTGAAAGCTTAGAGTCTGCTCGAAAAAGAGGAGCACCTATTATTGCTGAAATCATAGGATATGGTTTTTCATCCAACGGAGGACATATTTCAACTCCGAATGTGGATGGGCCGGCTTTAGCAATGGACAGAGCTTTGAAACAGTCAGGTTTGAAAGCCTCAGACATCGATTATATCAATGCTCATGCTACTTCCACTCCAATTGGTGATGCTAATGAAGCCAAAGCTATTTATGAAATCTTTGGAAGTGAAGTTCCGGTAAGTTCTACGAAATCCATGACGGGACATGAGTGCTGGATGGCTGGTGCAAGTGAAGTTATCTACTCAATTCTGATGATGCAGAATGATTTTGTAGCACCAAATATTAATCTTGAGAATCCTGATAATGAAGCTCAAAGGATAAATTTAGTCTCCAAAACAAAAAATCAAAAAATTGATGTATTTTTGTCAAATTCTTTTGGGTTCGGGGGAACCAATTCTGCACTAATAGTTAAAAAATTTGATTAAAAACATGGAAAGGGAAAAAATTGTTGCTATTGTTAATGATTTTCTGGTTAACGAATTTGAAGTTGACGGAGATGAAATCAGTAATGATGCCAACCTTAAAAATACACTGGGACTAGACAGTTTAGATTATATTGACATGGTCGTAGTGATTGAATCCAATTTCGGAGTGAAATTAGGAGAAGCAGACTTCAAAAAAATGGTGACATTTGATGATTTCTACACAACGATTGAACATAAGATCGCTGAAAAAAACGCATAGTAATTAAGTAATCTATATTCCTTACAATGTACCAATGTAATAATAGAAGAGAGGATACTCAGAGATATTGTTACATTGGTACACTTTTATATATTGGTAAATTGTATTAATGAACAAGTGGAAAGGTAAATCTAAAGGGACGGTTCTGGGCTACAGGATATTCGTCTGGTGCATTAGAAATATCGGAATCAGAAGTTCATATTTCGTATTGTACTTTGTGGCTGCTTATTACGTTCTGTTTCAGAAAAAAAGTAACCAGTACATTCTCTATTACTTCCAAAAAAGACTTAATCTCGGATATTGGAAGGCTAAACGTTCTATTTTTAAAAGCTACTTTACTTTCGGGCAAGTTCTGATTGATAAAACGGCTATTTCTGCCGGATTGAGAGAAAAATATACCTATGAATTTGACGGTATTGAAAACCTGAGAAACCTTCTGGCTGCTAAAAAAGGTGGAGTCCTTATCAGTGCCCACATCGGTAACTTTGAAGTAGCAGAACATTTCTTTGCAGATATTGATTTTGACTGCCAGATCAATCTGGTAACCACGGATCAGGAAGTCACTGTCATCAAGGAATATCTGGAAAGTGTTTCTGTAAAAAAGAGCAGTATCAAATTTATTTATGTGAAAGAAGATATGTCGCATATCTTTGAGATCAATCAGGCTTTGTCAAATAATGAACTGATTTGCTTTACCGGAGACCGTTACTTTGAAGGTTCAAAATTCCTGGAAGCTGATCTTTTAGGAAAAAGTGCCAAATTTCCGGCAGGTCCGTTTTTGATTGCCTCCCGATTGGGTGTACCCGTTGTCTATGTCTACGTGATGAAAGAAAAAAAACTTCATTACCATTTATATGCGAGAGTGGCTCAAAATATTAAAAATCGCGACTCTCAGGGGCTTTTACATTCTTATGTTCAGAATCTTGAAACCATGGTGCGAAAATATCCGCTTCAATGGTTTAATTATTTTGATTTTTGGGATGATATTGATTAATTTTTCTATTTTTATTCCCTAAAAAACTAATAAAAACTCAAAACCACTAAGAAATACTGAGAAACTGAAATTTAAAATGATATTATCCCAATAGGATTTTCCTGTACAATACTCACAAAATAATATTCAAATTTCTTAATTTCCCGATCTCTTAATTAAAAGCACATTCTCCTTTGAAAAAAGAATATGACATACTTGTAATCGGCAGCGGATTGGGAGGTCTTGTTTCGGCTCTTGTTTTGGCGAAAGAAGGTCTGAACGTTTGTGTGCTGGAAAAAAATAACCAGTATGGTGGAAATCTACAGACTTTTTCAAGAGATAAACTTATTTTTGATACTGGAGTTCATTACTTAGGAGGTCTTTCAAAAGGACAGAACCTCAACCGCTTTTTCTCCTACCTGGAGATTATGGATGATCTGGAACTTCAAAAAATGGATGAAGATGGATATGACAGAATTTCCTTTGGTGATGATGATGTTAAATATCCACATGCCCAAGGCTACCAAAATTTTGTAGAACAGTTATCTGTTTATTTTCCTGAAGAAAGAGAAAATCTTGAAAACTATTGTGAAGAAATTCAGTATGTATGCAGCCAGTTTCCAAGATATCACGTGGTGGGAAAGGATAACTACAATGAAGAAATCCTGCATCTAAATACCAAAAGATTTATAGAATCTGTGACACAGAATAAGACCCTTCAGGCAGTTTTATTAGGTTCTAATTTTTTGTATGCCGGAGATTCAGAAAACGTTCCTTTTTATGTGCATGCTTTAACAGTAAATTCTTACATACAAAGTGCTTATAAATGTGTAAAAGGCGGAAGCCAGATCTCAAAACTGCTGATTCGAAAGCTTCGTCAGTATGGAGCCGAAGTTCACAAACATTCAGAAGTTTCTGAATTTATTTTTAATGAAAACAGTACCTTGACTTCTGTCAAAACAAAGTCAGGAGAGGAATATCCAGCCAAGCAGTTTATTTCCAATATTGAAATACGTTCTGCCATCAAGCTGATTGGAGAAGAAAGGTTGAAAAAATCTTTTCTTAACAGGGTGTTAAGCTGGCAGCCGGTTTCATCCTGCTTCAGTGTGTACCTTGTTTTAAAGCCTCACTGTTTGCCGAACTTTAATTATAATATCTATCACTATTCTTCAGAAGATCGGGTTTGGAATGCTTACCACTACCATAAGGAATCCTGGCCGGAGACCTATATGCTTTCATCTACACCATCAAAACACCATCCCGGATTTGCAGAAAGTCTTACTGCAATTTCTTATATGGATTTTGATGAGGTCAAACAATGGGAGAATACAGTCAATACCGTTGCGGGCGAGCATGAAAGAGGAAAACAGTACGAAAAATTCAAGCTGGAAAAGACTGAGAAAATGATTGATGCCCTGGAAAAGAGAATTCCTGATTTGAGGCATGCCATTAAGCATATATATACTTCTTCCCCTTTGTCTTATCGTGATTATATCGGAAGTTTCGAGGGAAATATGTACGGTTATATGAAAAACTCAGAAAATCCTCTTAAAACAATGGTCTCTCCCCGTACAAAAATTGAAAATCTATTTCTTACAGGACAATCTGTAAATATGCATGGGATTTTGGGGGTAACCATCGGTGCATTCAATACCTGTGCTGAGATTCTGGGAAAAGAGACGATTGACAGTCGTTTGGATTCAATGACCTAATAAAAAACAACCGTGAAAAAAATTAATATCCAATACCTGTCATATAAAAAGTTTCTTCCCCTTTTCTTTTTTTTCTCCCTCCTGAGCTCCTGTGGGGTATCAAAATCAGTCCATCATCTTCCTGATGTAAAACAATATGCTCTGGAAATTCCAAAGGTCAACAGGATCAATGACAGTACATTCAGCTATAAACAGAATTTTCTTACCAAAAATAAACAACAGCTCTGGGAACTTTATATAAAAGGAAACCCATTGCAGTTAGGATATAACAACGGCGCGTTAACTCAAGATCTCATGCAGAAACAAGAAGGAATTTTCTTTTCCAAGGTGGAAAGCTTCGTCCCTTCAAAGTTTAAACAGAAGCTCTTAAATACCTTTTTAAAATGGTATAACCGTAAGATGTATCTCAATGTAAGAGAAGACTATCAGGTAGAATTGTATGGATTATCACAATATTCATCAGATCAGTATGATTTTATAGCACCAAGGTATTTGAGGAATCTTTATTTGCATGGGGCACATGATATTGGACATGCTATGCAGGATCTGGCAATGGTAGGTTGTACTTCTCTGGCAGTCTGGAATGAAAATACAGAAGATGGTGACATGCTGATCGGAAGAAACTTTGATTTTTATGTAGGCGATGAGTTTGCTCAAAATAAACTGATTGAATTCGTGGAACCGGAAAATGGT
This sequence comes from Chryseobacterium sp. II3a, assembly GCF_057815135.1. NCBI lineage: Bacteria > Pseudomonadati > Bacteroidota > Flavobacteriia > Flavobacteriales > Weeksellaceae > Chryseobacterium > Chryseobacterium sp. II3a. The sequence goes on along the minus strand of NZ_JBYPZJ010000008.1, from coordinate 53,318 downwards.
ATTCCCTATATGTCTGTAAGCTGGCCTGGAATGATAGGCGTGGTTTCAGGAATGAATAAAGAAGGAATAACCGTAACCATCAATGCGGGGAAATCAAGAATTCCTTTAACCGCAAAAACTCCAATTTCCCTGGTGACAAGAGAAATTTTACAATATGCTAAAAATATTGAAGAAGCGATTGCTATTGCCAAAAAGAGAAAGGTTTTCGTTTCGGAATCCATCTTAGTGGGAAGTGCTCATGATAAGAATGCGGTCATTATTGAAGTTTCACCGAAAAACTTTGACGTTTACAGGGTTCAGAATACCAGCAGAGTGCTTTGTACCAATCACTTTCAGTCTGAAGGGTATAAAAATGATGTGAAAAATCAGAAGCAAATTGAAGAAAGTCATTCGAAATACCGTTATGAAAAGCTACAGGAGCTTTTACAGGACGAAAAAAAGCTGACACCTGAGAAAATGGCATCTATTTTAAGAAACAGGTCAGGTTTAAAGAATAAAAGTATTGGCTATGGAAATGAGAAAGCTTTAAATCAGCTATTGGCCCACCATGCTGTTATCTTTTCACCTGAGAAGAAATTAGCCTGGGTATCTTCTAATCCCTACCAATTGGGAGAGTTTGTTTGCTATGACCTCAATGAAATATTTTCAGATAAGGTTTTAAAGCCTAATGATTTTTCAAAATCAGAATTGAATATTCCACGTGATCCCTTTGCAGATTCTGAAGAATTTGAAAATTATGAAATCTCAAGAATACTGAGTAAAGAAATCAATGAAGCCGCAGAAAATAAAAAGATTGGATTAACAGAAGATGCTATCCCTTATTATCAGTCTTTGAATCCTGATTTCTGGAAAGTCTATTTTTTGAGTGGAAAGTATTATTATCACAAAAAAGAATATTCCCAGGCAAAAATAGAATTTGAAAAGGCGCTTACCAAGGAAATAACCACTGTTCCGGATCGGAAAATGGTTGAAAAATATCTTAATAAAATCAATAAAAAGATTAACAAGTAATATAGCTCAGGAATATTTTCAGGGCTTTTCTTTTAGCTTAGTTATTTTCCGGATTTAGTTTATTCAGGAAAAGAAAAGTGCTTATTCCAGCCACAGCAGATAAGGTAGTGCTCAGGATGAAGCTTCCGATTACATATTGAAGCAGATTATTTTTAATCAGTTCGAAGTTAAGATCCTGGCTCAGGAAGTTGCTGTTTCCATCTACAAATGGTGCTCCCAAAAATAAGGAAGCTGCAATGATAAAAGGAATGAAAGGAGGCAAGCTTACATTGGAAGCTACAAATGCCAGCACTTTATTCAGTTTGAAAAGGACAGATAAACTAATGACAAGTAAAGTCTGAAATCCCCAAAAAGGAGAAAGTCCGATGAAAACCCCAAAAGCAATGGAAAAAGCCTTTGTGCGGTTACTTCCGTCGCTTTCCAATACATCTTCTTTTATGAACTTTTTAAAGCTTTTTTTTTTGAAATTATTCACGAAGTTCCTCGGAATAATGTAGAATAGGGTAATGGTGACCAAAATTGTATTCAGAATACTGATTCGGGTAAAATCCTTAAACGGTCTGAAATGAGAAACACGTTCTGCAGGATCATACAACACTTTTATCGGAACGTTTTTTACGGGAATGTGTCTCCATGCAGTTCTTACAATGATCTCAATTTCAAATTCAAATTTAGGGGTAAAATATTTGTTTGGAATTTTATGCAAAGGGTAAAGTCTGTATCCGGATTGAGTGTCTTCCAGTTTAATTCCGGTTTCAAACCAGAACCAGAAATTGGAAAATCTATTTCCAAAGCTACTTTTCTTTGGAATCCCATCCTGAGACATGTTTCTGTTTCCAATCAGAAGAACATCTTCGTTTTCCTGAAGAAGTGCTTCTACAAATACAGGGAGGTCGTCCGGATAATGTTGTCCGTCAGAATCAATAGTGATGGCATGATCATAACCTAATTCTTTTGCCTTTCTGAAGCCTGTTTTAAGCCCGTTTCCCTTTCCTTTGTTCTCAGGTAAGGAAATTACCGTAATCTGAGGGTATTGGTTAAGAATCTGAGGTGTGGAGTCGGTGGAGCCATCATTCACCACAATAATACTTTCGGTGTAATCTAAAACACCGTCAATGACCCTTTTCAGGGTCTTCTCATTATTATAAGTAGGTATTAAAACGCAGATTTTCCTTTCGGAAATTACATTTTGTACTTCAGCAAGGGACATGTTTTTATTTTAAAGTGGCTTTTTCCGCCTCGGTCATCGTTTTGGACTGCATTGCAAACCTTTTGATATAGTTTTTTAAAGCGGTATTCTGTTTGCTGTAATTGTTCAGAAGAAATGCTTTGTCATCTTTTAAGCTTCCTCTGTATCCCACAATTTTAGGGATGTTTTCCTGAACACTTAATCTGATTAAACGCAATTCTGCATTATTAGGATTACTCTTGATGATACCTTCAAGATTAGTTGCTCCCGTTTTTACCAGCGCTTTTCTGTTGCCTTTAGATACTTTGGCTTCCATAATTTTGGCAGCTGCTTTATATCCTAAAGTTACTGGATCAGAACCTGATTGTTTCTCGGCAACTTCAATAAAATTCGAGGTATTGGTACTTGATTCATTGGCCTTGGCATAGCTGTTTCTCAGGGCATCGAGATCAGGCTGAAAGAAAAATAAAAATGCCGCTACGAAGGATAAAATAAGTTTCATGACATTAATTTTTTATAGCTTACAGACAGTTTCAATGCAATAGTCTCGCCAAAAGAGGTTACATTTTTTACTTTAACATCTTCACCATCTTCTGCAATATCAAGCTGAAGTTTCAGATCAGGAGTCTCAAAAGGGTTGATAATCGCCATGAACTTTATATTCGATGCTGTTTTTAAAAATAATTTTGAACCTGTAAATTCTTCTGTCAGTTCTTTAATGATCTGCATCATACAAACTCCGGGAGTTACAGGATTTCCAGGGAAATGTCCCTTGAAAATATCATGATCCTTATTTAAATGGATATGAGCTGTAAAGCTTCCGTTTTCTGTTTTTTCGTATGATGTAAGTGTATAAAAGTCTGTAAGAATGGTCTGCATGATCTTATTTTTTAAGATTAAAAGGGATGATAAAATCCGGTTTGAAAATGATATAAGCCTGTTTTTATGTTGGAAATCATTCTGTTTCGGTTATTTGAAATAGTCTTATATTGATCTTAAAATCCTTATGTTGTAAGTTTAAGCTGTCTGCGAAGATATGCTTTTTTGCATCAAAAGTAAAATCGATCTTTTCTTTGTTATTTTTCGTGTAAATGATTTGTTTTAGCAGATTATTTTCTTTGTTGAAGAACAGATAATAGCTTTTATTGTCAATCTTGGAGAGATAGATTTTAGCATTTGCATTTTCAAAACTTTCATTCACCTGATATTGTCTTTTTAACAGCTGCTGAAAGTCATTTTTCAGAAAGTTAATCACAATTTTCTTATCCAGATCAGGAAGTACATAATTGAGCTTAAAATTATTATCCGAGGAGATCTCAAAATCAATTAGCTTATTCCCGAAATCAGAAGTTAAGGCGACACGGTGTGTCGTTTCATTCAGTTTTTTGATAATCAGAATCCCGCTTACATGATTTTTATAAATATCCATCTGACATTTATACACATAATCTTCAGCAGACGAAAAATAAAGATTTTCAACTGTTTTTTTCGTTGGTGGAACTGGTTTTACATCAGTAAGCTGATACGTTTTACAGGATACAGCCAGTACCAGAATCACGCTATAAAGTAAATTCTGACGCAGGAATCGAAGCATTAATCTTTGTGTTTTTGAAAACAATATTCGTAGTATCTCCCGAAGCTTCTGTCATATTCACCTGAGAAACGGTAGACTGGTTTTTAGGAAAATAGAGTTCAATCTGCTTAATGTATTTCAGCAATTGAGAAGTTTTAGGAACGAATTTCGCCACATTGTAATTTCCGTTTTTGAAATACGTTACTGTAAATTCCGGATCGTTGAACATCGTTCCGTTTGAACTTCCGACAATCAGTTTGTTGATCTTTTCAAAAGTCTTGCTTTTGGCATCTACAGAAGATTTCTTCCCTTGATCATTGATGTAGATCTTGTTGCTTTTAAAAACGATGCTGTACTGGTAAGGCTTCGTATATTTCCAGCTTAGCATATTGGGAGTCTGCAAAGACATTTTTCCATACGTAACAATACTTTTATCCAGGAAATCCATTTTCTTGGTTTGTGTAAAGTCACTCTGCAACGTTTTGATTTCCTTGGTGTCTGCGGAAACTTTAGTTACAAATGCTTTAGCTTCTGCTCCAGACATTGCCGTGTTTTGGGCAAAAAAGAATCCAGAAACCAATAAAAATGCTCCGAAAGCAATATTTTTAATCATTTTTTCTTGAATTTGTAATGGAATCAACGGTAAATGTTGAATACTTTTTATCCGCCAAAAATACTAATAAATCTGCCAGTACACGATACGTTTTTTCTGAAGTATCATGAAGGAGAATAATGCTCCCTTTTTTCAGACCTTTAGTTACTCTTTGGTAGATTTTCTTTTCATCATCAGTAATAGTGTCCAGAGAGCGGACATTCCAACCAATACTTGTTTTATGAGTTCGTTGTATTGCTTTGGCAATACTGGGATTGGTAACCCCGAAAGGCGGTCTGTATAAATGGGTTTGTATATTCCCAACTTTCGTTATGACTTTATCACAGTTTTCAATCTCTGCCATCATTTTTGAAGTTGATAAAAAACCTGTTGAATTGGAATGCGATAGAGTATGATTTCCTATGGTATGCCCTTCAGTAATGATTCTTTGAAAGGTTTCAGGATATTTTTCAATCTGTTTTCCAATACAGAAAAAAGTCGCTTTTACCTCATGCTCTTTGAGTAGGTCTAAAAACTTAGGCGTAAATTCCGTAGGACCATCATCAAAAGTAAGGGCTACTTCTTTAATTCTTGTTCTTTTATGGGTAATACTGTTGACGAAATATCCCAGCTCAATAGCAAATGATCCCCAAACCACGACTGCTGAAAAAGCAAGGAAACATGCCATATACACCCAAAGACTTCCATGAAACGCATAGATAAAAACGTTACAGAAGAGATAAAACAGGATGAATGAATAATGTTTCATGATTAGTGAGGTATTTCTAGTAGAGGTTCTTCCTTCGTCAGAATGACCGTAAAGATTACTTTATATAATTTTGAGATGTTTTTAATATTCTTCTTGTCACTCTGTAAGAGTCTAAACCTATATATTCAAACTATCTATATTGAGATTCCACGCTTCACTTTGTTTCGCTCTGAATGACAAAAACTACCTTACAATAAAATCATTAAGCTCTTTCCAGTAATACTAAGCTGTGATCATCACCTGACAGATGATTGTAAAGAAGTATATTTTTTACTTCCTGCTTTTTCTCTGCGTTAATCATCATCACTTCCGGAATCTTTTGTTCCTTAAGAATATGACATGCTATAAACGTAGAAAAACCACTTGCCGTGTTAAATTCTCCACTCAAATGTTTGTAGTACAGTAATGCTGAATCCGGAAACAGATGCATTGCTTTTGTATAATAAACATCAGAGGCTGCATCACCGCTGAAACCCAAAATGACAGCATCAATTTCGTTGGCTGTTAGATTGTTTTTAGTTAAGAACTCGTGAATAAAATCTGAGGTTTCATTCAGCTCCAATCTATTGCTGATTTTAATGTCGGTGAGTTTTGCGTAGGTTTTTTCTGTTTTATCTTTTCCAACTACAAAAAAACTGGCGCCTTCACCCCAAATAACACCTTTGGTGGTAGAATGCAGATAATCTACTGGCAGATCTGATTCTTTTTTAATGGTATTATTCAGACAATAGAGTTCCATTGTTCTATCGGTCTGCTCATCAGTTGAGCCAACCAGAACATTTTCTGCTTCACCCTCCTTTATCTGAAGTTGGGCATCCAAAAAAGAAAATTCCAACGATGACGAAGTATTTACATAGGTGAAGTTGTAGGCGTGGCACTGTAATCCCAATGCAATTTGGCCTGCAACAGTATTATGAGTAGACTGAATAAAAAATGTAGGTGTTAAGAATTCCTCATGATTATCAATCACGTTTTTCAAAAACTTTTCAGAATCTTGTGAACATCCCATTCCGGTTCCTACAATAATAGCATTCGGCTGTTCAATTCCAGCTTCTTTTAAAGCGTAATGTGAAGCTACGGAACTCATTTTTACGGTTTTAGACATTCTCCTAATCATTGCGGGAGGAATGAATTCTTTGTAATTAGGTTCTATGGCTTTAATGATCTTCACCGAATTTTCCGGTTTAAGATTTTGAAGGATATTTTCGTTTAAAGTGTCCTGAACTGAGATACAGGATGCACTGTTGATGTATACTGTACTCATGATTTCGAGAAAATTAAAGTTGAACAGTTTCCACCGAATCCAAATGAATTGGAAAGTACATGAGTGATATTTTTCTTCTTCAGTTCAGTGACCGGAGTTAAATCGAACTCTTCCATTTTTGTTTTGAAATTCAGGTTGGGGAAAATAAGGTTGTGCTGCATCGCTAAAATTGAAAATACAGCTTCAATTCCGGCTGCGGCAGCCAGTGTATGTCCTGTAAATGCTTTTGTAGAGCTGAATTCAGGGACATTATTTTCTCCAAAAATCCTGATCATGGCAATTCCCTCAGATAGATCATTATTTGGAGTTGCTGTTCCGTGAACATTGATATAATCGATGTCCTCTTTTTTCAATCCAGAAACCTTTAGCGCTTTCTGCATCGCTAAAAATGCTCCTTGTCCGTTTTCAGAAGAGGCGGTTTGGTGATGTGCGTCATTAGCGTTTCCATAGCCGGAAAGATAGGCCAGCACCTGTTTGTTTTCTTTTTTAACAACTTCTTCGGATTCCAGCACTAAAAAAGCAGCCGCTTCTCCAAGGTTTAATCCTTTTCTGTCATTATCAAAAGGAGTATTGTATGAGTCTGTAAGGATCATCAGGGTATTGAACCCATTCAGTGTAAATTTTGAGAGAGAATCTGTTCCTCCAACAATAACACGATCCAAAACTCCATTTTTAATAAGTTTGGCCCCCATCATAATAGCATTGGCTGCAGAAGAACAAGCTGTACTGATGGTAGAAACCATACCTTTTAATCCCAAATGATCGGCAATAGCCAATGAGGAATTTCCGGCGTCATGAGCGTCAATGTATTTTTGCTTTTCAGGAAAGTCTTCATAGGAATAGAAATATTTTTCAGTAATATCCATTCCTCCGACGCTGGTAGAAGAAATAAGTCCGGTTCTGTATCCGTTAATGTTTGATATTCCGGCATTTTCTACAGCTTCTTTGGCGGCAACCATTCCTAATAAAGAGGTTCTTGTAACATTATTATCATCGTTAAGCTGAAGTTTCTGTACAAGTTCTTCATTGGATAATTTTATTTCACCTGTTTTAATCGCTCCGGCATGACGGGTTTCAAACATTTGTATATCTGAAATACCGTGTTTTCCGGTTTGTAATGAAATAAAATTTTCCTCTACATTATTTCCAATGGAGGAAATGATGCCCATTCCTGTTATGGCAATATTTTGATTCATTAATTAGTTTTTCTATGAATTATTTAACGCAATGAGTGCAAAGCTTTATTTTTAAACTGTTTTTTAAGCTCGCAAGGGCGTTTCACTCAGCCAAGAAAATACAATTAGTGTTCATTGCTAAGCGAAGCGCCTTTGCGACCGAAAAATATTTTCCGATGGTTAAAAAGCTCAGCGAACCTAGCGTTTGAAAAAAATTATTTTGTTCTGTTGTCTTCGATGAATTTAGCCATGGTATCGATAGATTGGAAAATTTCCTTTCCTTTTTTAGGATCGGCTAATTTTATTCCATAGTCTTTGTCAAGAAGAACGATCAATTCTAATGCGTCGATAGAATCTAATCCTAATCCGCCTCCAAATAAAGGATCTGTATCTTTGATTTCTTCTACAGAAACATCTTCAAGGTTAAGGACTTCAATAATTTTGTGCTTCAATTCAGTTTTTAAGTTTTCCATAAAAGGGTTTAATTTGAAAATATGTTAATGAGATAATTTGAAAATATAGTGAATTCTATCAGACATTGGATTTTAAATAAAAAAAATCTGTTGAATAGTTATTGTACTTTAAATTCTAACATTTTACATGATAGAAATAGCACATTTTCAAATTATCAAATTTATAATGTGAGCAAATATACAAAAGCTTTATAATTTTCTTGAAATAATTCAACCCAGCCACATAATACTTTATCAGCTTTTCTAGAAAGGAGGATCTGTTCAGCATATTTGTTTAAAAAATTTTCATCAAATTCGTCCAAAACGAAGAAAGCATTCTCAGTCTGCATTTTGTGTTTAATGCTGATTTCCCCTACACAGATGTTAGGCAGGGTATAAACAAAGACAGCCGGACTAGGGAAGTAGTTCTCCTGTGAATTGATACTTTCCTGATATTTGAAGTCAGTATCCAGACTGGATGATTTGTTGGCAAAAACTAATGCTGTTCTGCTGTGGTCTTCCTCTTTTAAAAGCATCTCGGCAGAGAGAAAGGCCAATTTACTCAGACTATCCATTTTATGAAATTTCGGATAACTGAGTGCCAGGCTTTTATAGGCTTCTTTTGCAAATTCCAGGAATGTATTGCTTTCGGTTTCAAAAATAAGGTTTCCATCAACGATTATTTTTGAATGTTCTATGGTGCAGCTGCTTATTCTCTTCATCCTATTCATTTTAACATTTTTCCAGCACAATTGCTGCATTACAGCCTCCAAAACCAGATGCCGTCTTCAAAATATATCTTACAGTTGCAGCCTGATTTCCCCTGATAATATTCAAAGGTTGAGATACACCCATTTCCTCAAAGTTTTTAGAAGGAATTAAAGTGTTTTGAAGAGCACTTTCCATCGAAATAATACTTTCCAGAAGACCGGAAGCACCCAGACAGTGCCCATAATATCCTTTCATGCTGTTTAAAGGAACGTTTTGCAGTTCCATTCTGCTGAAGGCGATACTTTCCATTTCATCGTTGTATAATGTTGCTGTTCCGTGGGCTGAAATAAAATCGATTTGCTGTGCGGAAACATTGGCTTCCATCATTGCATTTCTGATACTTCCGTATAAACCGTCTCCTGTTCTGGAAGGTCCGGAAATATGATTAGCATCATTGATAGCTGAATCTCCCAATACTTTAAATCTTAATTTTTCATTTTCTGAAAATTCTGTAGTGAGGTAAACTGCTGCGGCTGCCTCACCAATATTGATTCCGTTCCGATTTTTATCATAAGGTTTGCATGGTTCTGAACCAATCGCCTGAAATGAATTGAAACCGGAAATTACAAATTCCGAAATCTCATCACCTGCGATTACAAAAGCATCTTTATATTTTCCTGCCTGAATTATATTTTTAGCTACTGCAATAGCCATTACCCCAGAAACACAGGCATTGGAAACCACGATAGGTTTGGTTTTAAATCCAAAAAAATCAGCAATCTTCTGAGCTAAGTACGACAAGTAAACGTCTTCCGGTAATTCAGTCTGATTTTTTAATAAACTGATGTTTCCTTTTGTCGTCGAAAGAATTAGCGCTGTGTCTTCAGATATAGTATGTTTTTCCACTAAAGACTTCATGCTTAGAAGAAGCATCTTCTCCAGCCTTGTGAATGTTTGTTGTTCAATTTGAGAGAATACTCTGTCAAATTCTTCATTCAGCTTTTCAGAATTGATTCCGGAGGCGTAAAAAGCATCCTGGCTTTCTATAATTTTATGTAAATCAACCCCTGATTTTCCAGCTAAAAGTTCATTCCAGTTAGAATCTACATCAAAGCCAAGAGGAGTTACACAGTTGTAATCTGTAATATAAATTTCTTTCTTCATGATAATCCCATTTTATCTTTCCAGGCTTGAAAAAATTCCGGGTTGTATAAACATAAACTTCCGTTGCTATCCAGAAATACCTGAACAGTTTCTCCACTGCACACCAATTTATTTTCGTGATTGAAAAGTTCGTACTTATAGATAAGTTTCGCGGAAGCAGAATTGACAAAAGTGGTCACAATTCTGAAGGTTTCTCCATATTTTAAGGGAAGAAAATGTTCACAGGTGCTTTTTACAATAGGGGTTACATAGCCTGCCTTCTGAATATCAAGGTAAGTGAGACCATGCTGGCGCCCGAAGGCTTCTCTTCCGTCTTCAAAATAAACGATATAATGGCCATGCCAGACAATACCGAGCGGGTCTGTCTCATTGAATCGTACTCTTACTTCTTCGGTAAAGGTTAATATATTTTCGTTAGAATGCATGTTTTTCTTCCTGAGTGTTGTTTTTTATGAATGCCAGAAACTTCCTGACAATATTAGTAATAAAATAAATTAAATATTATGAAGTTTCCTTTCATAAAAAATAGAAATGGATACGGTGGCAATATAAAATAAAAACAGGAATACCAGTTCTTTGGCAATCCCGCCGATTCCACTGTTTCTTAATATAATATCATAATAAGCATTCAATCCCCAATTCATAGGAGAAAATTTAGCGACAGTCTGCATGAATTCAGGCATTAAAAATACCGGAACCCAGATTCCTCCAATTGCTGCCAGGACTACTACAGATGTTGCTCCAAAAGGGGCTGACTGTTCCTGGGTATCTGCAATGGTTCCCAGTAATACTCCAAATCCAATGGCAGCAAGCCCGGCAAAGAGAGTTACTGTAACGAGCTGGAACATTTTTCCGGATACATCAAACGCCGGAAGGTCCATATATGGGAAAAGATAGATCCCTACAGCTACCATCAGTAAAAATTGAATAAGGCAGATAATCAGATAGGTAAATGTCTTTCCTAAAATATGAACAAAATAGGGAGTAGGGCTTATTCTGGCTCTTACACTTGTTCCCTGGCTTTTTTCCTTTACAAGGTTGATAGACAAAGGAACCACGATGAAAAAGATAGCGAAAAGAGTCCAGGCAGGAACATTATGCTGAACGGAATTCGGCATGATATCCATTTCTCCTTTTTTCGGGATGATTTCCTTGAAACTGATTAGGTTTTTATTTTCTTCAAGGTTTTCTGTTGTTCCCAGTTGATCCTGAAAGGCTTTGTAGATCTTTTTATTTTCGATCTCAAAAACCATTTTGTTCACAGAATTCATCACAGAATTTTTGAATCCTGCGTTGGTAGCCGGGTCAAAATACAAATGAATCTCTTTGGCTTTTGGAGCTTCTATTTTTGTTTTTGCAGAATCACCCTCTAATCCAAATGAACTTACAATCGTCTGAACCTTGGAATCAATATTAGAATTTAAATCCTTTGTAAGATCCTCAGGAATAACGATGGCCATCTGATAATCTCCGGCAAAAACAGCATCCTGTGCTGATTTTTCGTTGAAATTGGTTAGCAGCTGAAATGTTTTGCTATTTTCCAGTTCCCCTTTTATATTTTTGGAAACTTCGGATTGATCGTTATCAATAAAAATGATTGGGATTTTTGAACCCTCAAGGTTTTTAAAAGTAGAATCCTGAATCAGGGTAATGGTTACAATCAAAAGCAGCGGCATCACAAAAATGATGACAATACCTCCAATATCTCTTTTCAGCAGAAGAATTTCCTTAATAAAGCTTCTCCACAATTTATACAACAACATCTCTTAATTCTTTTCCGGTTAATGAAATGAAAACATCTTCAAGGTTTTCTGCATGGGCAATCTGAGAAACAAGCTCTTCAGGAGTTCCTACAGCATGAATTCTTCCTTTATCGATAATGGCGATTTTGGTGCAGAATTCTTCCGCCTCAGAAAGGTGGTGGGAAGTATAGATAATGCATGTTCCGCTTTTATTCAATTCTAAAAGGAAATCTATAATTACTTTTTTGGATTGTACATCTACTCCTACGGTAGGTTCATCCAGAAAAAGGACTTTCGGATTGTGAAGAGTTCCGGCGATGAGGTTACAACGGCGTTTCATTCCACCAGAAAATTGTCCTACCTGCTTATTGGCAAATTTTGAAAGCCCCATAATTTCCAGGGAATCATCAATAGCTTTGGTAAGCTGTTTATGCTTTAAGCCATACAAGCTTCCGAAAAACATAAGGTTTTCTTTAGCGGTAAGAGTAGGATAAAGGGCGTACTCCTGTGGAACAATTCCCATGACCTCTCTGATCTTGAAATTGTCTTTTTGAGGAGACAGTCCATTGATGGTAAACTGCCCGGAAGTGGGTTTTATTAAGCCGGAAAGCATGGAAATTAAAGTTGTTTTTCCTGCTCCGTTGGGTCCAAGAATTCCGTAGATCTCGTTTTTGTCGATATTCAAAGTGATATCATTGACGGAAAACTCATCGGAATTTTTATATTTTTTATAAAGATTTTTGATCTCAATCATATTCTCTGCCATATCAGATTGCTTTTCTCAGTTTTTTATAAAAAGCTTCTTCTAAATCTGCAATATGAAGCATTGTTTTTGATAAGGTGTTGTAGATATCGCTCTTAGCATTTCTGTTTTTATAAACTCTGGCAATATCTACTGCAAAATCTCTCCAAAGATCACCAATGGAGGTAATTTCCTTTGAAAGTTCTTTTAATTCGTCATTTTTAAGGATAACTGCTGCTTCCTGAAGAAAGGCTCCATAGATAAATCTAAAGCCTCCGCCTCCGGTCCCGATCTCTTCCTGCATTCTGATCAATTGGCCCAGATAATGGTTGGTTACTTTTGTTCCTTTCTTCTCTGCCCATTTCGGGATACTTTTAGCAACCCATCTCATCGCTTTTACTCCAATTAATGGTACAGGAGCCAGCATATTTTTACAGGTATCTTTAATCCCTTTTTTAATCGCTTCTTCCAGATGAACATCTTCAGGAATATAAATAGGATAATACATATGTCCTTTTGGGGGAAGTGCCCCCTTGGCATATCGTACTTTTTCCAGTTCTGCTTCTGTAAGGGTTGTGGTATAATCCATTACCGGATCACTGATCAGGAATTTGCCGTCTTCTTTACCATAGACCACAAGATTGTGGGCATTGAAGTGGAATTTATATTCTTCAGGGAAATAGGTAAGGTTGAAAACACCTACCTGAAGACCTGTAGGGATATTTTGTTCTAAGTTTCTTTCCAGTGCTTTTTGAGCATCCTGAGGGTTAGAAAACTTTTCTCTTTTGATTTTAATTCCTAATCTCTTGGCCGCTTTACTGAAAATAGCACCCGGCATCGGACGATAGCTGAAGCCCGGAGCAAAATTCACCTTTAAAAAGGGAAGGTAGACAAAAAACAATCCTGAGCCAATCCCGAAGATCATAGGCTCACTTAGTTTCAGTCCTCTGTTAAGCAGTAGATTAGAAGCAACACCGTTTTCGCAATGCGCAGTCTGATGGTGTTCAAAGTTTAATTTCATTTGCAGTTTATATCTTTTTCATAGGTAAATAAAATGGAAGTGCCACTTTATTTATTTCCCGTCGAAGTTTTTTAGTTCATTCACTGAAATCCCAAATGCATCAGCATATTTTTTCAGTGCGGTTTCACTCAGTGTTTTAAATACTTTGGGTTTAAAGTGTCTTTTTACCCTCCATTGCCACATTCCTACATAAGAGGCTAATACTCCCAGATCCATTTTATTGAATTCCATAAAATAAACGATAGGACTTACCAGATTATTGGCAACATTTTGCTTTGCTTCTTCAATTCTCTCATAAATCAGTTCCATAGATTCATCCAAAGCAGCTTTTTTTGCATCCCAGCCGGTACTGTTGGCAGTTGTATAATTATCATTTTCATCCGTTACATACAGTACTTCTGTCATGTTGGCGGATTTCAGATTACTTTCGTCTTGAGGCAGGTCTTGTTTTTTCATCTGAATAATGTTTAATTTTTTAGGTTCCAGATGAACTTTATTTCATCTGTTCTCGATTTTTTAATCAAGTGGCTAAAATAGTGAAAATACATAATATGAAAATTAAGCCATCTTTGAATAGAAAATTTTTGTGAAATAATGACTGTATAAGGTTTTTTCATTTATATTTTCATAATAAGGCTCATGATTATATTTCTCCGTTTGAATAAGGGGATACTGATGGATATCTTTTCCCTTGCCTCGTAGTATTACAAATAATCTTTGTTTTCCTCAATTTTTAATTCAGATATGTTTAACTATTTTGATGTAATGAAATCTTAAAGAATACTGTTAATACTTATGATGGGAAGGCTGTAACAAGTAAGTCCTATGATAAGACTAATGGATTAGAAATTTGATTATAAAATTATTAAATAACCACTATGAAGAAATTTTTTATTTCTGTTTCGCTTTTCTGCATGCTTAGTGCTATGGCTCAGAAATTCGATACTCAAAAACTAACAGATGCCCAAGGGTATACGTATGAAACGGTAAAAAATGACCGTTCCGGGGTAAGAGTTTATACCCTGAAAAACGGACTAAAGGTTTATCTCGCTAAAAATGAAGATGCCCCAAGAATCCAGACTTATATTCCGGTAAGAACAGGATCTAATAACGATCCAAGTGATAATACGGGATTGGCTCACTACTTAGAGCATATGGTTTTCAAAGGAACTTCAAAACTGGGAACTCAGGACTGGGCAAAAGAAAAAGCTTTGTTACAGCAGATTTCTGATCTTTATGAGCAGCATAAAGCGGAAAAGGATCCAGCAAAGAAAAAGGAATTGTATAAAAAGATTGATGAGGTATCTCAGGAAGCTTCAAAATATGCAATTGCTAATGAATATGATAAAGCTATTTCTTCACTGGGAGCAACAGGAACGAACGCTCATACCTGGTTGGATGAAACAGTTTACAAAAACAATATTCCATCTAATGAACTTGAAAAATGGTTAAGAGTTGAAAAGGAACGTTTCTCAGAATTAGTACTTCGTCTTTTCCACACAGAACTAGAAGCGGTGTATGAAGAATACAACAGAGCGCAGGATAATGATGGCCGTTTGGTAAACTATGCTTTGATGGAAGCTCTTTTCCCAAAACACCCGAACGGACAGCAAACAACTATCGGTACTTCTGAGCATCTGAAAAGTCCTTCAATGGTAGCAATTCACAAGTATTTTGATACGTATTATGTGCCTAATAATATGGCTGTAGTATTGGTTGGAGATCTTGATTTTGATAAAACTATAAAATTAGTTGATCAATATTTCGGAGCTTTCAAATATAAGGAGCTTCCGATGAAAAAAATGGTAACAGAAGAGCCCATGACTCAGATTGTTTCCAGAACAGTAAAAAGTCCGTCTACACCAAGAATGACGATGGCGTGGAGAACAGATTCTTATGGAAGCCAGGAGGCTAGATTAGCAGATGTTGTTGCAGAGATTTTAAGCAATAGAGGAGATGCTGGTTTGATTGACCTTAATATTAATCAAAAACAGAAAACGTTAGGTGCAGGAGCTTATGAATCTCCATTCAAAATGTATGGAACATTTGCATTAGTAGTAACTCCTAAGGATGGACAAAGCTTTGATGAGGCTAAAAGGTTATTGCTGGATCAGCTCGATCTGGTTAAAAAAGGACAGTTCCCGGACTGGATGCTGAAAGCCATCGTCAACGATAAAAAGGTTCAGCGCATGAAAGGCTGGGAAACTGCTGATGGTTTGGCTACCGAGCTTTATGATTCCTATATCAAAGGAAGAAGCTGGGAGCAGGAACTGGATGAGATCAATCAGTACGAAAAGATCACTAAAGCGGATGTGGTAAAATTCGCAAATGAGTTCTTTAAGGATAACTATGTAGTTGTTTACAAAGAAAAAGGAGTGAATGATAAACTTGTTCGTGTAGAGAACCCGGGAATTACTCCTATTAAGCTGAACAGAGAGGCTCAATCTCCTTTCCTTAAAGATATTTTAAATACAAAGGTTACTGAAATTAAGCCTGAATTTGTGGATTATAAAACAGTGATCCAGACTTCAAAGGTAAAAGATAAAACGGTAAGCTTTGTAAAGAATAAATACAATGAGATTGCCCAGGTAAGCTATGTTTTCCCTTTCGGAACAGATCATGATAAAGAACTTTCTTTAGCGGGAACACTTTTCGAATACCTTGGAACAGATCAATATACTCCGGAGCAATTGAAGGAAGAATTTTATAAGTTAGGAATCTCTTACAGTTTCAGAACTTCTAATGATCAAACTATCGTTACTTTATCAGGACTTGAAAGTAATATGAAGAAAGGAGTGGAGTTAATGAATCACTGGATGACGAACGTAAAAGCAGATAAAGCGATTTACAGCCAAACTGTAAAAACGATTCTTGAAGCCAGAGAAGTTGCCAAAAAAGATAAAGTAAAAATTATGGGAGCGCTTTCCAACTATGCAAAATATGGGAAAGACTCAAGAATGACAGATGTTATTTCTAAAGCTCGTCTGGAAAGCATTGATGCTGCAGAATTAATGAAAAAGATCAAAACACTGAACCAATATCCTTACGAGGTTCTTCTTTATGGACAGGATCAAGCGGGAATGGAAAAAGCTGTACAGCCTTATATTGTAAACGCGAGTCTGCAACCTGCAAAAGCTAAGGAATATGCAGAGCCTGCAACAACAGGAAAAGTATATTTCACGAATTATGATATGGTACAGATGGAAATGGCAAAAGTAGCTAAAGGAAGCACTGTAAACCTAAGCAACTTCGGAAAGTCTAATGTATTCAATGAATATTTCGGAAGAGGATTATCATCTATTGTTTTCCAGGAAATCAGAGAAAGTAAGTCTTTAGCATATTCTGCCTATGTTTCTTATGCAAATGCTTCAGAAAAAGGGCATGCTAACTATATCACTAATTATATAGGGACACAGGCGAATAAACTTCCTTTGGCAGTCAATGCAATGAGCGATCTGATGGCTGAGCTGCCACAGATCCCAACACAGTTTGAAAATGCAAGAGGTTCTGCATTAAAGCAAATTGCATCTAACAGAATCAACAGGACTAATATCTTCTTCAGCCAGCTAGCCCTTAAAAAGCTAGGTGTTGATTATGATCTTAGAAAAGATACTTACGCTGAAATTCAAAGTTTGACACTGCCTCAACTGACAGGATTCTATAATACAGAAGTGAAACCTGTACAATACAATACAGCAATCATCGGTAAGAAAGAAAATCTGAATATGGAATCTATCAACAAGATGGGAACATTCCAGGAGGTATCGCTTGAAGAGATCTTCGGATACTAATATTTTAGTTTTAATAATAGGTAAAGTGGAGCAGAAATGTTCCACTTTTTGTTTAAATATGATACTTGCCTGATAGTGAATGTTCCACAGGTTTATGGAATGTTTCACGTGAAATATGCTGTTATTTAAACACAGATGTCACCAATAATTCCACCAATATTCACAAGGTTCTGTGATGTTTTTGACGGTTGTTACTTTTAACGCAAGGTTCGCGGAAGGGGTATTGATTGTGGATATTTCTCGCTCGCAAAGGCGTTTCACTCACCCATGGGAGAGTGTGATAAGATCAGTGGTTTTAAATTCAATAGAGGTGGGCTTTAGCCCACCTAAATAAATCATAAAATTCATCTGGCTTTAGCCAAAACCTAATGATGGATACAGTAATTTCCCACGTAAAAATAATTAGCAGCCTTAGCTAAGTGAAACGCCTTAGCGAACTTTAAAACAATAAGAATAAACATTTCCTTGGCGATCATAGCGTTAAAAATAACAACATCCAATTTATGTAATCATCAAAAAAACAAAAAAGCTGTACAAAACGCACAGCTTTTATAGTCTTTTTTCTTTCTTTTTTACGATTTTACCTCCTGAATAAACAGGTTTATCTCTGCTCTGATCAACAATTCTTCGTTGTTGAAGGTTTCGCAGAAAATATGGCAGATATTTTCAAACTGGGAAATCAGTGATGCTTTTGAAATGATTTTGTCATTTACTTTGGGAAGTCCGAAGATCTCAATCTTTTTGATATTGGTGATAAAGCCTATCACTTTGGTATCTGCTTCCGGATTTTCAAAGAAGCTTTGTCCAAGGATGGATGAGCAGGTCTGTGCCAGGTTTTCAATTAATCCGGCTTCTGCCAATTCATTGTTATGTACAAAGATATTGTCTTCTTTTATTTCAAAGGAAGTCACTACTTTTTCTTGGGTCAGCTCCAGAATATAGTCTGCCATCAGCATCGGTTCACGATGAGGTAAAAAGTTGTGGATATTGATGATATTTTCTTCCCTGATTTCCATTACAAGTTATTTTACAGCAGTTTTCATTTGAGATTTTGCAATCACTTCACCATTTAATTTGGTAACGATGTCTACAAGGGTTACTCCCATTACTTCATTGAGGATGGTTACCTCAGATTTCAGTTGATCTCCAATTCTAGGCAACATTTCAGCTTCAAAGGATTTAATGGCTCCGATGTATCCTGTAGGGGCATCTTTTCCAAGCAGATAATACTTGTACCCTGTGTGAAGTGCTACACTTTGTGCCTGATGCTCTATCAGCCCTGATGCCTGAAAAAAACCATCCTGAATGAAAAGATTATCTTCTTTTACTTCAAATCCTGAAATAAGGTGGCTTTCTGAATATTCTGATAACTCGTGTACCATTACAAATGGTGCACGCTGTGGAATAAGACTTTGTACAAAATCTTTATCGGATGATGGCAGTCTGTTTTCCATTAGCAGACTGTTAATAGTGAACAAGAATAAGCGAATCTTCCACTCTCAGGAACACAAAGAAGTATTTTTTCTCCTTTTTTCAATGTTCCGGAGTTCATCAGCTCTTCTAATGCTACGAAAATAGATCCGGCACCGATATTTCCAATATCAGAAAGGTTATAGAACCATTTTTCAGCAGGGAAATCCATTCCTTTTTTAGCGAATTCATCTTTCAGTCCATCTTTGAAATAGCCTGAAGAGATGTGAGCCAATACATGGTCAATTTTTTCAGGATCCAGATGATGTTTGTCAAAAGAAGCTCTTAAGCTTTCCGCACCTTTTACCAGGATATATTTATCAAGAATTTTAGTGTCTTGTTTGATGGCAAAAATAGAGTCTTTCAACCATGAATCAGAGGGATAATCTGCCCATGATTTTAAGCTTCCGTCTTCCTGCTTTTCACATCCGGCATACATACAGGCTTCGATCTCGTGAGCATAAGAATAGAAATCAATAAATTCCACTCTTAAAGAAATTCCGTTTTCTCTGGGTTTATTTTCTAATAAGAAAGCACCTGCTCCGTCAGAAAGCATCCATCTAAGGAATTCTCTTTTGAAAGCAATGATGGGTCTTTCTTCCAATAATTTTAAGTTTTCCGCTTCATGGTTGAATTTATCGGCTGTCATCCATGCAGACATTCTTTCAGAACCTGCGCATACAGCACTTTCCTGTACTCCGGCTCTTACAGAAAGAAAGCCATAGTTAAGAGCATTCATTCCTGAATTACAAAGTCCGGTTGCAGTATTGATCTCAATAGATTTACCAATATTCAGCTCACCGTGGACCATAGAAGCGTGTGAAGGCTGAATCTGATCCGGAGAAGTGGTTCCTACAGATAACAACTTCATATCCTTCTTTTTGAAATTCTCATCAAAAAGTCCTTCAATGGCCTTTGCCGTAAGCTGAGCATTGGTATGTGTAGGATTTCCTTCTTTATCTAAAGCGTAATATCTTGTGGTGATTTTATTATTTCTTAAAATAAGTGATCTGGCTTTAGAAGGTGCGTCATTGATAAGCCCCAGATATGTTTCCATTTCATCATTTGCTACCGGTGCATTGGGTAAAAATTTTGAAGCTTTTGTTATAAATACGTCGTACATTCTATTTTAAATTAATTCCTTGTAAATATCTTTTTTGTTTTTGTCTTTTAAACCAAAATATAGGGGTTGTAAGCAGGTGTAACACCAAAACGACAGGTGAGATGATCCATATCGCAGCCATCAAATATACCTTAAAGAATTTTACCAGCAATGGACGTTTCTCTTTTTTCTTGATAATCAGATGAGACCATACTGTGAAAATCTTGTTCCCTACCTTTTCTACACGCACTAAAAACGGACGAATTTCAATGGCACCATTTTTTACAAGATCCGGTTGTAAATTTTCCAGATGATTGTTTTTAAAATGCTTTTCAATGATCTCGCCATATTTTACAGAGCCTATAATTTCTTCATCTGAAACTCCTGCAGCAGGAAGCATACCTGATTTTTCCTTTTGGCCTGTTGTCAGCCATCGAAGAATAGTCAAAACACTGGTGTAGTTGTCATGTCTGTCTACCAAAGCAATGTTTCCAACAAGTTGGGCTTTAAGATCTCTTAAATATACTTTCAGTTTTTCCTGAGAAAGCATCCACATGTTTCGGGTTCCGGAAATAGTGACTACTGGAGTGTCTTTTAAGATCTGCTCTGCATAGCCGCTCTTTAAAAATGAAATAATCGGGATTGATGGTGTGAGATACCATACCTGATATCCGAACAAGATGAGGTCATATTTTTTGTTCAGTATTTCTTCTGAAGGGGTTACAATTTCCTTGGGTATTTGTAAATAAGACTCCGGAAAGGTGTTGAAAAAAACATCACTTTGCCAAGGAAAAGGGAAGTCCTCCTTTAATTTAATATTATAATAGGTAACATTATATTCTTCCTTTTGCGCTTCAAAAGGCTTGGCAATATTTTTCACAATATCCTCCAGTTGACCGGTTTGAGAATAATATATGACAAGTATATTTTTTTTCATGGAATCTTTTTTAGCGTTTACAAAAATATGTTTTTCATATGTATTATTTAGTTTTAAATACTTTTAATGAGTCAGAACTAAATTCTAATATATAATTTTTATTTTCTATTTCCGTTTTTGTGGTATTGATAAAAATAATCGTCTCAGGGAGATTCTTACTATTATTGATGTCAAAATAGTCATCCGAAACCAAAAGAACATCAATGTTTTTAGTGACTTCAGATAGTTCCTTTATATAGTTTATCTTTCTTCTTTTTACAAGATAATTATGTTCAGCTATGATTCGCTTTTCGTCATTTCTGATCCATGAGAATATTCTTCGGCTGGCCTGATAGAGCGTCAATAGAACATCTTTTTGACCAAAATCATCAGCAATATGCAGGATGTTGGCATCTGTGGCAATATGTTTATTCAGTTCAAAGTAAACGGATTTATGGGTGTTAAAATCTTTTTTTACTTCTGTTACTACTTCATTATCCTTATATAAATAACTTAAGAATAATTGCTTTTTAAAATAATTCTCATCTTCAGTTTCTTCTCTCAGCTTAGCAAATTCCTCTCGATAGTAAGCATTGATCTTTTTTGTTCTTTCAGAATAATTTTTACCATAACTAAGATCATCTTTACTGATTCTATCTCCTACTTTTACAGTAATGCTTCCATCATAGATAATGAAGTCACCTTTTGGCAGCACTTCAGAATTTCCATGAATATATAAAGGAAGAACATCCAGCTCAAATTGTTCTGCAAGATAAAAAGCTCCTTTATGAAATCTTTTTACGTCATTGGTATAAGAACGTTCCGCTTCAGGGAAGACAACAAGAGAATATCCCTGAGCAATTTTTTCCTTCAATTTATCCATTCCGTTTTCAATACCTTGAGAAACCGGATAAAAGCCCAATGCTCTTACCAATTTTCCGAAGACTGGAGATTGGTACACCCAATCATTTACTAAATAAATGATTTTATGGGTTGCCATTGCAATAGCCAGGGTGTCCAGGAAAGAAGTATGATTGGCAATAATGACTGCCGGTTTGCCGAAGTCTTCTTTTGGGTTTTCAATGACCTTCTTCTTTACAAATGGATTAGAATACAGAACAGAAGTTAAAAACTTAGCTAAAATAAGTTTAATTATATTCAGTGTTTTACCCTTTGAATTTTTCACAAAGAAGCTTCCTATGGCTGAAAATACCATTCCTCCAAGCCCATAATATAAAAAGGAAAACACGGATACAATAAAAAGCCGGAATGTTATAGGCGAAAGTCCTTTTTTTGCTCTGTTGGTAATCAATAATCTGAACCAGAACGGATATAGGGTAGAAGTAATGATAATCACTGAGAACATTCCGATCAATGCTACCAAAGCTAATGAATGTAAAGCCGGATGTTTAGCGAAAATTAAAGAACCAATAGATAAAATGGTTGTAAATACTGCTAGTATTATGGATGTTCTGTAAGTAGGAAGCTCATTTTTTCCTGTAGTATGTTCTTTTTGCATCGCCTGGGTAAGGAAAATGCTGAAATCATCCCCAACACCGAAAACTAAAGTACAAACTACTGTGCTGAAAATATTTAATTCTAATCCTAAGAAATATAAAATTCCGGCGGTTACTACTCCTGTCAGAACAATAGGGAACATGGTAAGAACCGTTAATTCAAAATTTCTGAAGAAGACAATAATGGTTAAAATAATCGCAAGAAGAGAATAATTAATCAGCGTATTGAAATCTCTTTTTAATAAGCCTAAAAAGTTTTCATTCATCTGCTGGCGGTCAATAGCAATGGCATCATGCTTCTTTTCAATATCTTTAATGAACGCATCTCTTTTATTTTCATCTACCTTCACTACATTAGAAACCGTGTAAAAGCCGTTTTCATTGCTCATGAATTCCGAAATCTGGAGCGCTTTTACTTTTTCATAATCCTTGATGTCTAATGTGGAATAATTCTTATTTAAAATCTCATTGAAATTGTCAAAGGCGGAGCTGTTGAATCCAAACTTATTTCCATGGGTGATAAGCTCAGAAACGGTTTGGTGTTTTTTATTGTCATTCCAGAAATTTTTCCATTCTTCGATTTTCTTTTGCTGATCTTTTTCAGACAGAACAATACTTCCGATAGAATTATAACTAAGGATTTTACCCTCTTTTTTTTCCTTTTCAAGGAAGGTATTTAATTGAGAGTTTCTGGCTAGCGCCTGCTCTTCAGAATTCCCATAAGAAATCGTATAAATGGATTTTGAAGTGATATCCGACAGTTTCTGAAGCTTAGCCTCACTGATCTTCATTTCTTTCGGAATATAGTTCAGATCCCCTATGTCTTCATTAAAACCTACATGTCTGAACCCAAATAAACAAGCCAAAATAATGATGGAACATCCAATAATTAAAGGTTTGTTTTTCTCATAAGGATAAGAACCTATTTTATCTATGAAATTGGTATTAAGCTTTTCTTTATTAGGCTTTGGTTTATACAGCTGAGGAACAATAATCAATGCAGTAATGGAAGAGAGAATAACCGTGATGGCGGCGAAAAGTCCCAGATCTTTTAAGGCTTCGGAACGTACAAATACCAGGCATAAAAAAGAGACTGCTGTAGTAGCACTACTCAAAATAATTGGCTGGGTGATTTCCTTGTAAAGCTCCTCAATATTGTTGTTGTGCTTATAATGGGTAAGAATATGCAGGGCATAATCTATGGTGATCCCAATAAGAATAGCTCCTACACTTAATGAAATAGCAGAAATTTTATCCTTAATAAAATATAAAACCAGTAATGCCAGTAAAACAGAAAATACTGTAGGAAGAAATACAATAATTGGTGTGAAGAAGTTTCTGAAATAATAGATCAACAGCACCAAAAGTACTGTCATAGAAATCACAACTGTATTCTGGATGTCTTTTTTGATCTGCTTGGCATTGGCCACCGCTATAACCGGAGAGCCGAAATAGCTGATTTCTGTTTTTCCTTTGAACTGTTTATTGAGATTATCTTTTATCGTATTAAGCTGGTCAATAAAAACTTCATTGGCTTTTGTATCGTTACTTTTATTTTTAGGTTCAATGAACAGCAAGAGGTTTTTACCGTCTTTGGTTACGATATAACTGTCTTCCAGTTTAAAATCCTTGCTGATATTTAAAGCATTTAATTTTTTGATTCCTAAAAAGGTCAGTCCAAGAGGATCTTTTTTAATAAATTCTTTGGTGACAAGACTGGTAGGGGAAACCAATGAAATATAATTATTCTCTACCTGTTTGGCAATACTGTCTTTTTCGAGTTTGTTTTCAATTTCCTTATAATCATTTTCATTAAGAAATAAAGGCAGGTTCTGATTCACGAAATCAAAGGTTTCAGAAATTTCATTATCATTTACTTTTCCCTGGATAGAACCAATATATTTTTGCAAAGGCTCTGTTTTTTGTAAAAAAGTATCTGCTGTTTCGGAAAGCTGAAAACTGTCTTCACCAGATTTATTTTCAATGATCACAATAATCTTGTCGGAAAAATTAAGCTGTTTAAGTACCTTAGCCGTAAGATCTGATTTTTCATTTTTAGGGATGATCTGATTAATATCTTCCTCAAAATTAATCTTTGAAGCAAAAAAAAGGCATAAAAGGGCAATCCCTAAAGTTGTACAAACAGAAAGGATTTTGTTCCTGGAAATCAGATGATATAAAAATATAAAAAAGCGATGCATTGCATTTGGGTCAAGTCTGCAAATTTAAATTTTTAAGAATTACATCAAAATAGTTAGGGAGAAGTTTTGGCTGAAAATCAATAAAATATTCTGAATGGAATGAAAATTATTCTACTTTTGTACAAGTTCCCTTTTGATGAAATGTATTTTAAACCAAAATTATTATTAAAAAAATAAGAATCTGTTTTTGATATGTCGATAAAAAATGATGAAAAAATAAATGGGTTTTTATTTGTAACCGTACTTCCGTTTTTGCTGTTTGCGATGTCCTATTACGGCTTCGAGTCTTCCTATGTAAGGTTGAAAACGATGGAGAAAGCACCGGATTTTATGTTCTCTTCTGTATATGCTTATAGAGTAATTCCCAATTATCTGAGTGTACACGTCACAGAATTAGTGACTTTCATTGTGAATAATTATGTTCCTTTTCTCAAAAATTTTCTTTTAAAACAAGGAACACTGTTTTATCATAGCATTTTTCTGATTAACAGTTTCTTTTTTGTATTGTCTTCGGTTGTTTTGCATTCGCTTCTTAAGCTAAATCTTACAGGAGATGCATTACATTTGAATATCAGAAGAATGATTCATTTGGTAGCTGTATTCTTTATCGTCATTGTTCAGTATGTTCCTACCAATTGTGATTGTATAGCGATCTTCTTTTATCTTTTAGGAGCATTGCTTACTTTGAAATATCTGCAGAATAGAAAGCCTCTGGACTTTATTCTTTTATGTGCGGTAGTATTTATTTCTACGCTCGCAAGAGAAACTTCGTGCCTGAATATTTCTTTTTTTGCGGCAATGTGCATTGATTTTGAAAAATTGAAAAAGAAGGATTTTACTTTCATTAAAGAAATTATCTTTTTGGTGATTGCTTTTATAGTGCCTTATGCAGGACTTAGAATGATGATTCACCAGAACGTATCTTTTGTGGAAGGAATTTATTTTTGGGATAATTTCAGCAGTCCTTTTAACTTAAGTGGTCTTTTGTTTGGATTGATCAGTATATATTTCAGTTACTTGCTGTGTAACGATAAAGGAAAAATATTCATCAGGAAATATCTGTTCTTTTCCATTCCTTACCTGATAATGATTGCGATGGTGGGGCTTTTCTGGGAAACAAGATTGTTTTTACCATTAATTCTTACAGGTATTGTGACGGCTGCCCATCAGTTTAAAAATTTCATACCCAACCCATAATATCCTTTTTTGTAATTACAGTTTAAAATTTTTATATTAAATTGGTTACTAATTGAATATGATAATTAAGTTTGATGATCTAGAGTATATTAAGTTCGATGAAAAAAACGCTGGAAGGATTTAAATCAGGGTGGTATCTTATAGCAGTTACGATTCTTTGCTTATTTAAAATTGGATTTGCCTATTATGCATGTAATGGGTTTGCTTTCGCGGACTGGTTGATTAATTATCAGGATGGAGGATTTAAAAGAAGAGGGTTATTAGGAACTGTTTTTGTCTTTTTTTATGACTCATTCTCCATCAAATTACAATATTCTGTTTTTGTAGTTCAGGCGATCGTTTATATTCTGTTTTTTTATATTCTGTCACTATTATTTAAATTAAAACAGACAAATATTATAGACATTTTCCTATTTCTTACACCATTCTGTCTATGGGGATTTTTTTCTGATGCAGCAATTGGTTCCAGAAAAGACGGGATCTTATGGCTGCTTTTTGTACTATATGCTTATTTTTTAGCAAAAAATAAATTATCCGGATTTAGAGAGAACATATTATTGATTTCATTCTCTTTATCCGTTTTTATTCATGAAAGTTTTATTTTTTATACCCCCTATTTTTTATTGATCCTATTTCTTCATAACAGGAGATTAGATATTCAGAAGACTCTTAAAATCGTACTGGCCTTTTTCATTCCGGCTGTATTTATTTTCTTTATGGGAAGTATGAATCCGGATTATCAGCACACCCTTCAGCTTGTTAATGAATGCGGGATCAATTTACAGGATGATAACATTTTTCAATGGAAAGAAACCGAGCTGATTAAAACAAAATATTATCTGGAACATCTGAATACAATCAGTCTTTATGCAGTGAGCTTTACCATACAGCTATTGTTTATCCTGTATTATATTTTTATTCTTAAGAAGGAGGAAATTTCTAATAAAAAGCTCCTGCTAATCGCTTTTTTTACATGTATTATACTTACTATTCCTCTGTTTCTAATTGCGATTGATGTAGGAAGATGGCTGTATAATCACTTTATTCTCTTCTTTATCATCCTTATTTTCCAGCTTCCTGAGAGAAAAGGGGAGATGAAGCTGATAGACAATTCTTTATTGAATTATAAAAATATGATGTTCGTAGCTGCTGTTCTTGTGGCTGACTTTGTTTATCGTGTTCCATCTTATGAATTAGGCATTGACATGGGATTGCCTCTAAAGCTTTTTTTGAAACTTTTTTAAAAAAATAACCGGACTTAATCTCATAAGATGATCAGTGTATATTTCAAATTAAAAATATAGCTTTTTATAATTAATATAAGCTGGAAAAAATGAATATATAAAACACTTAATATTATTCATTTTATTTTTTAATGATAATGGATATTTTTATATGTTTTTTCTTTTAATAACGTTTATTGTGTTATAAAATATCTATTTTTTTATTTATGATTCTATTTTTCTCAAAAATATAATTTCTCTATTTTGGGATTTTTTTCTTTTTTTTTGATAACTTTGTTAAAAATTTAAAGATAGTTATATCTGGAATTTTTAAGGGTTTGTACAGCACATAACCAGAAAACTAAAACATGTAATCGTGAAAAAGATTACGTTCTACCTATTTGTAGATTCCTTTGTTCACTTCCTCTGAAATTTATTCATAAGAATCCGATTTAATATACCCTGTTTTCCGGATAATACATTTACGATCCTGGCTTTTGTTGACAAGGTCTGGGTTGGGATAGTGCTTTGAATTCTATTTGATTTTCAAAGCATTATATGGGTTATACGTTCGTTTTACCTTCTAAACACTTTTTAATTCCATCGGTATGAAAAAAAGATTCACCTTAAAGATTTTTGCTGTAATATTTTGTATTGCAGTATCTCATACCTGGGCGAGGGCGGCTTCTGTCCCCAAACCTGATGAGACCAGTACGAGATTCAAGCATAGGGCAGCTTTACCGCCAAGTACCTATGATCTGGATCCGCTTATTATCATTTCACAGAATGTGAATGAGAAGGGATTGGTAGTTATGAAAGGAAACTTTCAAAAACCCGCTACCGCAGGAGATGTAAAAGTTACCATTAAGTACAAAGATGCCCAGAACAACTGGGTTTCTATATGGTGCAAAACTTTTGCAGGTAATTATGACTATGATGAAGATCTTACGGCTAATTTCGAGCTGCCACAATCAGCTTTGGCTTCACATTCCTTGAAAATCGAATTAAGTTCGAATGAGACGGTAACCAATTGGTCCTCTGTTTCATGGAATAAGTCAGTAAGCCATTACAGACAATCTGATTATATCTATGGAAACTGTGATCTGGATGAAAACCAGTACACCATTCTGTTTACCCCTAAAAAGAATGGAACTGTTGTGTACAATCCAAATGGGTCTGTTGCCGGGGTAAAAGATAGGGTAACTTCCCAGCATCTGGCGAGAAAGCTGGATAATATTGTTTTGTCTTTTCAGGGAAGAGCGGTATTAGATAATTCTAATGCCAATTCACCATTGGTTAACATTACAAACCCAAATAACCTTTCTACGATAGCCAGTTCACAGAAATATATTTATCAGAACAGTGATACCAGTCCTTTCGAGTTCTCTTATCATGATCCGGTATATATGTTTGCAGGAAGATTTTCCAATGAAAGTTTCTTTATTAACTTCAGCAATTGGTTTTTACTACCGTCTGAAGGAGGAGAGGATTTAGGCAGAGGATATCTGAATTTTACCAAGCCCAATACTCTTGTGAACCGATATTATAACCTTTATAACTATATCGATGAAAAATTGGGAGATGTTTTTGCCAATCAGCAGCCTGTTGTTATTGTGATCAGCAAGGTTACCGGATTAAGAGTTTATAAAGCCAATGGACAATTTATTTCCCTTTCTGCGATAAGCAACTACAATACAACGGATGATTTTGGGTATCCCCCTCTTAATGGCAAGCAGCGAGGTCCTGGTTCTGAGAATTTTTCATTAAGCAATACTTCCCAGGCATCATTGTATGGGGTGGGAGCGATCAGAAACAGAAAAGTGATCAA
Organism: Chryseobacterium sp. II3a; assembly: GCF_057815135.1. Classification (NCBI taxonomy): domain Bacteria; kingdom Pseudomonadati; phylum Bacteroidota; class Flavobacteriia; order Flavobacteriales; family Weeksellaceae; genus Chryseobacterium; species Chryseobacterium sp. II3a. The sequence goes on along the minus strand of NZ_JBYPZJ010000008.1, from coordinate 24,668 downwards.
TAGCTGGAACGGTCCGTCAAGGCCTTTGATGGATATCGAAAGTGAGATCAACAAATTTATAAAATATGTAGGGATTTTTAACAATCCAATTACAGAGGAATGTCCCGTTTCCTGCTTTACCATCAATTCAGGCGCCGTATCTGATTTTGCAGATTGGGCAAAAGCACCCAACAGTTATATCTTTACGGGTAAGGATAAGAAAACCAACGCTGATGTGGATGGTCTTTATATCCCTGTAAAAAAAGCCTATAAAATGTGGAACTCTAACCCGCTTATGGGTGGAAGTCCTATTCCTTCCGGTACTGTAACAGCAGATGTGTATTGGGAAGATATCCATGGATTGATAAAATCCGGAGACAATTACAGTTTAGAGATTATCGGATCCGGAGAGGATGCAAAAATAAAAGTTCCGATTAACAAAACGAAAGAAGGAAATGCCGTCATTGCCTACAAGGTAAACGGAGAAATTTTCTGGTCCTGGCATGTCTGGGTTACGGATGATCCTACCAATGGTTCAACCTACAAGAGTTTTGATGGGGTAAAAAGACAAAGGACTGATGGGACAGTGGAATTAATCCCTAATTCAGACTGGGGATGGATGGATAGAAACCTTGGTGCTTTAAGCAATACCATCACCGGAACAGAATATAACAAAAACGGAGGTCTGCTGTATCAATGGGGAAGAAAAGACCCAATTCCTCCATTGGCGTATAAAGGAAATGATTTTTATGAAGCTTCAGGATCTGTAGGAAGAATAAGACACAGACAATCCAGAAATATGGCTAATGGCTCTCAGAAGATTGATAACTTAATTAAACTGGTAACATTGTCAAATGCTACTGTTCCTAATAATATCCGTTTATCCATTAAAAATCCATTAAGCTTAATTTATGTGAACAAAGATGACAATTCAGGACAGGCTGTTTATAACAATAATACAATTCTTCAGGTAAACTGGTTTGGTAATTCTGCTACATTGCCTCCGAATAGATTAAGTGAACTAAACTTATGGTCTGATAACTCAAAAGGCTTTATTACAAACGGAGATTTGAGTAATGACAACAGTGCAAATCCATATAGGGATAAATCATCTTTTGATCCATGTCCTAACGGATGGAGAATCCCTTCCGTCTTGGTTGCCAATTTAGGGAATACAAGCTACATTGATAATGTTAGGGTAGATTTCAGCCCGTTTGGTATTAAGAATAATATCTCCATCAATACTTTTGAAGCCAATAAGTATCAGATCATTAAACCCAATGATAATAATACTCCATCTTATATGAAGGGATTCAAGATATACAACAATGTGGGGGTAGATCTTAGTAATGTAGGCGGAAATAATATGGGAATATTTCCTGGTACTGGAATGCTTGTAAGAAATTACCATGAAGGGCAGTATACCGATCAGCATGAAACCTATTTATGGACAGCAACAATGACGCGGTTTTTCGATGCAACACCTTCCGTTTCAGCTAGAAATCTCCGTATAATTCCTGATAGGGAGCAGCCGGATACTCCAGATCCTTCCTTACCTTCCATCACCGGAAGATATCAGTATTATCCTTTAACTGGGGGAGTAACTTCTGCCGCTCATGGATGCAGATGTATTAAAGATCCTTTATATGAAGTTAACAATTATAACTTCCCTACCGAGTTCTTTAATAATGCTGTGGAATATGCTGAAGGATTAAATAATCCGAATTCTTATACCCTTGTTAAAAGCACAGTAGAGTCTACCATTCAGATCCCAATCAGTAAAGCATTCTCTGCTCAGAGCAAGCTGCTTAATAATCCTGATATTCTGAATCCAGCGAATTTCAACAATTTGAAAGTTAATGTATTGTGGTCTACAGCTACCGGCTTAATCAGTAATATTGCCCTTTCTAATCCTGCTCCCACTTCATTAGCAGATATTTCCAACACGAATATCAATGTTAAGATTGCACCTAACCAATCAGGGAATGCTGTTGTTACCCTGCATAATGGAAGTATTACCAATCCTGTTTACTGGAGCTGGCATATCTGGGTAACCAATACCCCAATCAGTTCTGCTACTTATGTAACAGAATTGCCTAACCAGGCAGCTGTTAATTACATCAATTACATCAAGCCGGGTGAAGTAATCAAAACAGAAATAATGGATAGAGACCTCGGCGCTAACCAGGCTATTGCAGAAGACAATAAAACGGTTACTACCGGAGGGTTGCATTTCCAATGGGGTAGAAAAGATCCGCTGCCTGTTTTCGTGAATGCTAACAGGAACTCAGTTCCAGTTTATTTAGGAATGGTACAGGCTAATGGCAGTGTTACTTATACTACCTTGTCTGCTACAACCTATTATTCAGACTCTTATCTTAAAAAGTATCCTGATTATTCTGTACAGGCCAATGTATTGGCAACAGATAAAGTGGCAGATAAAATAAGCAAAGTTTTATCTTATTCCGTTAAAAATCCTATGACTTTTATGGTTCCTAATATGACCACGAAATCAGCAGATACTAACCACACCAATGGGGCAGACTGGTTGGCAAATGAACCCAACCTTGCTCCGGAAAGATGGGGGAGAGGGGGTAAAAAGTCTCCTTTCGATCCTTGTCCGGAAGGATGGAGGATTCCTGATTTAACCGGAGTCTCCAATACAAACGTAGGAGCAACTCCTTTTTATAAACCTGCCACCGGAGTTAGTATTCCTAATAATTATGGGGGGACAAGAATTAACAGAAATCCTTACAGTTCCGCAGCTATTGCCTATTTTTTTGGCGATGCAGCTTATAATATTGGAAGTTTTGCCAATTTAGGAGTACGAGGAGGTAGAAATACCATAGAAGCCACTCCTGCAGCTCCGGATTTCAATGCTATTGATTACGTTTATGGAGGTTTCTGGCTAGGGGCTTTAGGTTCCAATTATACCGGAAGAGCATTAAGAACAGAGATACAGTATGCTGGAAATTATATATTTCCGTTTAGTAGTAATGCCGATCCCTATTTTGCGCAGAACTGCCGTTGTGTTAAAGTAAAATATGATGAAAATGGAAATGAATTAGGCCCTATTCCTAAATTGCAGATTACCTCATTGTCTGCGGCTAAAGCGATTAATGTTTTAGCAAAATCAATTATTGAGGACAAAATAACCCGAAATAAACTTGAGGTATTCCCTAATCCTGTGAAAAACATATTGTATATCAAAGGTAATGACAGAGTGAAAGAATATTATTATCAGATCTATAATATGTCTGGCCAGATGATAAAATCTGGTAAGTTTGAAAACGAACAGACAGATCTTTCATCTTTATTATCGGGAGCATATTTAGTAAGAATCAATAATTCTGAAACCATAGTGAAAATTATCAAAGAATAATATAAGTGAATATGAAATCACCATGATTCCATACCACCTTTAAAAACAATAATAATTTTCATTTGAAATTTGAAACCGTCTCAATTTTTGAGGCGGTTTCTTAGTTAGAATTAAAAAAAGTTCATATTTGTTTTCATTTTACCCGAGGCTCCATAATCTGTATGATAAGGATCTTTTGAAGAAAAACTTATTGATAACCTTGTTATTACTATATTTATACGCTTATGAACAATTACAGATATTCAGTAAAAACTTTAACGCATATTAACAATTCCTTTTACGAAATTAATTACCTTTGCGTTGTTCCCAATTAACAGTATTAAAACACAAAATGCGCTCCATTACAAACTATTTTTTGCGATTTTTTTTATTAGGCATTACTCTTTTTTTGATTTTTAAGGTTTATTTTGCCTACACCATTGCCAATGGTTATCCTTTTGGTGACTGGCTTATTAATTATCAGGACGGAGGATTTAAAAGAAGAGGATTGTTAGGAACAGTCGTTTTTTTTCTGTACGAAACTTTTCAGATCAAAGTGCAGTATACTGTATTTTTCTTTCAGTTTATATTTCATTTTCTTTTCTTTTATTATCTGGTACGGTTAATCAACTTGAAAAAATATACTATTTTAGATTTTGTATTTTTATTTACGCCGTTTTGCCTGTGGGGATTTATTTCTGATTCTGGAATGGGGGCAAGAAAAGATGGTATTTTATGGTTTATGTTATCTTTTTTCGCCTATATTCTTACAAAAGGTAACATGAGCAAATGGTGGTGGTATTCTTTTTATATCCTCTTTTTTGTTTCGGTTTTTATACACGAGAGTTTCGTTTTCTTTTTTCCATGTTTTCTTTCTTTATATTATTTTCACACAAAAAAAGTTGAGCTTTCTAAAATTCTGCTGATTTCATTATCCTTCTGTATTCCAGCTTTGATTATTTTTTTTGCGGGGATGAAGAATGTTGGGTCAGAATATACTTTAGATGTTATTAAAGCATGTGGGGTCAACCTTCAAGATGATAATATCTTTGCATGGAAAGAAAATGAGTTTATTAAATTAGATTACTACTATAAGCATCTCTATGACTATTCACTTTACAGTGTAACTTTTCTGTTGCAGTTTGTCTATGTAATATTCTATTTATATATCAAAGAATTTAAGAAGGAAGATATAAGAAAACTGGTATTTTTCTTTTTTGTCTGCTTATTGTGTACAGTACCTTTATTTCTGATTGCGATTGATATTGGACGCTGGTTTTACAATTTGTTTATATTCTGGAGTGTATTGATTATTTCTCTTTTGCCAAAGAATGATTTTAAGATATCAGTTTTTGATTATAAAACTGTTTTTTCTAAAAAAAGTGTGAGTTTTATACTATTAATTTTTTTATCCAATTTTCTTTATAGAGCTCCTTCTTGTTTTGTTGGAATTGAAACAGCCGCGCCATTAAGGAGATTGATGCTTTGGTTGGGCTATTTGTAAATATTTTTTAAAGGATAAGCTTAAGCTGTATAATTAATATATGATTTTTAGATAAATTAGCACTATGGATTTATTACCCCTTTATTTTCTAATCGTTTTTTTTGTTTTACTATTTCTTACTTTTAAAGAATATTCTGGAGGGTATGTAGACCCTGCGACATTATATGGAATTTGTTTTTTTCAGATTATATTAATTGGACTTCGAAATGACGTGGGACCAGATTACGGGTCTTATAAAGGGATTTTTGACTACTCTTATATTTATGATTATGGGACGATCCTGATGAATGGCATTCCTTTTAGTGGGGCTCCCAAACTGGGGATAGAATGGTTATATATATTGATGAACCGGGTTGTATTTGATCTGGGGCTTCCATTTAGTATCATTACTCTATTAGTAGCCATAATCTCACTAACGCTAGTGTATAAATTTCTTATTAAAAATTCAGATTATCCTACTCTTTTACTCTTATTAGGGTTTATTCCCGGAATGTTAATCTCTACTGGGGGGCAGATGAGACAATCGGTGGCTGGAGGAATTATGTTTTATTCTTTTATTTTTATTAAAGAAAGAAAGTTTTGGAAGTATTTTATCTGCGTGTATCTTGCAGCAGGGTTTCATACCTCTGCGTGGGCTACCTTACCATTGTATTGGTTGGTGAAGCTTCCTTTGAATAAATTCTGGATATTTATTTTAGTATTAGCTTCAATGATATTATCCCCATTTAAGGTGTACGAGCAGCTTGGTGTTTTTCTGAATATGATAGCAGGAGGGTCTTCAATTTCAGATGGGATTAATGGATATATGGAAGAGCAGTATGCAAGGATTAATGGAGGTTTCGGGATCCCGGAAATCTTAATGGTTCTGTATACCTGTTTTATTTTATATTTTAATGATAAGTTGGAAGAGAAAAGTCCTTATTATGAGTACTATAGAAATGTGACCGTCATAGGAATATGTGCATTTTTTATTCTGAGAGAAAATCCTATTCTAAGTTCCAGGTTGGTAGGGGTTTTTATGGGATTTGTAATGCTGCTTATGGGAAATGCACTTTCTGTAGTTTCTAAAAGAGAAAAACAGATTATTTTTTCCGGGCTTCTTTTTATTATATTTTTTAACTTCTGTATTTTCTCCATTTTTAATGCTAAAAAGGCGAATTATTCTATAGATACCTATAAGAATTTCGTATTACCTTAATGAAGTTGGCTTTTTTGATTGCAGTTATACTTAGAAAATAAAACTTATTTCACATATTATATTGGTAACACGTTTGTGTGAATTTTAAAGCGCTTTATGAAGATGAAAAAGATAGTTCAGAATTTTAATATCAAGATTTTTATCTACTTTTTGATAATAATAACCACTCTATATACTCTTGCTTTTACCCTCGTGTTCAATCTTAAAGATGATGGATATATTCTTGCAGACTGGCTGATTAATTATGAAGACGGCGGGTTCAAAAGAAGAGGTTTATCCGGGAGTTTCTTTTTTATTCTGCAGGATATAACGGGGCTTCGTCTTAATTATATTGTGTATTTCTTTCAATTTGTGATTATTTCCCTGTTCTTTTGGTATTATACAAAACTTATCAGGTACAAAATAACAGATTTGTTGTATCTCTCACTTTTACTGTCGTCCATTGGTTTTGTGGGGCTTTTAAATACAGTGACTTATGTAGGGAAAAAAGAATTTATACTATTTCTGTTATTTACTTACTTTGCATACCTTTTAGATAATGATAAACTTTCAAAGTATAAAGAATATATCTTCTGCTTACTGCTTTTTATAAGTACACTTCTGCACGAGGTTACCCTGTTCTATATTCCTTACTTTGCGATTGCATTATATCTGAAAAACGGAAAACTGGAAATCAAAAGGTATATAAAATATTTCCTTGCAGTAATGATTCCAGCTGCAGCTATTGTCTTATTCGGGAAAAATGTGAACGAAGGCATGTCATTAGTAATCCTGAGCAAAAGGGGAGTACATCCTAACTACGGGATTTTTTATTGGGATATTGATGAAAGACAATATATTAAAGAACATCTTAATGAATATTTACTTTACTTTATCAGCTTAGGAATAAGTGTATTTCATATAGGCTATTATTTAAAATATCTAAAAGGCCAAAAGATTTTATATATTTTATTAATCGGAGCCTTTGTGTTTTCATTACCACTGTTTTATCTTGCGATAGACTGGGGAAGATGGATGTATATTCATATGATGCTCATCATTGTTCTTTTTGGGATGATGTTGAAAAAAGGAGACTCTATATATGCTTATGAACCGATAACCATTGATCGGAAATTCTATGTTATAATGGCTGTTATACTGTTGTCTTTACTATATAGAGTGGAAATGTCCGGGAAGGGTTTTACTTTTGAAGGAATACTCTATAGGCTGTTTGTTGCTCCCCTGGAATTATTAAATAAAATGTGATTTCAAAAAGTATATAATAAAAAAGCTTTACTTTTGCAAAAAAATTTTTTTTAGAATGTCGAAAAATTTAGTAATCGTAGAGTCCCCGGCAAAGGCAAAAACTATTCAGAAATATTTAGGTAAGGATTTTGAAGTGAAATCCAGTTTCGGACATATCCGGGACCTTCCTAAAAAAGGAATGGGTATAGATCTTGCCACCTTTAGTCCTGATTACGAAGTTTCAGCAGACAAGAAGAAATTGGTGACAGAATTAAAAGCTGCAGTAAAGAAAGCCGAAATGGTTTGGCTGGCTTCCGATGAAGACCGCGAGGGAGAAGCTATTGCATGGCACTTAGCAGATGAATTGAAACTGAAGCCTGAAAACAGAAAAAGAATTGTTTTCCACGAGATTACTAAAAATGCCATTCTAAAAGCAATTGAAAATCCAAGGGATATCGATCAGAACTTAGTAAATGCCCAGCAGGCAAGAAGAGTGCTGGACAGAATCGTAGGTTTTGAAATGTCTCCGGTTTTATGGAAGAAAGTAAAACCAGGACTATCTGCTGGTAGAGTGCAGTCGGTAGCCGTAAGATTAATTGTTGAAAGAGAAAAAGAAATCCGTGAATTTGTACCCAAAGCAAGTTTTAAACTAGACGGAATTTTCTTAAACAATACGGAACAGGAAATTGCAGCTAAACTTAAAAAAGACTTTGAAAAAGAAGCTGAAGCTGAAAAATTCCTTGAGCAGGCAAAAACTACAGAATTTAAAGTTCTGAATGTTGAAACAAAGCCCGGAACACGTTCTGCATCCGCTCCTTTTACTACTTCTACACTACAGCAGGAGGCTTCATCCAGATTAGGATACAATGTGACCAATACCATGCGTCTGGCTCAGAGACTATATGAAGAAGGATTCATTACTTATATGAGAACAGACTCTGTAAACCTTTCTCAGGAGGCTATTGAAGGAGCAAAAAAACAAATTATATCAGAATACGGAGCAGAATACTCTTCTCCAAGAAACTATACTACCAAATCAGCTTCTGCACAGGAAGCCCATGAAGCTATCCGTCCTACAGATTTCGGTGTGAAGAGCATTGGAGATGCACAGTTGAATAAGCTGTATCAACTAATCTACAGAAGAACATTAGCATCCCAGATGGCGAATGCTAAAATTGAAAAAACGGTCATCGAGATCGGAAATGCTTCATTACCCCATCATTTTGAAGCTCAGGGAGAAGTCATCATTTTTGATGGTTTCCTAAAAGCTTATGGTATTGTAAAAACCGAAGATGATGATGATGAAAACAATGAAAAGCTATTGCCAAAAGTAAAAGTTGGTGAAGTATTAAGTTATAAATCCATTACGGCAACAGAAAAATTCACCAGACCAAGTGCAAGATATACGGAAGCCGGATTGGTAAGAAAATTAGAAGAGTTAGGGATTGGTAGACCATCTACTTATGCACCAACCATTCAAACCATTCAGAACAGAGAATATGTGGACAAAAGAGAAATCGAACCACATACCCGTGAAGTGATCAAAATGTCTTTAGTAAAAGATAAGATCAAGAAAGTGGTTCTGGATGAGAAATTTGGTGGTGATAAAAATAAATTCATACCTACAGATATAGGAGAAGTTGTGAATGACTTCTTAACAGATAACTTCAGAGAAATCCTTGATTATGGTTTCACGGCAAGAGTAGAAGAGAGTTTCGATGAAATTGCAAGCGGAGATCAGAAATGGAAAGAAATGATGACGAATTTCTACTCAAAATTCCACCCAAGAATTGAAGATGTAGAAGAAAATGCAGACCGTGCAACCGGTGACAGGCTTTTAGGAGTTGACCCAAAGACCGGTAAAAATGTTCATGCAAGAATCGGAAGATTTGGAGCGATGATCCAGATCGGAGAAACTGATGATGAAGAGAAACCCATCTTTGCTTCATTGATGTCCGGGCAGAATATTGCGACTATTACCTTTGAAGAAGCATTGGAACTCTTCAAATTGCCTTTTGAACTGAGCGACTTTGAAGGGCAGGCAGTTTCTGTGGGAGTAGGAAGATTTGGGCCTTATGTGAAATGGGGTGAAACTTTTATCAGTATTCCCAAAGGTGAAGATCCGCTTTCTGTAGATCAAAAACGTGCAGAAGAGATCATTAATGAGAAGAAAAAAGCTGATGCTCCAATCGCAACGTATAAAGGAGAGCCTGTGACTAAAGGATCAGGAAGATTTGGACCATTTATCAAATACAAAGATATTTTCGTAAACGTTCCGAAGAAATACAACTTTGAAAACCTTTCCCAGAGTGATATCAATGAACTGATTGATGCTAAACTGGAAAAAGAGGCCAACAGATATATCCAGCAATGGGAAAAAGAAAAAATTTCCCTTGAAAACGGAAGATGGGGACCATTCATTAAGTTTGGAAAAGCCATGTTCAAGATTCCAAAGAAAAATGATGATACCAAATACGACGCAGAAGAATTGAAAGAAATTTCTCTGGATGAAGTCAAAAAATGGATCACGGATCAGGATAAAAATGCCTTTGCAGAAAAGAAAAAACCAGCAGCAAAAAAGGCAGCGACTGCTAAGAAAGCTACAGCAGCTAAAAAACCTGCTGCTAAGAAGAAGTAATATTAATTATATCATACAAAGCCGTTAACAAATAGTGTTGACGGCTTTTTTTATACACAAAAATCTCTGTAAGGTTCTCAGTTGTGGTGTTTTTTTGTATGTTTGTTATATCAAGCAATTAATAAACTATTACAATTTCAGGTTAAAATATGGATTTTGAAGACTTTATCATTTCGCCAAGAAATTTTAAAACAGAAAGCTGGCAGATCGGAAACCGGATTGCAAAAGACATAAAAGAAGACAGCATTGTTCTTTTATTTGTCTCGGATTATAGAGGAGCAGGTGGTGATGCAGAGGTACAGGATTTTACAGCAGTCAGAAAAGAATTTTATAAACTTTCACAATTGGATTTTGAAATTCCAATTGTGGATTTGGGTGATTTAGTCTCAGGGAAATCTGTTCAGGATACCCACTATATTTTGCAGGAAGTTTTATCGGCCTGTCATTATAAAAGAGCACTTCCCGTAATTATTGGGGGATCCAATGACTTTGCTTTTTCGCTGTTTTCAGCATTGAATTTTCATCAGAAAAGTATCAATTATACGCAAATCAGTAATATTATTTCCCTAAAACAGGGAGAAGAGATTAATGAATATACATTTTTAGGGAAAATTTTCGGAGCCAAGAATTTTTCTATTAAAAACTATCACCATTTAGGCTATCAGAAGCATTTGAACGAAATGGATTCTGTGAGATTGATTAAAGAAGTGGAGTTTGATATCATCCGTTTAGCAGAAATGATGAATTCTACGGAAAAAACAGAACCTTTCTTCAGAAAAGCAGATCTGGTGACCGTAAATTGTGACGCTGTAGAAAGTTTCAGTGAACCATTTTCTATGAATCCGCAAGTAAATGGACTGAACAGAAGAGAAATCTGTGCTTACATGAAGGAGATCGGGCTGAGTGAAAATCTGAAGACGGTAGGGATTTTTAATTATAATATTTATGCGGAAAACCAGTTGAATCATCAGCTGTTAGCTCAAATGCTATGGTATCTGATCGAAGGGATTAATATTCAGCAGTCTCACCCCAAAGAAAGACAGTATGAATTGTTCTATGTTTTAATTGATGAAAGACAATTTGCATTTAAGCGTGATACTTTCAGTAATTTGTGGTATTTTGGTGACGATGAAAATATAGAAAACTGCATTCCCTGTTCAAGAAAGGATTTTGATGATGCTAAAAAAGGTTGGCTGAATGCAAGACTGACGAAATTTTAATGTATGACCCACATTCCCTCGAGAGTTTCAATTATTGTTCCCGTTTATAATGTCGAAAATTATTTGACAAAATGTCTCGACTCTCTAGTTAATCAGACATATCAGAATATTGAGATTCTTGTTATAGATGACGGGAGTAAAGATGAATCCGGGAAGATCGTTAAAGAATATGCAGGAAAGTATCCGGACAAAATAAAAGGCTTTACCAAAGAAAATGGAGGATTAAGTGATGCCAGAAACTTTGGTTTGGCGAGAGCAACAGGAGACTATATAGGCTTTGTTGACAGTGATGACTATGTTAATGAAACCATGTTTGAAGAAATGCTTCAGTTGGCAGAGAAACATCAGGCAGGAATAGTGATCTGTAATATTCAAAAAGTAGATGAAAATGGGACGGTAACCCAAAAGCTGACCCAGATTCCCAATATGCCTGAGAAAATAAAATTAGAAGACCATTTCTCGGTTTTTTCGGATATCAGCTATTTTGCCTGCAACAAATTGTTCAAAAAAGAACTTTTTAATCAAAAAAGGTTTAAAAAAGGAGTTCATTTTGAAGATATTCAGTTGATTCCACAGCTGCTGCTGGAGTGTGAAACCATTACACATACTCAGAATTTTCATTATCAATACCTGGAGCGTATAGATTCTATCACGAAAACCCATACGGAAAAAGGACTTGATATACTGAAAGCAGTGCAGGATGTAGAAAATGTATTTGGAGAATCCAGATATGCTCATAAAAGAAAAGAACTTAAAAACTTTCAGATTTTTGAAGGAGTGTATTCTTTTCTGGCTTATCTGGCTTTTGTAAAAGATGAAAAAACGTTTTACAGCATGGCTGATAAACTATCTGTTTTCATAAGAGAAAGACAAATAAAAATTCAAGATATATTGAACTATAGTCGTTTTGGTACAAATTATCTTTTATCTTTGCCGGTGAAAAAAAAGATTTTTTATCTATTATTTTTTGCCGGACAGAAAAGATTGATAAGAAAATTGATATAAACACAAATGTAAGTACTATTGTTTCGGACAATGGAATACGATGACAACATAGATAGATCATCGGTTTAGTTGAAGAGATAATGTGTACTGGATAAGAAAAGAATGAAAAACTTTGAATTGTTCTTAAGCGGATCGGGGATAAATATTTTCTATGTAAAAATAGGATTAGGTTTCGTATTTTCCTTTTTAATTACTTTTTTCTCCATCCCTACTATTGTAAAGATTTCCAGGAGGAAAAACCTTATGGATGAACCTGGTGTTAGAAGTTCACATCTTAGAAAAATCCCAAATCTTGGTGGGATTGCCATTTTTTATTCGATAGGAATATGTGCATCTATTTTTGCATATGAACTGTTTGATCTTTATAAATTCCTGTTTGCTTCACTTATTATCCTTCTGTATATAGGAGTGATGGACGATATTGTGGTCATGAGAGCTTATAAAAAGCTTGTGGCTCAAATCTTAGTATCTTCCTTAATTGTAATTGGTTCAGATATCAGAATCAGGAGCTTATTTGGAATATTTGGAGTCTATGAGCTGGGGTATTTTGTAAGTGTAGTGTTTAGTATTATTACATTTATTATTCTTATTAATGCTTTCAATCTTATTGATGGAATTGATGGATTGGCAGGTGGTTATTCTGTAATCTGCAGTGCATTATTTGGGATCAGCTATTATAGGTTAGGTGAATACAATTATCCGTTGGTAGTTTTGTCAGTAATTATTATTGGAACTGTTTTGGCGTTTCTGTATTACAATCTGTCAAACTACAGAACCAATAAAATATTTATGGGAGACACGGGGTCTATGCTTTTAGGATTTCTATTAGCCTTTACTTCTATTTGTTTTATAGATATTTTTATAGATAAGAATCTTGCGGATGTACCTAGGTATCACCTGCAGTCAGCCCCGGTAGTGGCAGTAGCTATTCTAATTTTACCGATTGTAGATACATTGAACGTAATCATTGTGAGACTATATAACAAGAAGTCACCATTTGATGCTGATAAGAACCATATTCATCACAAACTTCTGAAATTAAATCTTACCCATAGAAGATCTACGTTCTATATTATTCTATACTATTTAATGATTGTAGCCGCCGCCTATTATTTAAGACACACCAATGTAAATCTTTTGTTATTACTGATTGTTTTCTTAGGCTTTTTGGGAGCATATTTACCAGATTTGATATATCGATTAAGAAATAACAAAAATTAACAATTAAATATTACTTTTGTAAACAATATTCAAATATGATGAAGAACTTTAAGTATTTATTTTTAATATTACCTTTTCTGCTTACCTCGTGCATTACCGTAAAGGATGTAAGGTATTTACAGCCGAGTGAAAGCCTTGTAATCAATGAAGAAGGTCTTGTTCCCTACAATATTCCTGTATACAGGATTACCAAAAATGATATGCTTAATCTTAATATTGTGACTACACCCAAAGGAGATGCAGCACAATTTTACTCAGCATACAATACTTCAGGCGGAATAGGTGGTGGTGGAGTTGTAAACGTTGGAGCAACAGGCGGTGCTACAGGTACAACATCGGGAGGAAATCTCAATTTCTATTTTAATGGATTAAAAGTAGATGGCAACGGAGATATTAACATCTTCGGAATAGGATATATTAAAGCAGAAGGAAGAACCCTTGATGATGTATCAAAAGAAATTCAGACTAAAGTCAATGAAAATTTCCAGGAAGGGAAATCTCAAGTGAGGCTAAATACAGACGGAATTACTTATTACATCCTTGGTGACTTGGAAACTACAGGACTATCAGGAGAAAAAATAGCCCATAAAAATACCCTTACCATTACTGAAGCCCTGGCTATTAATGGTGGACTAAACAGAACAGTAGATAAAAAAGAAGTTGTTATCCATAGAAAACTTCCGGAAGGTATCAAAATTGCTAAAATAGACCTTACCCGTGAAGACCTGATGAATTCTCCTTACTATTATATACAGAATGGAGACGAAATTTATCTTAATACCAGAAGAAAAAGCTTGAACGGATTCGGTAAAGATCCTATCCAGACAATGCTTACTGGTGTTACGGCTATTACGACTGCATTATCTATATATGTACTCCTACAAAGACTTTAATTCTATGATCCCAGGAAAAGAAACTAACGTAGGAAAAAGCGAAGCTCCCAAAGATAAGTACGGAACTTTTGCATTGTTTGATATTGAACACTTTATAAGAAGGCTGATTAAAAATTGGTATTGGTTTATCCTTATGTTCTTTATTGGTTATGCAGTCTCTTGGGCATATAGTAAGTATTATGCTCAGAATGTATACGCTTCAGACTTGTCTTTAAGTATTTCCAATAATACCTCAAGTTATTTTAGCCCTAATCAGTCCATTAATTTCATTTGGGGACAGGGAGGGAATCAAGATGGTGTTTATTTAAAGAAAATGCTTTTGTCAAGATCTCATAATGAATATCTGGTGAAGGAATTGAACCTTTTCGTAGGCTATTCTACCAAAGGATTTATAAAAACTACCTATCTGGATAAGGACGATTCCCCTGTTTTTTTCGAAATTGATAAAAAACATCTTCAGCAGGTAAATTATCCAATCACAATATTACCAAAAGGAAATGGTACATATGAAGTAGTATTGCCTGAAGAAGGACAATCCACAAGTTTGTATAATTATGAAGTGGAAGGCTTTCAAAATATTAATGCTTACAATAGACCAGCAAATAAGATTATTAGAGTCAATGAATGGTATAATTCCCCAAATTTGAGATTTAAGCTGGTTCAAAATCCGGTTACTCCTAATATCAAACTTGATAATATCATCATCAATTTAACGACTATAAACCAGGGAGTTAATGATATTGTTTCTACCATAGGAGTAGGTTTTGATAAGGAAATTAATACTATTATGATTATCAATAAAAAAGGGTATAATCTTAATGGTACGGTGAACTTCCTTAACAAATCGGTTGCTGAACTTCAGAAAAAAAGACTTGAAGATAAAAATATCGTTAATAAAAACACAACAGCTTACTTACAAGGAAGCCTGGACGGAATACGTAAAAGATTGGACTCCGCAGGTGCTGTGCTGAATAATCTGAAAACCTCAGAAAAACTTTACGATATTAAAAATAGAGATGAAAAGTCTCTTGAAACTATAAAAGAACTTGAAGCTAAAAAAGCAGATATCGTAAGTAAAGTTAACTCTCTGAATAATATCAGAAACACACTTCAGTCACAGAATTTTGATAAAATGATTGCTACGAATGCGGCAGGTTTTGAAGATGGATTCTTCTCCGCTTCAGTAAGCGAACTTAAGGCACTGTATACAAAAAGAAGCGAACTAGCTTTAATTTATAAACCTACTTCTGAGCCAATGAAAGAAGTAAACAGGTTAATTAATGAAGCTAAAACCAGCTCTTTTAACAGTTTAAAAAACTATTATACTAAATATTATGATGAGATCAATAAAATTGATCGCCAGGTATCAGACGCTAATGCTGATTTAACAACCTATCCTGAAAAAGAAAGAAGATATCTGGATGCAGAAAGAGGGTATAATATGATTGAGGCTACCTATAACAGCCTTTTAAACAGACAGAATGAAGCCCGTTTAAATGTAGCAACCAACCAATCAGACATTAGTGTGATTGACCCTGCCAAAAATATTGGACAGGGACCTGTAAGCCCTAATATTAAAACAGCAAAAACAAGTATAATAGGCGGAATGTTATTTATTCCAATACTGTTTATTCTAATAGGTGAGCTGCTTGATAATAAAATTAGAAATATTAAAGAACTGTTAGGAGTTACAAAAATTCCTCTTCTTGGAGTGATTGGAAATAACAACAGCGAAAATATGCTTACCGTTTTGGATCAGCCGAAATCCTCTGTTTCAGAAGCATTTAGAGGAATCAGAGCCAATATGAGATTCCTGATGAATAATGAAGATGAGAAAGGTAAAGTGATATTGGTAACCTCTTCCGTAGGTGGAGAAGGAAAGACTTATGTTTCCATTAACCTGGCTTCTGTATTAGGCTTAAGCGATAAAAAGACAATTCTTTTAGGAATGGACCTTAGAAAACCGAAAATTTTTGGTGACTTTAAGATCGATAACAAATATGGTATATCAAACTATCTTACAGGAGAAGTAAATATTGACCAGATTATCAATCATACAAAAATCCCGAATTTAGATGTTGCTACCTCAGGACCTATTCCTCCAAACCCTTCAGAATTACTGATGAGTCAGAAGAATGTTCAGTTCTTACAGGAACTGAAGGAAAAATATGATTTCATTATTATAGATTCTCCGCCGGCAGGTCTGGTAGCAGATTCTTATGAACTCATGAAATACTCTGATGCAAATATCTATGTGGTGCGTCATGAGTATACCGAAAAATATATGATGAAGCTCATCACAGAGAAATATCAGAATAATGAAATTGAACATTTAGGACTTATTTATAACGATTATAATACGAAGCAGGGATACGGATATGGCTATGGTTACGGATACGGCTATGGTTACGGATATTTTGATGAAGATAAAAATTATAAAGAACCGCTATTAATTAGAATACGGAATAAGATGCAGAGAATGTTTAATAAAAAATAGAGCCTTAAACCCTCATTCGATGGGGGTTTTTTCATACTATATGTATTTTCATTCTATGGAAAAAAGAATATTTTTGCCACTTTGCCGTTTACTTTATAACAAATTATGTTTTTTTGTTTATTTTTAACTAAACATTAAGATTATCATTAATATAAAAATGTTTTATATTTGCAAAAATTAAATTTTAAAATAACCATAAATCCATATTCTTTTATGAATAAAAAATTATTGTTTAGCTTCCTTGCCTTCCTTGGAGTGGTAAGTGTTAAAGCACAAAGAAACGAATTGGGGGTTCGTCTAGGTATGAGTAACCTAGTGGGTGATGTAGGGAGCACAAGTTATATTTTACAAAAGCCGTTGGATTTAAATAGAATGTCGGATTGGGGGATCCCATTTTATGGTGGAATTTTATATAGATTTAATTTTAACCCGCACCAAACTGTTAGATTGGATTTAGGGTATAACCAGATTCAATTTAGCGATAAAGCTGCAAAAGAAGAATATAGAAGAAATAGAAATGCATACGGGAAAAACAATGTATATGAGGCAAGTTTAATGTTTGAATATAATTTTTTCCCGGTTAATAATGAACAGATCAGTATGGTAAGTCCATATATTTTCGGAGGTATTGGAGCCTTGATGTTTGATGCGCCTAAAGCTAATCTTTCCCATGATTTCAGAAGAGATCCGGATGGGGTGGCATTAGCTCCGATTAATGAAATGGACTTTAAAACAAACACTGAATATTCATTAGGAAAAAAAGTTACCATGCATATCCCTTTTGGAGTAGGGCTAAAGTATAAATTTAACCATACTTGGGCTATATTTGCAGAAGCAACATTTAGATATACTCTGACAGATCAGCTTGATCATAGTAAGATTCTTTCTGAGGATGTAAAAAGTTCCTTTAATGCCGATATCCTGGACCCGGTTTCAGGTGGTTCATTATTAGAATCAGGAAACTATTACGCCGTTGCAAAGGAAAGAGAACAAGAGTTTATTAAAAAAAGAAATATTGGAGATGATAAATCCAAAGACTGGTTAAATACATTCAGTTTAGGATTGACGTTTTCGTTTGGAAGACCTCCATGTTATTGTGATTAATTAATATGTCGTTGATTAAAGATAAAATAAATTCTGAGAATTTACCAAAGCACGTAGCCATCATTATGGATGGTAATGGGAGATGGGCAAAATCTCGTGGCGAAGAAAGAACTTTCGGTCACAAAAATGCCATTAATGCTGTAAGAAATGCTATTAATGCATGTAATGAGATCAATATCCCTTATTTAACACTTTACACATTTTCTTCAGAAAATTGGAGCCGTCCATCTGAAGAAGTAAATACCCTCATGAACTTACTTGTGGAAACCCTGCTGTTAGAAGCAGAGGAAATCTTTAGTAAAGGATTGAGAATGCATGTGATAGGGAGTCTTGAGAAGCTGCCTGATTTAGTAAGAGAGCAGCTGATGCGTGTGGTAGAACTTACAAAAGAAAACACAAAAGGAAACCTTGTACTGGCGATCAGCTATGGCTCACAAAATGAAATACTGGAAGCCGTTAAAAATATCAGCTCAGATGTAAAAGAAGGAAAAGTAGAGGTAGAGAATATAGATGAAAAATTATTCGAAAACTATCTCTATACCAAAGATTTTCCTCCTGTAGATCTATTGATAAGAACCAGCGGCGAAATAAGAATAAGCAACTTCCTTCTTTGGCAGATTGCTTATGCTGAATTACAGTTTTTAAATGTTCTATGGCCGGATTTTACCAAAGATATTTTCTTCCAATGTATTGTTGATTATCAAAACAAAGAAAGAAGATACGGACTAACCGGAGAGCAGATACAAGGCCAATAAATTTTAAGAAAAGAAAGACTCGATAAAATGAAGTTTAGACTATTACCCATCATTATGTTTGCTGCTTCTGCACATTTTTATGGACAAGTAACGCCACAGGACAGCACAAAAGTAAACAATGCTGTACATGCAGACAATGAGGTAGGTACTTATACACTTAAAGACATTGTTGTAGATGGGGTAAAAAAATATACACCAGCTCAGATCCTTAGATTTACTGGCTTATCCAAAGGAGAAAGCGTAGATATTCCGGGGCAGAAAATCAGTAATGCGGTTAAGAAGCTTTGGGATACCCAATCTTTTTCTGAAGTAGAAGTGTACGTTCAAAGTATTGAAGGACAGACTGTTGTTCTTAAATTCTATCTTCAGGATCTGAAAGAACTTGGAGAAGTGAAATTTAAGGGCAAAGGAATTGGGAAATCAAAAGGTGAAAAACTGGCTAAAGATAACAACCTAAAGCCTGGGACAAAGATTACTCAAAACCTAGTGTCAAGTCTTAAAACAAACATTCCGAAAGACTATATCAAAAAAGGTTTTGCTGATGCAAAAATCACAATTGAAGATAAAGTAAATGCGGGAGATCCTGCTTTGGTAGATTGGACGATCAATCTTGACAAGGGTAAGAGAATTAAAATTGACCATATTGAATTTGAAGGGAACCAGAATGTGACCGATAGAAAGCTTAGAAATAAAGCCTTCAAAGAAACAAAACAGAAACGTTTCAGCATCGGTGGTATTTTGAAATCTTCCAAATTCATTGAAGATAAATATCAGGAAGATAAGCAAAGCCTGATCAATTATTATAACTCTTTAGGATACAGAGACGCAAAAATCGTTTCAGATTCTGTATGGAGAAATAAGAAGAATAACTACGAAATCAATGTAAAGCTTAACGAAGGTAAAAAGTATTATATCGGGGATATTACGTTCACTGGTAATACGGTTTATGCTACTGAATATTTACAGAGATTACTAGGATATAAGAAAGGAGATATCTATGATGCAGTAGGATTCAACAAAAAAGTTGGTGAAGACGGTGGTAAAGAAGATGATTCCGATATTAAATCCGTTTACATGAATAACGGATACCTTTTCTCCAATGTGACACCGGTTGAAAAATCAGTGAACGGTGATGCCGTAAACCTGGAGATCAGAATTAACGAAGGAGAGCAGGCTACCTGGAACAAAGTAACATGGCAGGGGAATACAACAACCCATGACCACGTAATCCTTAGAGCGTTAAGAACAAAACCAGGAGAATTGTTCAAAAAAACCGAAATCAAGAGAACTTATTTTGATTTGGCAGGGATGTCATTCTTTGATCCGCAACAGATAGGACAGGATATTCAGCCTAACCAGGTCGATAATACAGTAGATGTGAACTGGAAGCTTGTAGAAAAAGGATCTTCTCAGGTTCAGCTGCAGGCAGGTTATGGTGGTAACAGCTTTATTGGTACTTTAGGATTAACGTTCAATAACTTCTCATTGAGAAATTTCCTGAAGTTTAAAGACTTTAAGCCGGTTCCACAAGGAGACGGACAGACTTTCTCCATTCAGGTACAGGCAGGGCAGTATTTCCAGAACTATGGAGTATCCTTTACAGAACCTTGGTTATTTGGTACAAGACCTACAGCACTTTCTGTAAGTTTAAATAATTCAAGGGTAAGATACAGTGATGGACTGGGAGGTTCTCAGAAATTAAATATTTTCTCCGCATCAGTAGGTTTGAACAGACTATTAAACTGGCCGGATGACTATTTCTCACTATATACAGGATTACAGTTCCAGAAGTATGACTTTAATAATTATCCATTCCAATTTGGAACGGAAACAGAGATGTATGGAACAGCTAATAACTTTAGTATCAACCTAGGATTAAGTAGAAACTCAGCAGGTATAGATCCTATTTTCCCTACAATGGGTTCCAATATTGAACTTTCTGCTAAGCTAACTCCTCCATATTCATTGTTTAGTAATAAAAACTATGAAACAATGAAGGCGGTTGATAAATACAAGTGGATGGAGTTCTATAAGGTCAAGTTTAAAGCAGATGTTTATAACGAAATTGCCGGTAAACTTGTGTTGAGATCTTCCGCTGAAATGGGCTTCATGGATGGCTATAACAAAAACCTTGGGGCACCGCCATTTGAGAGATTCTATGTAGGGGGTACAGGATTATTCGGAGGTAGATATGATGGCAGAGAATTGATTCCTTTAAGAGGATATGAAAATGCGAGTACTTATGGAGGTGAAGGTGAAGATATCACTCAAAAAGGTGGGGGTACAATCTATAACAGATTTACTTTAGAGTTAAGATACCCGATTTCAATGAACCAAACAGCTAAAATTTATGCATTAACATTTGCTGAAGGAGGTAACGTTTGGAACTCATGGGGTAATTATAATCCATTCCAGTTGAAAAGATCAGTAGGTGTGGGAGTTAGAGTTTATATGGGAGCGTTTGGACTAATTGGGTTCGACTTTGCTTATGGATTTGATAAGACAATGTCCGGAAACCCATCAGGATGGCGAAACCACTTCTTGATGAACCAATCATTATAATTATAAATATGAAGAACTTTAAAATAACCATCACTTTTGTATTACTCTTAATTTTTGGGTTTGGAAATGCCCAAAAAATCGGAGTGGTAGATACTAATGAAATTTTAAATAAATTACCTCAGTATAAAGAAGCCGAAGCGAGACTAAACTCTCAGATTGATACCTGGCAGTCAGAACTTCAAAATCTGCAGTCAGAGTATGAACGAAAAAAAGCGGCCTTTGAAAGTGAAAAAGTGTTATTGATAGGCGATCAGCTGAAATTGAGAGAAAAAGAAGTGGCAGATCTTGATAAAAATGTCAAAACCACTACCAGCTTACGTTTCGGAGCTAATGGTGAAATAGCAAAATTGAGAACAAATCTTGTTTTACCATTTCAGGATCAGATCTGGGAAGCCATCAAAACAATGTCCGAAAAAAATGGGTTGGGCATAGTTCTTGATAAAAGCAATAACATTAGTGTTATTTTTCTTCAGGGAAAATATGACTATACAGAAAAAGTATTATCTATTTTACTGAAGGGAACAGATAAAAAAGAGAAAACTACAAGTAAAAGTAAAAAGTAAAATTGTAAGTTAACTTTTACGTAAATTTGAAATCTAAAAACAAATTAAATTATTTATTTACCAATTATGAAAAAATTAAGTGTATTATTTGCAGCAGTAATGATGGTTGTTTCTGTAGGTATGGCAAAAGCTCAAAAAATGGCTACTTTAGATGTATTGGGAGTTCTTAATGCAATGCCTGAAAAGAAAAAAGCAGATGCTGACCTTAAAACATTCTACGATACTAAACAAGCTGAGATCAAGAAAAAATATGATGCTGGGCAAGCTAAACTAAAGCAATATAGCGAAGAAGCGCCTAAGAAAACTGCAGACGAAAACAAAGCTAGAGAAGGTGAATTACAAAAAATTCAGGAAGAAATAGCTCAAATGCAGGACAAAGCTCAAAAAGATCTTCAGGCTAAACAAGAAGTAGCTTTCGGACCAATAGAGAAAAAATTGAACGATGCTGTTGATAAAGTTGCTAAAGCTAACGGATATGAGTATGTAATGGATGCAAATTCACCTGCATTCCTTTACAAAGCAGGTGCTGATGCTACTGCAGCTGTAAAGAAAGAATTAGGAATTCAATAATTTCAGCAAATTAACAAAGATTTATAAGACAAACTGCCTCCAAAAGGGGCGGTTTGTTTATTTTTGCGGAATGGAAAAAGAAGTATCAACTACAGTAAAAGTAAGGTTTAGCGATTGTGATCCTATTGGTCATTTGAATAATGTAAAATATCTAGATTACATGTTCAATGCCAGAGAAGATCATGTAGAGACTTTTTACGGATTTACTTATGAAGAATATACCAAGCAAACAGGCTGTACCTGGATTGCCATTCAGAATGAAATCGCTTATCTGAAAGAAGTAAGATATAATACCCAGGTGGTCATCAGTAGTAAGACTATCGATATTCAGGACAGAACAGCCAAAGTTGAAATCCTGATGAAAAGTTTAGATGAAAAAACAATTCATGCTGTACTTTGGGTAACGGTTATTTATTTTAATATAAAAACAAGAAAATCAGAAATCCATCCGGAAGATATCAAAGAAACTTTCCATAAATTCTATGTAGATCTGATACAAAAAGATTTCCAGTCAAGAGTTAAGTTTTTAAGATCCCAAAATGCAAAAAACTCTTAGGAGATAATTCTGTTGAGAGTCTTTTGAAAATTTAAAATGAATAAAATATGAAAAAAATAGCAGTAATAGGAAGTAATGGACAGTTAGGAAACTGTATCAGAAAAATAGCTCCTGACTTTGAAAACCAATATGAATTTATTTTTACAGATTCTACAATCTTAGATGTTACCAATGCAGACCAGGTAAGTGACTTCTTTTATGATAATAAACCTGATTTTTGTATCAACGCTTCTGCATATACAGCAGTAGACTTGGCAGAGAAAGAAGAAGAAAAAGCCTTTGCTGTCAATGCAAATGGAGTGGCTCATCTTGCTCAGGCTTGTGCAGATTATAAGACCATTCTGATTCATGTCTCTACAGACTATGTTTTTGATGGAGATACCAATCTTCCTTATTCAGAAGATGATTTTACCAATCCAATAGGAGTATATGGAGCATCAAAAAGAAAAGGTGAAGAATTGGCATTGGAAATTAATCCTAAAACAATTATTCTGAGAACTTCTTGGCTATATTCTGAGTTTAACAAAAACTTTGTGAAAACAATGTTGAATTTATTCTCTCAGAAAACTGAGTTGGGAATTGTGGCAGACCAGTTTGGGCAGCCTACAAATGCGAATGATCTTGCAGCTGCTATCATGGATATTATCGAAAACCCGAATAAAACCTTTGGAATTTTCCATTTTTCAAACTATCCGGAAACCACTTGGTTTGATTTTGCAAAGAAAATCGCTGAATTTTCAAAGTCTTCAATACAATTGAACGCATTAACAACTGAACAATATCCTACTCCAGCCAAAAGACCTGTAAGAAGTACAATGTCTTTGGATAAAATAGAAGAGATTTATAAAATTGAACCAAAACATTGGGAACACAGCCTTGAAGAATGTGTTGAGATCCTTACACAACAATAATATTATGAAAAATATCGCCATCATCTTTTCAGTACTATGTATTCAGCTTTGGAATGCACAAAATGTCTATCTGAGTAAAGTGGAGAAAACTAATGATAACTCAGATAAGTTTCTTTATAAAAAAGATGAAGCCGAAACAGAAGCAATCTATTTAGGAGAAGCAGAAGTTCAGGGGTTCTCGAAAGATGATGCAATAGTATTCTCATTAGTATATAAAAAAGCAAAAGAGATTGGAGCCAATACTTTTGTCATAAAACCTTTTGAAAATGTAGATGGATCCCGTCAGACCTTTAACCCTTCCAATTATAAGATAGCATTATATTATACTCCAAAAGAAAAATTAAATGTCAAGGAGGGTATGATGTATATATTTGCTTCCTCAGAAAAAGACCAGAAGATCAATATTAATAATAAAGACTATAAGATATCACCAAGATCGTTTTTTAAATTAAAAATTGTTCCAGGAGAAGTATATACCATCTCTACCAAGAAACTTTTAGGTTCAACAGTGAAAGTTCAGCCCAAAACCAATGATGAAAACCTCTATTTCCAGGTATCATCACTAAAAATTAAATCAGACACTTCAGGAATTGGAGGCTTAAATCTTAAATCAGGAGATGTTACAGGCTTAGAAAAATCATATGCTGAATTTTTGAGTGCTATTTATACAGAAAAGATACCAGAATAACATTGCCAAAAAGACTGAATTTGTTTTATTCATATAATAAAAACAAATTCGCCAAACAAATGTTTAAAATTTTTCTCTCAAGGTATCAGTGTGTTAGGTGTAAAATATTACATGAATATGAAATTTATGTTAAGTTTATTTGTTTTGCGTGGTATAAAGTCTCTATCTTTGCCCCACTGAAAACGAGAGTATCAGTAAGCGCAGAAGGGCCTTTAGATG
>NZ_JBYPZJ010000007.1:0-241982 GCF_057815135.1 Chryseobacterium sp. II3a | reverse complement strand
CCTCCTATGTTTGTATAAGTTATAATTTGCTTTATCTCAAATATTATCTTAGCCATAAAGTGAATAAGAATGAGAGTTGAATAAAAATCCAATAGTTCAAAGAAACATATTCGGCGCAAGAAACGACCTCATTCTTTTTTTATCTTTTAGAGTCAGAGCAGAATGTAAGGAATTAAAAACCCCATTTAATATCCAGAATATCCAATCAGGAGAAAAGACGAAGGAAGATATCTCACTTAAAAAGCAATAAAAGATGAAAGTATTAAAACAAGTAGCCGGTATAGATGTGTCTCAAAAAGAATTAGTAGTTACTTTAGGTTGTCTATATGAAGATCAAACTATAAAATTTCTAGCTTATAAGGTATTTAAAAACACAGATGTTGGAATCCCATTATTGATTAATTGGATTGAAAAACAAAGTGTTGAAGATCAGGAAATTCACTATGTTATGGAAGCCACAGGGGTTTATCATCAGAAGTTCGCTTATTATCTTGCTGAGAATAATAAAAAGGTCTATATCGTTTTGCCCAATAAAATAAGTAGCTACCTAAGAACTCTTGATATAAAAACGATAACTGATAAAAGTTGTTCTCAGGCTATTACTCAGTTCGGTCTTGAAAGAAAATTAAATCACTGGAAAAAACCTGATCAGACTTATAATGAGCTGCAACAGCTTACCAGAGAGCGTGATCAAATTGTTCAGGAGCGGAATGTGATAAAAAATCAGCTTCATGCAGAAACTATTCAAGCTTCTCCTCATTTAAAAAGTATAGAAAGAATGCAAGCTCGTATGAATTTGCTCAATGCTCAAGAAAAAGCAATAAAGAAAGATATCGATAGTATTATCAATACTAATCCTGTGATAAAACAATTGATAGAACGACTTACAACAATACCGGGAGTTGGTGTTTTAACTGCGGTTACTGTTTTGGGAGAGACCAATGGCTTTGAACTGATTAGAAACAAGTCTCAATTATCAAGTTATGCAGGGTTAGATGTTAGAGAAAAACAATCTGGAACGTCGGTAAAAGGTAAATCACGGATATCAAAAAAAGGAAATAGAATGTTAAGGAAATGTTTGTTTTTGCCGGCTTTAACAATTGTGAAGTGGGATGATAACTTCAAAGAAGTTTATATAAGACTCACTTCAAAACATGGAATAAAAATGAAGGCTTTAGTAGCAATCCAAAGAAAAATATTAGAATTGATCTATATTCTTTTTAAAAATGAAACCGTTTATGACGGTAAATATAAATCAAAAAATAGCGTGAAAACTGAGATAGTATAGCACGCTACAGAGTCTAGCTCTAGGCCGACTTAAAAAACAAATTTACAAAAAAATATAAATATTATTTGCAGGTTAACACAGAATCTTGCGCCTTCGCGATTCTCCAACAACACCCCTTAAAATATAACACTTCCTGAAAATTGCTATTTTTTTTAAAATATAATACATATTTTTCACCCTTTGTTTATCAGCAATCCTTATATTTAAAGTATAAAAACACTCCAAATGACAGAAAATGAAATATCAAAAATTGTTTTTGATGCTGGTTTAAAAATTCACAAAAAGATTGGTTCAGGGTTATTTGAACATGTTTATGAAGAATGTCTGTTTTATGAATTAACAAAATCAGGGTTCCCAGTAGAAAGACAAAAACTACTTCCTATTATTTATGAGGATTTGAAAATTGAAAATGCTTTCAGACTTGATATAATTATAGAAAACAAAGTTATCTTAGAAATAAAAACTGTTGACTATATCAGTCCTGTTCATAAAGCTCAACTTTTAACTTATTTAAAAATGACCAATTGTAAGCTTGGTATGATCCTCAATTTTCAATCTGATGTTTTCAAAAATGGAGTTACTAGAGTTGTTAATTGTTTATAAAGTAAAAACAGAAAAAAAATTAGCAAAGTCAAATTCCATGCGCGTTAAAACAGTATTTTTGTAATACAATTTGCAACTTTGCATTTTAACCAACATCAAGCATGTATATACAAATCAAACAAGCCAATATCGGATACAATACAACATTAATTTCAAATGCTAATGCAGAATTAAAGCTTGGTGATGTATGCTTATTGATTGGAAATAATGGTGTAGGGAAAACAACTTTGATCAAATCTATTCTGCATCAGATTCCATTGTTGAAGGGAGAGATTTTAATAGACAAAAAAAATGTAAAAAAGCTTTCTGTAAAAGAAATTGCAGAGAATATTGCTATCGTTTTTTCAAAATCAATGATCCCACAGCATTATACAGTTGAGGATCTTATTTCTTTAGGAAAATATATCTACTACCCTTTTTATTTTGAATTAAAAAAAGAGGATCGTGAAGAGGTTGCTCATATTATTGAGGAACTGGACCTCGGGCAATACAAATATACACTCCTTAAGAATCTTTCGGATGGGAACCTTCAGAAAGCATTTATTGGGCGCGCCATTACTCAGAATTCTCCTGTTATTATTCTGGATGAACCAACTACTCATTTGGATGAAAAAAATAAGATCATTATTCTTAAAACATTAAGAAAGCTTGCTAAGGAACAAAATAAGCTTATTCTGTTTTCTTCACACGATTGGCGTCTAGCTAAAGAATTTGCAGATAAAATATGGTATGTAAAAGATACGCAGCTTTGTTCAGGAATAGTTGAAGATGTATTGCTTCAGCATGATGAGCTGACCAATGCTTCTTTATTTCAAATACACGAGAGTTTTATTCCGCCACATATCTCTGCACCGTCGGTTCAGAAGGAAATGCTCTATTCTTTACTTCAAAAAAATTTCTCAAAAGACCTTTCTTCACTTCATTTTGAATTTCAGGACAGTTTTTGGGTAATTACTAATGATTCCTATAAACAGCAATGTGAATCCTTCGAAGAAATCATAAATTTCATTGGAAACATTTATTAATCAGGAGTTTTCTTTGATTATTTCACATACTATGCATGCATAGTATTATGCAAATCATACAATTTAACATCTTTATTATCAGCTTATTAACAAAATTTAACGTTAATAAATATTATGCATGCATAATATTTACTAAATTTGGGTAAAACCATTAGCGCAAAAATGATGGATAATAATAAGGAAAAAATAGAAAACGTAGATTTAATTTTAAAGCAGACCTGGTTGGCTGTCTCTAAAATGTACACAGAATTGGCTCAGGAACACGATTCCACGGCAGTACAAGCACTTACCCTTCTTAAAATTGATCCCAAGGAAGGAACGCGAAGTACGAATCTTGGACCTAAAATGGCCATAGAACCCACTTCCCTAACGAGAATTATTAAACTGCTGGAAGACAACGGCTATATCTATAAAGAGAAAACCACCACTGATAAAAGAGAGGTGATTATCAAACTTACAGATAAAGGATTAAACTCCAGAAACATGTCTAAGGAAGTTGTTGTCAACTTTAATAAAAAAGTAATGGAGAAGATCAGCCCGGAAAAGATGGATACTTTTAAAGATGTGATGACTGAGATTATGAAAATAGCCAATGAACTATTAAATAACAGAAAATAAATTATCATGAACTGTATGGTTCATATAACCTTATAAATAATAAAAAAATAGATATGAAAAGAAGAATCAAACATGTAACGGTTCTTGGTTCAGGAATTATGGGAAGCGGTATCGCAGCTCACTTCGCCAATATTGGTGTAGAAGTGTCTCTTTTGGATATTGTTCCATTCGAATTGACTGAAGCTGAACAGAAAAAAGGTTTGACCAAAGAAGACAAGGCAGTAAGAAACAGAATTGCTTCCGAAAACTTCGAAAAACTAAAAAAAGCTAGTCCTGCACTTCTTTATTCACCAAAGTTTGCAGATAGAATCAAAATCGGGAACTTCGATGATGATTTACCAAAAATTAAAAATACAGACTGGATTATTGAAGTAGTTGTTGAAAGACTGGATATCAAAAAGTCTGTATACGAAAAAATAGAGCAATTCAGAAAACCGGGGACACTAATTTCTTCCAATACTTCAGGGATTCCTATCCACTTTTTAACTGAAGGAAGAAGCGAAGATTTCAAAAAATACTTTGCAGGAACTCACTTCTTCAACCCGGTAAGATACCTTCCTCTTCTTGAGATTATTCCAACTAACGATACAGATCCTGAAATCATAGACTTCTACATGAATTATGGAGCTAAATTCCTAGGTAAAACTACTGTTTTAGCAAAAGATACTCCTGCATTCATTGCCAACAGAATTGGGGTATTCTCTATGATGGATCTTCTTCACAATGTACAGAAATTAGGGCTTACTGTTTCTGATGTAGATAAATTAACAGGACCAGTAATCGGGCGTCCAAAATCTGCGACTTTCAGAACTGCTGATGTTGTAGGTCTTGACACATTGGTAATGGTAGCCAACGGCGTTCGTCAAAGCGGTGCTGAAGCAAATGACTTTAACGATGTATTCGCTCTTCCTCCTTATATCCAGAAAATGATGGATAATAAATGGCTGGGTTCAAAAACTGAGCAGGGCTTCTATAAAAAAGTGAAAAACGCAGATGGAAAATCTGAAATTCACGGACTAAATCTTGATACATTAGAATATGAACTTCAAGGAAAATCTTCATTCCCTACTTTAGAATTAACTAAGTCTATTGATAAACCAATTGACAGATTTAAAGTATTGATCGGTGGTAAAGATAAAGCTGGTGAACTATATAGAAAATCATTAGGGGCATTATTCGCTTATGTTTCTCATAAAGTTCCTGAAATTTCTGATGAAGTTTACAAAATTGACGATGCCATGAGAGCTGGTTTCGGATGGGAAAATGGTCCATTTGAAATCTGGGATGCCGTAGGTGTTCAGAAAGGTATTGAACTGGCTAAAGATGCCGGATATGAAGTTTCTGACTGGGTTAAAAATGTAGAAACATTCTACAAAGTTAATGATGAAGGGCAAAGCATTTATGTGGATAAAAACTCAGGAGCATACAACAAAATTCCTGGGCAGGATGCTTTCATTATCCTTGATAATATCAGAAAAAATAAAACCCTTTGGAGCAATTCAGGTTCAGCCATTCTTGATTTAGGAGATGGTATCATCAACTTCGAGATCCGTTCAAAAATGAACTCTCTTGGAGGCGAAGTTCTTGATGGATTAAACAGAGCTATTGATTTAGCAGAAAAAGAATATGACGGATTAGTAGTAGGAAACCAAGGGGCTAACTTCTCTGTAGGAGCTAACCTTGCAATGATCCTAATGATGGCTATTGAGCAAGATTGGGATGACCTGAATATGGCGATCGCTTACTTCCAGAAGTCCATGATGAGAGTACGCTACTCTTCTATTCCTGTAGTAGTTGCTCCTCACGGAATGACCTTAGGAGGTGGCTGCGAAATGACCATGCACGCAGACAGAGTGGTTGCTGCAGCAGAAACTTACATAGGTCTTGTAGAAACCGGCGTAGGTGTAATTCCTGGTGGTGGTGGTACTAAAGAACTTACCTTAAGAACTTCAAGAGAATTCCACAGTGATGATGTTAAAAACAACAGACTTCGTGATGCTTTCATGAACATTGCTATGGGTAAAGTAGCAACTTCAGCCTATGAAGCTTATGACATGGGAATCCTTGAAAAAGGAAAAGACATCGTTTCCGTAAGCAAAAACAGACAGATTGCTGAAGCTAAAAAAGTAGCAAAATTATTGGCAGAACAAGGATATACTCAACCTATCGAACAAAAAGTAAAAGTTTTGGGTAGAGATGCATTAGGAATGTTCTATGTAGGAACAGACCAGATGCTAACAGGAAAATATATCTCTGAACATGACAAGAAAATTGCAGATAAATTAGCCAACGTAATGGTAGGTGGAAACTTATCTGAACCAACAATAGTTACTGAACAATATTTATTGAACCTTGAAAGAGAAACATTCCTTCAGCTTTGTGGTGAAAGAAAAACTTTAGAGAGAATTCAGTATATGTTACAAAATGGGAAACCATTAAGAAACTAATGGGGAGCTCCGTAGGAGCGAACTGTTAATAGCTATAGAATAATTTTAAGAGATTAGAGAGCCTCGTAGAGGCGACCTGTTAATTTTTATGGCCAATACCTATACACAGATTTATATTCAAATTGTTTTTGCTGTAAGAGGAAGACAAAATCTGATTTCGAAAGAAAACAGAGAAGAATTACATCAATTGATGACAGGTATTGTTTCTAACAGAAATCAAAAATTATTCGCAGTTTTTGCAATGCCAGACCACGTTCATATCCTTGTAAATATGAATCCGACAATGTCCGTTTCAGATTTAGTAAGAGATATTAAAGCAGGATCTTCAAAATTCATCAATGAAAAAGGATGGATGAATGGAAAATTCAATTGGCAGGAAGGATATGGAGCTTTTTCTTATTCTAAAAGTAGTGTTGATTCGGTTGTAAAATATATTTTAAACCAGGAAGAACATCATAAGAAGACAACTTTTAGAGAAGAATATCTGAACTTTATGTCAAAATTTGAAATAGAATATGATTCGAACTATTTATTTGAATGGATTGATGATTAACAGGTCGCTCCTACGGAGCTCCTCAAATTGTAAAATCAACACAAACAAGCTATGAACAGTTTACCTCTACGAGGCAAAAATCTTTCAAAAAATAATTTAATTTAAAAAAAATGAAAACAGCATACATTGTAAAAGGATTCAGATCAGCAGTAGGAAAAGCACCAAAAGGATCCCTGCGTTTTACACGTCCTGATGTCATGGCAGCTACCGTTATTGAAAAATTAATGGCTGAGCTTCCGCAATTAGATAAAAACAGAATTGATGACCTTATTGTAGGAAATGCAATGCCTGAGGCAGAGCAGGGATTAAACGTAGCTCGTTTGATTTCTTTAATGGGTCTAAATACAGATAAAGTGCCAGGAGTAACTGTAAACAGATACTGTGCTTCAGGAAGTGAAGCGATTGCTATTGCTTCTGCAAAAATTCAGGCGGGAATGGCAGATTGTATCATTGCCGGAGGTACTGAGTCCATGTCTTATATTCCGATGGGTGGTTATAAGCCGGTTCCTGAAACGGATATCGCTAAAACAAACCCTGATTACTATTGGGGAATGGGCTACACTGCTGAAGAAGTAGCAAAACAATATAATATTACCAGAGAAGAACAAGATCAGTTTGCTTTTGAGTCCCATATGAAAGCCTTAAAAGCGAATCAGGAAGGTAAATTTGCTAACCAGATCGTTCCAATTCCTGTAGAATATAACTTCCTTGATGAAAATCAAAAGATTCAGACTAAGAAATTTGATTTCTCAGTTGATGAAGGGCCTAGGGCTGATACTTCTTTAGCTGGTTTGGCTAAACTTAGACCTGTATTTGCCAATGGAGGAAGCGTAACTGCCGGAAACTCTTCTCAGATGAGTGATGGTGCTGCTTTCGTTATGGTAATGAGTGAAGAAATGGTAAAAGAATTAGGACTGGAACCTGAAGCAAGATTAGTAGCCTATGCTGCTGCTGGTCTTGAGCCAAGAATCATGGGAATGGGACCAATCTATGCCATTCCAAAAGCTTTAAAACAAGCAGGTCTTGAATTAAAAGATATTGATTTGATCGAATTAAATGAAGCATTTGCATCACAGTCAGTAGCAATCAAAAAAGAATTAGGGCTAAATCCGGATATCTTAAACGTAAACGGAGGAGCAATCGCTCTTGGCCACCCACTAGGATGTACAGGAACAAAGTTAACGGTTCAGCTTCTTGATGAAATGAGAAGACGTGGCAACAAATACGGAATGGTTTCTATGTGTGTAGGAACTGGACAAGGAGCGGCTTCGATTTTTGAACTATTATAGACTAAAAGAGTAAAGAATAAAGAGCAAAGACTATAATGAAACATAATTTCAAACATCTTAACATCTGGAAACTTTCCATTGAACTAGCTGATGAAATTTATGTTATTACAGATAGTTTTCCAAAAAATGAAGAATTTGGACTTAAATCTCAAATTAGAAGATGTACAGTTTCTGTAGCTTCAAATATTGCAGAAGGTTCAAGTAGAAGTTCAAATAAGGATTTCAATCGTTTTTTAGAAATAAGTCTTGGCTCTCTTTATGAATTGCAAACTCAAATTATTATTTCGGGTAACAGAAACTATCTTGAAATTTCTAAAACCGAAGAAATAGAAAATAAAATAACAGAACTACAGAGAATGATTTCTGGCTTTCAAAAAAATTTAACATTATAAGTCTTGATTCTTTTCTCTTTGTTCTATTAATCTAAAAAAACAAAATAATATATGGCTACACTAAAAGGAGGTGAATTCCTAATCAAACAAATTCCTGCAAACGAAATTTTCAGCATTGAAGAATTGAATGAAGAACAAAAAATGCTTCGTGATTCTGCGAAGGAATTTATAGATAGAGAGGTTGTTCCTCAAAGAGAACGTTTCGAAAAGAAAGATTATGCATTCACAGAAGAAACAATGCGTAAGCTTGGAGATATGGGAATGCTGGGAATCGCAGTTCCTGAAGAATACGGAGGTCTTGGAATGGGCTTTGTCACTACGATGTTAGCTTGTGATTACCTTTCGGGAACTACAGGTTCATTAGCAACAGCTTATGGAGCGCACACTGGAATCGGAACCCTGCCGATCGTTCTTTACGGAACTGAAGAGCAAAAGAAAAAATACCTTCCGGACTTAGCAACAGGAACAAAATTCGGGGCTTACTGCTTAACTGAGCCGGATGCTGGTTCTGACGCAAATTCGGGAAAAACAAGAGCTAAGCTTTCTGAAGATGGAAAACATTATATCATCAACGGACAGAAAATGTGGATATCTAATGCAGGATTTGCAGATACATTCACATTATTTGCTAAAATTGATGACGATAAAAATATCACAGGATTTGTAATCAACAGATCTGAATTGGAAAACCCTGAAAGCTTAACTTTCGGTGAAGAAGAACATAAATTAGGTATCCGCGCCTCTTCTACTCGCCAGGTTTTCTTTAATGATATGAAAATACCTGTAGAGAACCTTTTAGGAGAAAGAAACAATGGTTTCAAAATCGCTTTAAATGCACTGAACGTAGGTCGTATCAAACTAGCGGCTGCTTGTCTTGATGCTCAAAGAAGAATTTTAAACCACTCTATTCAGTATTCTAACGAAAGAAAGCAGTTTGGAGTTTCTATTGCTACTTTCGGAGCGATCAGAAAGAAACTTGCTGAAATGGCAACAGGAGTTTTCGTAAGTGAGGCAGGTTCTTACAGAGCAGCGAAAAACGTTCAGGATAAAATTGACGAATTGGTAGCAGGTGGTATGGATCACCAGGCTGCTGAGCTTAAAGGTGTAGAAGAATTCGCTGTAGAATGTTCAATCCTTAAAGTATTCGTTTCTGATCTTGCACAGCACACTGCTGATGAAGGAATACAGGTATACGGAGGGATGGGATTCTCTGAAGATACTCCAATGGAAGCTGCATGGAGAGATTCAAGAATTTCAAGAATCTATGAAGGAACCAACGAAATCAACAGATTATTGGCCGTAGGAATGCTTATTAAGAGAGCAATGAAAGGTGAATTAGACCTTTTATCTCCTGCAATGGCCATCAGCAAAGAATTGATGGGTATTCCTTCATTTGAAGTTCCTGACTATTCTGAATTCATGAGCGAAGAAAAAGCGATTATCGCTAACCTTAAGAAAGTATTCCTTATGGTTTCGGGAGCAGCTCTTCAAAAGTATATGATGGATATTGAGAAACAACAACATTTATTATTGAATGCTTCTGAAATTCTTAACCAAATCTACATGGCAGAATCTGCAGTATTAAGAGCTGAGAAACATTTCTCTCCTGATTCTGTGGAAGCAGCTATGGCTCAATTAAATCTTTACAAAGCTGTTGAGAAAATCATCGTAGCCGCTAAAGAAGGAATTATTTCTTTCGCTGAAGGAGATGAGCAGAGAATGATGCTTTCAGGATTAAGAAGATTCACTAAGTATACTAATCATCCAAATGTAGTAGCATTAACTGAAAAAGTAGCTGCTCACTATATTGAAAAAGGAGCTTATTAGTCTTTATAACATAAATTTGATTTCAAAACGTCCCATTTGGGGCGTTTTTTTTTGATTTTATAGAAATTTTAAAGAACAGCTGATTTCAATATTTTTTCCTAACTTTATTATAACTAAAACCAGTTAACTCAAAATAAAACATATGGGAAAATTTATTATTTCAAAAAGATCAAACGGCGAGTTTCAGTTCAATCTTAAAGCCGGAAACGGTCAGGTCATTTTAACTAGTCAAGGATATAGTACAAGACCATCTTGCGAAAACGGAATCGGATCTGTAAAGACCAATTCTCAGGAAGATGCTAAATTTGAAAGGAACACAGCCAGAGACGGCAGGTGCTACTTCAACCTTAAAGCGGGAAACGGACAAATCATCGGAACCAGTCAAATGTATGAATCAGACAATGGCATGGAAAACGGAATAGAATCCGTAAAAAATAACGCTCCTAATGCTCCTGTAGAGGATGAAACAAATTTCTAGAATAATTGTAAATAATCTTTACAAAAATGTCTTATTTTTTTAAGGCATTTTTTATTTTTGTACTCTATTTTCATAGAAAAATGACAAAAGAAGAATTACTCAATAAAGCAATAAAGATTGCCGATAAGGCTCATAAAGGACAAACTGATAAATACCACGCTCCTTACATTGGCCACGTTATGCGTGTCATGGAATACGGGAAAACAATTGATGAAAAAATCGTTGGTATACTGCATGATGTTGTAGAAGATCATCCACTGGAATTCAGTCTTGATTATTTAAGAACAGAGGGCTTTCCTGAATACATTATTTTTGCCATCAGCTGCCTTACTAAATTTGATCCGGAAGAGGATTATGATGACTTTATTAAGAGAACAGAAAGATCTCTTCTTGCAGTAGCAGTAAAAATTAATGATCTTCGCGATAATATGGACCTTAGAAGAGTAAACCGAGAGCTTACTCCTAAGGACATTAAAAGGTTTAACAAATATCTTAAAGCCTATCGTTATCTGATAGAAAAATATTAATCTGCACCTGGGAAATCATATGTTTTTACCTCATGGTCTGTGCCATCAATGTTGATGTTCAAAGCCAGGTAGATAAAATGGAGATTTTTATTTCCTTTGGCTTCAAATTCGCGCTGCCAAAGGTATCCACTTACAATTCCAAAGTATTCATCGATCTGATAGCCGAAACCGCCATAGACTCTGTTTCTCGCAAAAGTAGGCTTCATCGGGGATACAAGGAATATTTCATCATAAGCATTCGCAAAAACAGTTCCTTTTTTGATGGTTTTGGCATTTAAAGGAACGCTAATGTTCAAACGGTAACGATAACGCATCCTTTGAGAAGTCTGATCTGTTTGTGGTTCATAAAACCAACTTTTCTCAACACGAAAACGGTTCTCAAACTTTACAATCCCTTTTTTAACATCAATGATATCCTGAAGCCAAACCCTGAACTCTTCTCTGCTTAATTTTTTATCCTTATAGTTAACATATCTTCCAAGTCCCACAAATGGTTTATGGTTCTTGGTAAGATTATACCCTAATCCCCCTTTTATTTCATAATAATCAGGATAAGTATAATCTTCGTTACCTCTCAACTGCCCTTCTCCATACATGAAAAACTTAGGATGAAATTTGTAGGTTAAAGTCACTGCATTGAAGCTGGAAATGTGTTCCTGTGCTTTGAAGAAAGATAGACTAAGAAGTAGACTTAAACCTAGAAAACGTTTCATAAAAAATTTTTGCAAATGTAATTTTTTTAACAATTTGTTAATATTAACTTTCATTAATATTGGATTAACACTTACTTCATATTAATTGTGTATGAAAAACCAATATGGAACCACCTTTGCGGCATTTCCACCCCAAATGCTTCCGTATATTTTGTATTGGTGATATTATTCACTAAAACATACACAGAATAGCCTTTTTTATAAAAACTTAGTTTATCATCCAAGAGATGGTAGCTTCCTAAATTCATCCTCTCATTATATCTGTAAACCAGCTCATTGGTGAAATCACCCAAGAATTTTGTTTCCAGCTTACCAATGATCTGATGCTTCAGGTTATCCAAGATATATCTTGAAGTCCATTCATTAGGTTCCTGATATTTGCTGTCAATATAGGTATATCCAGCTGTAGGTTTCAGCCAGTTTGTTATCTTATAGCTAATCTCAGCTTCCACACCTTTCACCTTGATATCTCCAACATTTGCAGCTAACCAGGTTAAATCTTTAGGGTCCTTTTTAAGCCAATCAATAGAATTTTTTGAATCTCTTAAGAATCCGCTCACTTTCGCTAAAATCTTCCTATTCTGGTATTGATATCCTATTTCTGATGAAATTGCATTTTCAGGTTGCAGGCCAGGGTTTCCACGTTCTGTAGGGCTTATATAATAAAGTTCCGTGAAGGTAGGAACACGGTGTACTTTTGCAATGTTTCCGTAGATCTTATTGTTAGGATTGAAATTATATCCCACATCCAGGCCGGGATAGAAAAAGTTTCCTTCTTTAGAATAATTAGCCCATGAAATTCCGGGGCTGATATTTAATTTTTTATCTAATAATGAAAAATGGTGCTCAAAGAAAACCTGAGAAACAAAACGGTTAGGAGTTCCAAGATTGGTACTCACCAGAAATTCCTTTCTCAGCTCCACACCTACTCCAGTAGTTCCTAATCCCCATTGATAACTTGAGTTTATTTCTCCTCCAACATTATTCCCGATATGCATATTTCTATAACCATTAGGATTTTGTCTGGTATAAAGGTACATGTCCTGCCCTCTTCTCCAGTATACATTAGAGTTAAGCTTTAATTTCCCAAAAGTCTGTTGATGTGCAACACTTACAATGGAAGCCTGCATTTCCTCATACTGGTTTATAGCTGCTTTGGAAGCATAAAACCCATTAGCACCAAATTTCTTTTCCGAAAAACCAGCCTGAAGTCTCAAATCCCCATTTTTAATATTAAGTTTTCCCTGATAGAATACATTTCTGATTTCGTAATCTGTATTATACATATAGCCCTCTGATCCTGAAGTATTGGCCTGAAGGGTATTGGAAAACTTTTCATTTCCCATCTGCGCATTAAATCCTAATCTATAAGAACTATAATCCCCTCCTTCCGCAGTGATTTTAAACTTTTTCCCTATTCCTGGTTTGGTAATCACATTAATGACTCCTGCGTAGGCATTTTGACCAAAACGTCTGGCAGCAGGTCCCTTGATGATCTCAATTTTTTCCACATCCTCCAGATCAACCGGAATATTCATAGAATTATGTCCGGTCTGAGAATCATTGATTCTAACCCCGTTTAATAATAGCAAAACCTGTTCAAAGGAACTTCCTCGGAAACTGATATCACTCTGAACTCCATTAGACCCTCTCCTTCTGATATCCATACCCGGAACCTGCTGAAGAATTTCATCAATACTTTTGGAAGGTGTATTGGCAATTTCTTCCTTTGTAATAACCGTAATATTCTGGTTGGCACTTTTATAGGGTGTAGAGATAAATTTCCCTTGAAATTCAATGTTTTCAATATCTGTAGTTTTTTCCTGAGCCTGTACCCAAAGCAGAGATCCCAGAAAAAAAACACTTCCTATCTTTTTAATCATAACCGTTTCCGTAGTTTCTTTTAACAAGGTTCAAAAGTAAGGGAGTTCATGAAGACAGGCAAATGATACTTGTCATAAAAAAAGACGCGGCCTGAATGCTGCGTCTATGTTTTTTTGAGGGAGGTTTCTATCTTTTTCTCATTAAATGTGTAACTAGATCTCTGAATAATTTTCTCATTTCTATATTACATATTTATGAATACAATTTTAAATAATTTTAAAACATAAAACAATACCCCGATAAAAAAACATGTTAAAAGATCAGAAACTGTTTAAAATTCAATAAAAACACAGTACAAACAGAAAATAATTCCACAAAAAACATTCTAAATTACCCTTTTTTGAGTACCCTATTGTGGTATCCACTGTCCTGTTTTTATTTTTTGATATACAATTTTAGTAACAGGAGAAGCATATAATTTTCGCTAAAAATTCGTAATTTTGTGGGTCTTAATTTTACAGCGAAAATATTCTTTTTCAACTGTATTTTTGGCAGCATTTTTACAAACCGCTTCCTCAGTCAGATGAATTCAGAAATATGTTGAAAGTTCAATTAATGACATCCCGGGATATTCCGGAAAACACCATTAAACTGGCAGTTTACAACACTGTACAGTTGTTTTTATGTATAAACAAAATATGGCTGATACTACAGAAATAGATATTAAAAAACAGATTTTCGTTAAGAATGCGCATCTTAACAATCTGAAACATATAGATGTCCTGATTCCGAAAAATAAACTGATTGTTATTACCGGCGTATCAGGAAGTGGTAAATCATCTCTGGCATTTGATACAATCTATGCAGAAGGTCAGAGAAGATATGTGGAAAGTTTAAGTTCTTATGCCCGTCAGTTCTTAGGAAAATTAGAAAAACCTAAAGTTGATGATATTAAAGGACTCGCTCCCTCCATTGCCATCCAGCAGAAAGTAATTTCATCCAATCCACGTTCTACTGTAGGAACTTCTACAGAGATCTATGATTATATGAAACTTTTGTTTGCAAGGATTGGAAAAACATTTTCTCCGGTTTCGGGGGAAGAAGTGAAAAAAGATTCCGTTTCTGATGTGGTAGACTTTATTAAAGCTTCCAAAAAAGATACTTCCTTTTTATTAACAGCCCCATTGGAATATGATGCTGATAATTTTAAGGAAACGTTAAACGTTTTAAAACTGGCAGGTTTTACAAGACTTGAGATCAATGGAAATTTGGCAGGGATTGAAGATCTTGAAAGTTTCGGATTTGCTCCGGAAAAAGGAATGAAAATCAACCTGGTAATCGATCGTTTTTCCTATGAAGAAGATGAAAGTTTTTTACAGCGTTTGGCAGATTCTATTCAGATGGCATTTTATGAAGGCCGTGGTTATTGTTCTTTGAAGAATACAAATACAGAAAAGGTAAAAGAATTCTCCAATAAATTTGAACTGGATGGAATGGAATTTCTTGAACCGAACGTCCATTTCTTCAGCTTCAATAATCCATATGGAGCTTGTCCCGCTTGTGAAGGTTACGGAAAAGTAATTGGAATAGATGAAGATCTTGTGGTTCCTAATAAAACATTATCTGTCTACGAAGACGCTGTAGTCTGCTGGAGAGGAGAAACCATGAGCGAATGGAAAAAAGATTTCATTAAGAAAGCTGGTGACTTCCCTATTCATAAGCCTTATCATCAATTGACCAAGGAACAGAAAAACTTTCTTTGGAAAGGTGATGGCAAAAGCAATTTCCCATGTATCAACAATTTCTTCAAAATGCTTGAAGAAAACCTTTATAAAATCCAGTACCGTGTCATGCTCTCCCGTTACAGAGGAAAAACGCTTTGCCCAACCTGTGAAGGATTGAGACTTCGTGAAGAAACAAGCTGGGTAAAAGTAGACGGACATAATATTCAATCTATGATTGAACTTCCGTTGGATGAACTAGCACCATTAATCAACAGTTTAAAGCTATCTGATCACGATAAGGAAGTTGCCAAGAGGTTATTATACGAAATCACAACCCGCCTGGAATTTTTATTAAAGGTTGGGTTAGGATATTTAACCTTAAACAGAACCTCGAATACGCTTTCCGGGGGGGAAAGTCAAAGAATTAACCTGGCAACAAGCTTAGGAAGTTCTTTGGTAGGTTCCATTTATATTTTAGATGAACCCTCTATCGGACTTCACTCTAAAGATACGGAAAACCTAATCGAAGTATTGAAAAACCTTCGTGATTTAGGAAATACGGTTATCGTAGTAGAACATGACGAAGATGTAATGCATGCCGCCGATTATATCATTGATATTGGTCCTGAAGCAGGTTATCTTGGTGGTGAACTGGTATTTGCAGGAGATTATAAGGATCTGAAAAAAGCCAATACACTTACCTCAGAATACCTTACAGGAAGACTGGAAATAGAGGTACCGAAGAAACGCAGAAAAGCAAAAGAGTGGATTCATATTAAAGGAGCTCGTCAAAACAACCTTAAAAACATTGATGTAGATGTTCCTTTGGAAAGTCTTACCGTTATTTCAGGGGTTTCCGGAAGTGGAAAATCTACGTTGATGAAGGAAATCCTTACTAACGACATTCAGATTCAGCTGGGAATGGGTGGAAAAAAAGGAGACTATGATTCTGTAGAATTCCCGAAAAAGCTTATCAAAAATATTGAACTGATCGATCAGAATCCTATCGGAAAGTCTTCCCGTTCCAACCCTGTAACTTATCTGAAAGCTTACGATGACATCCGTGATCTTTTTGCTAAGCAGAAAGTGGCAAAAATGATGGGCTACAAACCAAAACATTTCTCTTTCAACGTAGATGGCGGAAGATGTGATGAATGCAAAGGTGAAGGGGTAATCAATGTTTCGATGCAGTTTATGGCTGATATTGAACTTGAATGTGAGGTTTGTAAAGGAACCCGATTTAAAAGTGAAATTCTTGAAGTAAAATTTGATGAGAAAAGCATTTCCGATATTCTTCACATGACAGTAGATGAAGCATTGGAATTCTTTAAAGATAATAATGAAGAAAAAATTGTAACCAAGCTGAGACCTTTACAGGAAGTAGGATTAGGTTATTTACAGCTGGGACAAAGTTCTTCTACCCTTTCCGGAGGTGAAGCACAGCGTGTAAAACTGGCTTCATTCCTGGTAAAAGGAGTTACTACAGACAAAACCTTATTTATTTTCGATGAACCTTCTACCGGACTTCATTTCCACGATATTCAAAAGCTGTTGAAATCATTGCAGGCCCTGATTGATCTTGGGCATTCGGTGATCGTTATTGAACATCAGCCGGATATTATCAAATGTGCTGATTATATCATTGATATTGGCCCGGAAGCAGGAAAACATGGTGGTGAAGTAGTTTTCGCCGGAACTCCTGAAGATCTTACGAAAAATAAAAAGTCATATACAGCGAAATACATCAAGGAAAAACTTGAAAAATAAATAGAAACAGAGAGCCATTGAGCTCTCTGTTTTATTATTACTCCAATATGTTTAAATTAAATATTATAGAGGAATGGGCTTTTCCTAATGTAATTAGAATCTTTAATCTGCGAAACCAAAAACTCTGCAAGATCTGCAGCACTGATATTTTCACCTTTACAATCAATCAGACTCGTTTCAGTGGTAAAACTTTCGTCTGTTAAATTAATAAGTGGTAATCGTACCAAAGTCCAGTCCAGACTGCTTTCTAACAGCAGCTGATATTCTTTCTGTTTATCCAAAGTGGTTTCAGGATAATTCTGATACATCCATTCTGTAGCCATTTTTACACGGTCATTTTTTTGATCCGCCGAAGTATTCACGCTTAATCCAGTCGTTACAATATATCTTTTGATTCCATAATAATTCATCGTTCGGATGATATTTTCTGCAGCATCACTGAAGATAGACTTCTCTCCTTTTGGCTGCCCTAATGTACTTATCACCACATCACAGCCT
The DNA here is from genome assembly GCF_057815135.1 of Chryseobacterium sp. II3a. Lineage (NCBI taxonomy): Bacteria > Pseudomonadati > Bacteroidota > Flavobacteriia > Flavobacteriales > Weeksellaceae > Chryseobacterium > Chryseobacterium sp. II3a. The sequence goes on along the minus strand of NZ_JBYPZJ010000007.1, from coordinate 224,409 downwards.
TTAATTAATGAATGTACAGCTTCTTCATCCCTTACATCTCCTTTTACTATTTCAATCAAGGGATCCTGCATTTTGAAATCTTCAGGATTTCTCCATAAAAGTTTGATTGGATATCCTTTTTCAAGAAGGTTTTGTACCAGATATTTTCCGGATTTTCCTGTTCCGCCGATAACGGCAATTGTATTTGTTTTCATAATGATCTTATTTAAAATATGATGGTTATTATTCAAACCATTTTAATCATGGAGAGTTTGTTCTTCTATAATTAGATTGGATTTAAATAATAGAGTATTTGATTCAGAACCTCTGAACCTGTTATCTTTCAAGCTTTAGAATTATGCTTGATATCGGGGCAATATTTAAAATAAGATTTTAATGAAATAAAGATACTCAATTTTAAGTCATGCATTATAAAAATTAACTTACCTCTTAGCTAATGATTAATTTAATTACTTGTACGAGTATTATATTTTACATAATTTAGATTTAACAAACTAAAAATCAATCACTATGAAAAATTTAAAGAAATTAAAAAGACATCATCTTGTATTCATAAACGGTGGAGATCTACCTTATGCAGACTGTGATATAGAAGGAAAGTGCCCTGCTGTTTCAGGTTCTTATTATTGCAGCGGAGGAATTTGTTACAGATCTTCCGGCGGAGGTAATCCTGATGATAACTGCCACGAACCTAAGCGCGACTGTATGCCATGGGAAGCAGGCTGTGGATGTGTATATTCATAAAAAAATAGTTGTAAGATAAAATACAGAGCAGTTCCTACTGCTCTTTTATGTTTTTATAATTTATAACAAATCCATTCTTTTATATCAGGAAAAATTCAGATTTTTGTGCCGAACCCATTACACCATGAAATTCGAAAAAGTAATATACCCTCTGCCTTGCATTCTCTTTCTGATGAGTTGTTCAGTAAAGAAAAATATACATTCAGAAAATGGATTTGAAACAAAGCGGGATACACTGACTTTGTTTGACCAGAATAGAAACCGTAAAATTCCTGTTGCTTATTATATTCCTAAAACCAATAAGAGGATACCGAATCAACAGGTAATTATTTTTAATCATGGATATGGTTTCAATAAAGGTGGTGATTATTTTGTGTATTCTTATTTAACAGAAAAGCTTGCTTCCAAAGGATATTTTACTGTAAGTATTCAGCATGAGCAGACTACAGATGCTCCCCTGCCCTTAGAAGGAAATCTTCAAATCGTAAGAAGACCTTTCTGGCAAAATGGTTCCGACAATATATTATATGTATTGAATGAGCTTAAAAAAACAAATCCGGATCTGGATTACAAACACCTCACCTTAATCGGACATTCTAATGGTGGTGACATGGTGGCTTTATTTGGAAATCAGCATCCTAATATGGTCTATAAAATTATTGCAATGGATAACCGAAGAATGTTCCTTCCTAGAACAAGTATTCCCAAAATTTATTCATTACGTTCCAATGATTATCCTGCTGATGAAGGAGTCTTACCTACAGAAGAAGAGCAGAAAAAATACCACATGACCATTCAATCCACTTCCATTAACCATAGCCATATGGACAATAAAGGCAGTGATGAAGAGAAAAAAATATTGAATGACTTTGTACTGAAATACCTTAATGAACAATGAAATTGAATATTTTTTGTTCCTCCTCAATGATAATTTATAGGCCTGAGTCAGACTTATCCACAACAAAATGTGGATAACTTGTGAATTTTAACATTAAATTCATATTTCGTATTAAAAATATCACTACATTTACTATGTAATAAACATCGAAGTGGAAACTTTATTTGCTTTTCTTACTACTCCTGAAATTGCAATTAAATTTGAAATAAAAATTTAAGCACAGCATTGTCGGCTGTGCTTTTTTATTGTTGTCTAATTAAAAAAATGAGATGTATTATCTACTGAATCTGCCCCTAAAGGGCAGATTCTTTTTATTCTAAAGGATTAAACTGCCTACAACAGAATTTTACGTATTAAAAATAGGCACAAAAAATCCCCAGATCTCTCCGAGGATAAAAGCTAATCTTATCAACTCAATTTAATATTGAATGATAAGATAAAGATAATGATATTTATCTAAAATTATAGGAAGTATTTACTTTCTGTAATCCTTAGTTAAATAAAACAGATCGATTCAAAAATATATAAAAGAATAATTTGTATTTTTATTCCCCTGGCCTTATAGTTCAATGGATAGAACAAAAGTTTCCTAAACTTTAGATCCAAGTTCGATTCTTGGTGGGGCTTCGAAAAGTATTTACAAGGTTTGTAATCAACTTAATAGTAAAAACAAGATTTATTAAAGAAGTTAATGAACTAGTATTATTTTAAAATTGAATTTTTCACTAGTTACAAGACCGGCAATTAAATATAAAAATACTAAAATCTTTTTCGCTTCCTCCACAGTAACGTACACACCATCAGTTTTAAGAAGCTCAATTGTTTCTTCAGTTGTCATTGTACTTGTTTGTAATTTTTCCATATTCTCACTTTTGTTTTGGAACATAAAATTGAATACATAATCTAGAGAAGATGTTGTTATGAAAGTAAAAGCAACTGTTGATCCTTACATATTTGAATTTTTAGAATTACCAAATGATTCAGCACAGACAGAAATTCAAATAGAATTAGCACTCATCACTCACCTTCAATAATTCCTGATGGAGCCAGGGAAAGGTTTTGCATTTGTTGCAAGGCAGCAGCACATTGTTACTGATGCCTCTAACTTCTTTATAGATCTTGTCTTTTATAATTACTATCTTAAGTGTTTCGCACTTGTCGATTTAAAAATACATAAGTTAACCCACAAAACTATAGAACAGATGGATATGTATGTAAGGATGTATAATGATCTTAAAAAAGGTGATGATGACAATCCAACTATTGTCATCATTCTATGTACAGAAAAAGATGAAACAGTGGTAAAATATTCTGTTATGTCTGAAAATGAAAAATTGTTCGCAAGTAAATACAGAACATACCTCCCCGATGAGAAAGAATTAAAGCACCTTATCGAAGCAGATCGATTAAAACTTGAACTGGATAATCTCAGCTAAATAAAACAAGTATATAACAAAGCTAAGCCTTTCAGATTATATTGGAAAATCAGTACAATTTGATTGTGCTGAAAAAACTACATAGCTAATCACTTATACTTAGTGATTGTAAATCATGTCCAAATAACTCCCACCTTAGATCTTATATTGCAATACCTTAGTTTTATAATAAGACTTTATATTCATTGATCCAACTGGATTTTTATTGAGAATTCTAAGATTTCCAAAAATAACCGGTAAAAAGGCAACTAAGGTATTGTTTCCAGCCATCGCTTATGCAGCCAAAAGACTACGGCATAAACGGCTTCCTCCCTGAAGGTACCCTCCAATTATTCCGTTTCCTTTTGGCTTTTTTCATTGTCAACACTTCATATCTGCTTTCTTTTTTCCGGTTTTTCTTTTGAAAAACATTAAACAAAACCTAAAAGGTTTGCAGGGAAAGGAAGGATAAAAGATAAGAACACTTCGGGAATGTAAAGTAGTGATCTCAATTTCGGGAAGTGGATAATGATTGAGTGTAATGACATTATCCAGAAAACGGATTCCAACATGAATAATCCGGGATAACTCATGCCAGTCTATTTCATATTTCCCATTTTTAAATATTGTTATTCTTGAAAGATTAACCGAACCTAGATTACAGCTCTCATTATCAAATAAGGGAACTTCTCCGCAAGGATTAGTTGCCTGTATTCTACCGAGATCAGGTGTTGTATTGGAATCGTTAATGACGTCGATAAAAATCAATCCAGGATCAACCGTTTTCCAAGCTTCTTGTACCATTAATTCCCAGAGTGATTTTGCAGAGATGATTTGGGGTATCTTTTGGGTATATGGATTAATGAGCTGCCAATCCGAATCATCTTCTACTGCTTTCATAAAAGCATTACTGATCCCTACCGAAAGGTTAAAATTTTCTATAGATTTCTTATCCGATTTTGACATGATGAATTCTTCGATATCCGGATGGTCAACATTTAAAATTCCCTTATTGGCTCCTCTTCTTTTACCGCCCTGTTTTACATATTCAGTGGCAGCATCGTAAATTTTCATAAAAGAAACCGGACCGGAAGATTGCCCTTTGCTAGAGCTTATCAAATCTCCTTTGGGACGGACAGCTGAAAAATTAAACCCGGTATCTCCTCCACTTTGATGAATTAATGCCGCATTTTTAAGGGTTGTAAAAATACTTTCTAAACTATCTTCAACAGGTAATACAAAACAAGCGCTTAATTGTGCATGATCACAACCCGCATTGATAAGTGTTGGTGAATTAGGTAGAAATTTTAATTCACTCATTACTTTATAGAAAGCTTTGCTCCATTTGGCACTATCTTTTTTTTCGCAGCCTCAAATATATTCTGCAACTCGTTTGAAAAGCACATCTGGAGTTTCTGTTACCATACCTCCGTCATTTTTCATCAGATATCGGTCTTCCAGAATTTGTATGGCGTTTTTGGTAAGAACTTCCATAGAGTAAATTTTAGATTGATTAACTGATTATCATCCCTAAGTTAGCAGACTACTTCCATATCTTTTATCAGAATTTTAACAGGTATTTTCAAATCTGTCTGAATTTTAACCCGTAATGCCTCCAATGCGGAAGGTTCACCATGTACCAGCATGATTTGTAGGGGCGGAATATTATATTTTCTTATCCATTCTATCAGTTCAGATTGATCAGCATGGGCTGATAACCCCGTTAATTCTATTATTTTTGCTTTTACCGGATAGTATTTTCCGTGAATTTTTAACTCATGAGATTCATTAAGCAATGCTCTTCCGCGAGTACCTTCTGCCTGAAATCCAACAATCAATACGGTATTCCGGCTATTTCCTATATCATGCTTTAAATATTCAAGCACACGTCCTCCTGTAAGCATACCGCTTCCTGCAATAATTATTTTACTTTGCTTATCCTGAATGATTTCCGCAGTATTTGCATATTCTCTATTAATATTGACATGCTCAATAATTTCCTGCCATTTTTCTTTATCTATAGTAGTATATTCAGCATATTCAACCATAATATCAGTAGCTGAAGCTGCCATAGGGCTATCCATTATTATTGGAAGGTTATGGGGTATTCTATTTTGTTCCTTGAGGCGATAAAGTATATAAATAAGCTCCTGCGCTCTGCCAACAGCAAAACTTGGAATAATTACATTGCCATGGTTATTAACAGTATGATTGATCCAATGCGTCAAACTATCATACAAATCGGTACTATCATGAAGCCTGTCTCCGTAAGTTGATTCCATCACCAAAAAATCAGCTTTAGTAAAAAAATCAGGTGGAGCGAGAATAGTACTGTGGCTACGCCCAATATCTCCTGAAAAAATAATGGTTTTATCAAAGCATACAATTTCTACTGAACAAGCTCCAATGATATGACCACAGGGCTTAAATCTGCATTGTATGTGATCACTTAATGGTATGCTGGTATTTTCCTTCACAGTAAAAAATTGTTTAAAAGATTTTTCAGCATCATTTATCGTATATAAGGGTTTTGCAGGATTATGCTTGGTATAGTGATGATAGTTTGCTTTTTCTGCATCCTCTTCCTGTAATTTTGCACTGTCAAGCAAGATTAATTTGGTCAGTTCCCTCGTAGGTTCAGTCATATAAATTTTACCTTTAAATCCATTTTTTACAAGAAGGGGAATATATCCGCAATGATCCAGATGAGCATGGGTAAGAATAACAAGATCGATTTCTGCTAAATCGATGCTTAAAGCTTCCCAGTTTTGTTCACGAAGTGATTTTATCCCTTGAAATAATCCGCAATCGATTAGTATGGTCAGCTCCGAGGTTTTTAGTAAATGCTTAGATCCGGTAACGGTCCCCGCTCCTCCAAGGGATTTTATAATCATAGTATTCATCTCTTTATTTTTATTAAATCTGTTGCTCATCTAAAAATAATTTTGTTCAAACGATAAAGGAGTAAATTTTCAAATGAATAACAGGCTTTATGAATTAATAGTGAAAAAATCAACGTATTTTAATCTCTTTTACTTCTCTTTTATCCAGATTGGTTTTACTGATCGTAATATTTAACAGTCCGTTTTTATAATTGGCTTTTATATGTCCCAAGGTGATGTTTTCCGGGAGACGGAAACTGCGGGAAAATGAGGAAGCAGAAAACTCTTTTCTTACAAAATTTTCCTTTTCTTCTTTTTTCTCTAATCTCTTTTCAGCGCTGATAATTAGCGATCCGTCTTCCACTGCTACCTTAAAATCTTTTTTCTTAAAGCCCGGAGCTGATACTCTGACTTTATAGACACCATTTCTGTCAATGATATTAATGGTAGGTTCCATTTTCATTGATTCATCTAAAAATCCGTCTTTATTCCAAAACTCTTCTATTACATGAGCCATTGGAGATTGAGTGGTTTTTTCTAAAGTTTTCATAATAAAATTATTTTAGTTTAATACTCCAAAGGTATTATGGGAAAAGCATTCCGACCATGATTTCAGTTAGGGTTTCAAATGATCCTGATCACTATTTTCCCAATTATCTAAAGTTTCAATAATTAAGGAAGCGGCCACTTTCGGATCTGAGCATTTAATAATTTTGTATTGTATTCCGGAATTTTTAATAATGGGTAAATCAATAAAAAACTCTTCCTTCGATTTTAAAATGAGGTATGGAATTCCCAATGAAATAAGTTTCAGGATAAAACTATGTGAAAGTTGATTTTCCTGATTGATGATAATGACAGCATCTTTTGCCTCTGCAAAATGAACTGTATTTTCATCCAAAGGATCTGTGATGATGGTAATCTTGTGAGTCTTACGATTAGCCAACGCAAGAAGTTCTTTTTCTTCCTGATTTATATTATAAACTATCACTTTCATAATGTCTTTTGAATAATCAAATGTATTGAACCCATTAGAACTATTCAATGTATAAAATCATTATAAAAAGTGACAGATATTAGTTTTTCAATTTTTGAAGACGTGAAACGTCCAGTATCGTAATCCTGCCAGCATTTCTGTCTATTAAATTTTCTTCTTTAAAATCACTGAGAATTCTGCTTACCGTCTCAATAGCCATTCCAGCCATAGAAGCAAGATTTTCTCTTGAAATTTCAAAATTTTCAGTTTGAGGATGTTTTGTATAAAGTTTAAGTAAGACTTCTGCCATTCTTTTTCTTACTGAAAAATAGGCAAGCTGCAATAGCTGCTCCTCATGACTGATAACATTTCCGGCAAGAATTTTAATAAATTTTTCTGCTACATCAGGATATTTGTAAAACAATTGGTCGATAACCTCTCTGGGAACTGAACATAGAGTGGCTTCTTCCAGAACTTCTGCAGTTTCCTTGTATTCCTTTCCAGCAAATAATGAGGTAATGCCAAAATAATCTTCGGCTCCATATACTCCGGTCATAAATTCCTTTCCATCTTCTGTCATTTTTGTTGTTTTTACAGAACCCGATATCATTAAATATACTGTACTTGCTGCATCTCCTTCATAATATATCACCTGCTTTTTTTTAAAAGACTTAATTTTTCTTTCACTAAAAGCTTTTTGTAATTCTTCAAGTCCATGTGATGCCTGAAATAAATTGGTGATTTGAGTAAGATTGGAACTGTAAATATTTCTCTGTCGTTCCCTTTTTTTCAGACGGCTTTCTATAGCATTCAGAAGTTCTATATCATCATAAGGTTTTGTAAGGTAATCATCTGCCCCCATTTCTATCCCTTTCCTTATTTCCATCCTGTCTGCTTTTGCTGTTATAAAAATAAAAGGAATAAGCGCAGTATCTTCTCTTTTATTCAGAAGATGCAGTACACCATAGCCGTCAAGCTCTGGCATCATGATATCACACAGTATGACATCCGGAATATGTTTTATGGCCAGATCTATGCCCTGTTTACCATTAGAAGCTTGATATACTTGATAATTGGCAAGTTCAAGGATCTCAGAAGTACTTTCACGAATGTCCTCATTATCCTCTATAATCAGTATCTGTATTTTTTCCATCTCAACTCAATTGGAATATTATTATCAATTTTTAGGAAATGATAAAGTAAACTCAGTTCCTTTACCGAATGTGCTTTTGAAATGTATCTTTCCATCCATAAGTCTGACATAGCGGTCTACAATATTAAGACCTAAGCCGGTTCCGGGTATATTTCCTGTATTATGAGCGCGAAAAAATGGCTGAAAAAGAGCAGAATGATCATCTTCAGGTATTCCTATTCCATTGTCTTTTACCGAAAATACATATTGATTTTCTTTTATTTCTGTGGAAAACTCAATCAGGGTATGTTCTCCGGAATATTTTATAGCATTACTCATCAGGTTCATCAGACAATTCTTCAATAAATTTTGATCTAAATTAATTTCACTTTCTGATCCTGTGTGCTGGTAAATTATAATTTGATCTTCTTTGGTGATAAGCTGCATTTCTTCCGTTAGTTCTTCTGAAAACCTAATGACATCAAATAAGCAGTGATTAGGATGCACAATCCCTGCTTCCAGCTTTTCCAATGAAAGAAAATCATTGAGAATACCATTCAAACTCCCAATGGCGGTCTTTATTTTATGAAGGTGCTTTACAATCTGGAGACTGTCCGAAATCTGAAGGTATTTCTCTATCAAAATAACAGACAGCTGCATAGAGCTTAAAGGCGTACGAAATTCATGAGATGCCATTGATACGAAACGGCTTTTCATACGGTTCAGTTCTTTTTCTTTTTCCAAAGATACATTAGCTTCTTCTTTTGCTTCTTCCAGCTCATGAAGCATTTTTTTTAGCGATTTTGTACGGTTTTCGACTAGTTCTTCCAGCTCTAATGTATACTTTTTAAGAAATTCTTCCGCTTCTTTTTCTTTGGAAAGATCATGGATAAATCCTGTGTAAATAATTCTTTCCTGAAACTGAACTTCACTCACTGCAAGCCTGAATGGAAATTGTGTACCATCTTTTCTTAAACCTTTTACTTCTCTTCCTTTTCCAATGATTTTTTTTTCGCCGGTAGTCTGATAATTGAGTAGATAACCATCATGCCGGCTCCTGTCTGGTTCCGGCATTAAGACTGAGATATTTTTCCCGATTAATTCTTGTTCTTTGTAGCCAAATATTTTTAATGCAGAAGGATTCAGGCTTTCTATTCTCCCCCTGTCATCAATGGTTATAATACCGTCAATCGCCGTTTCAATAATGGCTTGCAACAGTTTGGCACTTTCCATAGTTATCGTATTATGCAGCCATATAAAGTTATACATTTTAGCATAATGAACATATATGATCTATGAAAATGTTTTCGTATTCAATATTATTTCTATTATAAACAATTATATATAATAATTAATTCAAATATTCAAAAATGAACATGACCATTTTCAGGAATCGTTAATAGTGGAATTTCCAATTCTACAGCCTGTCTTGCGGCATGACTTCCCAAAAATAGTCTTTTGAAAAAACTTTTGTCATGATGCCCCATCACTAACATATCGATGTCTTTGTATTTTAATATTTCCAAGCCGTAATCTATATTTTCACTATATATACAGTTATAACAAATTTTACCATTCAGGTTCTTTAGAAACATCTCTTTTTTATGTTCATAATCAACATCTTGGATCACATCATTATTGCTCTGAATAATATGGGTAATTAAAAGTTCAGCATCAAAGTATTTGGCAAATTCAATTAATAATTGGGCTGTTTTTATGTCTTTTTTATTCAGATCTGTGGCAAAAGCGATCTTCTTAAGCCCATTATATTTATGGTTTAAGGGAACTAAAAGAAGCGGATACTTTGTGTTTTCAATCATCTGTATGCTGTTGCTTCCGAAAATAAAACGGGTAAGCATTCCTGCTCCCTGCATACCCATTACAATAAGAAGCGGCTTTTTATCGGCTGCCATATTGTTAATCACATGAACTGCATCGCCTCCCTCACTTCCATAATGTATTGAAGGATGAAATGGGAAAGCTTCATCTCCCCATACAACTTTTTCTCTGTCTTCCAGTGCCTTTGCCAACTTTTTAAGCTCTTTTGTATTTTCTTCATATAAATCTGGATATTCGTATACAGACCACGCGATCTGCCCAAGCATTGGACTTTCAATCGGTAACCCAAAGGCATGGCATAAATCGATGTTGGCCTTCAGGGCATTGGCTAAATGCAGAGCATAAAAGGCAGCATTTCGCGCTGGCTTTGAGTAGTCTGTAGCGACTAAAATCGTTCTCATAATCTGATTATTTATTTTGGTTAAACATATTTTCTAATGAATCATCTAAATGGTAAATATCTTTATATAATACAGGCTTTCCATCTATTATAAGACAGGTCAGATAGGTTATAATAATCGGAACAGGCTGCTTTAGAACGAAATCTTTTCTTTTATACTCTGACATCGCACTTTCTAAAACAGGAATCTTGCTTCCTGAGCCATCGTCTTTTAATAGGAGAGCTGCGAGCTCTTGAGCATTTTCAACACGAATGCATCCGTGACTCAAAGCTCTATCATCTTTATTGAATAATTGTTTCTGAGAAGTATCATGGAGGTATATTCCATAAGAGTTTTCAAATCTAAAAACCACCGCTCCCAATGCATTATCACAACCGGATGACTGCCTTACACTATATCGGGAAGGGTTTTGACGGATCTCTTTTAGCTTTGATGAACTTATTTCAACTTGATTTCCATTTTTATCATAAACTGAATAATGATGGTCCTCTAAATATTGAGGGCTTTTTAAGATTTTAGGCAGCATTTCTTTTACAAAAATACTTTGAGGAACCTTCCAGTCAGGCGCTGTCGTAAAATAAGTAATACTGCTCCTCAAAACGGGTGTTCTAGTGGTTGGCTTTCCTATAATCACTTTAAAATCAAATACATTACCCTTGTTGTAAAGTTTCAATGTATAGGAAGGAATATTTACCAGAATATAGGAAGTATCATTCGCGTCAATCCATCGTAAGCGCTCCATATTGATCATTATTTTTTCAGATTCACTTTCCGGAGCTATACAGTCTTCTTCTTCATACAGTGTATTTAAATAGTTCTGGAAGTCCGTATATTCTTTTATTTTAGGCTGAACCTCGAGGATTGTCTTAAGAAAATCTGTCTGCTGTCTTGCATTCTGTAATATATCGTCGGATCTAAATCCATTAATATCATTAGAATCAATATATGATGATTTGTACAAAGGGTTGTATTTTCCTAAATGCAGATGATTGATGAAAGTGATAAGAGCATCCGTCATAAGAATATCGAACTCAGCTTTCTCCCTTTGATTCTCTTCAACGGGAGTATCTCGCAATTTTCTTAACTTCTGAAGAGAAATGGAATCCCAATGATAATCAGACAAAGACAGACCAAATCGATAGGAATACTCCAACAGTAACATTGCGGTTTCAGGCTGATCTGATTTTTCTGCGGTAATCCACGCAAATTCAGAATTAATTCCGGCATAAAACCTAATAACCGATTGAGGATAATGCAGTTTTGAGAGCGTAACATTGTCTTTTAGTAAAGAAGAAATCTCCTGCGCTGTTTTCACATCCTGAGCTTGCGTAAATATTGCAAAGCAAAAAATAATGGTGACTGTTAAAAGGGTTTTCATAATCTGAAGTTTATACCACAAATTTCCTAATTATCATACTGTGAAATAATGACTGCCATCACTAAAAAAAATGATATCGCTATATTTTAATCTACTTTTTATCAAAGCTCGCCAAATGCTTATTATGATAAATTCGATTTAAGATTTTATGCGCTTAAAATATTGAATTGTTGAACTGATCAGTATCATTTTTCGCAGTGATACCTGTCATATTATTTCTCATACAGGGTAGTGACCTTTGGGATGAATTAACATAAAGCATAACCATGAATCTGCAGAAAAGCATATGCTAAGACAATAGAAAATCTTTTAAGTAAAAAATAATATAAGAATTTGATACAATTATAAATTCTTCCAATTAACAAACTTTAAACATTTATTAATCCAAAAAAAAATTGAAATGAAAACAAATGCAAAATTACAAAGAGATGTTCAAAATGCCATTAAATGGGAACCATTACTGCATGCAGCAGAAATTGGAGTTATTGCAAAAGACGGTGTGATTTCCCTGACCGGCATAGTTGACAATTATGCAAAAAAAGCGGAGGCCGAAAATGCTGCAAAAAAAGTTGCCGGTGTTAAGGCTTTAGTTGAAAATATCGAAGTAAAATTTCCAAGCTCATTGAAAAAGGCTGATGCTGAAGTAGCCAAGGAAGTACTGGATGCATTACGATCTAATTATTCTGTTCCTGATGATAAAATAATGGTAAAAGTAGAAGATGGATGGGTAACCTTAGAAGGTGAATTACCTTGGCATTACCAAAAGGAAGAAGCAGCCAGCGTGGTAAAATATCTTACCGGTGTAAAGGGTTTGATCAATAAGATTACAATTAAATCAGAATTAGATGATGCAATACAAAAAAAAGACATTCAAGATGCCCTGAAAAGAAGCTCAATTTATGATAATGATATTAAAGTATCCGTTTTGGGAACAACAGTAACTTTAACGGGAACTGCAAATTCATTGTATCAGAAAGAAGAAGCCGGCCGTATTGCCTGGAAAACTCCGGGTATATGGAATGTAAAAAATGAACTGGAAGTTAATTATGAATATGATTTTTATTAATCCTGAATTTAATCTTTGACCTGTGGAAGATGACTTTTCCGCAGGTCAATTATCAGTTCATATACATTATTACCAAAAAAAACACCAAAATCTATTCATTAAATACCGTTGAACTTATGAAAAAGTTAGAAGATAAAGTTGCCATCATAACCGGTGATTCTGGAAGCATAGGAAAAATTACAGCTAAACTATTTTTAGAAGAGGGAGCAAAAGTAATGCTGGTAGATCTTTCTGAAAATTCTCTAAAAGAAGCTGTTCAAGAACTCAACAGTGAGCATATAAAATATTGTGTTGCAGATGTCTCAAATACAGCTGAAGTTGAACACTATGTTGCTGAGACCATAAAATTATTTGGAAAAATAGATGTGTTTTTCAACAATGCGGGGATTGAAGGGATTGTAAAGCCAATTGAGTATTATCCTGAAGATATTTTTGATAAAATCATATCCGTCAATGTCAAAGGTGTATGGCTGGGCAATAAATATGTTTTACCCCAGATGAACGATGGTGGAAGCATCATTATAACTTCATCTGTGGCTGGAATATTGGGGTTTGCAGGATTAAGCGCCTATGTAACAAGCAAACATGCTGTAGTTGGCATTATGAGAACTACGGCCCTTGAAGCATCTTCGCGAAAAATCAGAGTAAATACAATTCATCCTTCTCCTGTAAATAACAGGATGATGCGTTCTATAGAAGAGAGCTCTTCTGCTGGACACGGTGATGAAATCAGAAAACAATTTGAGGCAGCGATACCGCTGGGACGATATGCGGAACCTATTGAAATTGCAAAACTGGTTTTATTTCTTGCAAGCGAAGACAGCCAGTTCATTACAGGGACAACTCAGATTATTGACGGCGGAATGTCCGCTGAATAGTTATATGTATTCTCTGCAGTATAAAAACAATAAAATCAATTAAAAATGAAAATACAGATAGGAATAGCAAACAATCATCGTCAGGCAATCGCTGATCAACTTATAAAAATATTAGCAGATGAAAACGTTTTGTATATAAAAACTAAAAATGCCCATTGGAATGTGGAAGGAGCTGACTATCATGACAAACATACTTTTTTTGAAACTCAATCCAAACAATTGGATGATATTATCAACAGTATTGCAGAAAGAATACGTTCTCTCGGTCAGTATGTTCCGGCAACTCTACAATCGTATTTAAGTTCAACACATTTTACAGAACAAAATGGGGAGGGACATAACAGTCAGGCTTTTATTACAGAATTGTTACAAGATCATGAAAGTCTTATTCTTAGACTTTGTGAATATACCATGAGCTGTAAGGATGACCTACACGACGTAGTAACAAGTCATTTTATAACGCGTCTCTTAGAAATACATCAGAAAATGGCTTGGCCTTTACGTTCATATATCATAGAATAAATTAGCCGATAAAAATTGGATCTCAATGTGATATATCTTTTTTGACTAACAGTTATTTCCATATTTCATAAAATAAATGTTGTGCATTTTCCTTAGTAAAAAGTCCTGTTCCTTGGGTCATTGTAGTGGCAGATCCACAAGCAATTCCCATGGAAAGGACTTCTTTACAATCACCTCCTTTTACCAAAACTGAAACCATTCCTGCAACCATGCTGTCTCCGGCACCAACAGTGCTTTTCACTTCTACAGATGGTGCCTCAATCTTAATTTTTTCGCTTGCTGAAAATAAAACAGCTCCCTGAGGGCCCAACGATACTACCACAATCTCAGCTTTACCCTGTGAAATAATAAGCCGGGCAGCTTGATCTATATCAGTTTCTTCCAGTTTTTCTTTTCCCACTAAAAAGGCAAGTTCCCCAATATTCGGTTTTAATAAATACACCCCCTCTTCTACCGCTGTTTTCAGAGCTTCTCCTGATGTATCGATAATTACCTTAGTTCCCATTGCCTTATAGATATTAACAAGTCTTCTTAGAAAATTCGGATTTGTGTTTGTTGGTAGACTACCACTGATTACGACAAAATCCGGACAGGGATTTATGGTAGGCAAAATGCTTAGAATATCTTTTTGCTGTTCCTGCGTCAGCTCTTCTCCGGGAAATCCAAATCGATACTGTTTGTTGGTAGAGAGATCCAAAACAATGAAATTTTCCCGCGTTTCTGAAGTAATATGGAAAGGGAATATATTCAGCTCTTCGCCCTTAAGCAAGTTTTCAAGCAGTCTGCCGGTCCTTCCCCCTGAAGTAAAAAAAATATCTGAGACTACTCCCAATCTTTTTAAGGCTCTGGATACATTAATTCCGCCTCCTCCCGGTTCATATATAGGAGAATTACAACGCAATTTCTTTTCGGGAACGACGTTTTGAACACTGCTGCTTTTGTCTACTGATGGGTTCAGTGTTATTGTTAAAATAGTTTTGTCCATTTTTATTATTCTTTAAGCTATACGCGTACATAGCTATCCAAATTTCAATAATAAAATACATACCACCAAACATTTATCCTGATTAACATCATGATTCATTGTGATGTTAGTCATCTTATATTCTGAGAAGTTGCTGGAACTTTGAAGTATAAAATCGTATAACAAATGAAAACAAATGCAGAATTACAAAAAGATGTTCAGGATGCCATTCAATGGGAACCTTTGCTGTATTCAGCAGAAATTGGTGTTGTTGTAAATAACGGAATTGTTTCCCTTACAGGTAATGTAGACAGTTATGCAAAAAAGCTGCAGGCTGAACATGCCGCAAAAAATGTTACAGGGGTAAGGGTTTTGGTAGAAGATATTGAAGTAAAATTACCGGATCCACGGTCAAAAACCGATGTCGAAATCGCCAGTGAAATTATAACTGCATTTAATGCAAACTCATTTATTCCACGAGAAAAAATAACAGTGAAAGTAGAAGATGGATGGGTGGATCTAAATGGTGAAGTATCTTGGGAGTACTTAAGAGAAATTACAGAAGACGCGGTCAAGTATCTTCCCGGCGTCAAAGGTATTTACAATAATATCATCATTAACCCAGAAATCCGGGACACTGTTGAAAAGAGTGATATTGAGAGGGCACTTGACAGAAGTTCGATTGATAATAGTGAAATCAGTGTATCAGTATCCGGAACCACTGTCATATTAACGGGCACTGTACATACCTGGCATCAAAAGGAGGAAGCTGGTCGTATTGCATGGAAAACCCCTGGTATACAGGATGTAAAAAATAAGTTAGAGGTAGATTATGAGTATAATTTATAAATAATAGGCCTATACCCATTTTTTACGCACTGCATGCTATCGGTTTTGTTGATAGGCATAATCCTATAGATCATAAACAAAAGGCACTGGAATATTTTAAATACAACATCGTGAAAACTTATTTTAAAAATTACCTTAGCATCGCAGGCAACATAGCTTTATTCTCCCGGCGATTTTTTAAAGAAATTTTCAAACCGGGATTTGAGTTTAAAGAGTTTATACGACAATGTTTTGTTGTTGGTTACCAGTCGTTGCCTTTAGTAACGATAACGGCTTTTATTATGGGATTAGTCCTTACCATACAGTCACGACCTGCGATGGCAAGGTTCGGTGCAGAATCTATGATACCTGGTATGGTTTCACTGTCATTAATAAGGGAAATTGCACCGGTCATTACGGCTTTGATTTGTGCAGGAAGAGTTTCGTCAGGAATTGGAGCAGAACTGGGTTCTATGAAAGTCACAGAACAAATTGACGCCATGGAGGTTTCAGCGATCAATCCTTATCGGTATCTGGTGGTAACCAGAACTCTTGCTACAACATTAATGATTCCTGTTTTAGTATTATATGCCGATCTGATTGGGATTATGGGCGGCTTTGTCGGCATCAATATGCATAGTGAAAGCAATATAGAACATTATTTCTCCCATGTATTTCAATCGCTAGAATATGAAGACATTTTACCGGCTATCATTAAGACATTCTTTTTCGGATTTTTTATTGGAATTATTGCAATCCTAAACTAGGGAATTCTGTAGATTCCACTATCATTAATATTGAAAAAGGTGTCGGTGAATTGAGAGAAATAGAAGCCGCCACTAAGAACAATTTTTTGCTAAGAGGTTATTTTAATAAAAAGAAAGCGAAAAAGAAAAAAGATGATTGCTGCCTAATCCATTCAAAAGGTATCATTCATTTATTCGTACCACCATACCAACCTACGATAATATATACAGAAATGAAACCCAGTTAAATATTTTTTATTTTGGGTTTGATTTCTTTGATATACATCATTAAACTTTCTTCAATACAGTTGAAAGCTTCTTTCTTATTTTTGAAACCAAATACCTGTACCATTTTCTCTTCTAATTTTTTATATTCTTCAAAAAAATTCTGAATCTCATTAATGGTATAAGCCGACAGATCTTCAATATCATGGATATGCAGCAGAGAAGAATCATTTTCAGCCACCGCTATTATTTTATGATCTTTTTTATCTTCGTCTGTCATCTCCATTATTCCTATCACCCTCGCATTAACCAGAGTAAGGGGAACGAGGCTTTCCGAACATAACACAAGAATATCTAACGGATCTCCGTCACTGTAATAGGTCTGTGGTATGATCCCATAATTGGCAGGATAATACATGGAAGATAAAAGAATCCTATCCAATCTTATTAATCCTGAGTGTTTATCTATTTCATATTTAGTGCGACTGCCAGTGGGAATCTCAATAACTGCTGTAACTATTTGAGGCAGATGTTCTCCTGGAGAAACATCATGCCACGGGTGTTGATTTCCTATCATGATCTTAAAATTGTTTTTTTAACTGAAAGAAGAGCACTCCTTAGTGAATGCTCCTCCTTTTGTCAGAATTTTCCAACAAACCACATGTTGCACGAATCTTCTCGGTTATTAATTTGCTTGTGTAAAATTCATCAAATTAGTAATGTTAAGAAATGACATCAGTCACTAAAAAAAATGACCTTGCAAGATGAAGAGATAAAGTTAAATACTCTGCTTTTTTAAAGGTAATTATTACCCCTGCTCCTACATTTTATATCATATTTTCTTTTTTCTTTTGACATATTTATAAACCTCAAACCATAAAACAGAAAACGCTGCGATGAAAACAGTAAATCCCAATTCACCTATATTAAGTGCTGTTACCTTAAAGAATAGAGAGACAGGCTTTATGTATAATATTGCAAAAAGTAATCCCAGAACTAAGACGGAAATACCAATAAGCAAGGGATTACGGTTCCTGAAACTTTCCAACACACTATAAAAGAATGATCTGTTAACAAAACTCAGTAATATATTGGCAAAGATCAATGTACTGAATACCATTGCCCTTGTCTTGGTTTCATCACCTCCATTTTGAACTGTAAACTGATATACAAATAAAACTCCGAGGGTTATTACGCCCCCCTGAATCAAGCTGATTCCCAACTCACTCAAACTTAAAAAAGTATCTCCGATGGCTCGTGGCGGCTGTTTCATTGTGTTTTTTTCCATGGGCTCATTCTCATAAACAATAGAACAGGTCGGCCCCATTACTAATTCAAGGAAAATAACGTGAACTGGAGTAAATATGTGTGGAAATATCCATCCTAAAAACAGGGGCATAGAAACTGTCAGTATAATAGGAATATGAATTGAAATAATATACTGAACCGCCTTTTTAATATTGTTATAAATTCTCCTTCCTGCAGCAATTCCCACTATCAGTTTTTCTAAATCATCATTTGTTATAACCAATGCAGCAGCTGATTTAGCAATTTCGGTTCCTTTACTTCCCATTGCAACACCAATATGCGCCGCTTTTAAGGCAGGGCCATCATTAACACCATCTCCAAGCATAGCCACCACTTCGCTTTTCTTTTTCAGCGCATGTACTATTGCAAGTTTCGCATCAGGAAACATCCTGGTGAATAAGGTAGTCTTTTCTGAGATTTCCATTAATGCTTCTTCAGTATTATTCATTATTTCACTACCATTGATGGCAGGAGTAGTGTTGATAATTCCTGCCTGTATTGCAATTGCTTTGGTTGTATCTTCATTATCTCCCGTTATAACCTTTACCTTAATACCGGCATCATAAATCTCTTGAAATACTTTATGAATTCCTTGTTTGGGAGGGTCATAAAATACAGTCAGTCCAAGAAATTCAAATACAAAATCCTGTTGTCTTTGAGGAAAATTGTTTCCTTCAAAATGTGACTTCGCAACTCCCAAAACGCGGTAACCTTGCTGTCCAAATGTTTTTATAACATCCCTTATTTTTTCTTTTTGTGTCTCGGAAAGACGGGAAACATTCAAAATTGCTTCCGGGGCTCCTTTTGCTGCAATAATTCTATCTTTATATTCATTCTCAAAAAGATGAGTCATCATGGGTGGCTTGCCTTCAAGCGGATATTCATGAAACATCTTATATTCTTTCCTTGCATCATTTTTTTGAGTCCACTGATAAGTGTTATGCAGAGTGATTTCCATAGGATCAAAAGGGACAGGTTCACTACTCCACATTGCATAATCAATAAGTTCTTTTAAATTTTCAGCATTAAATTCTTTTTCTTCATAAGTCCTTCCTGATTGGTAATCGTACAAATGTTTCAAGTGCATTGAATTTTCTGTAATGGTTCCTGTTTTATCAGTGCATATAACAGTAGTACTTCCTAAAGTTTCTACAATACTGCTTCGTTTTATAATAACCCCTTCCCGCATAAGCTTCCATGCTCCCAATGCCATAAATGTTGTGAATGCTACAGGAATTTCTTCCGGCAATACAGACATTGCCAATGTTAATCCACTAAGAAGGCTCATTACCACATCTTTGGTTTTAATATAACTGAAGATGCAAACTATAAGAAAAATAATGATACCGATAACAGCCATCCATTTTACAAACTTCCGGATCTGGATATGTAACGGTGATATTTCTTCTTTTATATTTAGTATTGATTCTCCAATTTTTCCGACACGGGTTTCTGAACCTATTTTTTTAACTTCAAAAATGGCCAAACCTGAAACGGTAACTGTACCGCTATAAACAAGATTATCATCAGATTTGCTATCTTTAAAAACTGAAAAACTTTCACCGGTGAGAGAAGATTCATTCACTGAAAAGTCATTACTATGTACAATCACTCCATCAGCATTTATATTTTTCCCTTCCTCGGTAATACATAAATCACCAACAACAATTTCATGGGTCGGAATTTCTAATATTTGTGAATTTCTAATGACCACACTTAGAGGTTCATTCAGTTTTTCAAGTGCTTCCAGAGCTTTTTTACTGCGATTATCCTGATAAAAAGAAATAGCAGTTACCGCCACGATAGCCACAAACATAAACGCGGCCTCGCCATAATCCCCCACAATCATATAAATAAGTGAAATAATGATGAGCAAGATGAGCATCGGTTCTTTTAAAATAGTAACGACCAGATCAAACCATGTATTCTTACGAATTTCCTCTAACCGATTATATCCATTTCGTTGTCTGGAAGCTTTCACTTCATCATCTGTAAGACCTTTCAAGCCTTCGGGTATATTGTAAGACATATCAAATTAATAGTTTATCTAAAAATAAGCAATTATTGTATACCAATTGAATTTCCACTCTTGATCAGTATCAGGTTTCAATGTGATGTATATCATAGTGTTTTTTCCAAAGTTTCTGGAATTTTGATTAATAATTTACGTTATTATGAAGACAAATACAGAATTGCAAAAAAATGTTCAGGATGCTATTAAAAGGGAGCCATTACTGCATGCAGCAGAAATAGGGGTGACTGCAAAAGACGGTATCGTTGCCCTTACTGGAGTAGTCGATCATTATGCAAAAAAAATAGAAGCCGAGAATGCTGCAAAAAAAGTTATTGGAGTAAAAGTTTTAGTAGAAAACATTACCGTTAAATCTCCAGATTCCTTATCAATAACTGATGATGAAATTGCTAAAGAGATTTTAAAAACTTTTAAATCCAATGCATTGATTCCAGAAAACAAAATCAAAGTGATTGTGGAAAATGGTCAGGTGACTTTGGAGGGTGAATTACAATGGGATTATCAACGGGAAATTACTCAAAATGCAATCCGGTATCTTTCAGGTGTAAAAGGGGTAATCAATCATATAAAAATCATATCAGACATAATGGATGATATTAAACAAAAAGATATTGAGCACGCAATGAACATGACCTGGGCACTTTATAATAATGATATTCATATTCAAGTATCCGGCACTACAGTGATTTTAACAGGAACAGTAAATTCATGGCATCAAAAAGAAGAAGCCGGCCGTATTGCATGGAAAACTCCAGGGATAAAACATGTAGATAATAGGCTATTGGTAGATTATGAATATTCAAAAAATAGTTTATCATCGTAGATCTGACTCTCCTATTCAAGCTGTATAGCAGCGAATTGTATAATTACAGCAGACTTTGTTTTAATAATAATGAATAGCCATTAAGTTTAACACAATTCTGTAAAAGATTCACAAAAACAACCTCTAAATCCCAAGCAAATGTGTTTTTCAGCAATTTCAAGTTTTTCAGCAGGTATAGCACTCACGGCTGTTGGTATAGCATGTATAAAAAAAACACGGCATTCTTCACAGCATCTTTTTGCATGTATTCCATTTATTTTTGGAGTCCAACAGCTAACAGAAGGAATACTATGGTTAGCCCTTCCCCAGCCAGAACATATCATTATGCAACGGGCTGCAACTTTTATATTTCTATTTTTTGCGGAGATTCTGTGGCCCGTTTGGGTACCTATTTCTCTTTTAATGTTTGAAGATAATGAGCCAAGAAAAAAAGTACAGAAGATATTATTAGGTGTAGGAATCATCGTGAGTATTTATTTAGCGTATTGTCTTTTATCATATCATGTGGAAGCAAAGATTATTGGTCATCATATTACTTACATTCAAAACTATCCTGCTTCATTGAGGAATTATAGTATTATCTCATATGGCGTGGCAACAATTGCTCCTCCGTTTTTTTCCCAACTAAAAAGAATGCACTTTTTTGGTATAGCCATTTTGGTTTCTTATATAGTTTCAGAGATCTTTTACGATCATTACATACTATCTGTTTGGTGTTTTTTCGCGGCGATCATAAGCATGTCCGTTTATATAATTGTGAGTGAAAAAACAGATAAAAAGCAAAGAGAGTATCCTGAAATTTATGTCAAATAAAAATAATTTAGCTATAGTAGAAAAGATGAAGAAATAAAAGCTCGGAAGATTAGGCATGGTAATTTAAATTTATTAAAAATGGATTTCTCCAACTTTTCAAGAGATCACTATTTTTCTTGAACTGAATACTTACAGATGTCTATTCATTTCCATTTATTTTGCTCAATCTTATTCATTTCATGATCAGCAGCCATTCAAATTCAAACATAGCCAAATAGCGCCACTTGAAGCCAAGTAGCGCTATTTTTTAATAAATATTGATAAAAGTTTAATTTTGAAAATCCTAACAAGAAAGATGCTATTTAAATCTCAAATTCAGGGAAATAATATCAGACTTCATCCCAACAGATTTCGTGTAATGTCCGTATCTGATTTCAAGCATATTCAACCTTTCTACCCCGAATAAACCGTTTTTCGGACTGATTCTGATGCCTGCTCCGTAAAAATTACTACTGAATTTTGAAAGATCATAATTACTGGTATAAAAGTCATCAAAAGCCGTGTGCTCTTGATAAGGTGCAAAATATTTAGCCGCAGTCTGAGAATAATATCTGTAAAACGGACTTACCGAAATAAAAGGTGAAATTTTCACGGGCGTTTCCAGGCTAATTGTATTTGATTTTAATCCCCAATCGTCGGTATAATAACGGTAATATGCTCTCAGAATAACTTTGTCTCCAAGAAAATAATTCGCTCTTACTCCCAAAGGAATTTTAAACCGTTTATCCGGCAAAGCTTCCTGATGAACTGAATTATCATTGAAATAAACTCTGTGGAAAGGTAAACTCAAATATCCTGTCTGCTGAACACCATCTGCCAAAAATTCAACCTGAAAGTTCTGATTGATGATTTGTGAATAGGAAAGAGAAAGTGCAAAAGTATTTCTTCCGCTGGTTCCATAACTTTCGTGTTCTCCTCCGGTGCTTCCGTTTGTTCTAAGCTCAATTGGAGCAATCAGTTTTACCTGATCCAGATAAGCCTGAAATTTTGCAGTAAACTCTCCCATTCTGTTCTTGGTTTTTTGTGAAAACCCAATGTTTGCACCGTAAGATGCATAATCAAATTCAAAAGACGTAGAAACACCCGCCATTAAAGTCGTTCCTTTTTCGTTATTTTCACGACTCCAGCTTAATGCAGGATAAATCCTGTTGTCTGCGTGGGAAGCTGATGAATTGGCTTTCAGATCAATCATATCCGACGAAGCGGACGTATAATGATCAATCCCAACACTGAAATCGAATTTATTTTTCCTGTCTTTCTTGTCGTATTTTACCATAGTTACATCGATTGTATTGGAAATGTCGGTGAGTTTTTCCGTCCCGATTCCTCCCGTAACTGCGGAATTGTTTCCGTCTTGTTTATAATAGCTTGAAACTAAATTAGCTTCATCAAAAGTTAGTTTTTTAGGCTGTTCATTGTTTGTGTTTTCCTGTGCTTTTGCGTTGAAAATTCCGAAAAGAGCAATAACACTTACGATCAATTTTTTCATTTTTAAATCACGATTAAATTTTACGATTACTCTTTTTAGTTGCAGCCGCAACCACCGCCAACTTTTCCGGCATTGGCGCCCGAGGATCCTTCTCTGTAGGATTGAAAGCTGAGTTCGGTTTTTTCAATTGTTCTGTTTCCGAGAACCATTTCAGCGTCATTTAATTTATTTTTTTCGTACTCTTTTACGGTTGTACAAGACTGTACTGAAGCAACTGTGATCAGTAAGCAAGCTAATATTTTTATAAGGGTTTTCATTTTAAATTAATGTTTTGAGATGAATAAATTTTGTCCTGATCATCAATAATGATGCATTCCAGATGATTGATCTGGTTGATCATATTGAGCGCCGCATCAATTCCCATAATGCTTACGGGAGTTGCCATTGCATCGGCAATTTCTGCGTTGGGACAAAAAATCGTAACACTTTTTACACCCGAAACAGGCATCCCTGTTTTGGGATTAATGGTATGAGAATATTTTTTACCATTGATAACGATGAATTTTTCATAATTTCCTGAAGTGGCAACTGCCATATCGGTGATATTCATATACGAAAACGGCTGTTTGGCATTATCTGGATCGGCAATTCCGACAGTCCAGGGCTTTCCGTCCGCCTGATTTCCCCAGGTCGTTAAATCACCCGAAGCATTCACAATTCCCGAAGTCACCCCTCGTCTTTGAAGCATTTGTTTTGCCATTTCAGCAGCGTATCCTTTTCCGATTCCTCCGAAACCGATCCGCATTCCTTTTTCTTTCAGAAAAACAGTTTGCTTTTTGCGATCAAGAATAATATTCTGATAATTAACGAGTTTCAGATGATCTTTAATTAATTCAGGACTAGGAAGTTCTTTCATTTCACGGTCGAAATTCCAAAAACCTTTATCGATTCCGCCATAGGAAATATCAAAATATCCGTCAGTTATTTTGCTGATTCTCAAACTTCTTTCAATCAGGTCAAAAATCTCCCCATCCACTTTTACAGGATTGATACCCGCATTTCTGTTGATGAGATTAGTCTGGCTTTCTTCACTGAAGGTCGTCAGAAGTTTTTCAATTCTCCGGATTTCTTCGATAGCTGCATCGATATGCTGATTTGCCGAATTTTCATCATCGCTTACAACGGTAATTTCAAAAGCGTTCCCCATTAATTTCTGAGGTCTTTTGAATTCTCTTAACATATACCTTTTATTTTTGATTTTCTTTGATGCTTCTTATTTCTTTGCTGAAAGCTAATGCATTTTCCGAAGGAAGACCTTCCCAGCTTTTCAGGATTTTGCCTTCAGAATTTAGTAATAATGTGTAAGGAAATAATCCTTTTTGATTATACTGATCAGCAAGTGAAGCATTTTCTTTTTTCAGTTCTGAGGAAAGCTGATTCTTTTTGTTTCTTGGAAAATCTGCATTGATGTAAACGACCACATTTTCCGTTTCCAGCTTTTTAAATTCATCGGTTTCGATAATATTCTTATGGAGTTTTATACAGGGAATACACCAGTCTGAACCTGAAAAATTTAAAAGGATAAGCTCTTTATTTTGTGAGGCTTGTGTTTTTGCATTTTCCAAACGGTTTTGCGCATGAATGCCAACAGCGAATACAACCATTAAAATGGCTGAAAATAGTGTTTTCATTATTCTGAATTAATAATATAAATTAAGTAATTGATGATATTGATTTGTAGAAACTACAAATCATTTTTCTGCCCAAATTATGAATAAGCAGCCTTTGGCGGTTCCCAAACAGAATTCAGGAAACCTTTATAGCAAAGATCTTCATCTTTTGAAGGAATTTTATGATATTGTAAAGGACTGAAATGATATGTTGCTGTTTCAAAACTGAAGCCCGGATTAATTGTAAAAACCAACGACAAAGGTGCAGAATGAATGATAAACGGAAGTCTCTGATCTTTTCCATAATCTCCGTCTTTCACAGGGTGATCATAGTGTGTTCTTAGAAATGCTGTAAGCGTCATATCGGGATTCAATTCTTTATGCTCGATGTAATGCTCGATCAGTTCCGGTATTTTCAAAAGCTGATATAATTCGGTTGTGGAAACCAAATATAAAAATAACAACAATATGGAAATCAACTTTTTCACTAACCAAAATTATGAAATATTTTATTAAGAATAATTTTTTTATTTTCTTCTATAATATCTTTTTTATGAGTTTAAATATCTCAAGCCATAACAATGAAATTGTCTTATCAGTAAAAAATTATGGTTTTAAAACATTCAGAAATATGGTAATGGATTACAATTTCAATGGAAACAACAATGCTAAAAATGTTGCTTTAGGTAATAGTTTTGTCACGCAGGTTACCATGCCCTTCTTATAATGGTTAATCAATCACTTCACTTGAGGCTACAGATAATCAATCCCAAACCATAATATCCTCAAGACAAATATCAGTTTCAATGTAGAAATAGTACTAATCTACGAAATAGCTAATGCAGTTAATAAACACAAATTTAAAATGGCTTTACTGTAATAGGAAGTTTTTTTTATTTATGAGAAGAGTATCTATCTTAGAAAATTAAGAACTTGATATTTTCAACTAAAATATTTGAATTAATAGTATATTGTATTTAAAAACAATTGAGCAATGTCTGTCAAACATAATGTTGAGAATCAAACAAAAAAAATCAAAAAATTTTTCGGACTACTAGGACCAGGTCTAACAACAGGTGCTGCCGATGATGACCCTTCGGGAATTGCTACATACTCCCAGACCGGGGCTCAATTCGGTTATGGGCAGCTATGGACCGCACTCTATATGCTCCCATTTATGACTGCAGTACAGGAGGCCTGTGCAAGAATAGGAATGGTTACCGGTAAAGGATTAACAGGAGTTATCAAAGAGCATTATAGTAAAAAAATACTCTATAGTTCTGTTGGATTGGTTGTGATTGCAAATACAATTAATATAGGAGCGGATATCGGAGCCATGGCTGCTGCCGCACAATTAATCATTCCTGCTGATATTGTCATCCTAATGCTCTTTTTTACTGTTAGCATACTTACTTTAGAGGTCTTCACCAGCTATCGCATATATTCAAGAGTTCTTAAATGGCTGGCATTATCACTTCTTGCCTACCCTCTTACAGCTTTCATGATTGATCAGCCATGGAAAGAAATATTAAAAGCCTCTATAGTTCCTCATTTTGAATTTTCTTTCAATTTTCTGTTCATAATCACTGGTGTATTTGGGACGACGATTACGCCCTATATGTTCTTTTGGCAAGCGTCTCAAGAAGTGGAAGAAGAAAATAAAAGAGGTCTGATTCAAGATGGAAAACCCAGAATCGGGTGGCGTCATATTCATGCGATGAGAAAAGATAATAATATAGGCATGATTATCTCTGAATTTACTACATGGTGTATTATTTTGGTAGGAGGAACCGTTTTACACAGCGCTCATATAACAGATATTAATACTGCCGCTGATGCAGCAAAGGCTTTAGAACCTTTAGTTCAATCATTTCCAAATTCTGGATTGATATCAAAAATTATATTTGCAATTGGTATCATTGGCTTGGGACTTCTTGCTGTTCCAGTCCTATCAGGATCAGCATCTTATGCAGTTTCGGAAGCTCTTAACTGGAATGCAAGTTTAGATCTTAAATTTACAAAAGCAAAAGGTTTTTATATGGTCATTATTATCTCTACACTTATTGGCCTGTGCATGAATTTTATTGGGATTAATCCAGTGAAAGCCCTTGTTTACACAGCAGTTCTCAATGGTGTAGCTGCCGTACCTCTCTTGTTTCTGATTATCCGGATATCTGCAAGTGAACATATTATGGGAGAATTCAAAAGCAGGTGGCTGTCAAAAAGTTTGTTATGGGCAACATTTTTCTTTATGTCAGCAGCATCAGTTGCTATGTTTTTTACGATCTAAATAAATCAATAAATACTTCAGTAAATAATGAAAACAGATAATATTGATCATTTTGTATAATTAGATACTAAATTTACATCTGCAAGCTCTTAGTATCATATTGAGTTATATCTTTTTTGAGATTTGATTAATTGAGAAACTGTTAGAATTCCCAATAGCATCACTACAATGTAAGCAGTATAGGAACAATTTCGCCTTGTCTACCATTTTCCTTAGAAACTACTTCAACAAATAATCCTGTGGACAGGGCTACATTTACAGTCTTTAATGAAGCAACACCAAAAAGTACAGCTCCTAATATTGAGTTTTTTAACGTTGAACCACCAATTATATTCTCTGCAATTAATATTACAGTAATACAAACCGTACTTACTACCGTCCAATTTTATCATTCAACCGCCATAACATATACATTCTGAAGACTAGCTCTTCCCTAATAGCTACAAAGAAGAAAAGTGGAATATATAAAGCCAGTTGATGAAACTGAAATCTAGAAGACCTTTGAAAATCTATACCGGCTAAGCTCGCCTTTAATCCAAGAATTGTATTCTTTTTCTACAGAATTGATTTGTGAACTGTCCGAAACTTTTCTTGGAGTGAGTGACAAAGCATAATTTTTAAGAATTTCAATTTGATGTTCATTCAATTTTGCAGAAGAATGAACTGCGACATAACTTGGAATCGGCATTTCGCCTAATAAAACTTTATTAATCGCGTAATAAATTGTAGAATTCTGCTGTGGTTTTGGCCACGAATTCCATTTAGAAAAATCAAGCACTTCATGGCCTTCCTTGATGTGAGAAGCAACTAGAAAATTAGCCGGTGTAATTTTATCATACCAATGCAAATTGGCTTCCGAAGAGTGACAATCAAAATACAAATTTCTGAGAATTGTATTGACATCGTTGGGAACATTCACAAGGTCTTGCGTAGGTTTTCCCTCATTAATATTTTCTGGTCTGAAAAATGGAATGAGTAGAAATCATTCAAGTAAAATCCAAATGAGTTTATCGATGTTTTATTAGATTAATTTTAGAACTGATTATAAATCTATAATCATACCTTTCCACGCGGGTCGTCGATATGAATTTTTGAAACATCGTAACGAACCCCTTCTCGATCAATAACTCTAACGTTTTTCACAACTGTACTCAAAGCCTTCAAAAATGTTTCTGAATTTTCGTGACGCTCATACGCTTCTTCATCTTTCCAGCCTTCCAGAAGATGAAATGTATTTTCATCTGTCAAATCCTGCGAAAATGCATAATAAATACAGCCTTCCAGCTCGTTTGCCGCAATCATTTCGGGAATTACAGCATCAATGAAAATTTGCCTGTCTTCGGGATGTACTTTGTAATAAGCACTTACCGTAATTCCTGTGGTTTGTGTTTTATCGTGATTATTGGATGTCCCAATTTTTTCTGAATGATTCATATTATTTTATTTAAAATTAATGATTAAAGAAAAGTCACAAATTCCTCAAATGGTTTGCGTACTTTTTCCAGTTTTAGATTCCAGTCATTTTCCTGGTCTCTGTATCCCAAAGCCAGAAGCATCGAGCTTCTTAAACCTTTGGATGGAAGTTTCAAAAAGTCGTCTAACGCTATCGGGTCAAAACCTTCCATTGGCGTAGAATCTATTCCTTCGGAAGCGGCTTCAACAATCGCTAAACCTAATGCAATATTCGCCTGTTTTGCTGCGTGATGAAAGTTTTCTTCAATACTCATATTTCCGAAAAATTGCTTTGAAAATTCTCTTTGTTTGTCATATTTAGCAGAATCAGCCTTGCGTTTTTCTGTCAGATAATCGAATACGTTATCAATTCTCTCTTTAGAATATTCATCCCAGACTGCGAAAACCAAAAGATGCGAAGATTCAACAATTTGAGGCTGATTCATTGCTATTGGTAATATTTTCTTTTTGATTTCAGGATTGCTGATAACAATGATTTCATAGGGTTGTAATCCAATTCCCGATGGAGCCAGATGAGCTGCTTCCAAGATGTTATTTATTTTTTCTGAAGAGATTTTTTCGCCCGTCATTTTTTTTGTGGCGTATCTCCAGTTCAATAGTTCTATAATATTTTTCATTTGATCTGATTTTTAAATCAAGGCAAATGACGAATCATCATTTGCCTTGAGAAGTTTAGAGTATTTAGAAAACGCCTAACTGACCTAAAAGTATCGTTGCGGCAGTGTAACAATGGAATGATTTTATTTTTCCATTCTCGATTTTGAAGACATCACAACAAGGTGTCTGCATTGTTTTATTTGTCGCAGGAATCGTTCCGGAAGGTAACTCAAGCGGGCCTTTATGAGTTCCGTTTAAAGATAATTCCACTACCACTGTATTCTCACTTTCCAAGACATAAAGATCATACAATTCCCTGTGCATATCCGGAAAAGCTGTCGCATAAACGTCTACTGTTTTGCCGATGTCTTGCCCATAATACTTGGTTCCTGCAGATACGTCCCAGAAATAGCCGTCTTCTGCAAAAAGATCTACAAAACCTTGCGTATCCTGTTCTTCTGCGATTCTGTACAATTCACGGATTAATGTTTCGTTGGCTGAATTTTGATTGATTACTGATGCTTTCATAATATTTATTTTAAATGTTAAAGATTGAATTTTGATTAAAATTTTGAGAAAAGAGAATAAGAATCCTACTGATGAATTCTTATTCACCTACTTGTTTATTGTTAAAGTTTATTTGAAATTTAAGAGTCCGTTTAAATTTATCAAAAGTTCTTTTTGTCATTCAGGATAGAGTTTCGCGTAGCATTGGAATGAAGAATCTTTTAATAATTTAATATTTGAGATTTTTCGACTTCACTTCGTTTCGCTCAAAATGACAGTCTGAAAAATTGAAATAAAAATTTAAGAGAATTTAATTTTTGTTGTCTACAAAAACGTATAGTTTCACAGCTTTGCCGTTTTCAAAAACGAATAAATCCATTCCTGTTACAGCATCAGGTTTTTCGGGGGTTCCATTTTGCCAGTACAATCTTGCAATGTTGTGATTAACGTCTATTGCTTTGATATGGGAAAATTCAGAATTTGGACTTTTTTGTTGTAATCCATCCACAAAACCATTGATTTCTTTATGACCGACTGCGATAAAATGACTATCCACCATTTCAATATCATCTGCATAAATTTTTGACATTAATGCTTCACGTTTTTTAAGATCTCTCTCGTTCCAGATTGCTAAATGTCCTTCTACTAAAGATTTAATTTCTGCTTCAGAAAGCGGTTTTGAATCTGACTTGTTGGTTTGATTTTTTACAACATCTTTCGGTGACCATAAAATCGTAGCCGGATTTTTTTTCTCATAACCTTTTCCATTCGGGTAAGAAACTAATTCCATTTTAGAACCCCACGGTGTTACGAAATAAACCCAAGTTTCACCTTCTGTATCTCCTGAAGGCATCAGAAATGGTTCTCCCAAGAATTGTACGCCTTTGCTTTTAAGATAAGCGACACTTTTGCTAATATCATTCGTATAAAAAGCAACGTGACTTGCTCCGATGTCGTCTCCTCCTGGTTGTTGTAAACTTCCTTTATTATCCTGATATTCGAATAGTTCGATGTTAGCTCCTGTTCCTGTTTTTACCATTTTGATCGTTACAGGACCGGTTCCAGTCTGCATATGGTTATTCTTTTTCCAGGTATTATCCAAAGGAATCGGACCTAAAGTTGTAACTGCCGAAAATCCTAAAACATCGGTGAAAAAGTTCACGGCTTGCTTCATATCCGGAACGTTGATTCCCACGTGGTCGATTCCAAGAATTCCTGTTTTTTCCTGCGCTGAAGTGTTTGAAACTGCTGTTGATAATAAAAGTGCACTTGCTACTGCTGTTGCGTTGGCTTTGATCTGTTTTTTTAAATTGCTCATTGTGATCATTTTTTGTTGTTATTGTATGCAGCAAATTTCCAACATTCAGTAGCCTTCTTCCATTGACAAAAGCTTGAAAAAAAAGCAAACAAATGTCAATGGAATGGAAGATTTCGAGTTCCAAACTTTCATTCTAGCTCCGCAGGATTAGGCTCGGCGGCTTCGCCGCCGAGCCTAATCCTAAAAAAAAGAGAGTAGCGAAAGCGGTAAATAGCTCCAAATAAAAAAGGCTGGAACGAAATATTCCAACCTTACCAGTTATTATTTAAAATTCTATTTATTCATTGTATTTTGCTAACCATTTTGCTTTCAATTCGGCTCTTGCATTGATGAATTCCAAATCTGTTCCCTGCGCAACAGCATCCAATGGAAAACGTAACGGACGAGAACCTTCTTTCATCTGAATCAATTCTAAAATTCCGTCTGCGATGGTTTGCGGATTCATATTAAATTCTTTCATTTTGCCAAATAACGCAGCGCCAATAGCATTGAATTGTTCTGTTGCAACTGGGTCATAAAGTTTCGCAATTTCAGGTTTATCGGCATTAACTCCGGCTTTTTCGCCTGTATTCATTTCTGTCGGATAAACTCCGGGCTGGATGGAAACGTTGTCGATATTGAATTGTTTCAATTCGTCCTGCAAAACTTCTGTAATGCTTTCAACGCCGAATTTCGATGCAAAATAAGGAACCATAAAAGGCGAAGTATGAGCACTGGCTCCTGAAGTAATGTTGATAATCAAACCGCTCTTATTCTCCCTCATAGAAGGCAATACAGCTTGATAAGTTCGGATAACACCATAGAAATTTACTTCAAACATTTGGCGGATTTTGTCCAGACTATACGCTTCCAATAATCCGAAACCTGAAACAGCGGCATTGTTGACTAATACATCGATCTTACCATATTTTTGAAGTACTTTTTCAAAAGCAGTGGTTACAGAAGAATCATCGGTTACATCAATTTCAACGACTTCTAAATTTGGGAGTGCTCCCAATTCTTTGGTTACAGTTTCATTTTTTCCTGAAATACCGCGCATTCCTGCAATGACTGTATGTCCTGCTTTTGCTAAAGTAGTTGCTGTTAATTTTCCAAAGCCTGTACTTGTTCCTGTAATAAAAACTGTTTTATTCATTTTGTCCTATTTTTAATTGTTATTTTAATAAGGCAAAGATGCATCAACAGCAGGCTTTCTTCCATTGACAAAAGCTTGAAAATAAAGCAAACAAATGTCAATGGAAATGAAGCATTTTATTTCTTGACCATATTTCTACGCAGTCTGGTAAGGGTTTCGGGAGTGATGCCGATGTAAGATGCAATCATATGTTGCGGAATACGATTGACAATGTGAGGATATTTTTCAAGGAAATTCTGATATTTTTCTTCCGCCGTAAAACTGATATTGGCTAAAATTCTGCTTTGAGAAACGATAAAGCTTTTCTGAATGATTTTATTCACCATTTGATTCAGTTGAGGAATTTCAGCACAAAGCCTTTCAAAATCTGATTTTTCGATTAAAATCAATTCTGTTGGTTCTATTGCATCGATATTCAAACGGGAAGGCGTTTCATTAATCAAGCTTTCGCGGTCACCTGTCCAATAATTTTCCGGGGCAAAATTGATAATGTGTTCTGTTCCGTTTTCAGCGATGGAAAAGGTTTTCACCAAACCTCTGCAAATAAAAGCGTTATAATGCCAAACTTCTCCTTCCTGAGAAAGGAATTGCTTTTTACGGAGTTTTTTTGGTTTACAGACGGATTCTATTAATTGGATTTCTTGGCTGGAAAGTTCTATTTTGTCGGTAAGGTATTTTAGGAAAATTTCGAACATTTACTATTAGTTATAGAACAAATTTAGAAATTTAAAATAATTAAGTTGCTTAAATTTTTTAAGTATAATTTATTAAAGTTAGTCGTCCTAAAATAGGTTGACATAAAATGATTCAATATTTATCTGCTATGATATCAGATTTTTGATGCCCAATGAATCAATAATGCAAAGTTTGTTTCAAATCTTAAAAATTAATTTACTAATGATATACAACATTGTAATTCACTATAAGTTATTTAATTGTTTAATCTGGTTCAAAAGAATCAAATCATCAATAAAAGTGAAGATACGCTCGTCAAGGTCTCATATTCATGCGATGAGAAAGGATAATAATAAAGGGATGGTCATTTCTGAATTTACAACATGGTGTATTATATTAGCTAGAGTAAGTATTCTGCATCATGTTGAATAATATTATAAGATGTTTATGGGAAATTGAAATTCTGAAGCAATCTGACTCAACTCCATGAAATCGATTGTCCTCTCTGAAATAATATCATCTATATGACGATCTAAAAACTCAAAATATTTCTTTGAAATTTCTTCATTTCTACTTTTCTTTTTCTATCCATTAATGCTGTTATTATTTGTACCTAGATTCTCTTGACTAAAAACCTGTGGAAATTATAAATATTATCATTTGTAAGCTCCAGATAAGCAAATGAGAAGATTTAGCGGGGCAATAATTATAAAAACCGATATTTTTCCTCTTGTGTTCTAGTCATATGATGATAGGTTAA
Source organism: Chryseobacterium sp. II3a (assembly GCF_057815135.1). Lineage (NCBI taxonomy): Bacteria > Pseudomonadati > Bacteroidota > Flavobacteriia > Flavobacteriales > Weeksellaceae > Chryseobacterium > Chryseobacterium sp. II3a. The sequence goes on along the minus strand of NZ_JBYPZJ010000007.1, from coordinate 190,685 downwards.
TACATGACAATATTAACATCAACATACCTTTCTAACAAATGTTGTATGTGATGATATCTGAATTATTCCAAACAAAATTTATTCAGTCATCGATATTTTACAAAAAATAAAAACTGATTATCAAGTATATATCTTTCTATTGAATAGATATATAACAGTTCTTTGTTGTCAAACCGTTTTTCTTTATCAATCATAATGTTATAAACTCAATAAATAGAAAATGCGAAGTTCTGCAAAACATCGCATTATTATAAGCTTCAAGTCATTATGGGATAAAATACCTTAAAAACTACACAGCAACTTTCAATTGCTCTACAAAATAAGAAGGCGTAAAACCCGTTTGCTGTTTAAAAGCATTCACAAAAACCCTTGGTGTTACATATCCGCATTCTTCTGCCAAGTAGGTGATCTTATACTCTCTGTAAACTGGGTTTTCATAAAGCATTTTAATAATATAATTAATGCGAAGTTCGTTGATGTAGCTTGTGAAATTATGGTTCTTATAAGTTTTTATGACTTCTGAAAGATACTTTGGATTAGTCGCTAAACTACTAGCCATCCAGGTAAGGCTAACCTCTTTTCGCAGATATTTCTTTGACCCCTCAAATTTTTCAAGCTTCAGAAGTAATGCTTTTACCGTTTCATCAGTAATGGTGACAGAAGGTTTTACTTTATGATTTTCATTATTCTTTTCGGGCGCGAACTCCAATTTATTGTTTTCATTTTCAAACTGTATTTTAGTAATCAGATCGTCATATTTTTTATGAATAATCTTGTTGCTATGTCTTCGGTATATCAACATTCCACCTGTTATGAGAATAAGGACAGTAAAAGAAATAATAGCAATACTCTTTATTTTTTTCTCACCATTGCTTTTTGTTTCTGAAATTATCTTTTTAACGGGAGCTTCCACGGCATCTTTTTCTGCGGAATTAATACTGTCATTCAGTTTTGAAAAAAGATCAAGGTATTTTTGAGAGGTTGCATTTTCTCCGACACTCAGATAAGATTTTGCCAATACCATATATCCCACTCTTCGATTATAAGGCATACTGCTGGATTTTTCCAGAGCCAGCATATTCTCTCCGTATTCTATGGCCTTCCTGTACTCTTTTTTCATATGATAAAACTCCTGAAGCGCTTGGTATAAATCTATTTTTGTATTGGGAAGTGTATTTCCTTTAAGTAAATCAAACTGTTTTAAAGCTTCTATAAAATAAAATTCAGAGAGTTTCACATTCCTATCTTTATTTTTGCTGTTTCTATAATGTATCCCTAAGTTCATATTGATTGAGACCAACATGTCTATTTTTTTTTCTAAAGGAATGTCTTTACTATTATTATTTATTTGTAAAGCCTCTTCCCTACTTTTTTCCAGATAATACTCCACTTTTTCATTTGATCGATCCTGGTAGTATGGAGTCATATTATAATAAACCAAAGAAGCTTGATAATGTCTCCGATCCGGCTCTTCAATAAGTTTCACATATTTTGCAGCAGCTTCGTGCTCCTTTAAACTCTCATTATACATACCCAGATCATCATAAGCAGCACCTCTTCTGCTGCATAAAGAAGATAAGGTTTCATAATCTTTTAGCCTCATCGCCAACTCTATGGCCCTGTTTGACATTTCCAAAGTTTTTTTGTAGTCATAAGCATTGAAATAGAACATCATAATACTTTTTGTAGCATTCAGTTCTCCTTTTTCACATCCTACAGCTTTAGCGAGATCATTAGCTTTTTGAAACAATCCAAGAGCTTCTTTACTTTTTCCATCGTTGTCAAGAGAAGTTCCCTTATCAATCAATTGATCAATTTCTTTATTTCCGGGACATAAAACTGTCTCTGCCTTTGTTATGGAGAAAGAAAAGAAAAATAACAGGGAGATAAAAACCATATACAATCTTTGAAAAAACGAACTCCTGCCTTTCGAGATAAATCCTGCTCTTCGCAAAGGTATTTTTTTAGCCATAAGGTTATGTTTTATAATGAATTAGTATTTTTATTATTCTGAAAGTCAAAAAATAGCATCATATTCAAAATGTCTATTACAAGACTACAGGCTTTAACTGTCATTAGATTGACTTTAAGCAGAGGTTTTCAATTGTTCCACAAAGTAAGAAGGTGTAAAGCCTGTTTCTTTTTTGAAAGCATTAACGAATACCCGCGGGGTAACATATCCACATTCCTCTGCTAGATAAGTAATCTTATACTCTCTGTAAACTGGGTTTTCATATAGCATTTTAATTATATAATTGATGCGAAGTTCGTTGATATAACTGGTGAAATTATGGTTCTTATAGGTTTTTATGACTTCTGAAAGATACTTCGGGTTAGTAGCTAAATTGCTGGCCATCCAGGTAACGCTCACATCTTTTCTTAGGTACTTCTTCGAAATCTCAAATTTTTCAAGTTTAAGAAGCAATACCTTAATTGTTTCATCAGTAATGGCAACTGAGGATGTTTTTGTTTGATTATTTCTTGGATTTGCCTGTACTTCTAATGCAGGCTCTGTTTGTTGTGAACTTATCTTAGTGATTAATTCCTTATACTTTTCCTGAATACTCCTATTCTTTCTTTTCCAATACGACCAACCTATTAAGACTGCGACCAATGAGGCCAATGCTGCTATAATCAATATCCTTTTAATGGTAGATTGAGTTTCACGATCCTTATCCGAAATAATCTGTTTCACAGGGGTTACCATACTTTCTTTTTCAGACTTCAGTAAACTATCACTTAAATACGCATATAGCTTTGAATAATATTTTGAAGAATCCCGTTTATTTGTTTCTACATAAGAACTAAACAAGGTATGGTAAATATCTTTCCTGATATATGGCATGGGAGCCTGTTTTTCAAAGCTTTCTGCTCTTTTGGCAAATAAGATTGCTTTATGATATTCCCTGTTGTTGTCATAAAATTTTGCCGCATCACTGAGCAAAGTTGCTCTCCCATTTACATAAATATCATATTTTTTACTCTTATGAATTGCCAAAGCTTTATCAAAATAATAATTAGCAGAATCCTTTAGCTTTAAATTACTATAAATTAAACCCAAACCTGCAAATTGAAAAGCTAGATTTTGATATTTTGCATTAATCGTTTCCCTATTATTCTCAGGCATTTGATTTGACGCTACAATACTCTTATGTCTGTAAAAAATCTGCTTTTTAACATCTCCCTTTTTTCCATAGGCTCCGGCATAGGATTCATAAATAAGAGATTTCCTATAAAAGCGGCGATTCGGGGCTTTTATATCCTCAATATTAATTAATGATTTTGCCAACTCTTTAAGCTCTTCATCCAAAAGCCCCATTTCCCCATAAGAAATCGCTCTAAGTCTATAGATATCAGAAACATAATCAAAAGCTTTTAAATCTTTTGCGTATTTCTCAACAAAACGAGTCTCTTCAATGGTTTTTTTATAATTACCATCATTATAATACAGTAAAACAAGCCCCATAGAACTGGTCATGGCTCCATTTGGATACTGATTTTTTTCACTCTGTCCCTTTAGCTCCTGTAATTTTTTTGTAGCTGTTACGGGATCCGAAGCTGCAGAAGCTTTCCATTTTTTAATTTCATCATCAATTTTTTCAGTTATAGAAAGTGGATTCTTTGAAATATCTGCATTTTGAGCAAATGTTATACACAGGATAAAAAGAGTAGAAAGTAAGTAGAGTTTTTTCATCATAGTCCGGAGGATTAGTTTTTTTTCTAATAACATTGATCATATGCTGTTATCAGTGAATGTAACACCTAATAACTAAAGAGAATGAAAGTTTAGTCATCCTTTATTAAATGAGAAGGATTTTTTCATATCACAAACCTTACATAATTATCATTTGCACAAATTTAATGAAATAAATATCCTAAAAAATCATATACCTATTTGGGATTTTTTAAATTCTAAGCAAATACGTTGATATTTTTCAACACATTGATTTACAGAATAGAAAAATTGTAAAACTCATCAAACAGCACATGAAACTTTCCGAATTATTCCTATATCAGTCTTGTAGAGACTTTCTGAGAGTCATAATATTGCACCAAAATGAAAACCGATTCTGAAAATAACATGATGAACAAACTCTTCTCTCTGCATTTTATTGGGGGGGGAAGATTTTTATTCTTACTCATGTTGTTGGTTAACTTTCAGATGACTCAGTCTATTTGCAGGCAAGATGATTCTACATCTCCAGATACTGCTACTCCATCAACTACCCTATTTATATCAGAAGGCACTGTAATTTCAGGGATGGAACAAGTACACATTTGCCAGCCTAAAAAAGAGAAAACAAAAAAAGCTTCCAAAAGAAAAAATACTTTCATATCCAGCAAAAGAAAGCAAGAGAAAGAGAAAAACATTTCTCTACCTGTTAAAAGCAGTAGTAAAACCGTATTAATTTTCAGCAGGGGTTCCCAATCGGAGGGATCATTACTGATTGCTTCTGAGAATGAAAAGCAAATTATCAGGCCTCAACACATGATGAAATTCCTTCTGCTTAAGCCTGAAAGCAAAACAGCTGTTTTATATCATTTGCTGGATATTTATGTGAATAAACCCTATAAAAGCTGTAGGTTCTCGTATCTGAGTCTATCCCGAAACTTCAACCGACCTCCCCCTAAGGCTCACTCTACTGCTGTAATGCTCATTTAATTGAGATTATCAGGCAACTCCTTTACTCAATGAAAAATCCATTGTGATTTATACCTATTTGCCGGATTCAACCAACGCGAACAGGGAGTCCTTTTCATTAAGGCAAACATCAACTTCGTGAAAAAGAGCCATTGATCGTAGGTTCATTCTGAGGTTGACTACAAAATCACAAGTTGCAATTAGGAAAACAAAATTATCCTTAGAAATGATCACCCTTAAGATCATCAGATATTATATAGAAATATCTCAGCATACAACAACCTGATAGAACCTAACGGAGTAACAAAAGTAATTAGCCTAACAAGCTAACTCTTACATAAACCCTTTGAATGAAAAAAACTTTTTAAAATGAAAAAAAACACAATCTTATTAACGACCTGCCTTATTAGCACGACCTTTTTTGGGCAAGTAGGCATCAATACCCCCAATCCCCATCCAAGCGCTTCTCTGGAACTGGCTTCCACAGATAAAGCGCTCTACCTGAACAGAGTGGCCAGTACTACAGCCATCAATAATCCGCAATCCGGAATGGTCATCTATGATCTTACTGATAAATGTGTAAAAGCCTATCAAGGCAATCCGGCAGGATGGTCAGGATGCATCACAGGAAACGGAGGACTTACAGGCTCTGTTACCAATCTTAACTGTGCCGGTGCTTATTTTACTCCAAGCTTCGCAACAGTGGGACAGGCTTATACCGGAACCCTTACTGTTCCTTACACTGGAGGTAATGGCGGAATATACCCGGCACAAACCACTACAGTGAACGGACTTACGTTTAGTCTCCCTTTAGGAGTTTTTGCTAATGGAGACGGCAATGTAGTGTATACTATTACCGGAACTCCTACTACAGCAGGAAGCACTTCGGTCAACATCAGCATTGGTGGACAAAGCTGCTCCGGGGCCAATGCTCTATCCTTTACAGTGAACCCCTCAACAGGAAATCCTGGTGGCGTATTGCCTGGAACCGTTACGTTGGCACAAAACAGCCGATATTGGGTAGCCTCAGTATATGATAACGATTATATGCCTTATACCAAACCTACAGCGCCTGCCAGCACAGCTGTGATCAATGCAGATGGAACACCGGATACTCTGGTTGATGTACAGGGAAGTATCTCCACTACAGGAATCACAGTTTATATCCCAGCTACCGTTACAGGAAGCGGCGGAACTGTCGCAGCATGGAGTGCCACCACTACCATTCCGGCAAATCTCACGCATAATGGTGTAGCAACACAGGTAACTTTATCCTGGGCAGCACAGACTCTCACGGCCAGCAATACTTCTCTTGTGGCTACCATAAAAGCCGTTGGAAATGATCTGCTTGCCAAGAAACTGGACATCAATGCAGGGATAGGAAATGATTATTTAGGATTATTATTAGGAACTTTCCAATATCCGTACAACGCAGCAGGTACACTTACCACTTATCAGCTGCGCGATATCCCTGGAATACCGGACAGAATGTTTGGACAGATAGACAATGCTAATAGATATGAGCATAATTTCCTTTACTTGCCGATACAGGCAGAGGATGGCAAAATATGGCTGAACAATAATCTTGGGGCCAATTATGCAAACCTGGATCACCCAGCATTTAATCTTACCCAACAGGCAACGAGCCAAACAGATATCAATGCGATGGGATCTCTCTTGCAATGGGGCAGAAAAGCGGATGGACATGAGCTTGTAGATAGATATATCTGGACTGATACTTATGGTAATAGTTACCAAAATGGAACCTTGAAATATGGAGCTATATATGGACAGGCGGCAACCTGGAACCCTACTACTCCCTATACAATATATTCAACACCTAATCAGGTTCCCGCTGAATGGACCTCACTGACAACTCCTCCAAAAGGTGACAGATGGTTGGCATCTTCTCCTAACAATCCATGCCCTCAGGGCTTCAAGGTACCTGTGAAAGCAGAATGGCAGGCAGTGATGACAGCAAGTGGCAGTAACGGAATATATGCAACGACAAAAAAATTAAAATTAACCTATGCCTCGGAGGTTACGGGCGGGAATTTATTTAATCCAACCGTTCCCGTCTATTCGGCAGCAGATGGTTATAATGCTACTTACAATGCCACAAATACTTTGATGAATAGTGTTATTTATGGCCCTGGCACAGGTAATACTGAGATAGATAAAGCTAAATCTGTACGTTGCATTCAGGAGTAATCAATTCTATAAAACCATCTGTTGTAAAAGCAGATGGTTTCAGCCTTCTTTTAAAACAAAAAACAATTATGAATAAATATATAACGCTTATGCTCATTATGATAGGGAATTTTGCTTTCTCTCAAGTTGGCATAGGCACTCCTACCCCACATACAAGCTCCGATCTTGATTTAGGCGCTACAGACAAGGCGCTTTATCTGAACAGAATAGCCAATACGGCTTCCATTAACGATCCGCAACCAGGCATGATGATTTATGATGTATCTGAACAGTGTATAAAAGCCTATCAGGATAATCCTCCAAAATGGTCAGGTTGTATGGATTCAGTATCCGGCGTTGTTTCAGGATTTACTTGTGGTTCCGCATCATTCACCCCAACAGCTACTCAGGGAGCAACATATAACGGTACACTCACCATTCCCTACACAGGTGGCAATGGAGGAACTTATCCTGTACAGAGCTTTACTCAGAATGGATTGACGTTCACCCTTACAGCTGGAAATTTCAGTATAGGAAACGGAAATCTGGTGTATACAATTAATGGGACACCTGCCACTTCCGGAGCCATGTCTTTGAACATCATTGCAGGAGGAAAAAGCTGTACCGGATTGACATTAAATGTAAATCCATAAAATCATGAAGGATGTCTGGCAAAACTTTAAAGGTATCCTTCATGATTTATTTTTTCAGGCTAAACGGTTCTTTTTGGAAAGGAGACCACATTATGAAAGAAAACATTTCATTTATAAAAACCTATTTAAAAAATCATGAAAAAACAACTCTTGCCCATCGCAATTTTTCTTGCTGTAACGGGCACTGTAAAGTCTCAGATTGCCATAGGGAAACCGACCATAACCAATACTTCGGTCTCCCTGGAATTTGCAGACACAGAAAACCGGGGATTGATACTCCCCTATGTAGAAACGAAAACAGGCATTACAAACAATGGTACCCTCATTTATGATACTACCGATTACAAAGTAAAATACCTGAAAGATACAGGAACCTGGACTGACTTGAGTGTTGACAACACCGGAACAGCCAATCTTTTGCCTCAGACCGGCAAAACGGAATCTGCAACAGCAAAATCAGTGATCGGATCTGCTGCTGCCACAGACACCACTCCGGGGATATTGGTTTTATCTGATGCCAACAAGGCGATGATATTACCCAAAGTAGCCAGCCCACACCTCAACATCCTCGATCCTGCCCCTGGAATGATGGCTTATGATACGGTTAAACGACAGCTTGCCATCTACAACGGCAAAGTCTGGACTTTCTGGAAACCTTAAATGAATAGAACATGAAAGAAATACACTTTTATTAGTCCTATTCTTTATAAATATGGCCAATTCTACTCAAGTACATATTAATACCCAGTCTTCAAATAGTATTGATCCTTTAAAAAGTATGAGTTAAATAATGATATGAACCCTGGCAACATGAAAAAAACTTCTTATTGATTTTTCACCAAGCCAATTCATAAGATCCATAGCCCTATTTATAAAAAATTTCATTAAAAAACGCACATGCCGGAAATCCGGCTAAAAACTATTTAGTTATGAAAAAACAAACCCTCTTTTTCTTCATATTCCTTCTTATGGGCAATATGTTGATTTTGGCACAGAACTGCAACATTAATGCAGGAGCCAACGCCGTCATTTGCGGCACCTCTGCCAATCTATCGGGAAGCCCCGGAGGAAGCGCATCTGGAACTCCATTATGGACTCTGGTATCCAAACCTTCCGGAGCACCGGATCCGGTTATTACAAACCCTGCGGGTTACAATACCAGTGTCACAGGAATGACCTATCCGGGAAATTATGTATTTGAGATATCGCAACCCTGCAATATCGGAACTTCAACTTCCCAAGTGACCATTACTGCATCAGGAAATGTAGCAGCTTTTACAGCAGGACCTGATATTACCAATATTAACGCGACAACGGGTACAGTTACATTAAATGGTGTTGTGCCTGCCGGATATACCGCATCATGGAGTGCCTATAATATTTACAAATGGGAACGCAGTAGTATAAAAACTAACCAAAACTCACAGTTTAGCTCTACAACATCAGCAACAACAACGTTCAGCCTTATCAATAAAGCAAATCATGATATTGATCCGGCTTATGTAGTTACCCTACGTATAACCTCTATCAATAATCCAAGCTGCTGGTACGAAGACACGGCTATTGTACGTTTTATTCCAAATCCGCAAATACTGCCTACAGTGTCGACTACCAAATGTGTTTCCAGCGGTGGAAGTCATTACGTTGCACTTCAGAGTATATCTCCTAAATTTTCTAAGGGATTTCCCAGCTCACCGGGTTCTTCGGGAAATTTTGGTACAACTGTTACCATGAATGTCATCAGTCAACCGGTTGGGGGGAATATCGCCTATTTGAATATTTATGATGATAATATATTTTTTACCGGTGTCAATGTTACTGGTGTTTACAAGTTTACTTTAACTGTAACTAATAGCAGTGGCACTTTCACCACACCGGAAATCACATATACCTTTAATGGAACACAGCCTAATCCAGTAAATTTTCTTACATCTTCCAGACCGGAGCAGATGATGATTTATAATAGTGGAAGTTCGGGGGGAGAAGTTCATTGTGGTTATGCAGGACAGTCTACACCCATTACATTTTATTATACTATTGATACTGCTGATAATCCTGCTACAATCATTACAAGTGCAGCTTCCTCAGGGATTATTCCTCCGGGAGGAGCACCTACTGTGACAAACGGGGGTGCAGGTACAGCAATAAGATCAGCTACCGTAACACCCCCAGCAGGTGGTTGGAGGTTAGGAACGTATAGATTTACGATAACAAGAAGTAATGCGGGGGCCTGTTCAGCTACCCAAACTTATTATATTCATATCTCAGATGGCAACCGTCCGAATGTAGCAGTACCTACTACTACGGTATGTTACCCAGGTAGTGGCGTCGTGACGGCTACAATTCCGCTGCCTGCAGTGTACAAAGGTATTGTAAATACCAGTTATTTTCAAGATTTTGACGGACGTTACAGATTAACACTTGTTTCAAAACCTGCTGGGGCTGCAGATCCTGTATTCGAACCTTTTAATAATACTCTCTTTACTAATACTTCGACTACAATTTCCAATCTGAATATGCAGGGAGAGTATATATTTAAGATAAAAGCAGATCCATATAATCCAGATGTGGGGATGTTTTTAAATAAGGAATATTCCTGTTCAGGAACTTCTTTGGAAAGCACTTTCTCGGTATTTGTATCGGCACAGGTAGGAGCTAATGCCGGATCTTTCCAAACATTGATAGGTGCCTCTCAAACAAGTTTTAATGCTAACAATCCAGGAGTGGCTACCGGCGTATGGACGTTATTATCTAAACCATTGGGAGCTACGGATCCTGTAATTGTAACCCCTTCATTATACAATACCAATGTAACAGGGTTTAATTCTCCCGGTACGTATACGTTCAGATGGACGGTGACAACAGGTTCTTGTTCCACTACAAGTGACTTGACAGTAAACGTGATAAATGCCGTGGCAGGAGGTGTAGCGGGTGCAGATTTTTGGGTAAAATCTGACGATGCGGGAGCTATTGTAACAGCGTGGAAAGACCATTCTATCAACGCAGATGATATTCCGAATATAGGAGGAATAGCGCTGTCTCCCGCAGACAGAGCACACAACTTCCATCCTTATACGACGGGATATTCTGCTTCGAAATTCTTTTATAATACAAATAGTAAACTAAATACGACTAATAATTATTTGGACTTATCCATGAGAAGTTCTGTATCTGTTTTCTCAGTAGTAAGACCGACATCTAATAATGGAACAGGTCGTATTACAGGAATTGATGACGATACGAATGCATCTGAACCAGGTATTTCTATTAACTCAGGAATACCTCATATATACAAATACTTTGGAAATGGCGGAGCTCAAGCAAATAGTAACACGATGAGTGCTACTAATACATTTATGACGAATAAAAGTTCAGTATTCTCTGCAATTCAAGATCAAGCACTTAATTCAGGAAGAGGAGAAAGAAGGCTTGGGTTAGACGGAATTTACGAAATCTTTAATTTGGGGAGTACAACAAATACCTTTAATGTTCTTGGAAAGCACTTAAAAATAGGTTATGCTGGTTGGGATTCACCAGGTGCTTTTCCTGGGGATATCATGGAAATCATATGGTACAAAAGAGCACTTACAACTAATGAACAATCAAGAGTAAACTCTTATCTTGCGGTAAAGAATGGTACTACGTTAAACGAAAATTATCTTTCTACCGACAGTAATATCGTATGGGACAGAGCCATGAATACAAGTTACAACAACAATATTTTCGGTATTGCAAGAGATAATATTACATTACTACATCAGAAGCAGTCTGGTAGTGTAAACGCAGGACAAAAGCTCGTGATTTCCACAACCGGATTTGCCGACAACAATGTTGCCAACAGTACAGGACTTGTTAATGATCTCCAATTCTTAATGACAGGAGATAACGGTCTGAAACAAAGTCTTACAATACCTTTAAATTATACAGCAGGTACTAACGGAGAAACAAATTACCGTTTTGAATCTATCTGGAAAGTACAGAATTCAGGAAGCGTAGGAGTAGTAACAGTCGCTTGGCCAAAAAGCATAAAAAATCTGTATTTGGTACAATCACCAGATGAAGTTTTTGACGGAACAGATACCTTTACTCCAATGGTCACAGAAATTACTGTAAATGGTGTTGTGTATAAAACCGCAAATGTAATATTAGGAAACGGGCAGTTTTTCACCTTTGCAGGTTTCGGAAACGCACCGGGAGGTGTAACAACCGGTCTTTCTTATTGGTACAGGGCTGATAAGAATGCAACCAATACGGGATCGGCTACAGAGGTAACCGAATGGACGGATGTATGGAATGGAACCACAGTTGGACAGATGGGAGCCAATCTTTTACCGAAATATGTAGAAGGCACAACCAATTACTTCAACTTTAACCCAGGAATTAATTTTACAGCCAATACTCAATCACTAGGTAATATCTCTGTACAGACGCTAACCTCTCTTAATTATGATATTTTTACTTTTACGAAAGAGGGAATGAGCGGGGCAAGAATCTTAAACATAGGCCGAAATAATACTACCTTCGGTGGCGATAACTGGGATTCTCCAGCTTTCGAACCAGGAGGAAATATAGTTAGGAGAAACAATGCCGGCAGTGGTCCTATTTATTGGGCGAATCCAGGAAATCCTTATGTTACCGGAATACCAAGTATCTCTTACAGTACTTTCACAGATGTTAATCTTAAGAGAGGGGTTAATGGAAGTCCACTACTTGGTCCATCTTCAAACCATAGTATGATCGGAGCAGTAACTGGAGGGCACATATTTGGCCGTAATTCAGGTACTCTGACGGGAGGTGACGATGCCGGATTTATAGGCCATATAGGGGAAACCATTATTTATGGTGCCGGAACAATATCTGCCACGGAACGTAGAAAAGTAGATTCTTATCTTGCCATCAAATACGGGATTACACTAGAGCAAGTAGATACGGATCATTATCTGGATACAGACGGAAATATAGTGTGGAACGGTGCAGCTAATACAACATACAATAATAATGTATTTGGAGTGAGCAGAGATGATATTGAAATTCTCGAACAGAAAGTCTCCAAAAGTGTGAATGCAGGAACGATTCTTACTGTTGCCACCATTAATGATTTTATTAATCCGAACCAAAATGCAGCACGAACAGGATTTGCGAATGATAAAACCTATTTTCTTTTAGGTGATAATGCTAATGTTACACTAGCACCTGTAGACCTTACAGTAGGTAGTACTATCTATAAAAGAATCCCACGAACCTGGTTGGCTCAGGAGAAAAATGCTGATGCAGGCGCTTTGTTCTTTGAAGCGGATCTTACAGCTTATAATAGTAGTACATTTAATACGGGATCTGGTATGATCGCCATGCTGGTAGCTGATGATGCAGCTTTCACAACCAATGTTACAGTAGTGAACCCTACTTCAAGCAACGCCACAAAATGGATCTATCAACAGAACATCGCTGATGGTAAGTTCATTACATTTGCGAAAATCCCTTGTTATGGCCCTGATACTGACGGAGATGGTGTTGCAGACATGTGCGATTTAGACAATGATAATGACGGTATATCTGACCTCAATGAAAACTGCGGAGGATATTACTCAGATAATGAAACTGGTGTGTGGAAGGGAGATACAGTTTCCAATCTAACTGTGACAGCGCCAAATACCGCCTTACAAACAGCCTCTGGTTTTAATGATAACCTGAACCATTTCTATACAGACAGCAATGGAGCTACCAAAAGAATTTTCAAATCTCATAATAATAATTCTGTAAGTTTAACATATAGCTTTTCACCAGGTATTCCTGCCAGTGAACTGGCTTTCTATATCGAGGATTTGGACGGTCTTTCAAACGGTTCTTCAGCTGCCAGCTATTCTTTAAAAATCAATGGTGGAAATGTAAATGGCTTATTGGTGAAAGATATGACAACCAACTATATGGCAAGCATTCCTTCTGCCGTAATGAACTATGATCCGGTAACGGGAACTATTTCTTCAATAGGTTCTATAAATGATCAGTGGATTCTTTTGAGAGGAGAAGGAAATAGCCTGGTTACTTCTATTACACTGACCAGTAATAATTTTGGAGCAGGTGATCTAGTCGCCTACAACCTGTTTGCCCACAAATCATGTGATACCGATGGGGATGGAATTCCTAATCACCTTGATCTGGATTCTGATGGAGATGGATGCCCTGATGCCCTGGAGGGAACAGGAGGCTTCACTATCGCCAATCTTGTAGATTCTTCACTTCCGGGCGGTAATACAGGAAGTGGGTACAACGGAACAGCAGGTCCGGTTATCAAAAACCTTGGCAATACGGTCAATACTAATGGAATACCTACAATTGCCAATGCAGGACAGGCAATTGGAAGTTCACAAAACGCTTCCGTTTCAACCTGTATCCCTCCATTCTGTTACAAACCTGGTATCACGACTGGAATCACATTGGATACCAAAGTAGGAATCACGGCACTGGGTAGAGCTGGAACCGGAGCTGATAACTGGCCTATGGTAAGAAAAGGTGGCTGGCTGGCTCTGGAGGCAAAAACCAAAGGTTTTGTTCCGAACAGAGTTGCATTTGATACATCAGGAAATCCGGTAGGCATTCCGGCTGCTAATTTTGTGGAAGGAATGATGGTATATGATGCAACGAACAAATGTTTGAAGATGTATACCCTTAAAGAGGGAGACTCCTCCATGGCATGGCATTGCATTTCTACACAAACCTGTCCGGACTAAATTATCAACAATACCTTTCTCGTGAAGGTTTTTAAAATTAACAGCCTTGTTAAAGTTTTTCAACAAGGCTGTTTCTTAAATAATAAAAAAAATGATTACAAATTTTAGAGATATTAATATTGGAGAGCTTATACATATGCGGGTTAAGGAAAGTAAGATTGACTTACCTCGTATTTGCAACTTCATGAAATGTACCGAGAGTGAAATAAATAAGATGTATGAACAAGAAAGCATCCCTACAAACCTATTATTGAGATGGAGCAAGCTGCTTGAATATGATTTCTTCAGAATCTATTCCCAGCACCTGATCCTCTATGCTCCTCCTTCGGCCTCCATTCGGGAATCTCATTCTTCAAAACTTCCCCGTTTCAGAAAAAACATCTATACCCGGGAAATGATAGGGTTCATTTTAGAACTGATAGAACAACAAAAAAAGACCAAACGCCAGGTGACGGATGAGTATGGAATTCCTTATACCACCTTATGCAAGTGGATTGCAAAACATAATAAATGACAGCATCAAATCAGAAATCAGAATGAAAAAAAAGAGTCAACCCAATTATAAACGAATATATTCAGATATCATTGAACAAAAATATCCCCATAAAAAAGCAGAATGCAAAAGGCTATTAGAAAAAAAGATACTTTCTGCTATTGATATCATGGAACTGAATAACAGGATTTTTGGCAGTAGGGACCAAAATCTGAAAAAGATAAATCAAAAACTTCGTTCCTATAATGAATCCGATATTATGAGTATACTTAATTATCAAAAAAATAATAGAATGAATAATCTTCAGGTAGCCGAACACTTTGGACTAAGCAGAAATACGATGACCAAATGGCGGAGAATATTTCAATAACAACCAAATTTTCAATCAATTCATTAAGGATATATTAACCCCAACAAAAGAGCTCTTTTCAGAGCTCCTTTGTTGATTATCTCAAGGTTTTATTTCTTGGAATCCTTTACTCTATTTCTTTACTTTTACTATCAATCATTTTTTGAACAGCCACCACCGCTGGCATAACTGTTCCTTTCTTTCTTTTCAATAATAACCTGATTGGCCACCCACAAACAATTTTATAAACCCTCTTCTTCAGATATAAAAACTTGTTCACTAATATTTTATATTTAATTAGTTGAAATTAAAACTAATTTTCCGTACATTTGTTAGGAAGCATCAACATAGAGTTTTATGTCTGAAAAACAAAATAACCTGTCCGAATTGGCCTTAGAACTGGGTTGGGCAATGACTGAAATGAAAAGCCGCTTACGGCAAAAAATTCAGACGTGCGTTAATAAGTATGATCCGGATCTTTCCGTTGAACTGGTTGAAATTCTTGGGCTTCTATCCCGCAATGATGGGATTAATCAACAGGAAATAGCCAATAAAGTAAGTAAAGATAAATCAAGCATCACCTATCTTATCAATGCTCTCGTAAAACGAGAACTGGTAGAACGTGTCGCTTATAAAAATGATCGAAGAAACAAGCAGATCTTTCTTACTTCAAAAGGAAAAAAGCTTGTAGAAAAAGTGTATCCATGGGCACTGGAGCTCTATAAAAAAGCTGCAGGTAATCTTCATGAAGACGAAATCAACAATGCTCTTCTTTTAGTAAAAAAAATGACTGCTAATTTAGAATAATCAGGATTAAAATATACAACATGAAAACAATCCTCGTCCCTATTGACTTTACATCTACTACAGAAAATGCAGTAAAAGTTGCCGCAGAATGGGCAAAAAATTATGATTACCAAAACATTATTCTTTTAAAAATTGCCGGAGAATCTGAATTTGATTATCTGCATATTGCAGAAGGCCATTCATTCGTTAATGAAGAAAGTGTCAATAGTCTTTTAGAAAGGACAGAATTACGATTTGATCAGCTAAGTAAGATTGTTGCAGAGATTTCACCAGAAGTAAAAGTCTCCAGGCTTTTAAGTGACTGGGCACTGACAAGAAGCATCAATGAAGTATTGAAAAACCAGCCGTCCATCGAAATGATCATTTTGGGAAGTGATGATTTTACTTCCTCCAATGAAAGCTTTGTGTCCGATAATATTATCAGTATTGCAAGAACAAGTCCGGTTAAGACCTTGATTATTCCCAATAGTTATCAATACAGCAGTATTAAAAATATTGTGATTCCTTGCGATATCAATGGAGTTAAAAAACTTGAAAGGCTGTTTCAGCACAAATCTACTATTCAGAAACAGGATCGACACTTATCATTCCTGAATATCAATACCAAAGAAAAAACGGATATCAACCCTGATAAAAAGAAAGAACTGGAAGACTATATTCATCAGCATTTAACAGAGATTCCAAGCAGTATTCATTATTCTTATGATGAAAATGTGATCAACGGGATTTTGACTTTTGCAGCTTCAAACAATGCTAATCTTATTATTGCTTTACCAGGCAGACATAGTTTCCTTTACTATATAGCAAACCGAAGCATTTCTGAAGGCCTTTATCAAAATACCAATTTACCTGTTTTGATTTTGAAATAGGGGTTGATTGAATACGATTGCTTTTTTAAGACAGCTGGAAAATATTTTATTGTAACAGATGAAAAACGCGCCAATAAATTTGGCGCGTTTTTTACAATGATTTTTAAATCAATAAACTGCATATTTTTAAAGAATTAAAAAACGTATTCGATAAAATATAAGCTTTCACGATGTATCAAATTAAGATAATTCGTCGATTATAGCAGTATGTGCCGGAAAAACTTGTTTCAAGTGATCTAAAAAAGCTTTGCACTCCTTGTCGTCACTGGGTAAAGAGGTACTGCAGCCTTCGTAAAAACCTGGTGCTAAACTGCAGCTGCTCAGATTGAAATCTTCATTTACGACTTGGGCTCCAAACCATGTATTTTTGGGCACAATAGCTTGTAAATTTTCTCCTTTATGGATATTCCGGCCTATCACTTTAACAGTTGCGGTCTTTTTCTCCAAGTCGAAAATATAAATTTCCAATGCCGAGCCATCATGAAAAAACCATTGCTCGTCCATCGTAAGCTTATGGAGTTTTAACTTTGGCTTATTATCTATCAGAATAAAATTCAGGGAATAGGTAATGTCTTTGTCTGCTTCGTGAGTAGGATCAATACCAAAATAACCGACACGATCTACCCGTTTTAATCTCAAATCTTTAATCCATGCTTCTTTAGTTTTCTGCAATGCGAAGTTAACGGTAGTCCCCAAAATTTCAAATTTGTTTGTTGAGCATCGCCATAAACCCTTTTGAGTAAGGATAGGCTGTTGTGATCCGTCTGGTAACTCTATTACCTCACGATGGTTCAATAAAGGCACACCAGACTTTCGTACCGCTTCATCATCCTTTACGTGTTGTGCTCTATCATCAATGGTTCCTACTATATCAAAGACAGAACTCCCCACTAATTTTGCAAAATTTTCATTGCAATATACAAATCTGGAATCAACATCTTTTACGCAAGTGTAGACACCATCCATATTTAATACTGGACTTAAATCCAATCCAGTTTCTACAAGTGTAGCCGTTTCGTTATTATCCATGCCGCTTAAAATTTAGATTGATCCATTAAAGAAAAAACTTCATTAAACTCAAGACTATTATCATTAATATGTTCTTTTTTACCATTGATACTTTTTTCTTTAGCATTAATCGGTTTACCTGCGTTTTTTGCAGCAATTCTTTTATCTGCTAATTGCAGTGCCATTGCCGTCATGGTCAAAGTAGGATTCCAGGCACCGCTCTGTGCCCATAATGATGCTCCTGTTATAAATAAATTGGCTACAGGTTTTCCTTGGTTTATCAGTTGATAATCTAAGTTTACTACAGCCTCAATATCATTGTTATTAACTATAGGAAGTGAAGAACCTTCGTGCACCATTGCCGGAACATGCGGGTAAGCCGTACGCTCATCTTTCTTTACCCAAGAGTTTTGCATTGTAGAACGCTTCTCCAAATCTTTAACCACCTCTTTACCTAATTGAGACTCTTGATAATAATTCAAATCACTATACCAGTATTCCGGGTCACCAAACAGGTAATCAAGTATATCGTAGGTTGCTTTACCCATATCATCCCATGTTTCTTTATCGATCAAGCTTGGATTGCAGCGAAGAATACTAGCAGTCGTAGCATCATGGTCTTTATTAGCATGAAAAGATGCTTCTTTATTATGAATATCTAATTCACCCAGAATAGCACATACTAATATCACATGGTTTTCCGAGTCTGCTAATTGTTCCGGAGAGGCTGTAGAAACCACATCCGGCATATAGCGCATGGCAAGTTCTCTATTCTTATCCGGGTGAGGATCATGAATAATGGACAATTGAATATGAAACTGCTGCTTATTTTTAGCAAAGAATGGCAGATAGATGGCCCCCATCTGCAAATTATCATTTTCTGAAATCGAATTTTTTCCTAAAAGCTCCATAAATTTAGATTTCTCTACTCTGGCTGTTATTGCAGAAATCGTATGAGCTGTAAAATGCTGACCTGCCAATTCATGATTGAATGATTTCTGAATCAGCGTAGCAGGTGGCATCGCTCCGGTTGCTAATATTAATTCTGCATCATTCAATGCAATTGTACCCCTTGTTGTTAATAAGCCATAAGCTTTATTATCTTCATTCAAGATCTCTTCTACAACACACTCTGTAACAATATGCAACCTGTTTGGATACATATTATTTCTTTCTTTTCTCTTTTTTTCTACAATAGGATCTTTTTCAGTGCCAAATGCAGTACTGTCTACCAAATTCAGAATAGCAGTTGGAGTAGAGAACTTATTAAAATCAATCCCCTTATTCTCACCATCACCACAAGCCAGAGAAGCGTATTCAACCTTCATCAGCTGAGCTCCGGTATGATTTCCTCCATTAACATTCGAGTTGAATTTTTCTCTATTGCTATTAAATTTTTCGTAAATAGCATCTTGCAATCCTCCATATTCTGGTAATTGTAATTTACTCAAATTGTCTTCTAAATCCAGGCCTTTTAATTTTTTTAAGTTCTTCACAAAAGGCAAACTATTAGACTTATGGACATGCAATAACTGGATAGCATCTTCAAAATAAGATGTTTCACCATTTTTTTCTGTTAAAGATTTAAATAAAACTGGGGACCACTTAGCAGCTTGTTCTTTTTCTGGTTGTGGGCACCAAGCACTCCACAAGAAACTTCTCCCCCCAAAATAAGGCAGCATACCATGCTGTGTTACCCGATAAGGGGCCTTTTCAAGCATTGTAGATTGAGATAAGCTCCAAGGGAAAGTTTCAGAAATAGGCCCGACCAGTTTTTTATAGCTTGCTCCTAAATTCTGAAAATGGGTTGGCAATAAAAAGCCTCCCCTTTCAATCATTAGAACTGTAGCTTCTTTATCTTTTTCCAAAATTCTTTTAGCGAAGGCATATCCGCAGAAACCCGAGCCAATAACGATATAGTCGTAAGAATTATTTTCTTTAGCTTCTTTCCATTGACCTTCTGTCAAAAAATAAGCGTGATTCATGATGTCCTGAATATCAGGACGCTGAGGACCCGGAGTTGGATATCCATTACCCAAGTTTCTAGATGATGCAAAATTTCCCATGGTTATTATTTTTTTATGGATTAATATTATGGGATAAAAATAATAGGTTCAAAACGATATCAATTAAGTATTTATACCTAATTTGTGGTACCGAGTTTATACATATAATCAATAATTAGTATGAAATAATCACATTATATCTTATCACTATTTCCTAAAAAACCCATCTCCTCATTGTTGATTGATTTTCAAAAAAAATATCGCCAACTAAAAAACAGTCAGCGATTTATAGAGTTAAATTAATAAAGCCTTTTAATACAATTCAGCTTTAGAAGAAATTTCAGATACTACTCATCTTTAAATGAATATTCATCATACACAGTAGTGATAAGCTCTTCAGAATTGATATTTCGTGAAAAAATGGGATAATGAAAACGATCCAATTTATTAAGAATACGGATAAGTTCCATCTTTTCGTGATGATTAAGATTTCCCGCAACAATATTAGTGGCCTGTCGTATCTTCTCCATTTGTTTTTCCAAAACCATCAGCCCTCTTTCAGAAATCCGGATTAATTTACTGCGTTTATCTATATCAGAATCCATCTGCTCAATAAGTCCCTGGCGTAAAAGTCTTGCAATAATAAGCATTCCAACAGGTTTATCTTGGATATTTTTCTTGATCAGAGCCATTTTGGTCATCTCTCCGAAAGCTTTTAGATTAATTAAATAAATAAAGTCTTCCTGAGTAGAAAATTCAGAGTCTGATATGGCAGACTTTGAATAGGTTTTTGCGTATCGGTTAAGATGAACAAGCAATGTACTTATGGCACTTTCCGGGGTTCTTCCATTCTCTTTGCCTTCCCAGTAAGGCTCTTCAGAATGGCCTTCTTTTCCGGTATTCTCCTTATCGGAAATCCATGCTTTAAAACCCTGAATCGTTCCCGGATACACATCAGGATAAATGCGGCCTTCTCTTTCAAAGTCCTGCAGCAGATCTATGAAATCTTTAATAAGCGTATAATTCATTCGTTTCAAATAGTCTACAAAAATACTTAATTTTATAAAAAATAATTACAATATACTCAAAACTATACTAAATAGAATTGATTAAGCTGCTCTTCACACAGCGTTCGGATAACTTCAATCCAGCGGTCTTCATCATTGAGGCAAGGAATATAGGTGAAATTTTCACCTCCGGCTTCCAGAAATGATTCTTTTCCTTCTACCGAAATTTCCTCCAGCGTTTCAAGACAGTCTGAAACAAATGCCGGGCAAACAATGACAAGATTTTTAATGCCTTTGCCGGGGATTGTTTCTAATGTATGATCCGTGTAAGGCTCTATCCATTTATCTTTTCCTAATCTGGACTGGAAAGAAACAATGACTTTATCTTTTGGTAATCCAAGCTTGCGAATTACCCGATCGGTAGTATTGAAGCACTGGTGACGATAACAAAACGAATGGCTGGGATGAGTATCTTTATGGCAGCAATCATTCATATTACAAGTCTTTGTACGGTCTGTTTTATAGATATGCCGCTCAGGAACCCCATGATAAGAAAACAGTAAGGCATCAAAGTTTTCCGGAAGCTTCTCACGAATACTTTCTGCTAGGCAGTCTGTGTATAGGTCTCGGTTATAAAAAGGCTGAATATAATTGATTCTTACATTGGGAAATTTTTTCTTTCTGATTTCCTCTGCTTTTTCAATAACCGTTTCTGTGGTACTCATTGCATATTGTGGATAAAGAGGAAACAATACAATTTCTGTGACTCCTTGTTCAACAAGATTTCTGATGCCTGTTTCAATACTTGGTTCCGCATATCTCATTCCGATCTCAACCGGTATATCGACTAGCTTTTGCAGCTTTTGCTGTATCTTTTTTGTGATAACAATAAGCGGTGATCCTTCATTTGTCCACACCGTTTTATAAGCTTCTGCTGATTTTGCAGGCCTGGTTTTTAAAATTATTCCCTGAACCAAAAGTGCGCGGAAAATCCACCGATAATCAATTACCTTTTCATCCATCAGGAATTCATCCAGATATTCTTTGACGTCTTCTACTGCCGTTGATCTTGGAGACCCAAGATTGATTAATAAAATTCCTTTTTTAGTCATTTTTTTATTTGTTATTCTGCCAATGCTTCTTTATAAACCATCAATGCTCGTTCTCTGGCTCTTGTATGCTCTACAATAGGTTCTTCAATATAATCTTCAGGAAGCCATTTCCTAATATACTGACCGTCTTTATCAAACTTTTTAGCCTGTTCATAGGGATTGAATATTCTAAAATAAGGTGCTGCATCACATCCACATCCTGCAGCCCACTGCCAGTTCCCGTTATTAGCTGCCAGATCATAATCTAAGAGTTTTTCTGCGAAGTAGGCCTCTCCCCACCGCCAATCAATAAGCAAATGTTTGGTAAGAAAGCTTGCAGTGATCATTCTTACCCTATTGTGCATAAATCCGGTTTCATTAAGCTCTCTCATTCCGGCGTCCACAATCGGATAGCCTGTTTTGCCTTCGCACCATGCTTTAAATTCATTTTCATCGTTCCTCCAGGAGATATTCTCATATTTGTTTTTAAAACAATAATGTACAACACTTGGATAATGATAAAGAATCTGCATAAAGAATTCTCTCCAGATCAGTTCATTAAGCCATACTTCATTGTGCTTAGCAGCATATTGTACACATTTTCTGACGGAAATTGTCCCAAAACGAAGCGCAATGCCAAGATGAGTCGTACGATCCATAGCTGGGAAATCTCTATAATCACCATAGGAATCTATGATATCTCTATCCAACTTCGGTTCTACCAGTTTAAGATCTGTTTTCTCAAATCCTATTTCTTTTAATGAAATAATTTCTGAAGGTCCATTATAACCTGCAAAGTGATCCCAGTTTGTAGTAACAGTCTCTATATTTTTAAAATTTTCTTTCCATTTCTTGGAGTATGGAGTGAAAACAGTATAGGGAGAAAGATCATTTTTCAGAATATTATTTTTTTCAAAGATGACCTGATCTTTAAAATCCCTAAACTGAATATGGTATTTTAATAACAGATCAGCTATCTGCCGATCCCGCTTTATGGCTTGCGGTTCATAATCCCTATTGCAAAAAACTGTATCAATTATAAATTCTTCCGCTATTTTTTTAAAAACATCCGATGGACTTCCATAGTAGACACGAAGCCCGCTGTTATGTTCCTTCAACTCTTTATGAATTTGTTGCAAAGCCTGATGAATATAATCTACTCTTCTGTCATACTTATTCTGAAGCTGATTCAGTATTTCTGTATCAAAAATAAAAATGGGAATAACATTTCTCCCAGCATTGAGGGCATGGTGAAGCCCCATATTATCATCCAGCCTAAGGTCTCTCCTGAACCAAAAAATATTCACTCTATTCATGACCTCTCTTTTAAAATATAAATATTTGCAATTAAAATAAATACAAATATACTATTTAAAACCAGTAAAAAGAATATTAATAAACTAATTTAGGTTTAAAATGAATTAAAAAATATACTCTGAACCTTATTGACGGATAAAAAAGCAAGAAATAGACAAGAAATTTATCTTAAAGGGCTATATAGATAAACTAAAACAATATCATTTTACCTTTTGATTTCTCTTGAAAACCTCACAATCATTAGCATTTGTAAATAAGATTTCCGAAATTTGCCTGCATTAAATGTGCAACACTCAGCGTAATGGAAGAATTTGAACTCCCTGTAACCTATAAAGGAAAAGAAGAACTTTTTAATGTAAAATTAGCCACGTTCACCTATGGTTATAAATTCTATGTAGATGTGAATGGTAACGAAGTCGTTTTTGAACGTGATGATGAAGGCAATATGAGGGCTATGATTCAGGATACCTCATCGGAGTCTAAGGTAGAAAAAGGGCTTATTGAGGCAATTATGGAAGTATTTAATACTCTCTAAGCTACTTCTAGCCTATATGCTTTAAGACTTTTCCCTTTATGTCTTTTGAAGAATTTGTTGATGTGGCTTTCATCGGCAAAACCAAACTCATCAGCAATTTCATGAACCCTTTTATCACTGAAGCGTAATCTATGCTCTATCAAACGGATTTTATAGGAAGAAATATATTGCTGGATAGATTCATTGCATTGTTTACGGAAATAGCTTCCAAGATAAGTTGGAGATAATCCAAATTCATTGGCAATAGTTTCTACTTTCAGAAGTTTGGGCTGGCGTATATTTTCCTGAATATAATCCAACATCTGAAGAATACGGACATCTGCATTAGAAGAGATATTCTGAGGCTTGACCACCGCTATATTCCTTGCTGCAATCACTATGATGGCATTCACCAAATGACGGGTAAGGTCTTCATTGTATATTGACTCATGTTCTAAAGCCTGCTGTAGATTCAGGATAAGCAGACTTATCATCTTTTTATCCTCATTATTCACAAGTACAGAACCTGACAGATGAGAAGCATAGTACAAAAGACATTCAATATGATCTATACTTTTCCATTGGTATTCTTTGATATAGTTTTCACCAAAACGAATTACCATAAACTCACAGATTCCATTCAGATGAAAGCCATGACAGTCATTGGGTGTAATCAAAAAAAGATCTCCTGCGGAAAAGGCAATCGTATTTTCGTTAACGATATGATCACCAATACCGGAAATCACATAGACCAGTTCAAAAAAATTGAATTGCCTGTCCTTTAATGGACATTGATCGATCTTTTCATAGAAAACTTCAAGGGATTGGTATATATTTTCTCTTGCCATACTGCAAAGATACCTAAACAAGCTTTAAATATACCTGTTTTCACCTATTTTATCAGTCTATTTTTGCGATACAAAATTTATCTGTAATGCAAGAAAGAATAGACTCGGAGCTGTTAAAAGCTATTATTGACAGCCCGTTCAACCAAATTGATTATGAATATTTACTGGCCAATCAGCCGGCAAAAATCAGGAATGAAGAAGTAAAGATAATGGCACTCGAAGAGCCACTGCCTGTTCCTCCATCACTTTCTGTAGAGAACATCCCTATTCCTTCTTCAGAACCTCAAAGAGAAATCGGGGCGAGAATTTACCAACCAAAAGGAAAACAAAATTTACCTGTATTGCTTTATTTCCATGGTGGTGCTTTTATATATGGGGCGCCGGAACAATATGATTTTATTTTCTATCGATTGGCACTTGATATTGAGGCTGTAATTGTCTCTTTGGATTATAGGCTAGCCCCAGAATATCCTTTCCCTGCCGCCATGAAAGATGGTTATGATGCCTTACTATGGTTATCTTATTTTGCCGGACATATTGGTGGCAATAAAAATAAAATCATGATCAGCGGAAGCAGCGCCGGCGCTGCAATTGCAGCTTCTGTCACTCATTATGCAAGAGATAAAAGAGAAATCAATATCCTTCATCAATACTTATTATATCCGCCCATGGACCATCTTTTGGCAACCTCATCCATGAATGAATTGGCAGAGGCACCTATGCAGACTAAAAAAGCGGCGGAATGGATGTGGAAACATTATTTACAAGACCAAATGATTCAACCTCCTCAGTATTCTGTACCACTCCAGGAGAAAAACTTCAAAAACCTTCCAGATGCCACCATCATTGTATGTGAACTGGACCCCTTAAAAGACGAAGGAAAGGAATATGCAAAAAAGCTGCAGGATGCCGGAACTTCAGTGAACCTAATAGAAATGGAAGGTGCTGTACATGCTTTTGACTTCTTCCCATGTCATTTATCTGAAGCTTTTTACCGACAGCAAGTCGAATTATTTAAATCTATTTTAACCCAAAAATCATGAAAAAAATTGTAGTTATCAATGGTCATCCAGATCAAAACAGCTTTAACTCTGCCATTGCAGAATCCTATATCAGTGCTGCTTCAGCTTCCGGTGCTGAGGTACGGTATATTGCCATTGGAAACCTGAATTTTAATCCTAATCTGCAATTTGGCTATCGACAAAGAATGGAACTGGAACCTGACCTTATAAAGGCCCTTGAAGATATTCAGTGGAGTGAACATCAGATATGGATCCATCCTGTTTGGTGGCTGGGTATGCCCGCTGTAATGAAAGGATTCTTTGATAGGGCATTTCTTCCCGGAATTGTTTTTAAAACGGATAAAAAAGGAAGTAGTGAAGGATTACTCAATGCGAAATCAGCAAGGATTATTACCACAGCCGGCGACCTATCTCTTAAAGCTTATGAAGACGAATACCAATCAAGCGGCCTTATTCAGCTAAAGAAAGGTATTTTGGAATATTGTGGAGTTTCATCTGTTAAAAACCATTTTATAGGTCCTTTATATGAATTAACGGAAAAGAACCGTAAACAATGGCTAGATACCATCACAGAACTTGCCATTACCGATTCTCTATAAACTTTAATATACTTCAAATTCTTTGCTGCCCTTAAGACGATAAAGGTAAAGGGTAATGTAAGTAACCTCTGCATTATCCTTCCCTTTTCTTTTGAAATTGCCCCAAAGTGCTGATTTTCCGTCATCAATCTTCTGCAGGCATACGATTTTGCCGTTAGCATAAAAAGTCATTTTATAATCTTCTATTGGCTTTACATCAAAAGAGGCAATATCAGTTTTGGTTCTGAATACATATTCATTCCATCTCTGCTTTATTTCTTCTGGTAATAAGTATAGCTGTTTAGCTACTCTTTTTTCTTTGTTATAATAAATGTTAGCCAATGCACTCCAGGAACCGTTTACATAGATATTTCTTATTTTATCATATTTGGCCAATACTTGTTGTTCAAGAAATTGCAGCTTATCTTTATCATCAGTAAATAATACCTCAGCATTATCAAGAGTTTTTATATCATAAGGAATATCAGCAAAGAAGGTGAACTTATCTTCAAATATATTGTTAGCCGCCATTTTCTTTTTAAACGTGGAATAGCTTTGTACATCACTTTCTTCCCAACTACCTGTCTTATTTTTCAATGATTTAACAATCTTCATCTTCATTCCTGAGTCGGGAGAAAACTGAGTGTTTAAAGTATTTTGATCTTTATTAAATCCTGGAGTCATTCTAATACTGATTCTTTGAGTCCCTTTTTTATTGATTCCTTCATTCAGTGGAAAATAAGAACCGGCCAAACCACTCCCTGAAGTATCACTATAGTTTATAACAGGAATATCATTAATTAAAATTTCAAAAGAACAATTCGTATTATAGACATAAACGCCATAACGAGATTCATTCTCTAAGTAATTAATATCTTTAACGGTTGCAGAAATATTCTGATGAGAGAGAATAGATACGTTTTTTTTCTCAGCATGAGCAAAAAAAGGCAATATCAACCCTAATAAAATATATTTTTTCATAAGTTTTACTTTGTATAATACCTCCAAAATGAAGGTCTCTTTTCAGAATCTATACCAATACATTAAGAAAAGCTGTTTTGCTCATTCCATTTTTTAAATAGAGAAAAATTTCATTACTAAATAAAAGAAGGATTACTTTCAAAAGAATTATTTTATGAGCCCGATAAAAATAAGAATATTTTTGATACTAATCTGGTTATTATGCTTATTCCAACGACGAAAAATATATCTATATACATTTAGTTGGGAGTACAATATAGTCTGAAAATATATAAAGGAATTCATAAAAAGCTTTCTGCATTTTTATTAACTGTAAAACAAAGAATTACACTTGTACAGTCAGAAAAATCTGTTTAGTTTTATTAGACAAATATTGTATTCTTTAACCTGTTCAGATTTACTGTATGAAAAAATTTACTTTTTTGTTTCTGATTATTGTCAGTGTACTTCATGCTCAGCAGGTAAAGGTAAAGCAATTTAGTGCAGCATTGGATTCTGTTCGGTCTCAACTAAAAATACCAGGAATAGCTGTTGCTGTAAAACAAAATAATATGGTAGTACTTCAAAGCGGGTATGGATTCTCTGACCTGGAAAAGCATATTCCGGCTACCTCTGAAACTACCTTTCGCGTAGCATCAGTAACCAAAACTTTTACCTCCACTCTGGTTATGCAATTTGTAGAACAGGGAAAACTGAAATTGGATGACCCGGTGCAGAAATATGGAATCAATCTGAACGATTCAAGAATTACGGTAAAACACTTACTGACTCATACTTCTGAGGAAGTTCCCGGAACTCATTTTCAGTATAATGGATATAGGTTTGGACTATTAGGAACTATTTTAGAGAAAGTATCAGGTGTCCCTTTTTATCGCTTATTAACAGAGAATATACTGATCCCCCTTGCAATGACATCATCTGCACCCTCCATCACCCCAAAACAATTGAAGGAATATACGTCTATAAACCCGGCAGTTTTACCCTTTTTCATTACAACTTTCGACCGGCTTGCAAAACCGTATGAACTCACTTCTTCAAATGAAATTAATCGAATAGAATATCTTCATGAATTTGGAGCATTTGGTGGTCTTGCTACAAGTGTTGGAGATTTATTAAAATACTCAGATGCTATTGATCATCATCAGCTGATCTCTGAGAAATCTCAAAAACTGGTTTTTACCCCGAACAAAACCAATACAGGCTCAGCCACTCCTTATGGATTGGGATGGTTTGTACAATCTTATAAAGGAAGAGAATATTATTGGCATTATGGCCAAACCAAAGGCGAATCTGCTCTCTTTGTAAAGGTACCTTCTCTGAAACTAACCTTAGCCGTAATGTGCAACACTGATAAACTTAGCCAGCCGTTCCCACTTGGTGATGGAGATCTGATGATGTCTCCAGTGGGAAGTCTTTTTTATCATTACTTCATAGATCATGATAAACTTCCGGATCATAATCTGGAAAATAAAGAACTAATCAGCAAAGCCTCTATAGCCCTCCTGAATGGAGATAGCGTAAAAGCACAGAGGCTTTATGAAATATACAGTAAAGAAAATAAATTTACTCCATCCATAATCCCAACAGGAAAAATAATTGCGCAAATACAAAAGGCTGGAATTAACAAGCATCTGAGTCGTTCTTTTACTCTTCCAAAACCTACTTTGATGAAAGTACTGGGCATTGGAGAAAACTGTTCAGGAAATGGAACTTCATGGTGTGATTATGGATGGATTGAAGATTTTTCGGGTAAAATAGTTTGGCAAATGCAGAATCAACTTTCTTCTCATGCAGGAGGTGCTCTAAAAAATCAGAAAGTAAGTCAAGTCATCATTCTCCCTGAGGGAAAATACACGCTTCACTATCAATCAGATGCCGGACACGCCTACAATCATTGGGATTCTTTGCCTCCAGATGGTTTTTTCTGGGGAATTATCCTTCAGGAAGTTAATCAATAAATGTTCCTTAAACAGCTTACTTTATTCAAAAACTACATAGTTTACTTTATCTACTCCCGTGTTTCCTGTTTTATCATGATAAGCATAGAGAACAAGTTCATAATTGCCTGGGGTATTGATCACATAATTTCCTTCAAATAGGTTCGTAGAAACCCAAGGCATGTCAATATTCTTAATGAATTTCCCATCTTTTTTAAGGATCCCTTTCACTTCAATCTCATCTGAGTTCCAAACTCCGCCTTTTTCGATGACGCAGCCACACATCATTACGATATTCGCCTGAAACAGGAAAGGTTTATCCTTAATGGTATTCAATGCAATATATTGATGGGTTCTTGGTTTTAAAATATCAATAATGTAACCAGGAATTTCAAGGATAATACCTTCTCCTAAAATATTTTTACCCGGTATCAGCCAAAGTTCCGTACTCACAACGGCCTGTGCCTGCTTGCTGTTCACAGGAGAAATAACTTCAATCGTCACAAATGTAGGTTCGTCAATATCAACTGTTGCTACAAAACCACCTGTCTGATCGTCAGCAATTGAATTCCCTCTCACTTTAGGAGTTTTCATAATCAGATCAGTGTTCCCGGTGCTCCCGATTGTTTTTCCTTCTACTAAAATTCTTTGGTTTAATTTATTCCGGACAATGATATGAGCACCACCCAATGAGCTTCCAATAAATTTGGCATCCTTAGCTTTTGCTCTTATCATCACTTTAGTTTCGGCAGCAAAAATCATAAGGTTAGAAAAAAATAATGCGGTAAAAAGAAGTAATGTTTTCATGATTGTATTGTTTTTAAGTATTCTTGTTTGAAGCGATGGTGGAAAGATTCGTTTTTCAGTTCCAGATCTATGGTGTTGAGGTAAGAAAGAATAGATAAATCTTCTGACAGTAATTTTAGAATAGCTTTTTCACAGCTGTCCCAGATTTGTTCCAATTGGGGGAGCATTTCAATAGCTTTAGGAGATAATGAGATCATCTGTTTGCGTTTATCTTCACCATCCTTTTGAATGGTCAGATATCCTTTTTCTGTCATTTTCTTTACAATAACTACTACAGACGGGTGAGAATACCCCAGAGGTTCTGCAATATCTGTAATAGAAACCTCCCCTTTCTTTTGAAGCAGCATAAAAATGAGATACCAGTTAGGTTCTACATCAATACCAAACTCTTTATAAAATTTCCTTACGTCATGGGACATCCGGTCACTGATTCTTTTCAGCCTACTATCTAATGCTTTGTATCCCAATTCTTTAATAAAATCAAAATCCATCTTAAAAATCTTTGATGTAAATATATAAAAAAACATAGTCAACTATATAGTCAACTATGTTAATTTTTAAAAACGGACTTAATCGTTAATAAATCAACAGTTTAAATTATAAAAAAAACTTATTCCGCTATTTGCTACTTATGTTTCTTTCTGTATTCACCTGGAGTAACACCTCTGTATTTTTTAAAGAGTTTGGAAAGGTGGCTCTCATCACTGAACTGCAGTTCATAAGCAATCTCACTTAGTCTTATGCTACTGTATTTCAAATAGGTTTCCACCAGTTTTAGTCGATAATCCAGCAAATAATCCTGGTAAGAAACTCCTGTCTGTTGTTTAAAATATTCGCCGAAATAATTTCCTGAAATCCCAAAATGATCTGCAATGGTCTGGATTCCGGTCTTTTCTCTATCTTTTATATGCTTTTGAATGTAGGCAATGATCTTCATAATGGAAAAGGCCTTTTTATTCTCCTGTAAATCTGAAGTTTCACTCTGAATGATATTTCTGGCAATAAGATTAAGCAAAATTGAAATACAATTACGGATCACAAGATAATCCTCTGCTCTATTCCTGAATTCATAAGCAATCTGCTGAATAAGGGTTTTTGCAAAATCTTCATCATTTTTATTACGGAATACACAGCCGGCGCGGGCATGATAATTATTACTTATATATTGAAGCTTATACAGATTTTCACAACTCTCAATACGGTCTGCTTCCAGACGAATCTTATCAATAAATTCAATGGGACATTCTATACTAATCAAATCAGCATTGTCACTTTCAAAGCGATAGGATTCCTGCTGGGGAATAATAAAAAGTTTACTTTCCATAAAATCAATATACCGATCATCATAAAGCAGCTTTCCTTTTCCCTTTACAATATATACAAATGAGAGAAAAACAGCTGTTTTAAAAACGGTCTCTCCTTTAAGTTTTATTTCTTTTACTGTAATTCCTTCAAGATGGAGCCCTTTCATATATGCACACTATATTTTCCTCCAAAAGTACAATTTTACCATAACATAAGGAGGTTATTTTTGCATAAAAAAATATGAACACGTATCCGAAACGATGGCAGGCCCTCAATTTTCTGATTGCCGGAGCCTTTCTTTCACCCCTGGATTATTTTATTGTGAATATGGCTTTACCTTCTATAAAAAATGCTTTCAAAGCCAGTGACCACCAGTTACAAATGGTTATAGCTATTTATGGCCTTACCTATGGAGCCTTAGTAGTATGTGGCGGCAGGCTGGGTGATCTCTATGGGCGAAAGAAAATTTTCACATTGGGATTATATATTTTTTTATTATCTTCTCTGGCCTGTGCTTTTTCTCCTACCGTTACATGGCTTATTATAGCAAGATTATTCCAGGGAGTTGGGGCTTCGTTGCTTGCTCCACAGGTTTTGGCTTCTATAAAAGTATTATTCAGCAGCCAGGAACAGCCAAAGGCAGTAAGTCTTTTCAGTTCAGTATTTGGCTTAGCTTCTGTCGTAGGCCAATTACTTGGTGGGTTCCTTCTCAGCATGCATTGGGAATATTTTTCATGGGAACTGGTGTTTCTTGTGAATGTTCCTGTCACGATCATTTGTATTGCCGGAATTCATTTTACAATGGACAACAGCCACAAAGAATCTGACTCTGGAATTGACTTTAAAGGTTCATTATTACTGATTCTCGCTTTGCTTATGCTGATATGTCCACTTATTTTCGGGCAAAAATACCAATGGGCGTGGTGGATATTTGCAGTGATGCTATCAGGGGTATCTCTATTAATTATTTTCCTTAGATACGAAATGTATCTGTTAAAAAACAACCATCCGATACTTATAGATCCTACACTCCTTCAATACAAACCTTTTGCATTGAGCCTTGTCATTCTCTTTTTTTACAATTTCACCTCAGGTCTGTTCATTTGTTATCCTTATTACCTCCAGGAGTTTCTTCATCAGAGTTCCATACAGACTGGACTCGCTATTGTCCCTTACGGAATTGCTTTTTTCCTGGGACCATTGATAGTATCTAAAATAAAACGATCTTCCCATACCCTGATTTATATTGGTCTAGGATTATTAATGGGAGGTTTTATCCTCAGTGCATTGTGTTTTTATTTCCAGCAAAAGCCTTCTTTCATCACAAATATTACTTTGTTTATAGCAGGTTTAGGACATGGTACTATTATGCCGGTGATGATGCGGACAGCTATTACTTTTACCAGCAAAGAAAAGGCTGGCCAGGCTTCAGGCCTGATAAGTATCGGAATACAGGTAGGAAGCGTAACTGGAGGCGCCGTAATTGGAACCTTATTTTTTAATCTGATTGAAATACTAGGTTTTCCAAAGGCCTTTGCGATATCCATCTTTATGATTGGAGCCGTTCAGGTAATTGGGATATTAATCAGCAGCAGATTACGTCAATATAGTAACACCTAATTTTTATCAATAATAAATTTTAAATCTCATGAATAACAAAGAAAAAATCACTAAAGAATTACAAGATTTCTGCGAAAATATCGAAAAATGGTTTCAGGGGAATGAGCATGACGAGGATGCTTTATCCAGAAAGATCCTTTCCGGATTCTCTCCTGAATTCAATATGATTAATGGAGACGGAAACCCTATTAGCTTACACCTATTTTCAGAATGGCTTCCTACCGTTTTTGGAAAATTCCCGGATCGTAGTGTACAGATCGAAAATGTAGAAATTCATTGCTCTGAGTACCATGGCCTGGCTACTTATACGGAAATTCAGATTACAGAAGGGGTAATAAACCAACGAAAGGGTTCAGCTGTTTTCTTTTTTAATGAAGAGAAAGCTTTATGGTTTCATCTTGTAGAAACCTGGATATAAAAAGTAAGCGGACTGTTTTTCAACGGTCCGCTTTATTTTAACAAGGATTATTAATCCTTTCGGAATACCTTCATTTTTCCAGCCATCATACTCAATAGAATTCCAAAGCAGGCAAAAAGTCCGAAAGAATATCTTAAATCAAAACTTTCTGCGATATATCCAATCAAAGGAGGGCCAATCAGAAAGCCTAAGAATGAAATACTGGAAACGAATGACAACGCTATACTGGGAGCTACCGTATTTACTTTCCCAATGGTACTGTATACTGATGGTACACTTAAAGAAGCTCCAAGCCCGATGATCATAAAGGCAATAATACAAATCCATAACTCAGGAAAGAAAACACTCAGGAAAAGACCGAAACTCATCAGGATTCCACAGAACTGTAATACGGTTCTTTTTCCCAGTCTTTCAATGATCCTGTTTCCTATAAACCTTCCTAAAGTCATCATTAAGATAAAACTTGTATACCCCAATATCACAAGACTTTTCGGTGCCTTTACAATCGTTTGAAAATACACTCCACTCCAGTCAAACATAGCTCCTTCAATCGCCATACTTAGAAATCCAATGATTCCTAATCCTACCAATGTTGGATTTACATATTTAAAAATAGATTGCGTTTGTGGCTGAACTTTATGAATAATGTTGGTAAGGTTGCTCCTGCTATACATCCATATCAGAGTGACGAGAATGAAAGTCAGCACAAAGTGATGAAAAGTTTCTATATGTAGATTAATCGTAAGCATTCCTACAAGCGCTCCTATCAATCCTGCAAAACACCAGGCTCCATGATAAGAAGATAAAAGTGTTCTTTTGGTGATAGATTCTATTTCAATAGCCTGTGTATTGACCGCAATATTGCACAGATTTCCTGTTACTCCAAAGAAAAACAGAACAGCCGCTAAAATCCAGTAAGATGGAGAAAGTCCTATCAGTAAAAGAAAGCCCGGATATAGCAAAAAACAGCTTTTAATAATCGTACTGCTTCCATATCTGCTGATTAATTTCCCGGATAACATCATGGTAGAAAGCTGGCCTATCGGCATCAGAAGCAAAAGAGTTCCAAGCTGTGCCTCATTGATAGAAAGGGCATCTTTAATAATGGGAATCCGGCTGGCCCATGACGAGAAAACAAGCCCGTGGGCAAAGAAAAGTAAAAAACAGGCTGTAGGCATTTTTGCATTGAATGATTCTCTATCGTGCATTAAAACTGTGTTTGATTAAAATTTCCGTTTGCGAAGTTAGCAACACTTAATGAATAAAATACATTTCATTTTTGATATTTTATATTCCATTTTAAACAAGGCTTTTAAAAAGACAAATTAACTACTGACATTTGATCAACTGAATAAAATTGACAAGTTATCAACCATTATTTTCGATTCCTCTTAAATAAAAATTTGTGTATTCTCGGTCATTCAAACGAAACCCCTCGATTATTTTGTAATTTAGGCCCATCAAAAAAGAAACCGAAAACAAATGATGCCAAGGAAGCCATTATTATTATCAGCAGCATGTCTGTTATTAATCTATTGCAAAAAGGAAGAAGTATCTAAGCCTTCTATTATTCAGGATACCGTCAACCGAAAGAATACAGTATCCGCAACACCCAAACTTCAAGATCATTCTGCCATTGAAACTGTAAAATCATTTATGATCTGGTACAGAGACAATGAGGATAATCTCTCCCGTTTCAATACCATAAAAGGCGGACCTCAGGAAAATGGTTCGGCAACAGATTATGCCATAGACTTTGACCAGGTAGATCAAGAAATTTCTTTTTTGAAAAGCAATACATTTTTATCTGAAAAGTTTCTGGCCGCTTACAAACAAAATTATGTGGAAGGTGATGAATACTTCAAAAAGAATCCTGCTAATGACGGTCCTCCACATGGTTTCGACTATGATTATTTTTTCAAAACTCAGGATGATTATCAATCGGATTTAAGGGATATTAAAGCTGTAAAATTCACTGTAAGGCAAACCAGCCCTCAGCTATCTTATGTACAATTTCATCTGAAAAACTCAGGGATGACTTATCAATATATTCTTAGCAAGAATAAAAACCATCAATGGCAAATTGATTCCATTGAAAACATCAGCAAATAAATTTAATTCACATAAAACTAAAAATACGCTTGATTTAATACAACAATATCTTATTTTTGATTAAATTAGCTATTCCAAAAAATATTATATGAAGGAGAAATGGATATCCCATCCAACTATTTTAGAAGGAAAAAATGTAGAGCTCATCCCTTTGGAAAAAGAGCATTTTGAAGAACTCTATTCCGCAGCAGCAGATAAAGACCTCTGGACATTGATCCCTACTGATGGTTCTGATCAAACAATATTTTATCAAAACTACGAACTTGCCCTATCAGAAAGAGAAGCAGAAAGGCAATATCCTTTCGTCGTAAGGCATAAGAAAACTCAGAAACTGATAGGTTCCACAAGGTTTTTTGAAATATATCCATCTGATAAAAAATTAGAAATCGGCTGGACCTGGATCACAAAAGAATTTTGGGGAACATCTGTCAATCTGGAATGCAAACTCCTTCTGCTCAGCTACTGTTTTGATGTATTAAAAACCAATCGTGTACAACTGAAAACTAAAGATAACAACTTCAGATCAAGAAAAGCGATTGAAAAAATAGGTGGCGTATTTGAAGGAATCTTACGAAAAGACAAAATTCAGAATGACGGGACCACAAGAAATGCGGCCTATTACAGTATCCTTGATGATGAATGGCAAAATGCAAAACTTAAAATTGAAACCTTAATCAAAGAAAAAGAAGCCTCTACCCTGAGCTAAAACCAATTTTCTGAGAAGCAGTATGATAAAATAAAAAAACGGACGTAAAATCAAGTATTTTACGTCCGTTTTTTCAATAGTCATTTACTTTTTAATAATCTTCTTTGAAATTATGGTCCCATTCTTCAATTCTCCCTGAAGGATATAAACTCCTTTTGGAAGTTTTGAAATGTCAATATTTCTTGAAGTACCTTCTGTGATAACGGCTTTACCTTCCAAAGAGCTTACTATAATCTTTTTAAGATCCTCTTTTGAAGTTATTGCAATAAAATCTGAGCTTGGGTTAGGATAGACAGAGATCGTCGCTTTTTTGCTATCCAAATCAACAGTCGATAATACTGTGCTATCAAGATAAGATACCGTTTTTGAAACATTAGTAACTCCATTAAACACAAATGTATTGATAGCAAAACTAAACACCATACCATCAGTCTGGCTTACCCACTGATAAGATTCATTGGTATAAGTGGCCGTATTAGGTGTAGGTGAACTGGCAATAGTTTGTGTTGCAGTTCTCATTCTTTTTATTCTCAATACATTAGAATAAGTTCCTTTAGGAGTAGTGATCGTACCGTAGCCATCTACAGTAACACTCACCTGCCCTGTTTCATTGGTATTTCCTATGGCAGCAGAAATACTGTTAAACTCATATGTATCATCAAACTGTTGAAGATACGTAATTGGAAACTTATACTCAATCAAAGGATTAACGTAGGTCACTGTAACATCTCCCAATGCAGGTCCTGAATAAGATCCCAACATGGTCGCTTCAACATCTGTCATGGAATTAAAATCGTGAGTGTCAATATTAGCCATCGAAGTAATCCTGTTAGCACCAGGAAATCTAAAACAATTGGCCTGTCCGGGACATTCTTTAGCAGTATAAGAAACAGGATTAGTTCCTGTATATGCTGAAAAATTCCATGTAATATTTGCTCCTGCAGAACCTGCAGTAATAGACGTTCCACTTACATCCTCGGATTTTAGATTAATCACAGTATTCAGACGGTCAACCCCAGCTCTTGTTATGGATGGCTGTGCATAGGACATTATCCCTAAAAGAAGGAATAAAACAAAGTTTAAATTTTTCATATTATGCTGATTTTAAGATTAGTTAAATACTATATTTCACAACATAAAGATAAATAACAAATTCCTTTTGGCAATCATTTATCTATTTAAAACTTTATTTCTTCTACGAATGACACAAAGAGAATGCCCAGCAGAAATAGCTGGGCATTTTTATACTAATTAAATAGCTGTCTGTAACCTAATGGGGTTTGATCTGTTTTCTTTTTAAATAATTTATTAAAAGATTGTGGATGCTCAAATCCTAGCGCATAAGCAACTTCCGATACAGAGAAATTAGTAGCTGTAAGATATTCTTTTGCCTTTTCAATCAACTTCTCATGAATATGCTGCTGCGCATTCTGTCCTGTCAGATTTCTCAGCATATCACTGAGGTAATGAGGTGACAGATTGAGCTCTGAAGCCAGGAAGTCCACTGTAGGAAGACCGGCTGTCAATGTTTTCTGATCATTAAAATAGTTCTCCAGCACTTTTTCCATGGTAGTCAACAGGTCACTATTCACAGCCTTTCTTGTGATGAACTGTCTTTTATAAAAACGATTGCTATAATTGAGCAGAACTTCAGTATAGGAAATAATCACATCCTGGCTTACTTCATCAATCGCAGTATTCAATTCATTTTTAATACTGTTCAAAAGTCCTTGCATGATCGTCTTTTCCTGATCAGACAAATGAAGAGCCTCATTTGTATCGTAAGAAAAGAACCCCAGTTTTTTTATATTTTGGGCCAAAGGATAATTTCTGATAAAATCCGGGTGTATCAAAAGTGTATAGCCGCAATATTCTGCATTCTCTTCAGGAGAAAGTATCTGTCCGGGAGCTGTAAACATCATTCCTCCTTCATTAAAGTCATAATATCCTTGTCCATATCCCATTTTCCCGTTTGTAGAATATTTATAAGAAATTTTATAGAAATTGAACATAAAACTTCTTCCTGCCCAATCCTCTTTAATGCTCATTTTTTCATTATCTATAAGACTTACCAGCGGATGAAGCGGCCCCGGAAGCTGCAACAAACTGTGTAACTCCGATATAGAGGAAATTTTTACTAAAGAATTTTCTTTCTTTTCCATATTATAAAGTTATGATTTTTTCATGAAGCTCCGTGTACAACTGACAGACCATTAAATAA
Source organism: Chryseobacterium sp. II3a (assembly GCF_057815135.1). Classification (NCBI taxonomy): domain Bacteria; kingdom Pseudomonadati; phylum Bacteroidota; class Flavobacteriia; order Flavobacteriales; family Weeksellaceae; genus Chryseobacterium; species Chryseobacterium sp. II3a. The sequence goes on along the minus strand of NZ_JBYPZJ010000007.1, from coordinate 152,456 downwards.
ACCGACTGCCTAATTGTTCTCTAAATACTTCAGCTCCTAATTTCTGACGTTCTGCATACAAAGCTTTTGCATCCTCACCTGCTACATATCTTAATTGTTTTTTATTATCTGTAGCGGCTTCATAAACTACTTCAGCAATCTGTTCCGGTGTAGAAGCGGCTTCCATCATTCCTTCCATACCAGAATACAGAGAATTAATCATCTCTTCGTAAGCAGGACTTGATGCAGAATCAAGAGAACGGCTTATAAAATCCGTTTTTATTCCTCCGGGAGAAACCGTTTTAATATCTATTCCAAACTTATTCAATTCAAAAGCCATACTTTCGCTCCAGCCCTCTAACGCCCATTTTGTAGCATGATAAATAGAATTCAGAGGAAAGGCCATTAATCCTCCAATAGATGTTGTAGAAATAAACATTCCTTTCTTTTTCTCTCTAAAATAAGCAGTGAATGCCTGAGTAACCCGGATAGTACCCAATAAATTTGTATTCAGCTGTCTCACAATCTGATCATCATTCAAAGCTTCCAAAGGTCCTAGAAGACCATACCCTGCATTGTTAAAAACCACATCTACACCCCCCAATTCAAGTGATTGTTTAACAACAGCCTGAATTTGTTCAGGATTCGTCACATCCAATGGAAGCACTGTTACGTTATCCAAAGCAGTAAGATCTGAAGCCGCTTCAGGATTTCTCATGGTAGCAATTACCTTCCATCCTTTCTGTTGAAATAATTGTGCAGTTGCTTTACCTAATCCTGTAGAAGCTCCTGTTATAAAAATTGTTTTCATTTTTTCTTGTTTAAAATTACAGGACAAAGGTCAGAATCAGAAAAAAGATAAGAGTTGCCAAAACGGACTAAGCTGTAGCCAAAATGGATATCATTAATTTAGAAATCACAGACATTGTTAATCTCTTACATTGAAAATATTTTATAAGGTGTGAAAGCCTCAATCACTCTTTCATTTTATCATTTTTTTGTAAGTTTGCTCTGATCAATTTTTATGGCAGAATATATTCTTGAAAACATCAATATCAGTACACTTTCCGTATACGACCTGCTAAAGCATACCGCAGAAAGTTCGTTTGTGGGAATCACTGATTTTTATGAAATATATCCTGTTACCATTGAAAATAATATGGGAATCTTTACCAAAGAATCTTCACTACAGAATTTTCCCATAGTAACTATAAGCCGCATGCATAATTCATTGATTTGCAGTTGTACTTGCGACAATTCTAAGCCTCAGCTTTGTGCTCACCAGGCAGAAATCATCCATTGTATTCTGGAAGAAAAGAAATACCGGATTTTCTTTGATGATATTCTACGTAAAAAGACATTTTTATCTAAGGCCAAAAGTTATGGTTTAGAAAATGAACCGGATCTCGATCACTATTTTCAACTGGAATTGACAGAAGGGAAACTGGAAATTCTACCCAAGATCAAAGAAATGCTTCCTATGGATGAGCAGATGTTTCAGAGAGACCTTCTGCCTCAGGTTCTGTCTAAACTTGATGAACTGGCAGTACAAGAAACAGGAAAGAAACAAATACTGGTTATTGGTAAACACCGTTATTACAATCATCTGGTATTTTCTCTCATGGAAGCCGAAATTACACAAACCGGAAAGCTGAAAAATCCTGTTACTGCTGTAGATGTCATGCAATTGATTTGGAAAGCTGAAAAACCTCTGGATATAAAATTCTATACAGCTATTTCTTCTTTTCAAAACAATTACAATGATGAGTATAATGCTTCTGAAATGGAAGCTCTAAAACTTATTGTAAAGAATCCTCTAGAGCTTGATGTGTATTATCATGATCGTGAAATTGCTGAAACGATCTCTGCAAAATCTCTGACACAAGTTAAACTTAATACTTTAAATACGGATATACAACTATCTGTTTTTAAGAAAGATCCATTTTTCGAAATCACTGGAGAATTACTTTTAAATGACTTGCTGGTTTCTTTTAAAAATGTAATGTTAAGAAATGAGTATTTTATATATAACAATAACACATTCAGCCTCATAGACCATCCTGACCTGCTCAGGATCATCAAATTTTTCAAAGCTAACAATGAAATATTACTGATCCATTCTTCGAAATACGAGGATTTCATGAAGCAAATTCTATCTAACCTTGAAGAACGTATTCATATAAATTACAGATATATACAAACTGCAACGAAAGTACAGCTTGAAGAAAAGAATTTTCAGATAGAAAGAGTTATTTATCTCCGTCAGCAGGAAAATTATATTGGAATTACTCCTGTCATGAAATATGGTCAAGTAGAAGTTCCTGTATATTCCAGAAAGCAGATTTTCGATACCGACCAGAATGGAAACCCTTTCAAGATAGAAAGAAATGATGCCGCAGAAGCACGCTTTACTTCTTTGGTGATGCAAGAGCATCCTGACTTTGAAGAGCAGATGGATGGTTACCAGTATTTCTATCTTCACAGGGAAAAATTCCTTGATAACAATTGGTTCCTGAATGCTTTTGAAGTATGGCGAAATGAAGGCATTGTTATTTTAGGCTTTAGCGACCTGAAAAACAACAAGCTAAACCCTCACCGCGCCAAGATCAATATCCAGATTACGAGTGGACTGGATTGGTTTAATGCAAAATTAAAAGTAGGGTTTGGGCAAAAAGAAGCCACTTTGAAACAGCTTCACAGAGCCATTCGCAATAAAAGTAAATTCGTTCAGCTGGACGACGGCAGCCTGGGCATTCTCCCTGAAGAATGGATGGACAAAATTGCCGCTTATTTTCAAGCTGGTGAAATTGATGAAGAGCTATTAAAAATTCCGAAAATCAACTTTACTGAAGTCTCTTCTCTTTTTGAAAAAGAAGTGCTGAGTACAGAAGTTCAGAATGAGATCACCACTTATTCTACTCAGCTTATAACAAATAAAAAAATCCCCCAAGTCAATATTCCGGCTGAATTAAATGCTGAATTAAGAGATTATCAGCACGAAGGATTAAATTGGCTTAATTTTCTGGATGGTTTCAACTTCGGCGGATGCCTTGCTGATGATATGGGACTGGGAAAAACACTTCAGATCATTGCATTTATTCTTTCTCAAAGGGAAAACCGAGGGCATACTACAAATCTTGTAGTCGTTCCTACTTCTCTTCTTTTCAACTGGCAGGAAGAAATCAGCAAGTTTGCCCCTTCCATAAAGGTTTTAGTACATTATGGCCCGGATCGGCAGAAAGTGACTACTCACTTTTCTGATTACGAAGTGGTGCTGACCAGCTACGGAATGCTGCTTTCTGATATCCGCTTCCTCAAGACCTTTAATTTCAATTATATTTTCCTTGATGAATCTCAGACCATCAAGAATCCTAATTCGGAAAGATATAAAGCCGCAAGACTTCTCCAGGCCAGAAACAGAATTGTTTTAACAGGTACTCCTATTGAAAACAGTACTTTTGATCTTTACAGCCAGCTTTCTTTTGCATGCCCCGGCTTATTGGGCAGCAAACAGTCTTTCAAAGACATCTATGCTATTCCTATTGATAAATTCGAGTACAATAAACGGGCTATGGAACTTCAGCAGAAGATAAAACCATTTATCCTTCGCAGAACGAAGAAACAAGTAGCCAAAGAACTTCCGGAGAAAACAGAAACGGTTATTTATTGCGAAATGAATGCTGAGCAGCGCAGGATCTATGATGCTTATGAAAAAGAGCTTCGTGAATTCATTGCGGCCAATGATGACGATGACCTTAATAAAAACAGTATGCACGTTCTTACCGGTCTTACAAGGCTCAGACAGATATGTAATTCTCCGGTACTGATAAAAGAAGGCTATTCCGGTGAACATGCTGTAAAAATAGAGATTCTGATGGAACAGATTCTTGGAAAATCAAAAGACCATAAGATCCTTGTATTCTCACAATTTGTTGGAATGCTGGATCTATTGAAGCCTGAACTGGAGCGTCATGGAATTCCTTTTGAATATCTCACCGGACAAACGAAGGAAAGAGGTAAAAAAGTAGCCAATTTTCAGGAAAATGAGGACATTCGTGTATTTTTAATTAGCTTAAAAGCTGGTGGTGTAGGCCTTAATCTTACCCAGGCCGATTATATTTATTTAATTGACCCATGGTGGAATCCTGCTGCTGAAAACCAAGCGATTGACCGAAGTTACCGTATCGGGCAGACTAAAAATGTGATTGCCGTACGTATGATCTGCTCCAATACAGTGGAAGAGAAAATCCTTACTCTGCAGAAAAAGAAAACACTATTGGCTCAAAACCTTCTTAAAACAGAAGGAACAAAATTTCAGGGGCTCTCAAAGCAGGATCTTCTGGATATTTTGGAGCAAAAATAAAGGATTAAATTATTTGATTAAACCAGTTTAAAATCATCGTGTTTTTCACTCAATTTTTTACCCCTACTACACATTTATTATCAGCGATATAAAACAAAACCGACAGATATAATCTGCCGGTAAAAAACAAAAATTGATATGGATATGATTAGATATGTGTTTTTACTTTTTAATTACTTTTTCGGTAATTATTTTTTTATCTTTCGTCTGGATTTTAATCAGGTAACTTCCCGGAACAAAGCTGTTCATATTCACAGTATCGGAATTTCCTTCTGAAAGCTTTTGTCCTGAAATGTTATACACTTCATATTTCTCCAATCTTTCTTTCATTTTGATCGTTACATTTCCGGAGGTTGGGTTGGGATACATTTTCAATTTAATAGATTTATCCTTAGAAACCTCTGTTGTAGAAAGACTTTCCGGCTGTATATTGATGGTATAATCTTCTGCCTGGCCAATAACCCAGCCTGAAAGACATGGTAGATTTTCCAGCGTTCCCATCCATGAACTGGATTCATAGGCTTTCACCAGCCTGAAACGTGTATTTCCCAGTAATGCATTAGCTGGAATAGTAATGGTTTCTGAAGTCACTCCTGATTCATGGCCGGAAACAGGATTTGAATTGTCCAGATATCCCAGATTAAACTTTTCATCAGCATCAAACTGATTATTATGGTTAAAGTCGATATAAGCATAGACAGAAACGGTTGTTTGTCCATGAGTTCCTCCGGTTACCGTAATCGGATATCCGTTTCCTCGACTGACATTAAAAACAGTACCTGTAAAATCTTCAATTACCAATGAATTTCCATCGATTGAACTTTCATTAGTAAGTCCTGCAAACTCCACCTTAGTTATTTCACTGACTGTAAGGCTTGTTATCCCTTCAGATCCACAATACGGAAAAGGAAAAGCAGATACCCCGCCCTGGATATTCACCATATAATCTTCAGTCTGTCCGGCTCTTAATCCCGAATCACAAGCGGAAGAAATGGAATTCGGAGCACTTGAATCCGAATACGCAGGGACATTTGTATTTTTAAGCACTCGCATTCTCTTACTGCCACTGGCCACATTAGCTGGAATTGTAATGGTATTATCAATAGTAAGGGCATTGGCCGGATTGGCAGCCTCCAACCTTCCTATATAAAAGCGCTCCCCTGCATCATCGAAGCTGCCATTTCCATTAAAATCGATATAAACCATTACATCACTGGGAAAAGTGCTTGATGGTCCTTTTATGGATATCGGATATGCATTTCCTGCCGCCACATCAGTTGACAATGAAGTAAAATCTTCGTATTCCTGTGTGGTGGATGAATTGGTAGATGAATTATTGTTGATACTTCCAAAAGTAACATTGCTTATCATATTACTTCCTGCCCCATACTGAAATGTAGGAGTACAATATTGAGCTTTGGCAAGTCCACATAATAGGATAACAGAAAGAGTAGTTATTTTTTTCATAGAATTCTTAATTTTTATGGATACAAATTTATATTTATTTAGAATCAATAAAAATAAGAACACAATGATTTTTATCAGTTTAAAGACATTTACCCATTATTAATTAATAAAAAAGGCAGTAGAATCTTTTTTTTAAACATATAATTATCAATAAGTTCAAGTCATTACTTAAATCGAAATAATGACTTGAACTTAGCTTATAAAAGTAGGCATGGCAAATTTAAAAACGAAAAATGCGCCTTAAAAGCAAAAGATATCAGACTTAAATTTTAAATTCAGCCTTTTAAATTACCTTTTTTCTATAAAATTATGTATTTAATTTAAATTTTCGATAAGGATCGCTGAAGCTCCTCCACCACCATTACAGATCGCTGCAATACCGTATCGACCTCCTTCCTGACGCAATACATTTACTAAGGTTGCCACAATCCTTGCTCCTGAAGCTCCAATTGGATGTCCCAATGCCACAGCCCCACCATACACATTTACTTTATCTAGATCATACCCAAGGATCTGCTGATTGGATAGAATTACAGAAGAATAGGCTTCATTGATTTCAAAGTAATCAATATCAGAAAGGCTAAGCCCTGCAATTTTCAGAACTTTTTGAATGGCAACCGATGGAGAGGTCGTAAACCACTCAGGAGATTGAGCGGCATCCGCATACGCTATAATTTTAGCCAATGGTTTAAGATTAAATTCTTGAAGAGCCTCTGAAGAGCCAATCAGGATTGCAGCAGCGCCATCATTCAGATTGCTTGAATTGGCGGCAGTGAGCATCCCATCATTTTCAAAAGCTGGTTTTAATAAAGATATTTTTTCAGGAATAAGTTTATCTATGTCCTCATCTCTATCCATCGTTACAGTTTCTTTTTTTCCTTCTATTGAGATGCAGAATAATTCTGCATTGAATTTGTTCCCAACTGCTGCTTCCTGAGCTCTTTTGTAAGACATTAGTGCATAATCATCCAATTGCTGCCTTGTTAAACCATATTTTTTTACTCCTAACTCAGCAGCACTTCCCATATGAAAATCGTGATACACATCCCACAGACCATCTTTAATCAGACCATCTGTAGAGATCGTATTGCCTAATTTCTGACCTTTTCGAAGATTTTGATAATGCGGTACATTACTCATACTTTCCATTCCCCCTGTCATAACAAGATGTTCTAATCCGAGCTGGATCTGCTGTGCCCCGATTATGGCGGCCTTCATTCCGGAGGCACATACTTTATTCACTGTAGCAGCATCTTTATCTACAGGAATGTTTGAAAAAATAGCCGCCTGTCTTGCCGGAGACTGTCCTACTCCTGCACTTAATACATTTCCCATGTATACACTGTCTATATTCTCCGGGGAAACCTCTACACTTTCATAAGCTTTCTGTATAGCCATAGCCCCTAGCTTAGGAGCAGTAAATCCTGACAAATTTCCCATAAATCCACCTATAGGTGTTCTTTTTGCTGCAATGATAAATGCTTCTTTCATAGTATTGATTATTTTAAAATATACCAATTGGTATATTTAAGATTAAAAAATAACCGCTTATATTTCAAAACGGATGTATATACAAATATAGCAAAATATACCTATCGGTATATTAATTATCAAAAAAACGTCCTGCTTAAAAAAGTAAGACTAACATTTATGCCCTGCTAAGCTGATCCAGTTTTTTAAATAAAGTAGGAATTCTGTAAGAACCATGCATCTGCTCTATATTGAGCTTAACCTGGTCTACATCAATTCCTTTTGCAGTCACAAAAAGAGGGGTCTTACTGTCACCGCGGAGTACACTTCTTCGTTGAGAATCTGGTGTCGTAAATTCATTTTTTGCAATTCCCACTATTGGATATTGCTCCTGTAAAGCTTCATAAAGGTATCCACCAAGACCAATTTTCCCTGCGTTATCAAGAGTAACATAGCCATCCACAATGATAATATCTCCTTGTTTTACCACAATCTTATTCAGTAAACTCAAAATACATGGCAATTCTCTTTTGTAAAAGGCTCCACTTTCATATTCTGAAGTAATGGGTGTCTGCTCTGTAAAGACTTCTAATTCCTGATCGGATGTCCAGTCTTCAAATGCAATACATACCGTATTGGCATAATCTTCATAATAATAAGTATCAAAAGCGTAAATCATTTTGTTCAAAATTAAACAGCCAAGATAAAGTATATATTGATTGTAAACAAAAGCCTATAGAACTAATTTGAATATAAATCTTTTCTCAAATGTTACCAATCGTTAAATATAAAGTCTTAAAAAAACTCTCCAAAATGCCATAAAATTCCTGATGGATCATGTACAAAACATTCTTTGCCCCAATCCATGGTTCTTACAGGAGTAAGTCTTACGTTTTCGTATTTATCTGTAAGTCTTAAGCTCAAAAGTTCTTTCCAGAATTCATCTGTATTGGCGACTTCCATAAAAATCATGGTATTATCAACCCAATCTTTAGCATAATAATCCTGAAGATAAAACCCTATTTTTTCTTTTTTAAACAATGAAAGTTTAGGTTCAAGAACAATTTCTTCAAATCCCAAATCTTTATAAAAGTTTCTGCTTATCTCAAAGTCCTGTGCACCGATAAAAGGTCTGATGGATCTCAATGGTGTTCTCATATTATTTATTTTTCCAGTTGTCATAGGTCATCTCAAACTTAATCTCATTTTTTCCATGCATTCCACTCTCCTGCCAGCCTGATTTTCGATAAAAAGTTTCTGCCCTTGTCTGAGGCGAGGTTCCAAGCCAGACCTTATCTTTTGTTTGTTCAAAATACCAATCAAGCATGATATCGTGGAGCTTTCTTCCAATTTTTTGATTTTCAAACTCAGGATGTACAAATAATGCCCAGATATTATTTTCTTGCAAATCAACAATCGAAAAGCCTACAATACGGCCATCTGCTTCACCTACCCATCCTTTTCCTCTCTCAAACATAAACAATTCACAATCTCTGTCTGTAACCAGAGCGGGATTTGATAAGGTATTCTCCTTCACTGAGTTTCTTACCAACTGAATTTGGTGAATATCTTCTAACCTGGCTTCACGGATGATTATATTCATAGATAAAATGGAGTATTAAATAAGACAAAGGTGCAAAAACACAGTTTTCAAATCATATAAGGAAGATTATCTCACTTTAAAAATTTGAATCTATGAAATCCTGCACCTCTGCATGTTAGTTTAAACCAGTTGTTATTTTTTATCTACCACAATTCTGTCTGCCCTGTTCGCAATATCCCATGCCGTAGTAAAAACAAGTTGGGTTCTTTTTTCCAAAAGCTTATAATCAATCTTTTCAGGATCATCTGTAGGTTTGTGATAATCTTCATGAATTCCGTCAAAGAAAAATGCTACCGGAACATTATTTTTGGCAAAGTTATAGTGATCCGAACGATAATATAGCTGTTGAGGATCATTAAGATCATCATATTTATAGTTCAGCTCCAAATTATTGGTCTTTCTGTTAGCTTCTTCATTAATTACCTTAAGTTGAGAGCTTAGCATATCAGAACCGATCACATAGACATACTGTTTTCCTCTGTTATCCAGATCATCACGTCCGATCATATCAATATTAAGATCCACAACAGTATTAGCGAGTGGAAAAACAGGATTATCCGTATAATATTCTGAACCAAATAAACCATGTTCTTCTCCGGTTACATGAAGAAACAGAACAGATCTTTTAGGACCGTTCCCAGCTTTTTTAGCTTCCTGAAAAGCTTTCGCCATCTCCATCACAGCAACAGTTCCACTTCCATCATCATCAGCACCATTGTATACGACCCCATTTTTGGTTCCTACATGGTCATAATGTGCAGAAACCACTACAATTTCCTCAGGTTTTTCACTTCCTTCTATAAAAGCCAGAATATTTTCTGAGTCTGGAAGATTACCACCGCCTCTTTTTTTCATAAAATCCGAAGGAACTTTCTGATAATAAGACCCTAGAGCTTTTGGATAAGAAATTCCTAAGTTTTTATAATAATTGACCATATACTCACCCGCTTTTTTCTGGCCTTTGCTCCCTGTATCTCTCCCTTCCATCTCGTCTGAGGCAATCACATACAGATTTTTCTTTAACTCATCGGCTTTAATCATTTTGTAAGCATTCATAAATGCTTTATCTGGTTTCTCAGCCGTGCGTTTTGTAGATGGGCCATCAGCAACTTGTGCTGTTCCGCAGCTCGTCGTCATAGCAAGGGCAATGAGCGGTATAAGTAGTTTTTTCATACAGAATAAATTTCTTAAAAATAATAATTTTTATTGAATTTAAAACACAGAAAAAAGAGTATGCAGAGGTATCATCAGCTTTTAGATACATATGAGTGATTATTCAAACTCATAAAGCACATAAAATATTGAAAAAACAACGATTAAAATTAACATATTTAAAAACATATATTACATACGATATCAATTTTTTATTATTTTTGATTAAAATACAAAATAGATGAAAGAAATTGATAGATTTACTCATTATTCATTTTTCACAGAAATGTCTGAACTCGCCTTAAAGTATGGAAGCTTCGATCTTTCATTGGGCCTGCCGGATTTTGATATTGATGAACGTCTTAATTTTTTTTTAAAAGAAGCCGCAAATCTCGGCACCCATCATTATGAACCTCTTGCAGGAAATCCTTTATTAATTGAAAATATCATTCTTTTTAACAGCAAACGGAAAAACAGTATTTCTTTACAGGTAAATGAAGTAACCGTTGTACCCTGTGCAACCTTTGCTTTACATACTGCACTTAAATCTATTTTAAATCAAGGAGATGAAGTGATTATTATCCAGCCTTCATATTATACTTATGCCCCTTCCGTGGTGATGAATGGGGGCATTCCTATTTATTACGACCTGAGTTATGACTTCACCGTCAATTGGGATCAGTTTAAGTCCTGTATTTCTGAAAAAACCAAAGCTATTATCATCAATTCACCACAAAATCCAACCGGAAAAATCTGGAATAAGGATGATTGGAAACAATTGTATGACTTAATAAACCATCAGGAAATTTATTTGATTTCAGAAGAGATTTATGATACTTATTGCTATGACGAAGCAGAACATTACAGTTCATTTATCCATGCTGAGCTTAGAAACAGGACATTCTGTATTTTCTCATTTGGGAAAATGTTTCATACTTCAGGGTGGAAAGTAAGTTATATGCTGGCATCAGAAGACCTTACAGCTTTATTCAGAAAGTATCAGCAATATATTTCCTACAGTGCCAATGCTCCTGCTCAATATGCCCTAGCAAAGTATCTGGAAGTATTTGATCCGTGTAAAAATAAAAGAATCATGCAGAAAAAACGTGATATTTTCAATGAATTGCTAAAGGAAACCCCATTACACATCGAACAAAAAACTGAGGGTAGTGTTTTCCAGATTGTCAATTTCAGAAATGTATCCCAGAAGATGACTGATGTAGAATTTTCAAAATGGCTAACGATTGATAAAAGGGTCGCCTGCCTTCCACTTTCTGCGTTTTATAATTCCAAAGACAATTCAGATTATATTCGCTTCAGCTTTGCTAAAAAGGATGAAGTGATCATCCGGGCACTGGAACATCTTAAAAAAAATCTATAATAAACCAGCTTTTTTAGGTTGAACATATCCCAGGGATACAAGGATTCTTAGTAAAGGACACAAGATATTTTAGCCACGAATACAAAAATAAAAATCATTCGCGCATTTGTGGCAAATAAAATAATCGTGTATTAAAAGGCAGGTTGTAATGACTTAAATCCTTATCCAAAAAACATAAAAAAAGCATCGCCAATGCGATGCTTTACTATTATCTATATTGACTTTAGAGAGACAGCACCCTTACATCAATTCTTCTGTTTTTGGCCTTACATTCGTCAGTATCATTGGCTTCACAAATCGGATGCTGGGAACCATATCCCTCTGCTTCTATCCTATCAGCCGATACTCCTAATTCCAACAGCTTAAGTTTTGCAGTTTGTGCTCTCAGATTAGATAATTTCTGATTGCTTTCTTCATTACCGCTATTGTCAGTGTAGCCGCCTAATTTTATTTTCAGATCAGGATAAGCATTCAGAATTTCTGCCAGGTTATTCAGCTGCAACTCATATCCTGCTTTCAGATCACTTGACCCTGTTTCAAAATAAAGATTTTCAATCGTATACCATTTATTAGGATCCATGATTGCCTTATCTTTTTGATTCACTGAGTTATATAACTGATATAACTGGCTGGTTTCACCTAATTCTATTGTTTTTCCACCTTTCAGTTTTATTTTTTGCAGATTCCCGGTTTCGTATACAAAGTCTCCACTTTCGTTAAGATGACCTTTCACCTCACCCGGAACAACCGGAACTTTAAGGCCTGAAGAAGTTGCAGCAACTCCTGAAATTCCTGTTAAACTTTCAATTTTCGCCTTTCTATTAGCTTCAATTTTATCTTTATGTATCACTGCTAAAGTAGGTGCAATTACTAATGAAACAATCGACATCAACTTAATCAAAATATTCATTGATGGACCTGAAGTATCTTTAAACGGATCTCCTACTGTATCTCCAGTTACAGAAGCTTTATGAGGTTCTGAACCTTTGTAGTAGGTCTGGCCATTAATATCAACTCCTTTTTCAAATGATTTTTTAGCATTATCCCAGGCTCCTCCAGCATTATTCTGAAACATCCCCATCAATACACCACTTACCGTAGCTCCTGCAAGGAAACCTCCCAGCACCTCAGGTCCAAAGATAAACCCAATTAATAATGGTGAAATAATGGCAATAGCTCCTGGCAGCATCATTTTTCGGATGGATGCATCGGTAGAAATCGCTACACATTTTTCGTATTCCGGCTGGGCTTTTCCTTCTAAGATTCCTGGAATCTCACGGAATTGCCTTCTTACTTCTTCTACCATGGCCATAGCAGCCTGTCCAACAGCGGTAATGGCTAATGAAGAGAATATAAATGGAATCATCCCGCCTACAAAGAGACCTGCTAGAACATCTGCTCTGTAGATATCAATACCATCAATACCTGCGATTCCAACAAAAGCTGCAAACAGTGCTAATGCCGTTAATGCTGCAGAAGCAATAGCAAATCCTTTTCCTGTAGCAGCAGTTGTATTTCCTACAGCATCCAGAATATCTGTTTTTTCACGAACTTCTTTAGGAAGTTCACTCATCTCAGCAATACCTCCGGCATTATCTGCAATTGGACCAAAAGCATCAATTGCTAATTGCATCGCTGTAGTAGCCATCATTCCGGCAGCAGCAATCGCTACCCCATACAATCCGGCACATAGATAAGATCCGTAGATTCCTCCTGCCAATACAATGATCGGAAGTAATGTGGATTCCATTCCGACAGAAAGTCCGCCGATAATATTGGTAGCGTGTCCGGTTGAAGACTGTCTCACAATACTGGAAACCGGTCTCTTCCCCATAGTAGTATAATATTCTGTGATAATACTCATCAGAGTTCCTACAACCAACCCTACCATGATGGCACCAAATACACCCATTTTGGTAAATTCATGACCTCTTAGGATCATTTTTTCAGGAAGAAGATATGTTACTAGAAAATAAGAGGCTATTGCTGTAATCACAATACTGCCCCAGTTCCCTAAATTCAAGGCATTTTGTACACTGGAAGTAGATGAACCTTCATTATCATTAATTTTCACAAATAAAGTTCCTATCATTGAAAAGATAATCCCTGTTCCTGCAATCAGCATAGGTAGAAGAATCGGCGCAAAACCTCCAAATGAATCATCAGAAATGGTTTCTCTTCCCAATACCATTGTTGCCAATACAGTCGCTACATAAGATCCAAAAAGGTCTGCTCCCATCCCTGCAACATCTCCTACATTGTCACCTACATTGTCTGCAATGGTTGCCGGGTTTCTTGGGTCATCCTCTGGAATTCCAGCCTCTACTTTTCCCACTAAGTCAGCGCCAACATCAGCTGCTTTTGTATAAATACCACCACCGACTCTTGCAAAAAGAGCAATAGATTCTGCGCCAAGGGAAAATCCGGTAAGAATTTCTATGGTTGTTTCCATTTCATGAGAATCTACTGCAGCTTCCGGTGCAAAAATCTGTTTAATAATTAAAAACAAGGCTCCTAATCCTAATACAGCAAGTCCTGCTACTCCCATTCCCATTACGGAACCTCCCGTAAAAGAAACTTTAAGTGCTCTAGATAAGGAAGTTCTTGCAGCCTCCGCAGTCCTTACATTGGCTTTGGTTGCAATTTTCATCCCTATAAAACCAGCAGTAGCTGAAAAAATGGCGCCTACTACAAAAGCAATTCCAATACTCCAATGTGAGTTGGCATTACTTGATCCCATCACTGCCAAAAGAATGGCCACAACGACGACAAAATAGGTTAAGATTTTATATTCGGCCTTTAAAAAAGCCATTGCACCATCAGCAATATGTCCGCTGATTATTTTCATTTTTTCATTTCCAGCATTCTGTTTACTTACCCAGTTGCTTTGAAGAAATGTATAGAGCAAAGCGATGACACCAAAAATTGGCACTAACATAAATAGATCCATAGTTTAATATTTTTTTGGTAATAGAAAAATAAATATAATAAATAATTATCACCAAAGCATTAAAAAAAACATGGACTTTTCATTACCACACAAAAGAATCTTATCTATCAATGATCATTTTTCTGAAAATACTGCAGCCTGAAAATTGATACAAAAGCTTATGGAATCACGCCTGAATGATTTTAATTTGTAAACCATTAAGGTTTATTAAGGTTTTAAAAGCAGTAAGGAAAGTAGTAAAAAATGTCAAAGTTGGGCCAGTCTTTTATATTAAAGACTTCAATTACTTGCTTTTACCAGCCTCAGCTTCTTATCTAACAAAAAAGGATAAACAGTTTCCCGTTTATCCTTTTGTATTATTACATCAGAGAATCTTATCCTCCGAATTTATCTGCATAATCTGTTTGAGAAGCTTTAATCACTTTTCTTGCATGCTCAGCACCGTAAACTTCCTGGATTCTGCATTTTGCAGGCTCATCCGGTAAGTTTTTATAAGTTAGGAAATAGTGCATCAATCTTTTTACTTCTGCTTCCGGTAACTCAGTAATATCTCTGAAATGTCCGAAAGCATGGTCATTGATCATTACTGCTACAATTTTATCATCTGCTTCTCCACCGTCAATCATTTTGAAACCACCGATTGGAATAGCTTCCATCAATAAACCTCCAGCGTGGATATTGTGAGAACTTAAAACACAAATATCAAGCGGGTCATGATCTCCCATTGTCACATCATCAGCTCCAGATTCTACTGCTAATCTCATTACTTCTTTATCACAATATGTTCTTGGAACAAAACCATATAAAGCGGGAATGATGTTAGAGAATTTCTGAGGCCTGTCTACTTTTAAATATCCTGTTTCTTTATCTACTTCATATTTAATAGTATCTGAAGGAACAATCTCCACAAATACATTTACAACATTTGGCGCATCTTCTCCTGCAGAAATTCCGTGCCATGGATGTGCTTTAAAATTTGGAATCATTATTTATCTGTTATTTTTTAAGTTATTATTAAAATTTCTTTTCTTAAATCTTCTATCGTTTCAGCAACATAATCATTGCTTTCCATATAGTTCATAATGAAGATGGTTTTGAACTCATCCAACTTCACTTCACCTTTCAATCCGTCATAGGTCTTATGAAGAAGATCTATAATGGCATTTTTAGAGTCTACGATATTTTTCCAGGAGTTTTTTGTTACATAAAGCTGTTGAGAAGAATTGTATTCAAACTCTTCATTGATCGCTTTTTCGGTAAGGAAAATAAACTCATGAACTGCCAGTCCTTTATCAAATCGCTGAATGAGGTTAGAAGGCTTTATTCTGTCCAGAAACAAAGTCATTCTCTCGTAAGAATGGGCTTTATTCTCCGAATTCGACTTCACGGTAAGTAATTTGAGTTCCTGGTTTTTAAGGGTAATATACGAGTGTACAAATTGTCTCAGCAAAACCAGAAAAGGAATTGCAATAATCAATGCAAATGCATAGGGTAAATATCCTGAAAGACTCGTCATAATTTTATGACTGCAAAATTACTAATATTTTCTGATATTACAGTTCAAATAATGCAGGTCTTTGTGTAACTTCATGGTAGCAAACACTGTTTTCATCAAAAAAGTGGTATACCAGGCTTTTTCGGGTTCTGTTTTTATCAGTATGCGGCTCTCCGCCGTGAAGAATATTGGCATGCCAGATCAGCATATCTCCTTTTTTAGCTCTAAAAACTTCTTTTTTCAATCCCAATTCTTTGACCTTATCTTCCAGAAACTCTTCGTAAGCTTTATAACTTTTCTTTCCTATTTTTAAAGCTGTTCCTTCGTTATCATAGTCAGAGTTGAGAAAATAGGGTAATTTATGACTTCCCGGAATATAATGTAATGCTCCATTATTCTCATCCACATCTTCCAAAGCAATCCATACTCCTAAAAGCCCTCCCAATGGGAATGTTGTCATATGAATACTATCTGAATGGGTTTTCTGCTGACTTCCATTTATAAAATTGATACTTTGAAATAGTTTCGCTTTGCCATCTAATAAAACTGACAGAAACTCCAGCAGGTTTTTATCGCTGCCTATATTTCTAATAATTTCAGAATGATGAATAGCAAACATGAGTTTTCCACCATAACGGAATTTTAAAGTTCCGTCTTTCATCAGCTTTTCAATCTCAATATTGATATTTTCTGCGGTTTCCGGGCTGATAAAATTTCTCAGGATCATATACCCGTTGTCATCATAACGAAGAGCACTTTCTTTATTTTCTTCCGATAAATTGTTAAAAAAAGCAGTGGATGAAAGCTTCTCTTCAGCAATACTCCTTTCTGTCTGAGGAAGATGGGCAAAATCTTTACTTGAAATACTCGAAAAGTAACGCTTGTTGATCCCGTACTTTTTATATAATGGAATATTATGCTTTAATTTACTTTTTTTAAAGAAATTATAAAGCATATAGGATAATTTATAATGACGAATTTGCTGTAACATAATGGCTATTGTAAGTTGTATAAAGGTACGGAATTATACTAAATTAGAACCAATCTAAACAATGCTTTTTATCATTTAAAAATCCTTCCTTTTAAAAGTAATGATCCTAATTTTTTAAACAGATCTTTCTTGGAACGTTCTATGATCCCATAAGGTTTCAGCTCTGGGCGGAATCCTCTGAAAAACTCTTCAATATTTGGAATATCACCTCCTTCAAAGTCAAAAATATGATTCTCAATCGTTTCTTTAATTTTCCTGTCAATCAATAGAGAAGCCCCGGATAATTTTACATATTCTTTATCACTGAAATTTCCCAAAAGTGCAACCATACCACAATCCGAATATGTAGCAATAGCATTGATCATTTTGCCATGATAATAAAAAGCTAAAAAGCTTACATACTTCAAACGATAAGATGTTTCATAAATCTCCATAAAACCAGCCAGATCATCTTCTTTGCTCAGTCCTACAATATTGGCTTCTATAAAAGGTTTCACTTCATCATAAGAAACAGTTCTTACTTCTGAATGTTTCAAGACTTCTTCATCCAATCTTAGTTTTCTCTTTCTTTTAGGCGAATATCTGGCATATACTTTCTCATATGTATCAGGATAAATGAGAAAGTTTTTCTTCATTCTGAATTTTGTGCGAAGCTCATTCCCGTCATTAAAAGGATAAGCTCTTATCAGATAGTGGTTTTCCAGATACGCTAGAAACTGTTCGTTAAGGTTGACATCATCTTTACCCGAAAAAACTCCCAATTGCTGGCAAAGTTTAGGATTATGAACGATTTTCACTCCATATTTTTTCACAAAAGGAACAGGCATTACAGCTTCATAATCCTTATATACGAGTATCTCCCATTGCTTAGGAGCTGTAGTATCTAAAAAGTCTTTTGTAGCAGAGTATTTTCTTTGCTCAGAATTTTCTAAACATTGAGAATATTTTACAAAATCAATTTCATGGTATTTCAATCTTCTAATCATAATATTCCTGTGTCCGAAAAACTAAAATATGAATTTTGTGTAATGATAATATGGTCTAGAAGCTGAATGTTCAATACTTTTCCAGCTTCTTTTATTTTTTGTGTAATCGTAATATCTTCTTTGCTTGGTTTCAGGCTTCCTGAAGGATGATTGTGGGCAACAATTACTCCTGTTGAAAAATGTTCAAGGGCAGTTCGAAACAAAACTCTTACATCTACAATAGACTGGCTGATTCCGCCTTGTGTCAATTGTGAAGTGTATATTACTTTATTGCTGTTATTAAGAAAAATAGCCCAAAATTCTTCAGTTCGTAGATCCGACAGCTGATTTCTCAGAATTGAATAAGCATCATTACTGTTCCCAATAACAGAACGTTCCGGGATTTCCTGTCCTGCTCTTCTTCTCCCGATTTCTAACGCTGTAATGATAGAAATAGCTTTAGCCTCTCCTATTCCTTTGAATTTCATCAGATCTTGAACAGAAAGTAAACTTAGCTGATGCCAATTATTGTTTACAGATGCTAAAATTTTTCTAGCCAGTTCTACCACACTCTCTTCTCTGTTGCCACTTCCCATAATAATGGCTAGAAGCTCAGAATCGGAAAGTGCATTCTTACCTTTTTGCAAGAACTTCTCCCGTGGTCTATCGTCTTCTGCCAGAAATTTTAAGGACATGGAGTGGATTATTAATTATAAATTAGTAGAAAGTATATAGGATAATCGGTTTCTCTGATTGGTCTATATATTTTGCTGTTTCTTTAAAAGCTTTAATGGAAAGCATAGGACAGCCCAGACTCAAACATGCTGGTTTTTCAGACTCTACATCGGGAACACTGCTAAAAGAATGAAGAACAATAGCTCTTTGCATGGCATTATCATTGGTAGGATCCAGCCCTTTTAAGCGGTAGGCTTTTCCAAATTGCCCCATATAGCTTCCTCCAATAGCATATTTTCCAAGAGAAGATTGATAAGATCCTTCAATATTACTGAACTTCAAAGCCGTTGATCCTGAAATTACAGATCCTGAACCATGAGCAACAATAGCCTTTTGTACTATTTTATTATTTTTCAGGTCGTAAATAAAATAACGATATTTTCCTGATGGAATTTTAAAATTAATAAAAATGGCAAGGTCCTGATTATAGGCTTTATCTTTAATAAAACTTTTAATTTCTAAAATTTTGGATTGAGGAACTCCCAACACCTCTGCCTGCTGCGATTTAGCTTTTGAGCAGGAAACTAAAAGTATAAAAAGAAAGATAAAGTGTTTCATCATGTGTGTCAGAAATTTATTCTATAATCATCCCATCTTTCATTACGAGCTTACGATCAGTAATTTCAGCAAGATTCGGGTTGTGGGTAACGATCACAAAGGTTTGATTATACTTATCTCTAAGATCAAAAAACAACCTGTGAAGATCATCCGCATTTTTTGAATCCAGGTTTCCCGTAGGCTCATCAGCAAAGATAATTTTCGGTGAATTGATTAAAGCTCTTGCAACGGCTACCCTTTGCGCTTCTCCACCGGAAAGCTGATTGGGTTTATGATTCAATCGTTGTTCAATTTTAAGATCTTCAAATAAAGCGTAGGCTTTTTCAAGAGCTTCTCTTTCATTAGCTCCTGCAATTTTAGTAGGAAGCAGTACATTTTCCAAAGCGGTAAACTCCGGAAGCAGCTGGTGAAACTGAAATACAAAACCAATATTCTGATTTCTGAATTTTGATAACTGTTTATCAGTCATGTTGATAAATGACTCTCCTGCAATCTCAATTTCAGTGTCATATTTCCCAGATTGAGTAGGATGATCCAACGTTCCTAAAATCTGCAGCAATGTTGATTTACCTGCACCAGATTCCCCTACAATAGAAACTACTTCTCCTACTTTGATGTGAATATCAACTCCTTTCAGTACTTCTAAATTCCCATAAGATTTATGGATATTTCTCGCTTTAATCATGATTCAAAAATAGTAACATATTGTCGATTTTACAACAGGTTATATCAACAATATTGATTTTAAAACAAAAAAACCTCCCGATGGGGAGGTTTCATTATTTTTATTCTAGAAATTACAGTAACAAAGTTAATGGATTTTCTAAATAAGTTCTTAATGTCTGTAAGAATTGTGCGCCTGTAGCACCATCTACTACTCTGTGGTCACATGCTAATGAAAGCTTCATTGTGTTACCTACTACAATCTGACCGTTCTTAACGATTGGTTTCTCAATAATAGCTCCTACTGAAAGGATAGCAGAGTTAGGTTGGTTGATGATACTTGTAAATGTCTCAATTCCGAACATTCCAAGGTTTGAAATAGAGAATGTAGATCCTTCCATTTCGTTAGCCTTAAGCCCCTTGTTCTTAGCTCTTGATGCCATATCTTTTACAGCGGCAGAGATCTGAGTGTAAGACATCTGATCTGTATTCTTCAATACAGGAACTACTAATCCGTCAGGAATAGCTACCGCTACTCCAACGTTGATATTTCCTCTGTGAATGATCTTATCTCCAGCCCAGCTTGAGTTCACTTGCGGGTGTTTTCTTAAAGCAATGGCTGTTGCTTTAATGATCATATCATTGAATGAAATCTTTGTATCTGGAATAGAGTTGATCTCTTTTCTAGCTTCGATCGCTTTATCCATGTTGATTTCAACCATCAGATAGTAGTGAGGAGCAGAGAATTTACTTTCAGAAAGACGTTTCGCGATAACGTTTCTTACCTGAGAGTTTGGAGTTTCTGTATCTTCTCCTTGTACGAAACTTACAGCAACCTGAGCAGCAGCACTTGCAGCCGGAGCTGAAGCAGCTGGTTTTGCAGCTGGCTGATAGTTTTCAATATCTTTTTTAACGATTCTTCCATTTTCTCCTGAACCTTGAACACTGTTGATGTCAACTCCTTTGTCCTGAGCCATTTTCTTAGCTAATGGAGAGATGGCCACTCTGTCAGAAGATGAAGTGTTAGCAGCCGGAGCAGCTTTTTCTTCAGTTTTAGCTTCTGTCTTTTGTTCAGCTGGTTTTTCTGATGCCTGAGCTGCAGCTTTAGGAGCTCCTACTGCTGAAACGTCTGTTCCTGCAGGGCCAATAATAGCCAATACAGAGTCAACTGGAGCGGCATCCCCTTCTTCTACCCCTTGCTTCAATAGCACTCCATTGAATTCAGATTCGAAATCCTGTACTGCTTTATCTGTTTCAATTTCAGCTAGAAGATCACCTTCTTTTACTGTATCTCCAACATTTTTGTGCCATTTAGCAACCTTACCTTCTGTCATTGTATCAGAAAGTCTTGGCATTGTAATAATTTCTACTCCTGCAGGAACTTCTGCTGAAGCAGTTTCCACAGCTTCTGCTTTAGGTTCTTCTGATTTTTTTTCTTCAGAATCTGCTTTGGGAGCAGCAGCCCCACCCGTTAATCCTGAAATATCTTCTCCTTCATTACCAATAATTGCTAAAACAGAGTCTACAGCAGCTGCAGCACCTTCTTCTACACCAACGTATAAAAGAGTACCTTCTATTTCAGATTCGAAATCCTGAACAGCTTTGTCAGTTTCAATTTCAGCTAAAATATCTCCTTCCTTTACTTTATCTCCTACTTTTTTATGCCATTTCGCCACTTTACCTTCCGTCATAGTATCGGAAAGGCGGGGCATCGTAATTACTTCTGCCATAATTTATTTTAATTTGAAAATTTAGCAATCTGAAAATTTGAAAATTAAAAAAGGACATACTCTATCACATTTTCAAGTTCTCAAATTGTCAAATTAACTCATTATCTTTTAGTTTTCTAATTTGTCTAAGAATGGATAATCTTCCTGAGCATACACATACTCATAGATTTTCTCAGCATCCGGATATGGAGAATTCTCCATAAATTCGATACACTCTTCAACGAAATCTCTTGATTTATTATCCATAGCTTCCAATTCAGCTTCTGTAGCCCAACCGTTTTCAAGAATTCTGTGTTTTACCAATTCGATTGGGTCATCATTCTTGTGAACAGCTACTTCTTCTTTAGATCTGTATGGCTCGGCATCAGACATAGAGTGTCCTCTGTAACGGTAAGTTCTTGCCTCGATAAATGTAGGTCCGTCTCCTCTTCTTGCTCTTTCGATAGCTTCGTAAGCTGCTTCAGCTACTTTTACAGGGTCCATTGCATCTACAGCAAGACAAGGCATTTCGTATCCTAATCCTAGTTTATAGATATCTTCGTGGTTAGCTGTTCTTTTTACAGATGTTCCCATTGCGTATTGGTTATTTTCTACCACAAATACTACAGGAAGTTTCCAGTTCATCGCCATGTTGAATGTTTCATGTAATGAACCTTGTCTTGCAGCACCATCTCCGAAGAAACAGATATTTACAGCTTTTCTGTCAAAATATTTATCTGCAAAAGCAATACCTGCTCCCAAAGGAATTTGCCCTCCAACAATACCATGACCTCCGTAGAAACGGTGCTCTTTGCTGAAAATGTGCATAGATCCACCCATACCTCCGGATGTACCTGTAGCTTTACCACAAAGCTCAGCCATGATTCTCTTAGGGTCTACTCCCATCGCCATTGGATGGATGTGACATCTGTAAGCAGTAATCATACTGTCTTTTGTAAGATCCATTGCATGTGTAAATCCGGCAGGGATTGCTTCCTGGCCATTATACAAATGTAAAAATCCTCTGATCTTTTGTTTTAGGTAAAGAGAACGGCATTTGTCTTCAAACCTTCTCCACATTGTCATATCTTCATACCACTTCAGGTATACCTCTTTAGAAAATTCTTTCATGTGTTAGCTCTTGCTTTTTTATGATGAAATAGTTGAGCAAAATTATGAAAAAAACTTTGTTTTTATTGTATGCATAAGTAACTTTTCGTTTTTTCTCTAAAATCTACTTGCAGGCGGAACGGATTATTCTTAATTTTCGACCCTTGTGAAGGCTGATGAAACAGCATTTTGACTGTTATTTTCTTATTGCAATATCTGAGAAATCGGCCTCTCTGTGTAGTTTCCCGAAAACAATCAACAAAATGATGCATCAATAAAATATAATGTTTTGTTCTCCTTCTCTCTTCATCTTTAATTATTGTTAACATGTCTTTTGGTTATTTCAATAGCTCCTTTTTGGGTGAAAAATCAGTAAGTTTTAAAGTTCGGTCTTCAATATTATTCACAAAATCACCATGTAATTTTGACGTTTGAAGCTTGATCTTTTTCCATTCTTTATCCGCCATAAAGTCTTGCCATGCAATTGTCATTGTATTTTCATCTTTCCATTGCAGCAGATAGACAAACTCTGTTTTTCCTTCAAATTCAGACTCCCAGATAGAGACAATCCATACTTTTTCATAATTCTTAATGCATGATCTTTAAATCGGTCCAAGAAGGCTTGTTTGTTTTCTTTTGGAATTTCATAAATTCTCAACTGATGAACAGGAGATAATGCTGGCGGTGAATCTTTTGAAGAATAAGTTTGTGCAAAAGCAAAACTACCCAGAACAAACAGGATAGTATAAATAACTGTTTCATTATATTAAGTATTGGTATTAATTGATCAATCCTTTGAGCTTTGCTCATTTCATATTAAAAAAATAGTCAACGCTAAACCACTCCTTTTCTCTTTGAAAGCAGAAGTAATTAAAATTAAATATTTTTGTAAATAACGCGCATTATTTTCATCAAAAACGTAATAAACATTTGATTTAGCAAAGATCACCCACACTTATCTATATTTTCAACATCCTAAAAACGACATGATCTTGCGGTCTGCATTTGTTTTTTGGGCTTATAATCTTATATTTGGCTTTTAAACTGAAATATGGAAGAAAAAAAATCTTCGCTTCTCCACAATATCTCAAAGGTCATCTCAGATTTCTTCAATCCGTTGGTTTCTCTGATTATTTTTTTTGTGTATATGAGCATCAGGGAGTATTCTTTTAAAGAATCTCTTCTTTATTTTCTTCCTTTATTATTAATGATTATTGCACCGGTTGTTATCTGGCTGGTATGGAATGTAAAAACTGGCAGGTATACCAATATGGATGTATCTAACCGGGTTCAGAGAAAGACACTTTATGTATTTATAGCAGTCTGTGTTGTCATTTATCTTGTTTTCAATTACATTAGAAATGGATATATCGATCTGGTTATGCTTTTTATTTTAATCTTGCTTTTTGCCCTTCAGATCAGCAATTTTTTCATTAAAAGTTCTATGCATACTGCATTTAATATATTTGTAGCTGCATTATTTTTCACTTTAGATTGGGGAATGGGTCTTTTATGGTTGGGGATTGCCAGCCTGGTAGGACTCACCAGAATTATTTTAAAAAGGCATACGGTAAAAGAAGTATTTATGGGAGCTGGAATAGCTTTTGTGGTATCTTTTATTTACCTTTATTGCAATATACAATTTCAACATTAGAAGAATATATGAAAATCAATCATCTTACCGCTGCAGAAGAAAACTTTATGAAGCTGTTTTGGACAATGGAATCTTTCTATCTGAAGGACGTTATGGAGCAGCATCCGGAACCCAAACCACACCAAAATACGGTTTCCACATATTTGAAAATATTGGTTGAAAAAGGGTATTTATCTACTGTAAAAGAAGGAAGAATCTTCAAATATACGGTCCTTGTTCCGTCTGAAGAATACAGAAAATTTCTATTAAAGGAACTTACGCACAACTTTTTCAATGATTCAGGAAAAGAAATTCTTGAGTTTTTGTTCAGTGAAAAACTCCTCACCCAGGATGATCTCAAAGGATACTTTGATCTTAAAATTGAAATTAAGCCTGCGAAAGTTGAAGAACCGAAATTTGAGGTTGCTGAGGAAATCTTAAATCCAAAGAAAGAGAAAAAGGTAAAAGCCAGCAAGGAAAAAGAAAAAGAGAAAAAGAAGAAGAAAAAGAAATCATAAAAAAAGCGGCTTAAAAGCCGCTTTATATTTTTACCAACGATTTCCACCGCCGTTACCACCACGGTTGTTTCCACCGCCGTAGCCACCGCCATTTCCACGATTGTTACCACCGTAACCTCCGCCTCTGTTGTTATCGAAGCTTCTTCTTGGCTTCTCTTCTCTTGGCTTAGCTTCAGATACGTTTAATGTTTTTCCGTTGAATTCTTTTTGATTAAGAGCTTCAATAGCCTGCTGTCCTTCTTCATCACCCATTTCGATGAAACCAAAACCTCTAGAACGGCCAGTTTCTCTGTCTGTTACGATTTTAGCTGATGATACATCACCAAATTCTGCAAATAGATCGTGCAACTCATACTCTTTAGTTGCGTAATTGATGTTTGAAACAAAAATGTTCATTTTGAATAAATTAAAAAATTAATAAAAATTTGGTATATAAAAGAAAAACAACATAAATTAATGAACAAATATTGATTCCAAATATAAACGTATGCAAGATACAATTAAAAATTTCAAATCAAAGCTTTTTTTTATCTCTTTCTCACTTTAGTTTGAATTTAATTTATACAACACACCAATAAAAACACCCATAACTCTGAAAAACAACACATTAACCCAAAGATATAATAAAAAGTTAAAGTTAGTTAACATAATAAATACCCTCCTATTATTTTAAAAAAATAATTATTCTGAATAACCTTAAACCCTATTCAAGCTTTTATTTGCCGGAATTATAATATTTCAGAATATCCTGAATAGTAGTATATTTAGAGATCACTTTTAACATCATATATATAAGGGCATATAACCGGATTTTATTATGAAACAACACACCACCAATTACCTCAATACTTTTATAGAAGTCGCTGAAGACTGCCCTGTTTCCCAGGCACAAATTCCCCCTGAGAAAAAAGAAAAGACATTAGCTAATCTTCACTATGAAAAGATAAGTAAAAATCCTTACCAATATTCGTCTGATGATATTATTTTTGATTGCTACGCCTTTAAGAATGATATTTCAGAAAATGAAAAACAAGCGGAAAGAGAAAAATTCTTTTCTAAAGGTCAGGCATGCCTTCGATCTTCTCCCCTTGCCAAAAGATATGGATTTGGATCTCATCATGATAAGGAAGGAAAAGTAGCCCTATATCCTATAGAAAGTGAAGAATATCAAAAGTTCTTAAAGGATCCCGCCATCACAAAGACCAAAGCAATGCGTTCCAAAAGAAAATGATTGAGAAAATGAATAATTCTCTTCAGATCAATAAATACGATTCTTTTGAAAAACCCAGCTTTTAACGCTAAATTTGTACTGCAAATTATTAAGAACATGAACTACCATACAAGAAAATGGGTAAAACCTGAAGATTTAAATCCCAATCACTCACTATTCGGAGGAAGACTTTTACAATGGATTGATGAAGAAGCCGCATTGTACGCGATCATCCAGCTTGAAAACACAAAAGTGGTTACAAAATTTATTTCCGAGATCAATTTCGTAAGTTCTGCAAAGCAGGGAGATATCATAGAAATTGGTATTGAAGCCACTCACTTTGGTTCCTCTTCTATTACATTAAGGTGTGACGTGCGTAATAAAATGACTCATCAAACTATTATCACTGTTGAAAAAATTGTCATGGTGAATCTGGACAGCGACGGAAATCCAGCTCCGCATGGTAAAACCAGGATTGAATTTGTAAAAGACAGATTAAACAGTGAACTATGAAGATCTTCATCAAGAACATGGTCTGCAGCAGGTGTATTTCCGCAGTAGAAACAATCTTCAATAATGCCAATGTAAAGACCAGTACTATTATTCTGGGAGAAGTGGAAACGGAATCTGATGTTTCTGCGGCAATCATGAAATCTATTGAAGAGAAACTGCTTGAAACAGGCTTCGAAAGAATTATGGATTCTTCCCATCAGCTTGTTGAGAAAATTAAGAATCTGATTATTGTAAAAGTCAGTGAACTTGACATTGATGAAGATTTTCTTCTTTCTGAATTTTTAAGTACCAACTTCCATAAAGATTATAGTTCTCTTTCAAAAACATTCTCACAGAATGAAAACATCACCCTAGAACAGTTTTTTATTCTTCAAAAAATAGAGAAAGTAAAAGAGCTCCTTTTATATAATGAATTCAATCTTACAGAAATCGCAGGAAAGCTAGGCTACAAAAGTGTTCAGCATCTTTCTACCCAATTTCGTAACGTCACAGGGTTTACTCCTACTGAGTTTAAAAAACTTAAAGATCATCACCGGAAGCCTCTTGACAGCCTTTAATTGAGTTGGAGAGTATTTGAGTTTGAGGGTTAGAGGGTCGGAGGGTGATAGTGTCTGATATATCAGAAAACAATCGTTCACCCCGCCACTCTAATACTCTAATACTCTAATACTCTAATACTCTAATACTCTAATACTCTAATACTCTCCCACCCCCAAACTCCCAAATCCAAATTCTATAACTATTATCCTTAAATTTATAACAGCCTTAGATTTTCATTTTGGAAATTTGCAGTATAAATTTAAGAATCATGGAACAACAGTATAAAATACTCGGAATGACGTGTTCCGGTTGCCAGAAAAAAATATCCAATCAACTGAACAGCATTGAAGGAGTTACAGCCGATGTCAACCTGGAAAACAATACCGCTACAATCACCTCTGATCATACAGTTGCTCTTTCCGTTTTGAATGATTCCCTTGCGGAAATAGGGAAATACAGACTGGAAGACCCCAACAGCCCTGAAAAAGCTTTTGTAAAACCTCAGGACCGGGTCTCTCCATCTTCAGTATATTATTGCCCCATGGAATGTGAAGGCGAGAAAGTATATTTCAAACAGGGAGAAAGATGTCCGGACTGTAATATGTATTTGGTTCCGATTGAAGAAAAACTGGCCAAAGATCCTAATCATAAACCAGCTTATTCATCAAGCCATCTTCCTGAAAACTTTAAAGACAGCATAGGAAAATACTATTGTCCGATGTTCTGTGAAGGAGATAAAGTCTATGATGAAAAAGGAGATTGTCCTGTTTGCCACATGCATTTAGAGGAAATCTCTGAAGATATGGTTAAAAATGCAGTTTCACATCACAGCCATTCACATGCTCATACTCATCATCACAGTCATCACCATCATCATGAAGCACCTAAGGTTACTGATGAAATGGCAGGGAAATACTACTGTCCCATGTATTGTGAAGGAGATAAAACTTATGATTCTAATGTAGGATGCCCGGTTTGCGGAATGGATCTGGTAAAATATCCGGAAAAGAAAACCGCGAAATACACTTGTCCTATGCATCCCGAAATCATCAGCGATGAGCCAGGAAGCTGCCCAATCTGCGGAATGGATCTGGTCAGAATGCCTGACAGTGGAAACGATGAAGAGGATGAAACTTACAACATTCTGAAAAGAAAATTCTTGATTTCACTGGTATTCACCATTCCTGTTTTTATTCTATCTATGGGTGGAATGTTTATTGATTTCCCTTTCTCCCACCAGATTCAAGGCTTTATTGAACTAGCATTAACGCTTCCGGTTATGTTTTATTCCAGTTGGTTTTTACTAAAAAGAGGCTGGGTTTCATTCAAGACCTGGAATCTTAATATGTTCAGCTTAATCGCATTAGGAGTTGCAGCTGCATTTATTTTTAGTATTACCGCATTGGCTTTTCCTGATATTATCCCCCATGAAATCCGTGGTCATAACCATGAAATCCCATTATATTTTGAAGCAGTCTGTGTTATTCTTACGCTTGTTATTTTGGGTCAATTGATGGAAGCTGCTGCTCATAAAAAAACAGGAAATGCCATCAAAGAATTGATGAATTTATCACCGGATGAAGCCAATCTTATGGTGAATGGTGAAGAAAAAAGAGTATTGCTTTCACAAGTAAAAATTGGAGACTTATTAAAAGTAAAACCAGGTGAAAAAATTCCAGTTGACGGAAAGATCACAGAGGGGAATTCTATTGTAGATGAAAGTATGATTACGGGAGAGCCAGTTCCCGTTGAAAAAACAGTTGCCGATAAAGTGTCTTCAGGAACCATCAATGGAAATCAGGTATTCATCATGAAAGCTGAAAAAGTAGGTGACGAAACCCTTCTTTCGCAAATTATTAAAATGGTGAACGATGCCAGCCGAAGCCGAGCGCCTATCCAGAAACTGACAGATAAAGTTTCTAAGGTATTCGTTCCTGTAGTTATCCTTATTGCAGTACTTACTTTTGTTCTTTGGCAGTTCTTTGGGCCGGAAGGAAAAAGAAGTTTATTTGCTTTCGTAAATGCTGTAGCCGTTTTAATTGTAGCATGTCCTTGTGCTTTAGGCCTTGCCACTCCCATGTCCTTAATGGTAGGAATCGGAAAAGGTGCTAAAAACGGTATTCTGATCAAAAATGCAGAAGCCCTGGAGCAAATGAATAAAGTAAACGTTCTGATTACTGATAAAACAGGAACTTTAACGGAAGGAAAACCTTCTGTAGAATATATTGAAACCGTAAATAACGAAGATAAAAACCAGATTTTACAGCTTGCTTTTTCATTAAACCAAAATTCTGAGCACCCCTTATCCAATGCCGTTATCAAAAAAGCAAAGGAAGAAAATCTATCTGCTGAAAAGGTAGAACAGTTTGAAAATATCTCTGGAAAAGGAGTCAAAGGAAATATTAACGGAAAAACAGCTTATCTTGGAAATGAAAACCTGTTAACTTCTCATCAGATTCATATTCCCAATACATTAAAACAGAAAGCTATAGAAGTACAGTCAAAAGCTCACACTATTTCTTATGTGGCATATAATCAGAATGTGTTAGGATTTATCAGCTTTACAGATAAAATCAAAACAAGTTCTAAAAAAGCAGTAGACCGACTGATGAGTGAAGGTGTTGACATTATTATGATGACTGGAGACAATGAACATACTGCAAAAGCTGTAGCTGAAGAATTAGGCATCAAGCATTTTAAAGCCAACTGCCTTCCTGAGGATAAGCTTAATGAAGTAAAAAAACTACAACAACAAGGTAAAATCGTTGCTATGACCGGAGACGGAATTAATGACTCCCCTGCTCTTGCCCAATCCGATATAGGAATCGCAATGGGAACAGGTACTGATGTAGCCATTGAAAGTGCTGAGATTACCTTATTAAAAGGAGATATCTTAGGAGTAGCAAAAGCCAAGCTACTAAGCGAAAAACTTCTTAAAAACATTAAAGAAAACCTGTTCTTTGCCTTTATTTATAATGTTCTAGGAATTCCGGTTGCGGCAGGATTATTGTATCCATTCTTTGGAATTCTGTTATCACCGATGATTGCAGCGGCTGCCATGAGTGTCAGTTCATTATCCGTGATTCTGAATTCATTGAGATTAAACTCAGTAGATCTGGATATAAAATAATAATATGACAAAAGAAAATCTTTACATAGGATGTTCAGGGTTTTACAATAATGACTGGAAAGGGTCTTTATATCCTGAAAATGCCCAAAGTAAAGATTTTCTTTCTTTATATGCTGAAGTTTTCAATGCAGTAGAGATCAACGCTACATTTTATAGAATTCCTACTGCTAAAACACTTTTAAAGTGGCATGATGAAACTCCTGGATCATTCAGGTTTTTTATCAAAATACCCAAAGCGATTACACATCAAAAACGTCTTGCAGATTCAAAAGAAGAGATTACAGCATTCTGCCAACATATCCATCAACATCTTCAACAAAAGCTTTCCGGATTCCTATACCAACTTCCTCCCTCTTTTAAAAACACCCCTGAAAATATTGATTTAATAATTAATAATGTTGATAACAACTTTTTAAATGTCATCGAGTTCCGTCACGAATCCTGGTGGAAACAGGAAATTTTCGATCTGCTAAAAAACAAAGGTATTGTTTTCTCTGGAGTAAGTTTCCCGGGAAATCTTCCTGAAGATATGATCACTAATCATTCTGAAATAATATACTACAGACTCCACGGAAAGCCTATCCTCTACAAATCTGAATACAATGAAGATTTTCTCGATCATCTTGCTAAAAGCATTAAAAACACCCCACAAACAGCCTTTATATTTTTCAATAATACCTGGGGAACTGCTGCCATAAAAAATGCGATGTATCTGAAGAGCATTTTAATGTAAAAGCTGAATCTATCCCAAAGTTCACTAATATACTTTCATAGTTGTTAAAATAAAATAATTCCCAAACAAAGGAAGAATATCATTCTCTCAACAAAAATAGAAAACAACTATCGCTTTGGCATTTATAAATGTTAAGATTTACTGAAAACAAAACTATAAGCAAACAATCAGTATTTTAATAAAAAAAAGACTTTAAAATAAAGTTCTTAAAATAATCTTAAAAAGAAAAATTACAGCGAAATATGGCATATAATTTGTTAACATTCACTTGTTATTTTTAACAATTTTTAACAACACAATTTCAATTACCTTTATGAGAAAAATTTTTGCGGGAAAGTCAACAAATAAGACTTTTCTCGGGATGTTTGCATTGATGAGTGCAACTTCAGTACTATTAAACAGCTGTAATTTTAAAAATGATGTGAACGAAACGCTCAGTTCACAGGAACATCCTACCGCAGAAACCGCCCCCAAAATGGACGACGAGAGCGTAGATCCTGATAAAAGAGTGATCTACCTTACTTTTGATGACGGCCCTAACCAGGGAACCGAAAATCTTTTAAAAATCCTTGACAAAAGAAATGTTTGTGCCACAGCTTTTTTAGTGGGAAAACACGCTTATGGAAGCACAAAACAAAAAAATGATTTTAAGCTTTTAAAGGAGAACCCCCTCATTGAACTTGCCAACCATAGTTTCACTCATGCTCATAATAAGTATTCTGATTTTTATAAAACAGCAGATGCTGTTGTCCGCGATTTTGATATTGCTAAAGATAGCCTGAAACTTCACGATAAAATAGCAAGAACTCCTGGAAGGAACATCTGGAGGCTTAGCAATATTAATGTAACAGATATCAAAAGCTCTACTGCTGCCGCGGATGGCCTTAAAAGAGCAGGGTACAAAGTTATTGGCTGGGATCTGGAATGGAGACCTACCCACAAAATGACTTTGAAAGGAAGCCATGAAGCGATGCTGAAAAAAGTAGACAGTATCTTCCTAAATGATCTTGAAAAGACTTCAAGACACCTTGTTTTCCTTACTCATGACCAATACCTGAGAGATACCGATTCTATTAACGAATTGGATTTGTTTATTGAAAAGCTGCAGAAAAGCAACAAGTTTGTTTTCAGAAAGATTTCCCAGTATCCAAAAATTAATGAAGTATTGAATTAGTTTAAAAATTAAAAAGAAAAAAATAGAGGTTCCCCATATTTCAATGTCTTTAAACTTTGAACCTTAAACTAAATTTCAGAAATTTGCACGCATGAGTATTAAAGAAAATTATAAAGCGATACAAAATAAACTTACGTCAGATGTTCAACTGGTTGCTGTTTCAAAAACGCATCCGGTTTCTGCGATTCAGGAGGTCTATGATCTTGGACAAAGAGTCTTTGGAGAAAACAAGGTTCAGGAATTGATGGAAAAAGCTCCTCTCCTGCCTCAGGATATCCAATGGCATCTGATCGGGCATCTGCAAACCAATAAGGTAAAGTATATTGCTTCATTCATAGATACTATACAAAGTGTAGATTCAGAAAAGCTATTGGCTGAAATCAACAAAGAGGCAGGTAAGAATAACAGGTCTATTAAAGTGTTGCTGCAGGTAAAAATTGCAGCAGAAGAAAGTAAGTTCGGGCTTGATACTTCAGATACAAAAACTCTTTTCCAACAGTATATTGATGGGGAATTTCCTCATATTGAAATTACCGGATTGATGGGAATGGCAACTTTCACAGATAATGAGGCGCAGATCAGAAAAGAATTTTTAACTTTAAAGGCACTTTTTGATGAATTAAATCAACTAAAACCTTTAAAAACCTTATCAATGGGAATGAGTGATGATTTCCCTGTGGCTATTGAATGTGGCGCCAACTCTGTAAGGGTAGGTTCTGCCATTTTCGGAAGAAGAGACTATTCCCAATAGAATATTTAGGTATGGTTTTTGCTAATAATTGAAACAAAAAATTTAAATTTGCGACTATGCAAAAAATCCTTATAGTAGAAGACGAAAAAGCAATCTCAGGAGTACTTCACAGTATTCTTTCTGACGAACTTACAGATTATGAATTTGTTATCGCCGAAGACGGCCTTGAAGGTTACAAACAGGTAGAAAAAGAAGATTTCGCTTTGGTGATCTCTGATATCAAGATGCCTAAACTTTCAGGAACTGAGCTTTTGAAGCAGAGCATGATATTAAAGCCTGAAACTACATTTATCATGATTTCAGGTCACGCCGATATTGATTCTGCCGTTTCCTGCCTAAAAGAGGGTGCGTATGATTTTATCTCTAAGCCTATTGATATCAACAGGCTTATTACCAGTGTAAAAAATGCTTTAGCTAAAGAAACACTGAAGAAAGAAAACAAAAACCTTCAAACAGAAAATAAAACGTTAAAGAGAAAAGTCAATAAAAAATACCAGATGATCGGGAATTCTCCTGCCCTGCAGAAGATTCAGGATATGATCGAAAAGGTAGCTGTTTCTGATGCCAGAGTTCTGATTACAGGTCCAAACGGAGCTGGAAAGGAATTGGTAGCTCATGCGATTCATAACCAAAGTGAGCGTGCAAGAGGGCCAATGGTAGAGGTAAACTGTGCTGCAATCCCATCTGAACTTATTGAATCTGAACTTTTCGGACACGTAAAAGGTTCATTTACCGGTGCTATTAAAGATAAGCAGGGAAAATTTGAACAAGCTAACGGAGGAACTATCTTCCTTGACGAGATTGGAGACATGAGCCTTATCGCGCAAGCTAAAGTATTAAGAGCTTTACAAGAAAGCAAAGTATCTCCTGTAGGAAGTGATAAAGAAATAAAAGTTGATGTAAGAGTAATTGCAGCAACAAATAAAAATATGCAGAAAGAGATTGAGGAAGGGAAATTCAGAGAAGACCTTTACCACAGACTTTCTGTGATTGAAATTTATGTTCCGCCATTGGATGACAGAAAAGATGATATCAAGTTATTGGTTGAACACTTCTCCGGTATGATTGCTGATGAGCATGGTACTGCTGTGAAAAAGTTTGATGATAAGGCTATTGATGCTTTAAAAGCGCTTTCATGGACTGGAAATATCAGGGAGCTAAGGAATGTTGTGGAAAGATTAATTATTCTTGGTGGAAATACTGTTTCTGAAAGTGACGTTGCAAGTTTTGTAAGGAAATAATACAACTATTATTACAATATTATAAAAATTTGCAGTACCACTACTGCAAATTTTTTTTTGGACTATTTTGAATATAAACTATATGAATCTTAAAATACTATGAAATTTTTAAACAAAAACTACACAAAAGAATGCCTGACTTTGGCTCTACCTGTAATGCTTACCCAGGTAGGGCAAGTTTCAGTGAATTTATTCGATAATATTATTGTCGGAAAACTTTTAGGCGCTGATGCATTGGCGTCTGTTTCATTAGGTAATGCTGTGTTTTTCTCCATATTTGTATTGGCGCTTGGATTTTCATTTGCGATACCGCCATTGGTTTCTGAAGCTCATTCTAAGCAGGATCATGATACAATCAATTCCGTGTTCAGCCATGGTTTTATCATTAATATGACAGTTGGAGTTCTTCTGATGGTTATTCTTTTACTGGGAATGCCTCTGCTCTATCATTCCGGCCAGCCAGCCAAGATCATTCCTGATACGGTAGACTTCTTAAGTATTATGGTGATCAGTATGATTCCATTTATGGCATTTCAGACGCTTCGTGAGGTATCTGAAGGGCTTTCATACACTATCGGAGTAACTAAAGCAACCATTATTGCCAACATCATTAATATTGCTTTAAACTACGTGTTTATCAAAGGACTTTGGGGATTCCCTCCGATGGGCGTAAAAGGGTCAGCTTTAGCAACCTTAATTTCCAGAGTTTTCATGGTAGTTTTCCTTTATTTTGTATTGTTGAAAGAAAAGAGAACGAGACGTTATATCAAGGATTTTTCATTAAAAATTCAAAACTTCTCAAAAGCCATGTTTGATAAAATGGTAAGATTAGGATTGCCTACAGCATTACAGATGTTCTTTGAGGTAACTGCTTTTGCCGGAGCTGCATTTATTTGCGGATTAATTTCAGCCCATGACATTGCCTCTCACCAGATTGCTTTGAGTATGGCCTCATTTACTTTCAACCTTTGCGTTGGCTTTAGTGTGGCTTCCACCGTAATGATCGGCAGAAAACTGGGTGAACAGAATTTTGTCGAATTAAGAAAAGTCGGGATCAACAACCTAAAGATTGCTTTTATCTTTATGTGTATCTGCGGATTGGTTTTCATCCTGGGACGAAATATTCTGCCTACCTTCTTCACGAAAAAAGAAGAAGTAGAAGTCATTACATTAGCTTCAAAACTAATGATTATTGCTGCTTTATTCCAGCTTTCTGACGGAATCCAAGTAACAGCTCTAGGTACTTTAAGAGGAATACAGGATGTAAAGATTCCTTCTATTTATACCTTTATTGCTTATTGGGTGATTACCATTCCATTAGGCTATTTCTTCTGTGTAACATTGGAAATGGGAGCTTTTGGAATGTGGATCGCTCTAGGGCTAGGATTAACGGTTTCTGCCGTATTCCTGGTTAAACGATTCCTGAATATGTCTGCTAAGCGAATTAAGCAGAATTCATAATATTTAAAGGCTGTTTCAATTGAAGCAGCCTTTTTTATTTTTCTCGCAGATTTGACAGATTACACAGATTTTAATATAATAAGTAAGAAAAGTTTTTTAGAAATGGTTTCAATGCCTTCTAAATAAGTTTTGGCTAAAGCCAATGAAAGGAAAACCTTTTATGATGAATGAGCTAAAGCCTATCACTATTGAGTCTTATACACTTAGGCTTTATAACAATTCATACTTACACAAATTTACATTCACCATAAGCATCTGCATTATCCGTTAAATCTGCGAGAGAATTTTAAACAATAGCAAAGAAAAAGGCTATCCCAAATGAGATACCCTTTTATATTTTATTGAATTCTTTTCCCTAAAATCTTCAGACTTCGTTCAATTCCATCTAATATAGCTACATCCGGAAGTGTTCCCCAATCTTCAAAACCAAAATATCTGAATAGCTTCAAACTTGGTTCATTATGAAGGAAGATAAGAGCGACAAGATTTTTCACCCCAAATTTTCCAGCATTATCAATACAATACTGAAGAATTGTTTTACCATACCCTTTTCCTCTACAGCTTTCATCAAGATAAATACTTACCTCTACTGTTCCGTTATAAGCCGGCCTTTCATGGAAAGAACTGAAACTTACCCAGCCTACAATATATCCATCAAGATCTTCTACAATCCAAAGCGGTCTGGTTTCAGCATTATGCTCATTAAACCATTGCACTTTACTCTCTACAGATACTTCCTCTACATCTGCCGTCACCATTCTTGAAGCAATGGTTGAGTTATAAATAGCTACAATTTTATTGAGATCGGCTAATTCGGCATTTCTGAACTTAAGTAATTCCATTGGTATTGCATTCAACTTTATGATGCAAAAATAATATTTTTTTAAAATCACCCTATTAATTTTGACTAATAAAAATCAATTTTTAAATAAAAAATCTAGACACACCCCTAAATAAACAACAAAAACAATAAAAAAATCTATATTAGGATACACAAAGGCGCAATAAAATTATAAGTCTGGATATGTTTAAGGCGCAAAGATTTTATCTTGAATGCCACTTCTAATGCTACGAATGGACTAATAATTTATCAGCGTATAAAACCTATGTGATTATTGGGTTAAAAAGAATAATTTTCACCATATAGATACATAGAATAATGTGAATAAAAGTTAGTTTAAAAGTGTTATTTTTCTTGCTGAGAATCTTTGATTCTCTTGCGTCTTAAAAACAGCTAGCATCATATTTCTTTGCTTCCTTGCGTTATCCAACAAACATTATTTCAAATCTTTCAAAATTCTATTCAAGCTTCTCACGGTAATTCCTAGATATGCAGCCATATCTTCTTTAGAAATCTGAATATTCTGTTTAGCCTGCATTTTAAGTAACTGGGCCAAGGTATGCTCTACGGTATAAAGCTGTTGATAAGAAGCTCTGCTGGTGGTATTGATAATACGTTCTGCAAAGGAATTCAGTAATAAGTTATTCAGAATAAGATCTCTTTGCACCAATTCATTAAAATATGACAGGTTTATAGTATACACTACAACTTCCGTCAGCGCTTCAATACCGCATAAACAAGGTATATTTTTAATCAGTTCCACTTCACCAAGGATTTCTCCACTTCCCAGAAATTCAACGATATATTCTTTACCATTTTCTTCTTCAAAGTAACACTTTGTAATCCCCTCTTTAACCAGCATAACCTTGGATAATGATTGATCCTGAATCAATAGCTTCTGTCCTTTTGAAAATGATTCCAGAATAATATTTTCTCCGGTTTGTTGGTGATAAAGTTCTTCAAGATGACTTAAAAATGATTGATTCGTTCGTAACATACTTCTTCGGGACAATTGTCCTTTGCCGGTTTATTTTTTATAAGGAAATTTGAAGCTGAAATTTACAAAACAAAAATGAATAATCACATTACAACAATAGCTTTTGATGCAGATGATACGCTTTGGATCAATGAACCTTACTTTCAGGAAGCAGAAAAAGAATTCTGTATGCTGCTTGAAGATTATCTTCCTCAGCATTCCGTATCTCAGGAACTCTTTGCAACGGAAATGAAGAATCTGCATTTATATGGATATGGAGTAAAAGGATTTATGCTTTGTATGGTGGAGACGATTGGAAAGGTTTCAAACAACACAGCTTCTATTGAGCTGGTTAATAAAGCCATTGAACTGGGCCAGGAACTTCTTCAAAAACCTATTGAACTTTTAGATGGGGTGACAGAAACCCTTGAAAGTTTAAAAGGAAAATACAGGCTTGTAGTAGCTACGAAAGGAGATTTACTGGATCAGGAGCGCAAACTTAAAAACTCAGGATTACAAGATCATTTCCATCACATTGAGATCATGAGTGACAAAAAAGAACATGATTACAAAAAACTATTAAAACATCTTGACTGCCAACCAGAGAATTTCCTGATGCTTGGAAACTCCATAAAATCAGATATTTTACCTGTATTGGAAATCGGAGGATCAGCAGCTCATATTCCTTATCATGTGACATGGAACCATGAGCAGCATGATGTGAATCTTGAACACGAGAATTTTATGGAATTGAAAAGTATTAATGAAATCTTACAATATTTAATTGACTAAATCTATTGTAAGTCATTTAATAAATTATGACTTTTTGTCATAATTTATTAAGTGGAATAAAAATTGAGATAAACGTATTGTTACTTGATATAAAGATTGAGAAGTCAATCGAAAGTCAGGATTGCCGAAGAACCCATTTGCAAAGGATTAGTTAGAACCTTGATGGTTGTCCTAATCACTCTTTCAATGATGTGTTCTCTGTCAATCTCGTTTGATACCATTGTGTATGATAAACACAAACCCACAGAAACGGTGGTATCAAGCTATTATTATAGTAGAGAAAGACTGCGACCCCAGGCCAAAGTGTTAAAAAATGTGAAAGTTCAAAAAAACTTGCATAAGTCATAAAAAAACTTAATTTTGACTATAATGGAAAGAACATCCCAATTTCAACCGCAAGATGCCAAAGTAACAAACAACAATGCAATTTCTTGCGCCCATAATTTAAGGCTTAAGGTTTCCCTTAAGTGCGCGCTCGACATAAGATTGAGAAGTCAATCGAAAGTCAGGATTGCCGAAGAACCCATTTGCAAAGGATTAGTTAGAACCTTGATGGTTGTCCTAATCACTCTTTCAATGATGTGTTCTCTGTCTCAGATGTAAAGTTTATCATACTGGCAATATTGTCATTTCATGGGTCTTTGCAATACAGAAATATGGAAACAAAAACTAATAAAAATTTACTTCAAAAAATATCTAGCCCAGAAGCATTGAAAAATGCATGGAAAAAATTAGTAAAATTTAATAAAGATTCTCACGGATTATCTGGTGAAACTATCGAACTATTTGATAAAAACCTAGATGATAAAATCTTATCCATTTCAAAAAAATTAAAATCTAACAATTATTACTTTCGTCCTACGAGAGGAGTACTTATTTCAAAAAAGGATAAAAATTCCTTTAGACCACTTCAAATACCAGAAGTCTCTGATAGAGTTGTTATTAAGGCAATCGCAATTGAGTTAGAAGATATTTTTAAACCTACTTTAATGGAAAGCAATGGACATAGCTTTGCATATCAAAAAGATACTGGTGTGAAAGATGCAATGTTAAAGGCTCAAGAATACTATAACTTTGGAAATAAGTATGTATTGGAAGCTGATATAGTTAATTTTTTTGGAACAGTTAATAAAAAGGAGTTATTAGAAAACAAAATATTTCCAGCTCTTCCTGATGATAGTCTAAATTCATTGATACAAGATGCTTTAAATCAAAGAGTAGGGAATCTTACTGACTTTGACACAGAAAAAAAAAATTATTTTGATGGAATTGAAAATGGAATTCCACAAGGCAATGCTTTATCACCATTATTTTCTAACATATACTTAGCTGATTTTGATAAAAAAATCATTTCAGATAATTATAACCTAATTAGATACGCTGATGACTTTATAATTCTTGCGACTACAAAAAGAGAATGTAAAGAAGCATATCACAAATGCGAAACTTATCTTAAGGATTTAAACTTACAGATACATTCTCTAGAAAAAAACGATAAAACAAAAATAACTGATATATCTAAAGATAGTTTCACTTTTTTATCAGTTACTTTTGATGGAAATTTTTTTTATATCCTTCTGCGGATAATTTTGAGAAATTAAAAAACAAAATATGGGAATTAAAGGAAGATAAAATTAAATTAAATCTTTTTGAATTTCTGGAAAAAATAAAAAACAAGCATGAAGGATGGATCTCTGCATTCATTTATACAGACTTAAATAGGTACAGTGAAGAATTAGATTTTTTAATTAATAGAATAATTTATATCAAGCTTGAAAAAATTGGGTGGAAATTGAATAAAAACAGCTTAGACAAAATACCAAAAAAATATAGACATAAAGCTACATCTCCTTATTGTCTTAATCAAAATCAAAGATCCAATTCAGGTATTCCTTTAACAAGTTTCTTAATAAGAGAAAAAATTAAAAAGATTAAAACTAAGGAAACATTGAATGCCCAAAAGAAAATAGCATAAAAAAACTCGCCTGTTAGGACGAGTTTTTTTATGCTACTTTTTCAGACACTTTTCAAGGAACTGATCC
The DNA here is from genome assembly GCF_057815135.1 of Chryseobacterium sp. II3a. Taxonomy (NCBI): domain Bacteria; kingdom Pseudomonadati; phylum Bacteroidota; class Flavobacteriia; order Flavobacteriales; family Weeksellaceae; genus Chryseobacterium; species Chryseobacterium sp. II3a. The sequence continues at coordinate 112,310 of NZ_JBYPZJ010000007.1, read as the reverse complement.
TGTTCCCATAAAACGTGAAATATATTCTCTTTAGCCTGATATCCGTGTGATTCTTTTGGAAGAAGAACCATTCTTACCGGCGCTCCAAGGTTTTTCAAAGCCTGGAAATATCTTTCTGTCTGCAGAGTGAAAGTTCCCGGGTTATTATCTGCATCACCGTGGATCAGAAGCAACGGGGTTTTCATTTTGTCAGCATTCATAAACGGAGACATCGTGTTGTAGATCTCCGGAACATCCCAATAGTTTCTTTGTTCGCTCTGGAATCCAAATGGAGTCAATGTTCTGTTATAAGCACCACTTCTGGCAATACCACAGGCAAAAAGATTAGAATGTGTCAATAAGTTAGCTGTCATAAATGCCCCATATGAGTGGCCTCCAACAGCGACTTTCTTTTTATCTATATATCCTAACTGATCTACCGCATTGATCGCCGCATCAGCATCAGCTACCAATTGCGTAATAAAGGTATCATTAGGTTCTGTTTTTCCTTCTCCGATGATCGGGAATGCTGCGTTATCTAAAACAGCATATCCTTTAGTCACCCAATATACGAAAGAACCGTAATACGGGAAGGTAAAGTCGTTATCATTCTGAGTACTCTGCCCTGCTGTATTCTTATCTTTAAATTCTCTTGGATACGCCCAGATCAATAATGGTAATTTTTCTTTTTTCGCCTTTCTATCGTAGTCTGCCGGCAGATAAAGAGTTCCCGTCAATGTAACTCCATCATTTCTTTTATAGGTAATGACTTCTTTATGAACATCTTTGATGCTTTCAAAAGGATTTGCAAAATGAGTTACCGTTTCAGCTTTATTAGATTTAATATTCTTTTTATAATAGTTCGGATATTGACTTGATGATTCCTGTATTGTTAATATCTCTCCTTTTGAAGGATTTAGAATATCTACTATCTTTTCTTTAGCCCCTTTAAGATTAGAAGTATACAGTCTTTTTTTCTTCAATGATTTGATATCCATTTCATCAATAAACGGGTGCTGGCCATCTTTTGTAAACCCCTCTCCGATCAGATATGCTTTCCCGCCTTTCATATCGATAACGGATCTACCATATTGATTTTTCACGGTATTGAAACTTCCCGGATCACTATACACATCCTGAGAATTTCTATCATCTATAACTTTTGATTCTCCATTGTTAAGATCTACCAGGAACGTTTTGGTATTTCTGGTATCATACCATTCTTCAGATACTAACGCATAGTGGTCATTCGTCCAATCTACATCCTCAAATCTCTGTTTGATTTTGAAGAATGATTTAGGAGCAGCTGTAAACGGTGCCTCCCAGGTAAAGATTTCATCTCTGTATTCCGCCGTTTTATATTGATCTCCACCATCAAGAGCTTCTGTAAACACTAATGTTGCCGGAGCATCACTTCTCCAGGACATTTCTCTTTTTCCTGTTCTTACAGACGAAAAGCCCTTAGGCATAATTTCATTCAGAGGAATCTCATTTACCACTTTTACTGTATTTCCTTTTGTATCATATACTGTTGTGGTCATAGGAAATCTGTTCAAGGGAACAATATAAGAGAAAGGCTTTTTAATGACTGAAGATAACAGATAATTTCCGTCAGGAGAAAAACTTAATCCTGTGTACATATCCTGATTCATTACCTTTTTAAGGTTTCCGTTCAGGTCTACATTGAATACTTCTGAAGTGACCAACGTCTCGAAGTTCTTTTCATCCTGCGGATTTTTTAAAAGATCCTGATATGTTCTGTTTTGGGATACTTTTCCATCTGCTGTAGAAACAATAGGTCCCGTCGGAAGGTCCTTCCCTGAATCAATCAGCGCAGGTCTGTTTTGAGGCAGCGTTCTGATTAATAAACTTTGAGAATCATTATACCAGAGATATGGAGTTCCTAAATTGGCATTCAGAATATCTCCTGTAATCTTTTTAGCAGCAGCAGTTTCAAGGTCAACAATCCATAACTCTACGCCTTTGCTTGTGGTATTGGTAAAAGTAAGTTTCTTTTCATCCGGTGAAAACTGCACATACGCAATTTTAGCTCCTGTAGGCAGATTCTTTACCTGAACCTCATTTTTATCATTGAACTTTCTTATTTTAAGATTGTTGAAATAGGTTACAGTACTTGCAATATTAGTAACGGGATTGATTCTTAATCCCCCCAATTTCATTTCCTGCTGATTAAGATCATCTAATGTTTTGTATGTTGAACGATAAGTAAAAACCACCCAATCTTTTTTATTGTTCATCAAAACCGCTGGTGGCCTTTCATAATCTGCCAGTTTTAGAATTTCGGCAGAGGGTTTTTGATAAGTAATATTCTCCTGGGCATCATAAAAATTGAGAAATGCCAACAGGCAAATTGTCAGTTTTATCTTCATATAGATTTATTTTCTACGAATGTAGTGATTTTTAAGATAAATTTGCTATAAAAATCGATCTACAATCCCGAACAATAAAGACATTTATAAAAATAACTCCAAATAAAAAAAGAGCATCCGAAGATGCTCTTTTCATTATATATTGTAAGTTTTACCAGTCTGAAGCTCTTTTTCTTCTTTCAATCAAATGATCTACAGAAACTTTTCCGGCTCCAATAATCATTAGGAGAAGATATACGGAAAGGTAAATAAGGCTCATTTCTCTTTTTTCAAAAGGATCTGCTCCATGCACTACAAATCCGGCAATGACCATTGTAAAGATCAGAAAACCTAAGGCAACTCTTGTAAAAAGGCCTAATATCAGCAGGATTGAACAAACAAATTCAGCAAGTACCGTAAGAATAAGGGTAATTTGTGGTCCCATTCCCAAAAAGTCGAAAAATTCAATTTTTCCACCAGCCAATAGCATTTGAAGTTTCGGGTATCCGTGAGAAAGCATTGCAAAACCAACAAATACTCTCACAGCTAACAAAATAATATCTTTAGGTATTGAGCTCGAATTTGAATTATTATAGTTCATTTACTAAAAAATTTAGACTAAGGTAATAAAAATCTTTTAATACAACGGGCTTTAGAGCATTTTTAGTCTATCTGTAACCAAAATTCTTAAGATCTCTGTCATTCTTTCTCCAGTCTTTTTTCACCTTAACAAATAAATTCAAGTGAATTTTCTTGGAAAAGAACTTTTCCAGGTCTAATCTTGCTTCTGTACCTACTTTTTTGATAGCCTCACCTTTATGTCCGATAATAATTCCTTTTTGGGTATCTCTTTCTACATAAATGATAGAGTCAATGAAGATAATTCCTTCTTTTTCTTTGAACTGCTCAGTTACCACTTCTACAGAATATGGAATCTCCTTATCATAGTTCAAAAGGATTTTCTCACGGATTGCTTCATTTACAAAGAACCTTTCCGGTTTATCTGTATACTGATCCTTATCATAGTAAGGTGGGTTTTCGGGCAGTAAAGATTTTAGTTTAGGTAAAATAACCTCAGTATTAAAGGCATTAAGCGCAGAAATTGGAAGGATTTCCGCTTTTGGAATCCTGTTATGCCAGGTTTCTACCAATGTTTCAAGACCTGCCTGATCAGTCTGATCTACTTTATTCAATAATAAAAGTACTGGTACAGGGATTTTATTTAATTTATCAATTAAGAACTCTGAAGGCTCAGCTTTGTCCGTTACATCAACAATAAACAGGAATACATCGGCATCCTGAAGGGAGTCCTTTACAAAATCCATCATTTTTTCCTGCAATCCGTATTTTGGATCCAACACTCCCGGAGTATCGGAAAATACGATCTGAAGGTCCTCTTCATTATAAATACCAAAAATTCTGTGACGGGTTGTCTGAGCTTTCTGCGTTACAATCGCCAGCTTCTCACCCATTAATTGGTTCAGAAGTGTTGATTTTCCCGCATTAGGCTTTCCAACTATATTTACAAATCCAGCTTTGTGCATAAAAATAATATTACGAACTGCAAAGTTAGTAAAACAAAATTGGTCTTTACGGTTAATCTTAATATTTAAAAGAAAAAAGCGAGTTATTGGTCTTTGGAGGCTTTACAAAAGAAGAATTACATTATATCATCTTATAACAGATCCGCAATTTTTAAAACATTCTATTTATCATTCTATAAGGATCCAATCCATTTAGAATAAATAAAATACTTTATGGAGAGCCCTACAGAAATCGAAGCTTGGTTGAATCAATCAGAAGCCTCATGTATCATTATACTTTATGAAACCACTGTATTTTTTTCTTTAACCCAACCTATGGTATATTTCTCACAAAAACCACAAAATAATTTTGTATTGCATTACCTAAAACTGATATTTTTGAATATTAGAATTCATCTTTTATGAATATAGACCAGATTCTTGACCAGATTTACATCCTTCCCGAGGCTTCAAAAAACAGCTTAAAAGCATATATTACTGAAGTTTCACATCCTAAGGGTTACTGCCTGATGGAAGCCAATAAAGTGATTCCTTATGTTTATTTTATCCGTAAAGGAATTGCCCGTGCTTACTCTTCTACTTCAGATAATGATATTACGTTCTGGTTTGGAAGCGAAGGACAATGTGTTCTTTCTATGAAAAGTTATGTGGAAGACAAACCTGGTTATGAAAGTATTGAATTACTGGAAGACTGCGAGCTGTACATCCTGGAAACAGAGCATCTTAAAAAACTGTTCAATGAAGACATTCATATTGCCAACTGGGGAAGAAAACTGGCTGAAGCAGAAATGATAAAATCGGAAGAATTAATTATTTCAAGACAATTCAAAACTTCTTTGGAACGCTACAAAGATATTATCCAATATCAGCCTGATCTTCTTAAAAGGGTTCAGCTTGGGCATATTGCTTCTTACCTTGGAATTACGCAGGTAAGTTTGAGCAGAATCCGGGCGGAGATTAAGTAAAAATTACGTTTGAGGATGGAAGCTGGAAGATGGAGGTTCTGGTGGTCTATAACATGATCTGAATGTTTTATTATTTAATTTAAGCAGCGTTTTAAGTTTTGGCTAAAGCCAGTGGAATGCATATTTATATTGAGAGCGGACTAAAGTCCGCTCCCTATTGATATTAAAGTCTAGATGATTTCAATATTGATGATTCCTTATTAAAAAGTAAACAAATAAAATAATCAATTATTTTTCACCTAAAAAGCTCTCATTAATTGAGAGGCAGAACACCTCTTCCTCCAAACTACCATAACTTCCATCCTCCAGCTCCCATCTTTCTATCAAAAAACTTCATTGATTAAGTAACAAAACATCTCCTTCTCCAAACTATCATAACTTTCAACTCTCCAGCCAAAAACTCATTTTTTAACAATTGTAAAATTTTTTCTCCTTTCAAATTCTGAAATTTGCAATAGAAAAATTTAACAAAATGAATTGGATAATATTAGTTATCGCAGGATTATTTGAGGTTGCCTTTGCCTCTTGCTTAGGAAAGGCAAAAGAAACATCAGGAACGGAAATGTATCTTTGGTATACCGGATTTCTGATAACGATGACTATCAGTATGCTTCTTCTGATCAAAGCTACGCAAACCTTACCTATTGGTACTGCTTATGCGGTATGGACAGGAATTGGAGCGGTAGGAACAGCTTTAATGGGAATTATCTTCTTTAAAGATCCTGTAAGCTTCTGGAGAGTATTTTTTATTGTAACCCTTATCGGTTCTGTTGTAGGCTTAAAAGCTGTATCTTCATCACACTAACAAGTCAATAAACTTCTATCTATATTTAATGAAACCGTTCTCGTGTGGAGGACGGTTTTGTTTTTCAAGCCATTGATAGCTTTTATTACTTCTTAATCAGAGAATGAAGACTCTTTAAGAAACAAAAACCACCTTCGTTATGAAGATGGTTTTATTCTTTAGTGTCATGAAACACTTATTATTTTTTGTAAACTACAGGTAAGATTTCATTACTTCTTAGTCCATACTTCTTTATTTCCTCTTCAGAAAATTTCTGTGAATAGAAATTGATATCTGTTTCAAATCCTGCATTTTTTAAACGCTCAAAATAATCCATCCCGTACCAGCGAACGTGATCGTACTGTCCGAAATGTTTCTGGCGTTCCTTTGGATCTTTGATGGTGAAGTCTTCATAGGTTTTTTCCAATGAGTTTTTCATCGGAACCTGAAGAATCCCCCATCCGCCGGGTTTCATCACCCTATATAGCTCACTCATTGCTTTTGCATCATCTTCAATATGTTCCAGAACATGATTACAGAAAACGATATCAAAGCTGTCATTTTCGAAAGGTAAATCCAAAATATCAGCCTTTATATCAACAATGGGCGAATATAAATCTGCAGATATATAGTTCAGATTGCTCATTCTCTTGAATTTTCTTAGAAATTCCTGTTCGGGAGCAATATGCAGAACTTTATAATTTTTAATGAAAAAATCGGTCTCATTCTGAAGATACAACCACATCTGGCGGTGTCTTTCCAGACTTAAGGTTCCCGGAGAAAGAGCATTTTCTCTTTGCTTTCCATAGCCATAAGGCAGAAATTTCCGGTATGATCTACCATCGATAGGATCATAAAATTCATCTCCTTTGAAAAACTGATAAATAAGCGGTCTTGCCCAGATACTCATTTTTATAAGCATCGGACGTGGAATTTTATTCAGTAAAAGCTTAGTTATCTTTTTCATTAAAAATCCAGTTGGAAAGGCTTTTCTTCGTCACTTATGATCCCTAATGCTTCGTACACATAATCAAATGTAGAAAGCAATACCGGCTTACCGTTGATTACCGCTACATCATGCTCAAAGTGTGCAGATGGAAGGTTGTCTAAGGTAGTTACTGTCCAGCCATCGCTATGGAATTTTACTTTTTCAGTTCCAAGGTTAATCATCGGTTCAATCGCAATTGCCAAACCGTCTTTGATTACTTTTCCGCTTCCCTGTCTTCCATAGTTAGGAACTTGTGGATCTTCGTGCATCTGTCTTCCCAGACCGTGTCCTACAAGCTCTCTTACCACACCATATCCTTCTTTTTCACAATGTGCCTGAATCGCATGAGAGATATCTCCGATTCTTTTTCCTCTGATACATTGCTCAATCCCTTTGTAAAGAGATTCTTTTGCCACTTTCAATAGTTTTTTAACTTCCGGCTTTACTTCACCAATCTCAAAGGTATAAGCATGATCTCCTACAAACCCGTTCAGAATTACTCCACAGTCTACAGAAAGAACATCTCCTTCTTTTACCACTTCATTATTCGGGAAACCATGAACTACCTGCTCATTCGGAGAAATACATAGTGAGTTTGGGAAACCTCCGTATCCTAAGAACGCAGGCTGAGCCCCATGATCCTTAATAAAATCATGAGCTAATTTATCTAAATATAAAGTCGTAATTCCCGGTTTAATCTCTTTTGCCAACATTCCCAATGTTTTAGAAACCAATCGGGCGCTCTCCTTCATCAGACGTAATTCGTCTATTGTTTTTAATTGAATCATTGTTTTAATTTACCAATGTATTAATAAATCAGTGTAACAATATGATTATTTTATGGATACACTGTTAAATTGTTATATTTTTATCTTACCAGAAAAGTCCTTTTTTCTTTTCTTTTTTAAGTTTTGAATAGGCCAAAACTTCTTTTCCTTCTACACGGAACTCGATTCTTTCCTGAATGATGTTGTAAATTTCACCCCATCCTGGGAATCCACCAATATTTCTGTCATCAATGAACCAATCTGCATCCAATTTTCTGGATTGAGTGGCAGAATCAAAAACTTCTCCTTCGAAGCTTGAGTTCACTGCATAAAATTCCACTCCATTCTTTTTACAGAATTCTACTGCTTCATCTAACGTTTTTCCGTGTCTGTATGTCCAAAGAATCAATCTGAATCCTTCTGCCTGTAATCTTTTCAAGGTTTCGAAAGCGAAGATCTTTGCCTTACCAATTCCTGGGTAAGCATCATCAACAATAGTCCCGTCAAAGTCAACAGCAATCTTTTTATTATTTAACATTTTGTTCTTTTTTTAGCTTTGCAAAGATAAGAAATAAAAAGAGTGCCCAAAAGAAAGGCACTCAATACTTTTATAATTTAAAATAATAATATGGGCTACTAGCTCTTAACCCAGTTAAACTGGAACTGAAGATCCGGAGTAGAAACTCTGTCTGTGATCTTCTGTAGTCTTGCAGGAAGCTTCATCAGATATTCCTGAGCTTTTTCTGCTTTTTCTGTAAGGCCTTTTACATGCTCAATTTTCCATTCATCCAACAAGTCTTTCATAATGTTGATATAATCCTGGCCTGTGTATACCATGCATCTTTGTGCAGCATCTGAGAAATGCCCCCAAAGCTCGCCAGCCTTCTGTCCTGATTGTCTCATCAGGTGAGCCGGCATTACAATTTTCTTACGCATCATATCTTCGAAAGCAAGGATCATTTCTGATGGGTCTATTTCAAGGATTTTAGCAACGAAATGTTTGTAAGCTTTTGCATGTCTTGCTTCATCTGCTGCAATTACACCACACATTTTAGCTAACTTTCCGTTCCCGGATTGTTTTGCTAATGTCCCTACTCTTCTGTGAGAAATATTGGTAGCTGTTTCCTGGAAACTTGTATAAATGAAGTTTCTGTATGGATCCATACTTGTTCCCAAATCGAATCCATCATTAATAAGGTATTGAGTGGTAATTTCCACTTCTCTCATATTAACTCTACCACACAGATAAAGGTATTTATTTAATAAGTCTCCGTGTCTGTTTTCTTCTGCGGTCCAGGCTCTCACCCAGTTTGCCCAGCCTAATTTTTCTTCCTGATTAATTCCGTCGACACCCATTAACCAAGATTCATAGGAAGGAAGAGCTTCTTCCGTAATACAATCTCCGATTAGTGTTACAAATAGATCATAAGGCATTTCACGGGCAAAAGTCTGAATTTCTTCAAGATCATGTTTAAACTCTTCGCTTGAAGGATCTGGTAAATAATCAGAAGGCTGCCAAATCTTTTCAATTGGCGTTAAAAATTTATCAAGAAAAGAACCTACTTCCTTTTCCAATATTCCCATTACTTCTTTCCTAACAAGCTTTTGATACATTTTTATATTCAGTTTTTAATTTACAAAGATATGATTTATTTATTATTTAACGCATAATAAAGTATGCAACTCATACCTTATCTGACATAAATCATAAAAAAATGCCGATATATAAGTATAACGGCATTTTTTTTACAATATTATTGAATTTTAGCTAACTAAAATATCTCCTGTCATGGCTTTTGGTATTTCAACACCCATTACGTTAAGGATTGTAGGTGCTACGTCACCCAGTTTTCCAGGTTTTAAGTTCCATGTATGGTCTTTATCCATAATAATGAAAGGAACTAAATTGGTAGAGTGCTGTGTATTAGGCGTTCCGTCAGGATTCAACATGACATCTGAATTTCCATGATCAGCAAGAATGAATACTGCATATCCGTTTTCATAAGCAGCTGTAGCTACTTTTTCGATGCATGCATCAACTGTTTCAGCAGCCTTCACAGCAGCTTCAAACACCCCTGTGTGTCCCACCATATCAGTATTGGCAAAGTTCAGACATACAAAATCCGCAGTACCTTGCTTTAGTTCAGGAACAATAGCATTGGTAATATCATAAGCTGACATTTCAGGCTTTAGATCATAAGTAGGAACGTCTTTTGGACTGGGACACAACAATCTTTTTTCTCCGCTGAATTCTTCTTCTCTTCCTCCTGAGAAGAAGAAAGTAACGTGCGGATATTTCTCAGTTTCAGCAATTCTGATCTGAGTTTTACCATTCTTCTCAAGTACTTCACCCATTGTTTCTGTTAAAACATTTTCATCAAAAACAACCTGAACATTCTGGAATGTCTTGTCATAATTGGTTAATGTAATATAATAAAGGTTCAGTTTGCGCATAGAATAATCAGGGAAATCCTTTTGAGAAAGCACTTCTGTAATTTCTCTACCTCTGTCTGTACGGAAGTTGAAACAAATCACTACGTCATTCTCAATAATCTTAGCAACAGGTACAACGTTTCCTGTAGCTGTTGTATTGACTAAAATAATAGGCTTCAGAAACTCATCTGTTACGCTATTATCATAAGAAGCACGGATAGAGGCCAGAGCGTCTGTACTCTGCTCTCCTACTCCTTCTACAAGGGCATCATAAGCTAATTTTACACGTTCCCACCTTTTATCCCTGTCCATTGCGTAGTATCTTCCTACAACGGTAGCCAGTTTTCCGGTAGTTGCTTCCATATGGTTCTGAAGCTCTTCAATAAAACCTAATCCGGAATGTGGATCGCAGTCTCTTCCGTCTGTGAATGCATGTACAAAGACATTTTCATTCAATCCAAATTCTTTGGCAGCAGTCAATAATCCTTTTAGGTGATTGATATGTGAGTGTACTCCTCCATTGGAAACCAATCCGATGAAATGTACTTTTTTATTTTCCTTTTTAGCGTATTCAAAAGCATCCTGAATCACTTTTTCCTGGCCCAGGGTTCCGTTTTCAACCGCCATATTCAATTTTACCAGGTTTTGGTAAACAACTCTTCCGGCCCCAAGGTTCATGTGCCCAACTTCGGAATTCCCCATCTGCCCTGCAGGAAGGCCTACAGCTAAGCCACTTGCTTCAAGAGTTGTGTGTGGAAATTTTTGGTAACAGCTGTCTATGAATGGTGTATTTGCTTTGTCTATTGCAGAAACGTCCGGGTTTGTTCCCAATCCCCATCCGTCAAGAATTGCTAATATTGCTTTTTTTGACATTTTGTAAAACTTTAGTTATACAAATTTACCTAATTTCCGATGAATAGAAGAATTTGGAGTTCTGAATTTTATGTATTCAGAGGAAAATGAAAAAATCTGTGTTCTCTTCAAAATCTTTGAGCTCTATTATTCTCGCAGATCTTGCTGATTTCGCAGATTTTAAAATGTGGATGATTATAGATTTCAACTTCTGGCTTCAACTCTAATTTTTAAACCAGCTATTAATTTTATAAGTAAACTTATTTGATTTTACATTTTCTATTTTGATATTCTGTCCTTTTTCCACTCCTTTTACATTAGCTTCCTGATTCCAGTTTCCTTTGGTAAACTTAAATTGCGCTGGTAAATATATTTTTAAAGTAAGGGTTCTTTCAAGATCGCTTTTCCTTTCCATTTTAACTGAAGATGCACTCCAGCTCCCCAACCCTTTCTGGTTTCCTGCGATATAAACCTCATCATTTTTATCAGGAACATTTACTAATAATGTTACCGTTGAAGGCTCCCCTGAAAATTCCTGGAAAAAATCATCATATTTTAAATTCTTTTCTTTTGCATACGACTGAATATAAGAATCCAGAAAGCCACTTTCTTTTAAAAATAAAAATGGGTCTTCAATGTTTAAAATATCATGTACTGCTTGTTGTTTATCGGTTTGTTTATTAAAATAGGCTTCACATATTTTGTATCCTATCCAATATCCTAAATCATTGGGTCTGTCATCTTTTTTGGAGGTCCAATAAAACCAGTCTCTTAAATCATCACTTTTATATCTTGTTACAAATTCTTTGTATAATTTGTCTGAATTTGCTTCACCATACTGAAATGCTTTTACATTCATTGGTTCTCCGGAAACAAACTCTGCTATAAAATCAGCTCCGCCTTCTGTTAAAGCTTGTTTCAATAAAGTTTCTCCGCCTTTATTATTTTGCTGAAAATGAATCATTTCATGAACAATAAGAGGTACAACTCCATCCAGATTTTTAAACAATTCTGTTCCGATTGAGATTCCTTCATTGGAAGAATTTCCGCCCGTATTCATTCTGCCATACACGAAATAAACGGTTGAGAATTTAGCTTTTGGATACCAATATTTTAAAGCGCTGTAACTTGCTTTTAGTTTTTTATCTTTTGCCCCAATTCCATCTATTACATGTCTGGTTTTAAGATATTCTTCTTTATTTTTTTTCACTGTTGCATACAGAGAATCTGCATTAATGATACGATTCCTGATAAAACTTTTTACTCCCGGTGAACCATTTTCTATGTATTCTATAAAAGGATTAGTAGTGGAAGTTTCCATTTTATCAAAGGCTTTCCAGAAGTTTTGTACATCTTTCGTTTCTAAAACTGCGTTTAGAGGATCTTCTGCAAATTGAGCATTCATCATTCCAAAAGCCAACAAAGAAAGCATTATAAGATGATTGGTTTTCATATTAGTTTTTAAAGGTAACGACTAAAATTATAAAAAATTATGCTTAATCAATATAAAAGTAATCCTTATAATTGAGCTACACAATAAAATAACCTCATCTCAAAAGTCTTACATTTGCTACAATAATGAATTAACAGTAATATGAATATACAGACAGATAGTATATTAGAAACCTTGAGTTATTCCGGGATATTTCTTTCATGTTTTTCTGAACATGGTGTACACTGTGTTCATTCTAAGCCGGAGCATGTTCTGGTTTACCTTTACTCTGGTGAACAGATTATTGAAGACCGGAATAAAAAAATAAAATTACAGGCTGGTGATTGTGCTTTTATCCGGAGAGATCATCGCTTGAAAATGTATAAGAACAGCAAAGGTGAAGATCTTTACAAAGGTATCTCATTAGTATTTCAGCGAAATGTACTACGTGATTCTTACAGTAAAATCAATAAAGCGGAAATTCCAAAGGATATCAAAGGTTCTGATAAAAAAGTTTTTAAATTAAAACCAACTCCAGCTATTGAAAGTTTGTTCCAATCCCTTACTCCTTACTTTGACAGTAATGTACAACCAACAGAAAGTGTAGTACATCTTAAACTGCTAGAAGGAATTTATGCATTGCTAAACAACAATGAGCTACTCTACCCCATCCTTTTTGATTTTGCCGAACCATGGAAAATTGATCTTCTTGAGTTTCTTAACAATAATTATATGGATGATCTCAGTATGGATCAGATTGCATCTTTTACGGGACGAAGCTTGGCTACTTTTAAAAGAGATTTCAAAAAGATTAGCAGACTCTCCCCTCAAAAATGGTTGATAAAAAAGCGTCTTGAAATGGCTTATATCATGCTAAAAGAAGAAAATAAAAAGGTTCAGGATGTTTATATAGAAGTTGGATTTAAAAACCTCTCTCACTTTTCTACTGCTTTTAAAAAGCAATATGGTGTACCTCCGACAGAAATATAGAGACTCTTTATAAAAAATGAGCTTCACAGAAAAGTAATATGAGCCTCACAGCAAAACTGCTGTGGGGCTTTATCTTTAATTTTGCAGAGTTAGTAAATCAACATAACAATGCAAACACAAGATATATTTGAAAGGCTACGAAATGGTTTTACCATTTCAGCCAATGATCCTGAAGCTTATAAAATGCTGGAAGAGTCTTTTTCTACAAAAAAACTGCTTATTCAGATGAACAATACTTCTGATCCTCATGAAGTGAGAAGATTATTAAACCTAATCACAACATCTGAGATTGATGAAAGTATCAATGTCTTTACCCCTTTGTACATCAACTACGGAAAACATACGAAAATCGGAAAAAATGTATTTATCAATTTTGGCTGTACATTTTTGGATCTAGGTGGTATTACGATTGAGGACAATGTACTGATTGCTCCTAAGGTAAATCTGTTGTCTGAAGGACATCCTGTTTCCCCAGCAGATAGACATTCTTTAATGGTTGGATCTATCCATATTAAAAAAAATGCATGGATTGGAGCAAATGCTACCATTTTACCCGGAGTAACCATTGGTGAAAATTCAATAGTTGCTGCAGGTGCAGTGGTTTCAAAGGATGTCCCGGACAATACTATCGTTGGAGGAGTTCCTGCCAAAATAATTAAAAGGATCTAAGTATAACACAATATGAAGAAAATACTACCGCTGTGCATTATATTTCTCAGTATAGTACAGGCATATGCACAAAACAAAATATCAGACTTTCAAAAAATGGATTCCACAGAACATTATACTTTTAAATTAAGTGATAAGGTAATACGCCAGAAAATATCCTTTAAAAATCGGTATGGACTAACTGTTACCGGCGATCTGTACATTCCGAAATATCATAGCCAAAAGGTATTATCTGCTATTGCTATCAGTGGTCCGTTTGGAGCTGTAAAAGAGCAATCCTCAGGCTTATATGCCAATGAGATGGCAGAGCGTGGTTTTATTGCACTGGCATTTGATCCTTCTTATACTGGTGAAAGCAGTGGTGAACCCCGCAATGTGGCATCCCCAGACATCAATACAGAAGATTTCAGTGCAGCAGTAGATTTTCTGGGAATACAGAAAAATATTGACAGAAATAAGATCGGGATCATAGGGATTTGTGGTTTTGGAGGCTTTGCTCTCAACGCTACTGCCATAGATAAGCGCGTAAAAGCTGTTGCTGTTACCAGCATGTATGATATGTCCCGAGTAATGTCAAAGGGATATTATGATGCAATGACCCCTGAACAACGAAATAAAAATCTAGAACTATTGGGAGAACAGCGATGGAAAGATGCTGAAGCTGGATTTTTTCATGCCGGAAATCTTCTAAATCCTGAAAGACTAACAGGTGATGAGCCACAGTTTGTAAAAGACTATTACGATTATTACAGAACATCCAGAGGGTTTCACAAACGTTCCCTGAATTCAAACGGTGCCTGGAACGCTACCAATCCGTTATCTTTTATGAACATGCCTCTCCTTACTTATATTAAAGAAATAGCACCAAGACCTTTATTGATTATTGCCGGAGAAAAAGCTCATTCGCGTTATTTCAGTGAAGATGTATTTAAAATGGCTTCTGAACCTAAAAAGCTGATGATTATTCCTAGTGCTGTTCATGTAGATTTATATGATAAAACTGATCTTATTCCATTTGATAAATTGGAAATGTTCTTCAGGGAGAACTTAAAATAAAAACAACTATGAGGCGATTGTTTTTAATCATTGGGGTTGCACTTCCATAGCGCCATTCAGTTTTGCGGAAATGTACCCATTATTTTTGGAACAGAATAAAGTAAACTAATCCAGAACTATTTTATTCAGCTGTATATTTTCATAAGGATTTGCAAGGATTAATCCATAAATCTTTTTTAATTTTGCCGTATGGACTTACGTGATCAATTGAAGAATCTTTTTCCTGAACATGAAGAGCAGGATTTTGAAATGCCTGAAGAAGAATTCAAGCAAAAAGAACCATTGGTGTGCAAATTTGAGAAGAAAGGCAGAAACGGTAAACCTGTAACTATTGTTGAAGGTTGGGAAGGTAGTGAAGATGACCTTAAAAAAATCTCCAAGAAAATAAAAACCACCTTAGGAATAGGCGGTTCTGAAAAGGATGGAACGATTATCATCCAGGGAGATAACCGTGATAAAATAATGGCTATCCTTAAAGATATGGGCTATAAAACCAAACGTGTTGGCGGATAGGTCTAGAAATAAACCTGTGCTTCCGGCAGTAAGGTTTTTAGTCTTTCAATTTTAGATTTTTCTATAGGATTTCCTGTAAGAATCAGTGTTTTCAGGTTTTTAAGCTGACTGATTTCTACAGGGATATCTTTCAGATTATTGTTAGCAAGATTCATGCTGACAATATTCTTTAATCCTTTTACTTTAGATGAGATTTCTGTAATATTATTATCACTTGCATTCAGAAATTCAAGTTCCTGAGCTTTAAATAGATTTTCAGGAAGTCTGCTGATAGTATTCTGCTGTAATTCGAGATATTTTAAACTTTTTGGAAATGAAAGATTTCCCATGTCATTGATCTGATTGTTGGCCAGATTTAAGAATTTCAGACTTTTGATCTGAAACAACCGGTCCGCAATAAAACTAATTTGATTTCCCTGTAAATTGATTTCTTCTAAGGTGGGTATTTCCATTAGAGCTTCAGGAAAAACATTAAGGTTATTGGCATCAAAGTGAACCACCTTAAGATTTTGAAGCTTTGCAAGATTTGGATTAATACTTGTCAGACTGTTCAGATTCATAGAAAATGTAGTCAACTTTTTAAGCTGGCTGATTTCATCCGGGATGTACTTGATGCTGTTTTCATTTACATTCAAAAATTCAAGTTCTTTCAATGTAAAAAGCTCCTGATCCATTTTTTCTAACTTATTGGCCATCATATTTAAAAAGAATAATGAATCCAATTTTATAATTTGAGGCGGAATATTAAACAATCCTTTTTCTCTGAAACTCATACTGTAAACAGCCTTCTTACTGTTCAGAGCTTCTTCCATATTGGTGAAAGTAGGATATTTAACAGGATCAATCTGAGCGTTGATCTGAGAAAGTGATAAAAAGGAAATAAGTAAGAAAAACTTTTTCATATGAAGATGTTTATTATTTTTTAAATGTCCATTATCACAGCACCTTAATCTGCATGTGTCTATTACAGCAATTTTATAAACAGAAATGTCTGCCGACAACAAATGGTATCGGCAGACAGGAATTATAAATAGTTTTTATTTCTTTAAAAGTTTTACTGTTTTCTGGAATCCTCCTTCTGCTTCAATATTCAGAATTAAAACTCTGGCCCCTTCCAATTGAGGTGTAAAATCCAGGTCTAATATCTTGTTTACGCCATTGAATTTCTTAGTATAAACAATTTTACCATCTATACTGTAAGCAGTCACTGAAATATCTTTTAAGCCTTTTGGCAAATTGATTTTTACTATTCCTGAAGTAGGATTCGGAGCTACCGTTACTGTGTTTTCAGCAGCTGTATTTTCAGTTGTTCCTAAAGAACCTTGTGTTCCGAGATTTCCTTTAAGTGCAATCACTACAGTAGCAGACTTCCCTTTGTAATCAATAGTATTTCCTGTAGCATCAATGTCTGTAGAGATGGTAGAATCCGGATGTTGGATAGAGAAGAAACCGAATTTATGATCTGGTGTAAACGTTAATCCTGTAGGCTCAGACCCTGCTGGCATTGAAGCAAATAATTTCACTTTCGGATTAGTCTGTGTATGATCCGGAGCAATGACCCAGATATAGTTTTTACCACCATCCTGAAGCACCCAAAGGTTTCCAAGTTCATCAAAAGTAAGGTTGTCATTTCCATCTCCCCAAGCCTCAGATTTTGTTCCCTGTGTTGTTTCGAAAGAGTATACCGAGTTGGCTCCACCCACGAATGTTTCCACCTGAGAAGCGGTTGTTCCATTGTCCTGTAAACGATAGACTCTATCTAATCCTTTTGCTGTAAAATAAATCTTACCATCCAGAGGGCTGATATCCACATCTTCTACTCCATTAAATCTTGTTCCTCCTAATGATTGAGCAAGGTTTGCTGTGTTATTTTGGTCTGCTTTTGTTTTATTAGGAACCGGAATCCATGTTGCTGTAGTTCCCGCCGGATCTCCTGCTGCCGTTAATCCCTGATCTAATTTTAATACATAAAGATTTCCTGAAGCCAGATTGTTTGGTGTATCCATCACATATTTATA
Organism: Chryseobacterium sp. II3a; assembly: GCF_057815135.1. Classification (NCBI taxonomy): domain Bacteria; kingdom Pseudomonadati; phylum Bacteroidota; class Flavobacteriia; order Flavobacteriales; family Weeksellaceae; genus Chryseobacterium; species Chryseobacterium sp. II3a. The sequence goes on along the minus strand of NZ_JBYPZJ010000007.1, from coordinate 94,951 downwards.
CACCATGTGTGTACCTCCATCTTCTCCGTAATATGCAGTAGTTCCGGCATTATTAATCACCACATTTTCATGGTTCATGATTCCCATCTGCCATAGTTTTCCTTTAGAACCATCTGTATTCTTAGAAACTACCTGTGCTGTTGCGGGATCAATTTCTACCAGCCAGCCGTAATCTTTGTATCCGTCACCATTTGTGTCATTAGCCGTTACAGATTCTTCTGCTGTTACTACCGTTCCCCAAGGAGTAATTCCTCCTGAACAGTTTCTGATTGTCTGTACCAAGCTAGGATCTGAGAAACTTACTGCTCTTGATTTTGTTAACTGCCAAAGTTTTGTAGATGCGTTATAATTTACCTCAGCCATCGTTACACCACCAGGGTTTGTTTCGTGGTTTACGGAAAGGTATCCATTTGTACTGCTTCCTGATTTGCCAACATACGCTGTAAAGTCGTTCTGCCCGCCTACTAGCCCGCCTCCTTCGGTATAATTATCACCTTCTTTCAAAATAAGCTGATATTTGTGTTCACCAGGAATGATAAGTTTATTGGTTTGTGCCGTAGGAACAATGGAAGTGAAACAGCTAATATGTGATCCGTTACATACAACAGGCGGAAATGTCGTGTTAGGCTTTGTTTTCAGATAAGCATCAATTCTAAGATCTGAACTGCCAACACTTCGGTTATGTAATTCAATAGAAATTCGGTTAACACCATTGATGAATTTTGATTTTGGAATAGAGAAAATATTATACACATTTTCTGCAGCATTGTCAATTGTTGTACTGGAAAAAGTATTGAATGTAATGACTCCGGCAGGCATATTGTCTCTTATTACTTCCTCTCCGTTAAGATACACTACTATACCATCATCTCTCATTACTCCAAGTTCCATGTTGTCTGTAAGTGTGGCAAGATCCACCGTAATATCTTTTGCAAAATATGCTGTAACTAATCCGGTTGCACCTCCATGAATGGTGGTAGTAACAGGATCACCATATCCTAATGGTGCATTACCCACAGGCCAGGAAGAGATGTCATAGTTTTGGGTTTTCCATGCATCAGGTTGTGCCTGATCCAAGTCTTTGTAGCTCCAGGACGTTCCCTTGTCAAAAATAGTAGTCTGCGCCTGAACAACCGAACCGGCAAATAGAGCTAAAGCCCCAATTGTTAGTAGTTTTTTATTCATTTTTAATTTGATTTATTAGACCTTGCAAAACTATTTTTTCAAGATGGTCTTCCTGTTAATAGGATTTTAAATAAAGACAGGGGAATATTAATTAATTTAAAACCTAATGTTAATGGGATTAACTTTTCGTTAATAGTTAACAGGATATCGTCTTAGAAATCCTAATTCACTGCTCCATAACTCATCAATAACAGACCCTAATAATGATTAATACGGAATACTGCTTTTTCTTAATTTTAAAAAGACATTTTGAATCTGAGGGGTAAAGAGTAAAATAACAATTACGGAAATTACCCCTATCAACATCAAATCATAATAATCCCGGGTACCGCGAGCCAATATCTGATGACTTATCATCTGATTAAAATATCCCGCGGATCCTGTTTTTGAGGTATACAAATCGCTTCCTGCATTCATATACTGGTTTTGAATATCCAGTAAAGTAACTGGTAATTGCTGATTAGTTTCCGTTATTGTTTCGCGAAACTTTTCCCTTACAGCTGATTTTGTAAATAATTGGAGTTCATTGCTAAATGCCAAACTGGTTATAAACCCGGTAAACCTGGCAAATATTCCAACCAGCGAGGCATGCAGAGCAATTTTAGGAGGCGCTGATGATGCGGTGAATGAAACAATGGGAACAAATAAAACACCCGTTGCCACTCCATATATAAACATAGGCAAGATGAAATCTATTGTTTCGCCTTGTACAGAGACAAACAATATCATATAGACATAGTATACCGCCATGATCCCAAAACCAACAAGAATAATCCTTATCAGGTTAAAACCTATCAGCACAAACCGCGAAGTGACAAACATACTTAGAATGACTCCTGAGATTACCGCAACCCATATGGGAATAGTACTGAGTGGATGATTACCTAAAATCACTTCAAGATAGCCATAAGCCATTCCTGTACTCCCTTTAAAAATGTAAAATGTAAAAAGGAGTAAAAGGCCTACGACAAAATTTTTTGTTTTAAAAATCTGCAGGTTGATTAATGGCCGCTTAATTTTGAGTTCTCTTATTATAAAAAGCACAAGAATTGCAAGATTACTTAAACCAAGGGCAAGTATTAAACGGCTGTCAAGCCATCCTAGCTGTCTTCCGTATACAAAGATATATCCCAATATTAAAATAAAAGATACATACAGTAGATAGCCCGCCCAATCTACCTGATATAAAGGTAGCTTTTTCGTAAACCTTGCTTTACCGTTCATCGTAAGCAATATAATACATGTAAGGATGATAAGTATAATATTGAACCCGTAAAATAGCCAGTTAAAATCAAAAAAATAGAGGACTACACTGGTATAGATGGAATAAAATGGTACTGCAATTTGTATGCTCCCGTAAAGGAGACTGTACGCAATCACACGAGCTCGGACCGACTGCAATCTTGGAAAAATAAGCTGTAACACGATACCAGACATCAGTGCACAGGTAATTCCCTGTAAAAACTGACAAATAATAAACAGGTTCCAATCTTTACATTGAAAACAAATAACGGAGCATATTGCATTAATGGCGAGTGCTATAAGTAAATATTTTCTTACTGCAAAATACTTTACAATGCGGGAGTCCAGTGCCAGAAAAGCTACGGTTGAGCCATACATCACTACCATACCATATTGTACATCGGTAGATTGTATACCATAAAATCCCATGGCTGCTGCCGGGCTGCTGTAAAAAGTGAAACTAAACAGGCAGGTCATCATAATAATAAATATTATGGATCTTGCCATCCATTCGGAAACCCATGGTTTGAAAACCGGTATTTTATGTGTCTGCATCATCAGTGTTTTAAGACATAAATATTTGCATTCATTCCTGCAGAAAGTTTTTCTAATTTATCAGGTGTATCTATAAGTTTAATTTTAACAGGAATGCGTTGAATGATTTTAACAAAATTACCGGTAGCATTATCAGGAGGAAGTAGTGAATAACGGGAACCTGTAGTTGGAGAAAGTGATTCAATGATGCCATTAAATTTTTTATCAGGAAAAGCATCAACCTCTATGGATACTGACTGCCCGACTCTGAAATTTTCAATTTGTGTCTCTTTAAAATTGGCCATCACCCATTTTTCTTCGGCTTTGTTGACTAAAAATGCTAATGTTTGTCCCGGTTGTATCAATTGGCCTTCCTGAATACTTTTTTTACCAATTTGTCCATCAAAAGGAGCTATAATGAAAGTATATCTGATATCCAGTTCCTGTCTTTGAAGAAGAGCTTCTTTTATTTTTATTTCTGCCGATATCGCACTACGTTGTGCTCTGAAATCATTTAGTTTGGATTCAGCCACCTGCAAAGAAGCTTTAGCCTGGTCATAATCTGCCTGCGTGATAGACAATGATGTATTGACATTGTCAAATTTTTGTTGTGTGGTAGATTCATCAGCCAGCAGATTTTTATAACGTTTAAATTCTCTTTGTTGTTGGTTCAATCTTGCTTTTGCACCTGCCAATTGTGCCTTTATAACTGCAATACTTTTAATCTGCGTTTCTTCATTGGAAGCCAGAACAGGAATTTTAGCATGTGAGCTCATCAGTTCAGCTGATGCCGCATTTCTTTTTAACTCATACTCGTCAAGTTCAATAACAACAAGTGTATCTCCTTTCTTAACCTGCTGATTATCTTTGTAATAAATTTTACGAATATACCCGCCAACTTTTGCATTTATGGGTGACAAATAGGCATCAATCTGTGCATCATTGGTCTGTTCATAGCGATATCCTTTCAGAAAAAATGCTACTGCCCAAATAACTATACTGGTAAATAATGTGATTCCCAACCATTGGGTTAGCTTTACTATAATTTTATCTGTTTTATTTTTGTTCATAATTTTTTACGTTAAAGAATTCCTACAATTGTCAACAATCTAATATGGGTGAGTTTTACGTTTGCCTGGGCAGTTGTTACATTAAATTTCGCTTCCAATAAAGCGTTTTCGGCTTCCAAAAGGTCAGTCAGAAGAGATTCCTGATTGAGATAACTGCTTCTGATAACCCGAACCGTTTCAGTTGTTTTTGTAATGTTTTTCATGGCTGTTTTTACGTTTTCCAAAGCCTGTTGTTCCTGTAAATAAGCTTCTTTTACCTGGATCAAAATTTCATTCTTTTTAATGTTTGCTTTTTCTTTTGCTTTACTATTGGTAATTTGGGCATGAGTTACCGAATGTTTGTTTTTGTATAAGTTATCAAGAGAAAATTGTACTTTAATTCCTGTTTGTCCAAATCCCCATACATCATTTGAGTATGGATAAAAAGAAATCTGAGGATAGGTATAGTTGTAATTTGAAAACAATGAAATTTTAGGCCATAATGCAGCTTTAATCTGTTTAATATTGAGTTCACTCCATTTAATGTCGCTATCGGCTACCTTATAATCAGGTGATGTATTAAGAGCCATATCTATATAATCATTGTAGCCAGCATTTGCAATGGTATCTAACTCAACGGGCTCTTCATAATTAATAGTTAGTTCAGCATCATTTTCATATCCCATCAGAATATTGATGCGTTGTTTAGCGATTTCAATCTTCTTTTCAACATCGGAAAGAGTGAGTTCTAATTGCGACAATTTTACGGAAGTCCTCAGCACATCGCTCTTTAGTACAGTACCATTTCTATGCAGACTTTCTATAAGCGACAGCTGTTTCTTTTCCGTTTCAATTTCCGCATCCAGAAAATCATAAAAGTGCAGAAACTTATATAAATCGAAATAAGCCGCCGCAACACTGTATTTTACATTGTTCTTTTGCTGATCAAATTCATATTGTTTCCGTACCTCTTCTTCTTTTTCCATGAGAATATTTATGCGGTCTTTGCCACCATTGAAAAGATTAAAATTCAAATTATATCCTATTCCGTATCCATAGCCTTTTACTGGTACATCCTGTGGGGATGAGAATAAACCATTGTCATAAATCAGAAATTTAGAATTGGCTTTTATCTCTCCTCCTACCGAAAGTTCGGGAATCAAGCGATCCTTTGCCTCAAGCACCTCCAGCTTACTTTGCTGAAAATTTAAATCAGATAGTTTTAACTGACGATTATTCACTTCGGCAATTTTCCATATTTCTTCCAAACTCAATATTTTTACATTTTCTGTATTCTGGGCATAAAAAGATTGCACCAACAGCAACAATAATATATTGAGAATTAAAATGGTTCTGTATTGTTTCATCATTCTTCTTTATAATTGCTTTGTTTCTTTCTTTTTAGAAGCCAACCACTCCTTAAAGAACTTCATCAATTCTTCCAACGCAACGGTTAGATCTATCATTGGCATAAAAGGGCTAGAATACGTACAAGTCAGTCTGTAAATATTCGCTGCATCAATATCCGCTGCTGAATACGGTAATTTATTATTATAATATTCATCCGGTATTTCAAGCTCCTTATGAGGGCCTACTATATTTTGTTTCATAATGCTATATTATTATTGAGCAAAATTATTCAACACCTAAAATGATTTTTTTATATAATTAGCCTAATATTTGCTAAATTTGGCCAAATGGAACGTCTTAACCAACTAATAAATGTTATTGATCAGAATCCTGATTCAATTTTAGTAATGCGGCAACAGATTGAGCAGCGTTTTCCTTCCCATCAGCATGATAAGGCTCAGCTGCTGCTGGTTTATGGCGGAATTGCTTATCTGCAAACGGGTGAAAAGGATTTCTATATTCCGTCTAATCATTATCTATGGATACCCAAGAATTATTCTCATAATCTGATGTTTAATACACAGGATCTATACATGATCAATATCTATTTCCCAGAGAAAGAAACAGATGACTTTTATAATGAATTAGGAATTTATCCAGTGAGTAAACTTTTATCAGAAATGCTATCTTTCAGCGAAAAATGGCAGGGAGATTACGAAAAAGATACCTGGGAATTTGAGTTTTTATCAACGCTTAAGAAAGTATTGTCAAAAGAAAATCTTAAAAAATTTTCGATTCAGCTTCCCACAACAGAAGATCAGAGGCTTAATGCAATTACCGATCATCTTAGAAATAGGTTAAATGAAAGTCATACATTAGAAGATATGGCAAAGATATCCGGAATGAGTGTTAGAAGTTTAACAAGATTGTTTCAAACAAAACTGCATATCACTTTTATTCAATATTTGAAAATGCTGAGAATTATTCGGGCCATGGAATTAATAAAAGATACTGATTTGAGTATGACGGAAATAGCATACGAAATTGGTTATTCTAATATATCTGCATTCAGCAATAATTTTCAGCAGCTTACCCATATGAGGCCTACAGATTTCAAGACCATATCAAAAGTCTAGAAATTTACATTCCCATTTTAACGAAAGTGTTCCGGAAGCTGATTTATCTCCGGGGCTGATACTACATTTAGTACTCTGCTTCAGATACGTAAAGCGGGCATCTGCACTCTGTTATCACGAATAACAAATCCCCGCCAACTAATCATGAATCCCTCACTTAAAAAGCAAAAAAATATCTTTACCATCTACTTCGCCCTACTCACATCCGTAAGTGCATTCAGAAAAGCAATTATTTGTTTCATTTCTGTTTGGGTAAGGTTTAATTTATCAGCAGCAAGTGTCTGATTTTTCATCTTGAGTCCCAATCCTTCTCCACCACCTTCGTTATAGAAATCAAGAACCTCTTCTAAAGTATTGAAAGCTCCGTTATGGAAATAAGGTTTTGTAAGGGCAATATTTCTTACTGTAACTGTTTTGAATGAGTAGTCATAGATCCATGATTTTTCTTTTTTCACAGGGCTGTTTCCTCTTCCAGGATCCTGATCCAGCTCTATAGGAATTTGTTTAATTGGTTTTGTAGTTATTCCCAAAACTTCAGACTCATTTTCATTAAAAAATGGCGGTACAAGCCCTGAAAAATGAGGTGCAAAATGACAGGTAGCACAATTCGCTTTTCCCATAAACAAATTGAATCCTTTTTTCACATCATCCGAAACACTTTTTTCATTTCTCATAAAACGGTCGAAATCACTATCAAAGGAATATAATGAAGCTACATAGGAACTTAATGCCTTTGAAAAATTTTCTTTATTGATCTTACCATCTTTGAAAGCGTTACGGAATGCTTTTTTATACTCAGGCTTTGTCTTTAACTTTTGAATGATACTTTCGTAGCTTGTATTAAATTCATCTTCATTATAAATAACGTGTTCAGCCTGCTGTTCAAGATAAAAAGCACGTAAATCATAGAAAAACCTTTTTGCAAAAACTGCATTATATAAAGATGGTGAATTTCTCAATACTGTTTTTCCTTCTACATTACTTGGTGATTTTGCCATAAGGTCTGTAAAAGCATTTTCCTGAAGATGACAGGTTGCACAGCTCATTTTCCCATTGCCACTTAAATTCTGATCATAGAAAATTGATTTTCCCAGATTTCGAAGATCCGGATTATCTTCTGATGATTTCAACAAGGTATAAAAATAGGGATCTAAAAAATCACTACTGAAAAGGTTTTTGTTATTGACATTCCATCCTGAAAATTCCTTCAGATCATCAGGTCTTCCATCCCATTTTCCTAATTCTTCATACAGAGGCTGAATATATTTTTTGTAAAATTCAATTCGGTCAAAGGTTTCAAAATCTTTATTTTTTGAAAGGTAACTGATGGCTTCCGTTAAGGTCTGATCTGCTTTTTGGCTATTATAGTTTTTAAAATACGGATCATCATTGATATATTTCTGCATTCCGGAAAGCGCATGGCTGGCTTCTTCGGAAATATTCAAAGAACCCGGGGTATCAAAACCTGTCACTCCCAGAGAGTAGATCCTGATCAGCTCTATGCGCAAAGGCAGTGTTTTATTGTTTCCTTTACTCATTCCATTTTTTATGGCACTCAGATAGAACCCTGAATAGCTGTTGTATAAAAAATCGGTAATGGTTTTTATCTTTTCTTTTTCATCTGCAGCTTCATCCGAAAACACGAGTTCATCTAATACCTGCAACCCTTCCGGAGGCAGTGTATATGATGATGTTCCGGCAGCTTCAATATGAAATAAAGGCGCTGCATTAAGGTGAGTTTTGGTGAATTCAGGATAATGATAAGCAATATAGAATTCAATTTCCTTAAAAGAATTTCTTGTGTTTTTTAATGATTCCTGCAATTCTTCGAGACTAATACGGTCTTCAGAGAACTTACGAACATCAGACTTTAATTGCTCGAGCTTACCTTTAAAATCTGACAACCCTTTATTAATAAATGTATTTTCACTTTCTTTACCCCGGTAAACAGGATTAAAAGACATTACTGCAAATCCTATCAAAAGGATGACAACAAGCAGTGGATAAGATCTCATGAATTTTTATCCGCAAAACTATTAATAGGATGTTATCTCAATTTTAATAGCAGATTAAATAATGTTTATATTTTTGATACAATATTTTTCACTAATTTTAAACCCCGAAATCAGATTCATTATTCTTTAAGGAACGGTTTATTCTAAAATACCGTTAAAATAATGGCGAGAGGTTATTGGGAGAGGATTTTTTTAATTAAATTCAACACATCAAAAATAAAATAGGAGTATGAAAACAAAATTATTGTTTGCTGTTACAGCGAGTTTCCTTTCTCTTACAGCATTTTCGCAAAAGAAAAAGCAGGCAGATAAGCCCGCAAAACAACAGGAAATGGCCATATATGCTGAAAAAAAAGGAAATGACTATTATCTGGTCCGTCTGGAACAGGATAAACCGGTACCTAACGTGTATGTATATTCTAACGGAATAACCAAACCTTACAAAAGCTATGCGGAACTTAAAGATGTTGTTATGGAATTTCCGGGAATGATGTCTTCTAATAATTCGACCAAAGAAGAATTGGTTTCTATTCTTAAAAAAGATAATCATTTTTATGAGATTACTTCCCAGAGAAAAGATCCTAAAAACTTTGAAAAGACAGTAGTGACTGTATATGAAGTGATGGACGGACAAAAAAGGATTGTTGAGGAATACGATTCGATCTATCAACTTATGGCTTCACCTTATAAAGAGGCAATTTTCATCAATTAAAAAAACAAAAAATATAAATTATGCTAAACAAACTTGCTGCTTCAGAACTTATTCTGAATGAAGACGGAAGTGTATACCACTTGAATCTTTTACCTGAAGATATTGCTGATAAAATCATCCTTGTGGGTGACCCGGACAGAGTAGCAAAGGTTTCAAAATATTTTGATACCGTAGAAATCAAAAAAAACAAAAGAGAATTTTACACGCATACAGGAACATTGCGTGGAGAAAGAATCACCGTAATGTCTACAGGTATCGGAACTGAGAACATCGATATCGTAATGAACGAACTGGATGCCCTGGTAAACATCGATCTTAAAAATAAGGAGTTCAAAACAGAGCACAAAGCCCTTGAATTATTCCGTATGGGAACTTGTGGAAGTGTGAACCCTGATGTACAGGTTGATAATATGCTGGTTACTCAAAACGTAGTTGGATTAGATGGTTTAATGCATTTCTACCAGGACTACAACTTTGAAAATGAGTTTTCAAGAAGCTTTATGGAAAGATTCCCTTACGAAAAAATTAAACCTATGCTTTATTTCTCAGACTGGGCAGAAGAAATGGGTGAATATTATAAAGATGCTAAATACCACGGAAACACAGCTACATTCCCAGGTTTCTATGCACCACAGGGAAGACAGCTTCGTCTAAAGGCTGTAGATGATCAATTCCTTGAAACATTGAATGATCTTGGAGTTACCAACTTTGAAATGGAAACCTCTGCGATCTATGCATTTTCAAAATTATTAGGCCATAAAGCGATTACCGTAAATAACGTAGTGGCAAACAGAAGACGTGGAGAATTCTCTACAGACCACCACAATTCTGAAAAGAATCTTATTACTTGGGTTCTTGACAGAATTATTAAATAAGATAAATGGTACAATCCATTTTATGCATAAAAAGCCTTTGGAGTTTTTCCAGAGGCTTTTTTATAGGTTTTGGCTAAAGCCAATGGATTGGAAATGAATTTAAAAGACGGGCTAAAGCCCGTCCCTATTGATGTTTTATAGATGTACATTGAAATATATTAAAACAGGATTGAATTTGTGGTAACGTAGATTTTTTTTATTACTCTTAATGTAATTTCATCCATACTTTTCCAATCTTGATGATTTAAAATATTTAAACTTGCTGTTGAAATTCTTACAGAATGAAAAAGAATATGTTTAATCTTCTTAGCGAAACTTCGCATCTTTAATTTATTTAATGGTTCAAATTAATTCTCATGAAATTTTCGTGGATCCGGGTATTCAAAAATATACTCTAAGTCTGAAACCAGTTTTGAAGATAAAATTTTCTTTCCCTTTATAACTTCCATCTCTTCCCTCTCCTGTATGCCTTTTTGAACATTGATAACCTGAGCTTTTGATGGATGTAACAAGGCTGTTACATTATACAATTTTGATTTTGCTTCATTGTCGATCATTTTTAAGAGAATACCTGCAATATCTTTGTAATGGATATGGTTAACCGCAGAATCAAGATTACTCACATTATAATTTTTAAGAAGTCTCTGATCTCCCATAAGACCTCCAAGTCTCAAAATATTTACCTGTGAGTATTTTCTTCTAAACATTCTTTCTCCTGAAACTTTTTCAATGGGAATATCATCTTCGATAAATTCTTTTTCAATATCCGGGTAAACTCCTGTAGAGCTCATTAAAAACATTTGTCCTTTAAAATCTCCGATAAAAGACGATAAATTTTGAATTCTGTTGTATAGTGAACTTACGCAACAACTTTTCTCTGAAATCGGAATGGTAATAATTAAAACATCCAGATGGTCTATCACCTCCCATTTCAAATAGGGTTCAGAAATCTGATAATCAGGGAAATGAGCAACTATAGCATGTATCCCTTTGCCATTAAGTTCTTTTGCTTTTTCATCGGTTGTTGTGGTTGCAAAGATTTCGTATTGATCTGAAATAGATACTGCTATTCTGGCTCCCAGCCAGCCATACCCTATGATTCCTATCTTCTTCATATGTTGGATAAGGATTGTGTTGATAATATTTCATTCAAACCGGAGATGAGCTGTTTCTTTTTTTCTTCATCCAGATGTAAACAGATTTGAACTGCCTCCGGAATATGTTTCGCTTTGTCTTTCAACAATATTCCTTTTTCTGTAAGATTGATACGGACTACTCTTTCGTCATCCAGACTTCGGGTCCTGGTCAAAAATCCGTTCTTTTCTATTCTTTTTAATAAAGGAGTTAAAGTCCCGTTATCCAAATGAAGATGTTCACCAATCTTTCCGATATTCATTTCTCCATTTTCCCACAATACCAGCATTACAAGGTATTGAGGATATGTGAGTGATATTTCATCCAAATAAGGCTTATACAGTCCTGTAATATATCTTGAAACAGCATAGGTCTTAAAGCATAAATGTTCTGACAGCGCAATCATAATTTATTTTAAAAAAACAAAAATACTCAATTTATTTTGTACACAATATTTTTGCTTAAAATGTTATTTTTTAATTAATCTGTTCTCTTTTACAATCTTTTGTATATAAATTTTGACTACACTTTAGGGTATATTTACAGGGATTCAGGCATTTTTTTTAAAGGTTCAATTTTATCAATTCTCTTTTTTATTAATTTAGCAAAAACCTAATAACTATAAAACTAAGATTGAATATGAAAACCATACAACAGGCAGGTGATCGTAAACTGTCAGAATTATCCGTTGAAGAGCTTAAGACCGAGCTTAAAAAACGAACAGCAATACTTCTTTTCTTAAGTATCATTTTAGGAATTATGCTTGGGGCTTGTCTCTATGTAACAATCAAAAAAGGAATAGGTCCTTTGACGTATATGCCTATCGCTTTTCTTCCTATTTTTTTAATCATCTGGAAAAACCAGAAAAATGTGCGTAACGAAATTAAGTCTCGTTAGTCTAACTAAAAAAAGTTTTACAAAATGCATGATACCTGTTTAAACTGCAACCAACCTGTTACGACCAAATACTGTGGCCATTGTGGGCAAAAAACCAGTACTCACAGATATTCTTTAAAACACTTTATTGAACATGATTTAATCCATGGAGTATGGCATGTGGACAAAGGAATTCTGTACACGATAAAAGAATTATTTACAAGACCAGGAAACAGTGTAAGAGAATATATTCTGGGCAAAAGAGTAAATTATTTTAATTTTGTTACCCTTTTATTATTAACAGCCACCATTTCATCAATACTTTCCCATTATTCCAATATGGATTACAGTGCTTTGGTTTCTGATGATCAGAAAGCGATGATGAGTTCTTTCCAGGAATTTATGACCACTTATTTTAAAATTTTTCTGCTCCTTTCTATCCCTTTCAACTCAATTTTTAGTTATCTGTGGTTTCTAAAAGCTGGATTTAACTATTCTGAACACCTTGTTCTTAACGCTTATAAAACAAGCGGAGACATGATTGCTCTATTGGCATTTACTCTCATCACTTTCTTGTTTAAGAACTCTGCTGCTGTTATCTCAATTTATTTTATGGCATTTACTGTATTTAGTCTTGTCTATGGATTGTGGTTTTATGTGCAGTTTTTCTCTCAATCCGGATATTCTAAAGGATCTATATTTTTAAGAAGTCTGATGATTCCTGTTTCATTTATAATCTTTCAGATGATCGTTGGGTATATTTGGGCTATTGCAGCCTCTATTTTGCATACACACTCATAAAAAAAGACCTCCAAAACTGGAGGCCCTTAACACCATATCAACTATAATAAAACTTATTATCAACTTTAAAACTCATTAATCATCACATAAAAATGACTTGAGTAGAGACTGTTTGCACTTCCTGAAATATTGGTAAGATTAATCACAATACTTGAGGTGGAATTCATTCTTGGATTAGAAATCGAGAATGTGGAGTTCCCTGCAAAATCTCCGGCTGGAGATACGACTACTACAGCTCTTGTAGAGCCTGGCTGAAATCCGGCTGGAACAGCAATTTCCAACGTAGTAGATTTTCCGGGAGGCAAATTATTGATGGAAACACCCGGCCATACTTCAAAATTGATCTGATTTTTCTGTACACTGCCTCTTTCGCCCAGCTTATACTGCCCGTTTACATCTAATTTTGCCGAGGTATTTGGAGCCCCCGTGCCAATGCCTACATTCGCATTATTATTTCCCAACACAATAGCATTGGCCTGTGAGGTAGTTGCTCCATATCCTATTGCAGTAGAGAATTGTCCCAGGGCATTGGCCTCTGAACCTACTGCTGTAGAGTTTTCTTTATTGGTAACAGCATTATATCCTAAAGCTGTTTCACTGTTTGTATTTGTTTTAGCATTATATCCCAAAGCAATTGACTGAAATCCTCCGGCTGAAGCATTATTTCCAATTGCTGTGGACTCATTTTTACTGGTTTGAGCATTATACCCAATAGCTGTGGATTTAAAAGCTCCAGCTGTGGATTTGTTTCCTATCGCCAAAGCGTCGTTGGCAGTAACTGCAGCTGCGCTACCAATAGAAATTCCTTGAAATGCAGAACTTGAACTTCCAATAGCAATTCCGTTCTGGCCAGCATTAGCCCCTAATCCAAAACTTACAGAATTATCAACACCCAGTCTTCCTGCTGTGGCAGCATTTACCTTAAAGATGAGATCATCCATTGTTTTTGTTCCCAATGACAAAGCAGTATTGGCACCACTATAGGTTCCAGCGTTCTCTCCCGTTGTATTCCATCCAGTACTATCATTTCCTTTATTAGTATTGGCAGAAGTTGAAAGTCTGTTCCATTTGGAAGCAAACCAATAATAAAATCCAGCTTCTGCTAATCCAGCTTTTCCGTTGTTCCATACAATCAAACCATCTGCCGGAGCAGCTATGGTAAGTGCATCAGAATCTGAATTTAAGGCAATACTTGGAAGAAGCACACCTTTATCTTTAGCGCTTACATGAAACATTGCAGAAGAATCCGGGCTCGCCAATCCAATCCCAATCTGAGCATTCAAAAAGACAGCAAAAAGTAAAAAGAGAAGACTATATCGTGGTTTATAATTTCTTTGCATCACCTATGTTTTTGAGGGTGCAAATATACAAACTTTTTAATAAATATATAATTATTTTAATAAATCAATAATTTAAAACACAACAAAGTGATTAAAGCAATCAGTATTCACTTACAAATGAAAAATATATTAATTAACAGCGGATTAAATACCGTCTCAGCCATTATAATTTGGTGAATTAAATTGTTATATTTAAAAAATATCTCATACAAAATTATCAAAAAACATCACTATATTTTGAATAAACTATAATTTAAAATTCCTTATAAAGCAAGTTTCGATATGATCATTTACCATTCCTGTAGCCTGCATATGAGCATAAATAACTGTTGAACCCACAAACTTAAACCCTCTTTTTTTAAGGTCCTTGGAAATTAAATCAGAAACTTCCGTGGTTGCTGGTACTTCTGATAAAGCCTTCGGTTTATTATCAATGGGCACCCCATCTATAAACCCCCAGATATATTTTGAAAAACTGCCAAATTCTTTCTGAACCGCCATAAATCTCTGAGCATTGGTTATTGCAGCCAATATTTTAAGCCTGTTCCTGATAATTCCGGCATCATTCATAAGTTCCTCTATTTTCTCATCAGAATAAACAGCAACTTTTTTATAATCAAAAAAATCAAATGCTTTTCTAAAGTTATCTCTTTTGGAAAGAATGGTGTACCAGCTCAGACCTGCCTGAAAACTTTCAAGAATAAGAAATTCAAAAATCGTTTCATCATCGTAAACGGGTCTCCCCCATTCTTCATCATGATATTTTCTATAGAGATCATCTTTTTCACACCATCCACAGCGTATTTTTTCCATAATGATTGATTTTAATAGAATAAAGGTAAGGTTGATTTTGAAAAGGATAACAAAAGATTATGAAAAGTTTAACAAAGTCATCAGATTTTAGGAATGGTTATTGTTTATTCAATATTACCAAACCAAATTTATAGTATTATGAACAATTCAGATTACAACAAAGCGGAAAATGCAGTAAATAATGTAGAAAATTCTTTACAGAATGCAACGGACAATGCTAAATGGAAAATCAATGAATTGGCAGATAAAGCCAAGGACTATATTAATGAAAAGCGGAATAATGACGAAGAAGCGAAACAAGAAGACTGGCTAGAAAGGGTAAAAGCTAATGTATCCGATGCCTGGGAAGACATTAAAGATAAAGCAGATGAAGCTTGGGAAAAAACCAAGGATGCAGCAGAAGATGTAAAGGCAGAATGGAACAAGAAAACCAATTAAAATTTCAGTCATATAAATATTTTCAAGAAAATGGGGTCTTATAATTGATAAGGCTCCATTTTTATTATGTCATAACCACAATTATTGCTACATTTGTATTTCAATAAACATTAAAAAATTATGTCATACGGTTTACTTAAAGGCAAAAAGGGAATTATATTTGGAGCCCTTAATGAACAATCTATCGCATGGAAAGTTGCTGAGAGATGTCATGAGGAAGGTGCAGAATTCATCTTATCTAATGCTCCTATTGCTTTGAGAATGGGAGAACTTAATGGTTTAGCCGAAAAAACAGGTTCTGAAGTTATAGGTGCAGATGCTACTTCTATCGAAGATCTTGAGAAACTTTTTGACGCTGCTGTTGCAAAATTTGGTAAAATTGACTTTATCCTACATTCTATCGGAATGTCTATCAACGTAAGAAAAGGAAAACATTATACGGAAATGAATTACGATTGGTTGGAAAAAGGCTGGGATATTTCAGCGGTTTCTTTCCACAAAGTAATGCGTGTAGCTTGGGAGAAAGACTGTATGAATGAGTGGGGAAGTATCTTAGCACTTACTTATATTGCAGCTCAGAGAACATTCCCGGACTACAATGATATGTCTGATAACAAAGCTTATCTGGAAAGTATTGCAAGAACTTTCGGAAATTACTGGGGAGAAAGAAAAGTACGTGTAAATACCGTTTCTCAGTCTCCAACAATGACTACGGCAGGCAGCGGAGTGAAAGGTTTCGGAGGATTCCTTGGTTATGCTGAAGATATGTCTCCACTAGGAAATGCTACAGCTCTTGAATGTGCAGACTATTGTGTAACTCTATTCTCAGATCTTACTAAAAAAGTAACGATGCAGAATCTTTTCCATGATGGAGGTTTCAGCAGTTCAGGGGTTACTCAGAGAGTGATCAGTAAATATGATGCTGAAAACTAATCCACTGTCAAACTATTAAATCTGACGAGAATACTCGTTTTACAATATAGAACCCATGAAAACCATTTCATGGGTTTCTTTATTTGCTACAACCCAATCAGGAATTAATCATTTCCAACGAATTCACCTTCCACATAACCACCATTAACATAACGGGATGTATCATTGGTATGCCATGCATATACTCCGGAAACCATCACTCCCAAATCCTGTACATAGTCATACACCATATTCTGCCATTGATTGAAAGAAGGTAAATGCTCCTGCAGAACTAAAAACTCTTTCAAAAAATCATCATGAATCTCGAGTGCCAACATATAAGCATCGTGCAGGGACAGTTTGTTTTCCTGTTGCACTACTTTCACAATATTCATGGTATCACCTTCCCTATGCAGTTCTTTAGGTAATGAAATAATATCATTATGAATGCCTATCATCAAGGAGCAAAGAGTATAAAGCCGTTTCATATGAGGGTGATCAAAAATTTCATCTGGTAATAAACGATATTCTTTCTGCAATGCTACATAATTACAATAAGGCTGAACTCCACTGGTTGCTTCCCGAATCAAAAGATAAACAGACAACGGAGGAATTTCATTTTTTCTATAATATACTTTTTCATCAGAATATCCCATGAATACATATCTTATTGATTTTACAAATCTATTATAGAGATGAGCAGGTACTTCACAGGCAATAGCATCCTGTCTTAGTACCCAATACAGATGAAATATACCATTCTCAACCGGTTCTTTGGGGTTATTTCCACTTAATAACTCAATAATACGATTGGTTATTTCATACATTTCGTCATGTGAACAACGATCAAAGTAATCATCCATCATCGCTCCGTTAGCTGTATAATTTGCCAAAGGTCTGAGCTCTTTAATTGTTTTAAGAAAGGGGCAACCCCTCGCTGCAATATCGGTTAAATGATGTTTTTTATGTTTTTCACGAGCTTCTTTGCTGTGAAAAGCATATTCTGTATCAATCCATTTGTAGTACTCTTCTCTTTGCTCCTGCATAGCAGGATGAACAAAATGAGGAAAAGGATACTGAGGCTTGGGAAGCTGCCGTAAGCCGGCATAAAATTCTTCGTTAGTCATTGATGTTTTCATAAAATTTGTTTTTCATATTAAAACTGAATTAAAATTAATAAAAAAACAAAGCCAAAAACATACTATTCTTAAATTCCACACCAGAGACCCAATTAGAAAACAACACATAAATAACACACATACTGACACTTAAAATAATTCACTAATTAAAAACACCAATTTAAAACCAACAAAACCTTTAAATAATGAAATTAAGACTATTTAATCATATACGTTTATTGTGAATAATTTATAAATTAAAACTAATATCCTATCCAGGATTAAGGAAAAATAATACGAAATGAAATCGGCGGCCTCTACGAGGCCGCCGATTCTGCTAAAATAATATTAATATGATGTTATAAAATTACGGTCTGTATAGAGTGTGCCGGAGCATTTACCTTAGCTGCCATTCCTTCAATCCAAAGATTGGTTTCGATATCATTATCGGAATCGTTCATAATGACCGTAACCAGCTGTCCATTTTCATTCATGAAAGCTGAAGACGTCAATGCCGCTCTGTTAGAAGATGAACCAATCCTTTGTGCATTAGGCTTGATGTATTTTGATACATGCCCAATGTAATAATATTCATAAGTATAAAAAACTTCTCCTGTTTTCGTGTCTGCAATAATGGGTGCAAAACAGAAATTCCCTTTATGATTAGGTCCTCCGGTCTCATCCAGAAGAATGTTCCAGTCTGTCCATAAAGCATTTCCTTTATTAAAATCGTTCAGCATATTTTTGCTGTACAACTCACCCAGACTTACATCATAAATCCTGTCCATGGCAAACTGTTCTTTACAGCCTTCAGTGAAGGCAAGGAACTTATCCGGAAAAGCTCGATGGGTTTCGGCAAGGTTGTCAAATAACTGAGTTTTATTATTCCACGTTTCATACCAGTGATAGCCAATTCCATGAGCATATTTTGAAGTTTCAGGATCACCAAGTGTGGTAGTTGCTCTTTGATAAATCAGGTCTCTGTTGTGATCCCAGATCATTACTTTTTTATCTTTATAGCCGTTTTTCCAAAGGGTTGGGCCAAGGTTATTCTTCAGGAACTCCCCTTCTTCTTCCGCTGTATAGATACATGATTCCCAGGATTGGGTCGCCATAGGTTCATTTTGAACAGTTAATCCCCAGACATTGATCCCTCTTTTTTCGTATTCTTTAATGAATTTAATATAATAATCTGCCCATGTCTGATAGTATTGGTTTTCCAACCTTCCGCCTTTATATAAACTTTTATTAGACTTCATCCAGGCTGGTGGGCTCCATGGTGAGAAATAAAAAGTAAAATTATTTCCTATTGCCTTCTGTGCTTCCTTAATCATTGGAATCTTATACTTTTCATCATGAGCAAGGTTGAATGTTTTTAAAGAAGTATCATTATCTTCTACATAGGTATAGGAATCGCTGGAGAAGTCACAGGAATTCATATTGGTACGCACCACTGTGTATCCCAATCCGTTTTTTCCAAAATAAGCTTCAAGAATTTCTTTTTGCTTGTTCTTTGGCATTTTGTAGAATGTTTCTGCGGATGCATCTGTAATAGCTCCTCCAATTCCGATCAGCTTTTGATATTTAAAACCAGGAGCTACAAAAATACAGGCTTCCGTTTCCTTCGGCTGTCCGAACTGCTCAAATTTTACGGGACCTTTATCCACCATTCTCTCATTCGCTTTGGAGTTGGTAAGAATTACCTTAGCTGTTTTCCCTTCATGTTTTTTCCAATAATTCTGGGCATTGACATTGATGGCAATACCGATTACAAAACAACTTACGATTAGTTTTCTCATGATTTCTTTTTGGACTTCTATGTCCTCTTTTTCATTATTTATTTTGATAGACCCTTACATAGTCTATATAATACTTTTGTGGAAAGATGCTATCATCTATTCCCTCTTTTCCACCCCAGAAACCGCCTACTGCCAGATTTAAAATGATAAAATAAGGCTGGTCAAAAGGCCACGCTTCATAGGTTTTTTCTTTATTCTCATAAGTGAAAATTTTCTGATCATCAATGTAAACATCAATTTTTTCCGGGGTCCAATCTGCTTTATATACATGGAATTTTTCGCTTACATCTTTTACAATCAAAGTGTCAGTCTTTTGAGTTCCCAAAATATGATTGTATTTTTTAGTATGTACTGATGCGTGGATATAGCCTTGATTAAATCCCACATGTTCCATGATATCAAGTTCGCCGTCATCAGGCCATTTCTTCATACCTTCGTTCATCATCCAGATCGCAGGCCATGTTCCCCGGCCTTTTGGAAGTTTTGCCCGAACTTCTACCGTTCCATATTGAAATGAAAATTTCCCTTTGGTCAAGAGCCTTGCAGAAGTATATTTATTGTTCTTCCAATCTTCTTTTCTAGCCTCAATAATGAGATTTCCATTTTCCATACGGGCATTTTCCAGTCTGTTTTTGGTATAAAACTGAGCTTCATTATTTCCGTAACCATCTCCGCCTACATCATAGTTCCATTTTAGTGAATCTGGAAGACCTTTTCCGTTAAATTCATCACTCCAAATCAGTTTTCTCCCAGGATCTGCTTTGTTGGAAGCACAATTCATCACAGATAAGGCTAATATTCCTGCTGCATACAACTGAAGGGTATTTCGGAGTTTAATTTTCATAGCGTTATGATGATTAAGTTGAGCTAAAGGCATTTACTTTTATTGTGGCCAGACTAAAGAGTATTTATTTCGTCCAATTAATTCTTTTAGTTTGTACGTTCTGAGAGTTGGTTCCCACCATAATATCAAACTCACCTGCTTCCCAGTCAAAATTCAATTCGTCATCAAAAAATTTCAGATCTTCCGGAGTCAGTGTAAATTCCACTTTTTTAGCTTCTCCTTTTTTGATGAATACTTTTTTAAAACCCTTTAATTCTTTTACGGGTCTTACTACTTTGCCAAAAAGATCTCTTATATAAAGCTGCACCACTTCCTCTCCATCATATTTTCCTGTATTGGAAACTGTAACACTAATGTTTAATTTCTGACTTCCTTTCAGGTTTTCAGAACTTAAAATCATATCGGAGTAGGTAAAGTCTGTATAGCTTAATCCAAATCCAAACGGAAATTTTGGATCATTGTCAAGATCGATATACGCTGAAACATAATTTCTGTCTGTATTATTTTTTGCAGGTCTACCTGTATTGTAGTGATTATAATAGACAGGAATCTGCCCTTCAGTTCTTGGAAAAGTCATTGGAAGTTTTCCACCCGGGTTTACGTTTCCAAACAGAATATCTGCAATAGAATTTCCTGCTTCCGTTCCCAGCCACCAGGTATAAACAATAGCTGGAATATGATCTGCTGCCCAGTTGAAAATCAAAGGTCTTCCTGCATTAATCATAAGGACAATCGGCTTTCCTGTTTTGGCTACTTCTTTTAACAGATCTTCCTGTACCCCGGAAAAACCAATAGTACTTCGGCTTTTTGCTTCACCGCTCATCGCATGTCCCTCTCCTAAAGTCATAATCACCACATCTGCTTTTCTGGCGGTCTCTACAGCTTCAGCAAACATCGTTTTGTCCTGATCATCTACATTACAGCCTTTTGCATATAATAAAGTAGAATTTTTATCGAGTTGACTTTTGATCCCATCAAACTGTGAAACAATTCTTTGGGTATCATCTTTAAAAGCAATAGACCAAAACCCATGATTGGCTACCGTTTCCTTACCGAATGGGCCAATCAAAGCCACTGTCTTTACTGTTTTTGAAAGGGGAAGGATATTGTCTTTATTTTTAAGAAGAACAATACTTTTAGATCCGAACTCCCTTCCGAATTTTCTATTTTCCTGGTTATTAACCTGTTCTTTTTGTCTTTTTTCGTTGCTGAACCGGTAAGGATCATCAAAAAGCCCCATCTCGAATTTTTTGGTTAAAATTCTTCCTGTGGCATCATCTACAAGCTTAGCATCTACTTTTCCTTCTTTAATAAGTTTCGGAAGTTCTGCCATATATACCCGGCTTTCCATATCCATATCACTGCCTCCCTGAATTGCTTTTTCAGCGGCTTCAGCGCCATCTTTTGCGTATCCGTGAGGAATCATTTCTC
Organism: Chryseobacterium sp. II3a; assembly: GCF_057815135.1. Lineage (NCBI taxonomy): Bacteria > Pseudomonadati > Bacteroidota > Flavobacteriia > Flavobacteriales > Weeksellaceae > Chryseobacterium > Chryseobacterium sp. II3a. The sequence continues at coordinate 73,347 of NZ_JBYPZJ010000007.1, read as the reverse complement.
CGATACTTCCCCAATCCGAAACCACAAAACCTTTATAATTCCATTTTCCTTTTAGTAAATTTCTTTGGATATATTGATTGGCTGTGGCCGGAATTCCGTTGATATCATTGAAAGAATTCATAAATGTAGCCACTCCAGCTTCTGCGGCAGCTTTGAAGGGCGGAAGATAAGTTTCATTCAGTTGTCTGAGACTCATATCAACAGAATTATAATCTCTGCCGCCTACTGCTGCACCATAAGCTGCAAAATGTTTTGCACAGGCCATAACTGCATCAAGATTCCCTAATCCTTTTCCCTGAAATCCTTTAATTCTTGCCAATCCGATTTGAGTTCCCAGATAAGTATCTTCTCCTGATCCCTCCATCACTCTTCCCCACCTCGGATCCCTGGCAATATCAACCATCGGGGCAAAAGTCCAGTGAATACCATAAGCAGATGCTTCTGTAGCAGCAATTCTTTCTGATTTTTCTATCATTCCCAGATCCCAACTTGCAGCCTGTCCGATGTTGACAGGAAAAGTAGTTCTGTATCCATGAATAACATCCTGCCCAAAGAGTAAAGGAATTTTCAATCGGGATTGCATAGCCAGTTTCTGAAACGCCCTGGTTTCTTCTGCTCCGGCAACATTAAGCATAGAGCCCACTTTTCCCTTTTTTATTTCTTCCAACACTGCAGCTGAATTAGAATGCTGAGGCCCTGTGGCATATTCAAATCCACTGTATTGCACCATCTGCCCTACTTTTTCTTCCAGTGTCATTTTAGACAAAAGTTCTGCAACTCTCTGATCTGTTGTTTTCTGTCCGTAGACACTCATTCCAAGTGCTGAGAATGCGAGTAAGAAATAAACTCTCTTCATACTTATTCGATTAAAAAATGTAAGTAGCGGCAGATTGCTCAGGAATGTTTACTGCAGCGATCTTTCCGGCAAATTTAATATTAAAATTTTCATTTTCTTTACTATCGTTCTGAACAATCAAGACTGTTTTTCCATTGGGAGTTTTGAATGCTGCAGTCGATAATTTTTTTGTCTGAGTGGAAGCAATACGTTGAGATCCTGCAGGTACAAACTTAGAGGCATGTGCTACAATATAATAGGCAACATTTCTGTTGAAGTTCTCACTGTCTGCAATGGTTATTGCTCCTTTACATTCCGTACACCCGCCTTCTGTATGAGGACCATATTTTGAATCATTGGCAAGATTCCATTCCAAAGCAATTTTACTCCAGTTTCTCATGGATCCGATGATTACATTCTTCATATGCCAGTTCAGATCTTCATTGAAAGTTCCTTTTGAACCTGTCCACTGTTCAGTAAAATAGAGATTCTTATCAGGAAAGGCATTATGCACTGTACTTAATGCTGAAATATCACCTTCATATAAATGAAAAGCGGAACCATCAATATATTGATAGGCTTCAGGATCTTTTAAAATATCAAGAGCATACTCAGGTTTGTTACAATTATGATCGTATACAACAATCTTTGTTTTGACATTATTTGCTTTAAAAACAGGTCCTAAATATCCCTTAATAAAATCTCTCTGTTTTTCTGATGGCATATACAAACTCGGATTATTTCCCGGGTGTAAAGGTTCATTCTGAGGAGTGATAGCATCAATAGTAATTCCTTCATTATGCATTTCCTGGATATACTTTACAAAGTAGCGGGCATAGGTTTCGTAAAACTCTGGTTTTAAACTTCCGCCTTTTGTTTTTCCATTATCTTTCATCCAAACAGGCGCTGACCACGGAGCAGCAATAATTTTAATCTTAGGATTGATGGCTAAAATTTCTTTCAGCATAGCAATCAGAGTCTTGTCTTTTGCAAGGCTGAATTTAGACAGAGAAATATCCGTCTGTCCTTCCGGAAGATCATCATAGGAAAAAACATCTCCATCAAGATCTGAAGCACCAATGCTTAGTCTCAGATAGCTTATAGAAATAGAATTTTTATCCTTTCCAAAAAGTTCATTCAGTAAAGCTTTTCTTTTTGCAGAAGACAAACGGTTAATAACCTCAACACTCCCTCCTGTCAATGTATATCCAAAACCATCAACATATTGAAACTTTTGAGTATCATCAATTTCAATATTCTGAAGATTATTAGATGTATTTACAAATCTAATCGGGGTCTGAAGCTGCAACAGTCCACTTTCATCTCCTTTGGTAAGCCAGTAATGCACTTCATTTCCTTTATTCTGAGTAACTGAGGTACACGATAAAGGAAAAAGTACCACACCGCAAAGCAGTGCAGTACCTTTAAAGAAACTATATAAGTTGTGAAACTCCATATTAATAGCCGGGGTTTTGATGCAACGCTGTATTTGGCAATTCATTAAAAGGAATGGGTAAAATTTCATTTTTACCTGCTTTAAATCCTTTGAATGCAAGCTTTGTAGGAGCATCTCCCCATCTTACAAGATCAAACCATCGGTGTCCCTCACCAGCAAGCTCTCTCCTTCTTTCATCTTTGATGGCTTGAATAGAAACAGGAACTGACCCTAAACCAACTCTTGCTCTTACTGCATCCAACAAAGCCTGAGCTCTTGCTCCTGCTCCGCCTAAAGCCTCTGCCTCCATAAGATAGGTATCAGCTAATCTTATAGCCACATAATTTTGTCTGAAGTTGAGTTCCGCAGCTCCGGGAAGTGAACTTTTCAAATCATTGGTAGGTAAATATTTATTTAAAAAATATCCGGTATCCGAAAATGCAGGGCTATAAGTAACTTTATCCTGTGCTAACAAGGGTTTCATATTAAAGATAGTTGCATTCATTCGCGGGTCATCCTGCATAAAATTATACAAGTCTTCAGTCACTGTATTAAATGCCCACCCCGGATATAAATCAGGAGCATCATTATCTTTAATTTTTGTGTTAATGGAATAAGAACGAGGCCCCAACATTGCATTGATTGAGTTTCCTTCATCTTTTCCCTGACCCCAGAAGCCCCAGTCAGAGTTGCCCTTATTAGTATGCATAACTTCCAGAATAGATTCCGTTGAAAACTTATAAGGATCTACTGTTTCCGGCCCTACTTTAAATAAATCTCCATAGTTTGCTACCAATTTGTACCCATATTGGCTGACACCTCCCGGTGTACCATTCACCTGTTCAAATTGTGCTGCTGCTTCCGGCATTTTCTTATCATAAAGATATATCTTTCCTAATATTGCCCTGGCTGTTCCTTGTGTAATTCTTCCTTTATCATTACCTGTAGCTGTTAGCATCAGATCTGGAAGTGCAGCAATGATATCGTTTTCTATCTGTGTATATACTTCACCAGGTTTTGCCTGTGGGATATTCCAATAATCATCATCAAATTTTACACTCTTAAGAACCAAAGGAATATTTCCAAACATTCTTACCAATTCAAAGTAGTATAAAGATCTTAAAACCCTTGCTTCGGCACTGTATCTTTTCTTGAGGGCTTCATCCATATTCGCTCCAGGTACTCTTTCCATTAAAAGATTAGCACGTGCTATACCCTGATAATAATCTCTCCAATAGCTTGCTGGCATTGTGTTAGGGTTTAGTGAATAATTATTGATTCCCTGGATACCTGCACCATCATTAGAATTTCCGCCTCCGGAATAAAAATCATCAGATCCAGCATTAAAAAAGGTAACTGTATTCTCAAACCCCCCGGAATATTTTCTTAAAATATCATATACAGAAACCAAAGCACTAAATGACTGCCTCTCATTTTGAAAATAGGTCTCTGTTTTAAAAGCTCCTGAATTCTGTACCTCATCCAGATAAGAACCACTGCATGCAATATTGCTAAAACCCAGACCTGCAAAAAAAGTAACAGCAAGCCCTTTATATATAAAACTTTTATTTTTCATGTTATTATGTATTAAAATTGAATATTTGCCCCAAGTAAGAATGTTCTTGCCTGCGGATAGTAAGCTCTGTCAACTCCTATAATATCCTGTTCAGAATTATTTCTTCCGGCAATTTCCGGATCATATCCAGTATATTTTGTAAAGGTGAAAAGGTTTTCTCCAGTAATATATAATCTCACCTTACTCATTCCAAATCGGCTGGTAACGTCTTGAGGAAGCGTATATCCCAACTGAATAATTTTTATACGTACATAATCTCCTTTCTGAAGGTAATAGTTAGACATCCATGAATAATTATGGTTGGGATCATCCCTGGTAACTCTCGGACTTGTATTAGTAGAACCTTCTCCGGTCCATCGGTCTAAAATCTTTGTCTGATAATTCGCATCAAGAATATCCAATCTTCTTAATCCCTGGAAAATTTTATTACCAGCCTGCCCCTGTGCAAACACCATAAAATCAAAATTTTTATAATTCATGTTAACAGTAAGCCCAAAGGTATATTTTGGAATAGAACTTCCTAAATTCACTTTGTCTTCCTCATCAATTTTACCATCACCATTATTATCCTGCCAGATAAAATCTCCTGGTTTAGCATTAGGCAACAGCTTCCCACCATTAGCATTTACATAAGCATCAATTTGAGCCTGATTCTGGAACACTCCACTATAAGTCTGTCCGTAAAAAGATCCGTAAGGTTGTCCTACGGCTACTCTTGAGACTGCTCCCATTGTCTGGAAAGAAGCTAAGTTGAAATAATCAATATCATTCTCTAATCGCAAAACTTTATTTTTGATTGTTGCAAAATTTCCGTTTACAGATATACTGAAGTCTTCCCAATTCTTTTTATATCCCAGCTCAAGTTCCAATCCTGAGTTTTCCATATCCCCTACGTTTGACCAAGGTAAATTAGGAACTCCAACATAACCGGGAATATTGATCTGTCTTAAGATATCAGTCGTTTTTTTCTTATACCAGTCTGCGGTAAGAGTGAAATTATTGAAGAGCTTAAGGTCTGCAGCAATATTCAGCTGGCTCGTTTGTTCCCATTTCAGGTTTGGATTTTCCAAGGTGCTCGGAGCATATCCTATAATGATATTATTTCCTGAATTAGTATAGTTACTTCCTGAAACCATAAAACTTGCAAATCTAAAGTTCTCCATTTCATCATTTCCTAAAACACCATACCCTCCTCTTAGTTTCAAGCTATTAATCACCTTATTTTCTGGCCAAAAATCTTCTTTATGAGCGTTCCATCCTAAAGACATGGATGGGAAAGTTCCCCAATGCTGGTTTGTTGCAAATTTTGAAGACCCATCTCTACGAACGGTTCCTGTAAATAAATATTTATCAGCATAATCATAAATAATTCTACCAAAATAAGAAGCTTTACGGGTTTGAATCCCATCCCATCCTTTGGCTGTAATATCATCCTGAGGAATATCAAAGTTAAAAGAAGCATCCTGCCAGCTATCGATAGGTAAATTACTGTAGGTTAAGCTTGCTCCGCCTGAAACGTTATATCGATATACCCCTTGTCCTATCAAAATGCTTAAGTTGTGATCACCAAATTTATTCTGATATGTCAATGTATTTTCCATGCTCCATTCAAACTTATTTTCATCCACTTTATTCAGACTATTAAAACCTGTATTTCTGTAGTTGGGGCTTAAATAATATTTAGGAGTAAAAGTACGGCTTCCCCAATACGATTTCTTCCCATTTAAACTTGACTTGAAAGTAAAATGATCAAGAAACTTAAGCTCTGCAAAAACATTTCCTACAAAATCATCAGACCAATTGTAATTCCCTTGCTGAATAGTACGAAAAGCTCTTGGATTCGTCATTTCGTTGTTTACATATCGCGAAATCCCGTACGGATTGCCATTTGGGTCCCGAATAATATATGGATCTGTATATCCACTTGGATCTACCTTAGACCAATCTGTGACCACTTCCGGAGTGATAGGATCTAGGTTAACCGCCGAAGCTAAAGGTCCGCCATATTCTTCGTTAGCACTTACTCCCTGAGATTTAGTATGGGTATAAGCAAAGGTTTGTCCCAAAGTTAAATAGTTTGTAACCTTATGAGTGGAATTGAATCTTGCATTGATTCTTTTATAGTAAGAAATATCAGTCATTACAATACCCGTCTGATCAAAATATCCAAACGATGTATAATAACTTGATTTATCATTACCTCCAGTGATACTTATCTCATGAGATGATTTTTCTCCTGTTCCAAAAATAGTATCCTGCCAGTTTGTTCCTTTTCCAAGTGATTCAGGATTAGTAAAACGTGGGGCCTTCCCATCATTTACAAAACCTTCATTAATAATTTTTGCATACTGAGTAGCATCCAAAAGATCCAATTTTTTAGATGCATTTGAAAAACCATAAAATCCATTATAAGAAAGAACCAGTTTTCCTTTTTTTCCCTTTTTGGTAGTAACCAGAATTACTCCTTTTGCAGCAGAAACTCCATAGATTGCAGACGATGCTCCGTCCTTCAGTACTTCAATACTTTCTATATCAGACTGATTAAGCCATCCAATGTTATCTACGACAATTCCATCTACCACCCATAGCGGACTATTACTTCCGGCTCCAAAACTGGTAATACCACGGACCCGGACCGTTGCAGCAGCACCTGGTTGCCCGGAATTGGTAACAACAGAAACCCCTGCAGCCCTTCCCTGCAACACCTGTTCCGGCTTACCGGTTGGGATGTTTTCTATGTCACTCGCTTTAATACTTGCGATAGCTCCAGTTACATTAGACTTCTTCTGAGTTCCGTAACCAATGACTACAATCTCATCTATTTTATTCTCTTTAGAAAGCGTGTCCTTTTTTGTCTGGCCACTGAAGTTAGCCGTAAAATAGAGGACGGCGATCACTCCTAAATTTCTTGATATTCTTACATTCATATACAGCTATTTGTTTTAATTCTCAAATTGAGACAATAAAAATATATTTTTTTTCAATTAATTAACATTAGATTAACAAATATTTTAAAATTTCGTTTATTATTCAGGGTTAAAAGCCATATCTTCGCATCAATTATTCACAAAAAGCTATAAAAATTCAATAAAGTTAACTCCCAAAATGACCACTAAGCTTTCCAAAATTTCTCTCCCTTTAAAATTGACCTTTCTCATTTTTTCAATGGTTCTAAACTGTATGGGTCTTATTATCCTTCAGCTTGCAGATACCAATATTACGTATGGAGAGCTTGGATTTTTGGAATCTTTTAAAGATCTTCCTATTGCATTTATCTCTCTGTTTGCAGTAAGCTTTATCAATAAAACAGGATCAAAAAGAGCATTGATTGCTGCATTGGCTATCGTAGGATTTTGTTCTTGTCTCCTTCCCTTTATAGAAGAATTTTGGTTTTATAAAGTATGGTTTGCCATTATCGGAGCCTGTTTTGCAATCGGAAAAATATGTGTCTTCGGAATCATCAGGAATAATATTTCTGATGAAAAATCATTGGCTAAAACAATGAACAGTGTGGAAGCTTCCTTTATGATAGGAATCTTTGTAGTCAATACAGGCTTTGGATGGCTGATCTCCAGCCCGTATTCCGAATTCTGGAGATTTGGATTTCTGTTGATTGCTGTATTATCTGCCATCACCATATTCTTACTTTCAAAAATAGAAATTACAGAGTCTAAACCCTCCGAAAGCAAAGGTATTTTCACTGAACTTTCAGGATTTACAACCCCAGTAGTTGCTTTATTCCTTGCGGTAATCTTCTTTATTGTCTTTGTAGAACAGGGGTTTAATTCATGGCTGCCTTCTTTTTATAAGAATCACCTGAAGGTCAATTCATTTTTTGCTCTCCAGGCCACCTCTTTTTTATCACTTTTCTCCTATGCAGGAAGAACGGTCACAGCCAATATCATCCGTAGATTTTCTTTACCAAAATATTACATTACATGTATATCATTAATTATAGCCTTATTACTTGTCATCTTAGGAATTCAGTATTTTGATTCTGAAGATTCCAGAATGATTCTCTTTCTGTTTCCAGTGATAGGATTATTTCTGTCGCCGCTCTATCCGGTTGTCAATTCAAAAATGATTGCTTTGGTAGATAAAGAAAAGATCAATCTGTTTACCTCTCTTATTGTTATTTTCTCTTCTCTGGGAAGTTCCGTGAGTTCCATTATTATGGCCATACTCTTTGGAAAGCAGCTATTAAACTTTTATCCATTATATATTTTATGCTCTATAATTCTTCTTTTTGTGATTAGTTTGATATATTTTAACGTCTCAAAAAGAAAATATAGAAAATAGTTTTATTTTTACAACCATGAAAATCAAAGACACAAAAAGTAAAGAAACACTTCAGGAACTGATCGACACCAAGGATTTTGTTGCTCATATTTCTGTAGACTGTACGATATTCGGATTTCACAATAACATTCTGAAAGTATTGTTATTGAAATATCACGATCTGGATCTGTGGTCACTCCCGGGTGGTTTTGTTTTCAATGATGAGGATCTTAGGGAAGCAGCAGAACGGGTTTTATACGAACGAACCCATCTTAAAGATTTATTTTTAAAACAATTCCATACATTCGGAAGAATTGACCGTACAGAAAATAATGTACATCAGATCCTTCTAAGAAATAAAGGGATTGAAGTCCCTGCTGATCACTGGATTTTTCAGAGGTTTATTACAGTAGGATACTGCAGTCTCATCGATTTTTCACTCACGAATACTTTTCCGGATGCTTTTAACGAAAGCTGCGAATGGTTTGAAGTGAATAATCTTCCCAAAATGGCATTTGACCATGACAGAATTATAGAAACCGGACTGGAATATCTTCGAATGAATATCAACACTGAAGTGGCCGCAAGTAATCTTCTTCCTGAGAAATTTACGATGAAGGACCTTCAGGCTCTTTATGAAACCATTTTGGGACAAAAATTCAGAAGAAATAACTTCCAGCGAAAAATACTAAGCCTCAATATTCTTGACAGATTAGAAAAACTATATGACGGTTCTGCTAACAAAGCTCCATACCTCTATAAATTTAAAACTGAAGTGCATAATTCCACCAATCAGTACCCTATCTCCAATGATGAGGAAGCTTAAAATGTGAATTTTATCCCTTAAACAGGAAAAAACCACATTATCTGTTTGAAAACCAGCATTTAGATAAGTTTTCAAAAAAATTTCTCAAACACCACGAAAAATGTTATTTTTAACAAAATCAAAAAATCATGTCATATTATCCTCTTACAAGCATTCCTGATTACTATGGAATTGATGCTTTACTTACTGAAGAACACAAACTGATCCGCCAATCTATCAGGGATTGGGTTGAAAGTTTTGTAATGCCGCAGATTGATCAGGCAGCTCAAAATCATACAGATCTTCCAGGTCTTATGAGAGAACTAGGAAAAATTGGAGCATTAGGTCCATATATTCCTGTGGAGTATGGTGGTTCTGGATTAGATCAGATTTCTTATGGTCTTATCATGCAGGAATTGGAAAGAGGAGATTCTGCAGTACGTTCTGCTGCTTCAGTACAGAGCTCTTTGGTAATGTTCCCCATTAATGAGTTCGGTTCCGAAGAACAGAAAAAGAAATATCTTCCAAAGCTTGCTGCTGGGGAAATGATTGGTTCTTTTGGATTAACTGAACCTAACCATGGTTCTGATCCTGGTTCTATGGAAACTTATTTTAAAGATATGGGAGACCATTATCTTTTGAATGGGGCTAAAATGTGGATCACCAACTCTCCTCTTTGCGACATCGCTGTAGTATGGGCAAAGAATGAAGAAGGAAAAGTACAGGGATTAATTGTTGAAAGAGGAATGGAAGGATTCACTACTCCGGAGACACACAATAAATGGAGCTTAAGAGCTTCTAAAACAGGAGAATTAGTATTCAACGATGTAAAAGTACCGAAAGAGAATTTACTTCCGGGAGTTACAGGATTGAAAGGCCCTCTATCTTGCTTGAACTCTGCCAGATATGGAATTTCTTGGGGGGTAATTGGTGCTGCTATCGACTGCCACTGCACTGCGGTTCAGTACTCTAAAGAAAGAAAGCAGTTTGGTAAACCAATCGGTTCTTACCAGCTTCAGCAGAAAAAATTAGCTGAATTCTTAACAGAGATTACAAAAGCTCAGTTATTATGTCTTCAGTTAGGAAACCTTAAAAATGCTCATAAGGCAACTCCGGCACAAATTTCAATGGCTAAACGTAACAACGTAAAAATGGCGATTGACATTGCAAGAGAATCAAGACAGATCCTTGGAGGAATGGGAATCATGGGTGAATTCCCAATGATGAGACATGCTGCCAATCTGGAGTCTGTAATTACGTATGAAGGAACTCACGATGTTCATTTGTTAATCACCGGTTTAGATATTACAGGTATCAACGCTTTCTAAGGAAAGGAAAATATAGAATTAAGAGTCTGGTCTTTGGATCAGACTCTTTTATTTTACTCACCTTTCAGAGAATTTAATATTCAATGAATAGTTATTAATGTCTGAATATTTTTGTGAATTTACTAAAGTTATTACCTTGACAGTAGTAAAAATTCACGATATGAAGAAAATCACAACTTTTTTGATAGGACTTACAGCTCCATTCTATCTTGCCCAGCAGGCTGGTGATCTGGTAAGCGCCGAAAAGAAATTGGATTTAACACCCCAGGGAGTTGTTAATTTCATTGCCAACAATCTTGGCGAACAAAATGCCCCTGACTTTGTAAGCTATCTCAATGGTTTCAATGTTGGTCTAAAAGGCTATAAAATAACCTATTACACCAAAAACGAGAACAATATTCTTGTCAAAGCAACAGGACTCCTGATGTATCCTAATGTCAATATGAAGCTTTCCACCGTAGTTTCTGACCACGGAACTACCGACAGCAGGCACAATGTTCCTTCTAATTTTAAAGGAACTTTAACCGCCGGATTTGTCGTTGAACTTTCTTATGTACTCAACGGTTACATTTTAATGGCTCCCGATTACGTAGGAATGGGAGACGGAGATGGCGTACATCCGTATGTAGACTATGTTACTGAGTCCGGAGCTACTATTGATTTTGTTACTGCAGCCAATAAAGCATTAGCTCAATTGGGTGTGAAACGCTATGATGAATATTTCTTAGCAGGTTATTCACAAGGTGCTCACGCCGCAATGTCAACTCTAAAAAGACTGAATGTATCCAATCCCGGCAACCTGAAGTTTAAATATGCCTATATGGGAGACGGACCTTATGATATGTCAGAAACCACTTTAAAGAAAGGTGTTCTGGAAAAAGATATTTATCCGTTTAGCTCTTTCCTGGCTAATGTTCTTCACAGCTGCAACAATACAGGATACAAAACATATACTAATGATATTTCGGAAGTTATTTCCGCAGAATATCTGGACAAATACAATTATCATGTGGTTCAGGACAATGGCGGTTTACTATGGGGACCATTTATATGGAGAAAGCTGTTCACCACCAATTTTGTGAATGATGTCACCAATAACCCGAATCATAAATTCAGACAATGCCTGAAGCCTAAAGACGTGTACGACTGGTATAACAAAACCCCTATGACTCTGGGGCATTCTACCGTTGATCTTGCCATTCCGCCAGAAAACACATCCAAAACCATTGATGTACAACGCGGTTATTATGCCTGGTGGGATTTGAATAAATATAAATTAGATTCCTTCTACTGGGGACCCATCGGTCACGTAGGTGGTATTGTTCCATTTGTTTTGGCTTCCAATGCCAAATTCAATACCTTAAGAAGCGGCGGACTTTTCAATCAATGGGCTGCAGTGGGATCTATTTTTGGAAAACAGGCAACTGTACCTTCATCAGAAACACCTACTCTGTTTTCTTCTCAGATAAAACCTGAACTGGGAAATATGCAGTTGATTGAAATCATTGATTTTAATAAAGAAAAAGCAAGCAGCAGATCCGCAATTGATCGAAACTTATCTTCTTTAAAAGATGGTGTATATCTGTTAAAAGTATCGGAAAGTGAGCAGGAAAAAATGCTTCCTTACATTAAAAACACTCCTGTAGAAGTAGCAGAAAATGAAATCATACAATCCGAAAACAATGCTATTCTAAAGGTAAAGATCAATGAGGATGAGCTTTCAGCAGTTCATATTTTCGATGAAAATAAAAATCTGGTTAAAACCATTTCTAAAGATCTGTATCAGGAAAATGGAGGAATCAATTTACAGGAACTGGATCCTCAGAAATACACATTCGAAGTAGTTACATCCTATTATAACCTACAGTTCAGCAAGAATCTTGGAAACAGCAGATTGGAAAACAGTACAGACATCTTTGCTCAGAATAAACAGATCAGAGCCAGAGCTAACCATAACATTAAAGATATCAGCATATACAGTATTTCCGGAGCTTTGATTCATCAGCAGGAAGTGAATTCACAGCAATTCGAATCAAGAAACATGGAACCTGGAGTTTATGTTGTGCAGATGATTCTTTCCAATGGGAAAACAATCAATAAAAAAGTTAAACTATAGCATCAATCCTTTTTATATATCATTTTCAAGTTAATTTTGGCACTCCAGCAATGGGGTGCTTTTTTATTTTTAAATTAGGAAGATGGAAAAAGGAACATGGAAATCAACACTACTAACTTCTCCAAGTCTTATAATTTTGATTTAATGAGATAAAGAGCTTTTATTATCAGAAATAACTTCCCTATTCCAGCGTCCGTACTCTTTAAAATTTAAATCCAATACTCAAATAGATTCTTGAAAAATCAAGCTGATTATTTCTGGAAATATTAAGATTAATAGGACCTATAAGAGATTCATATCCTAGGTTGACCCCGTACCCAAACATCTCAAAACTATCATTGAAAGGAGACAGTTCTTCACTCACTTTTCCATAGCTGAATGAAGGTGTCACATACAATCTCTTCATAATTCTATACTGAAATGACACTCCTGCTTTAGCTACAGAATTCATTGGCAGCTCTTTCTGACGAAGTCCGTTAAACTCAGGATTTAGCATATCATAATTATACTCGCTGCCCCCTAAATTATATTTTTGATTTAGGAAAAAATAAGGTACAGTATCTTCTCTGTAAGCTCCAAAGCTTGTTCCCAAAAACAGATTAACCTTGGCTGCCAGTCTTCTTGTAATAGGGTAAGTAAAATTTTCGTTCAGGGTAAAAGACACAAGATTCTTAGGAGCAAAATAACCCGGCTCCTGAGGATTTAAAATCGGATATAACTGAGGCTGTACCACTTGCAGATCATACAAATTATATTGATCTCCAAAATACAGCCTTGTGCTTACCTGAAGGTGATTTCCACGGGTAGAAAAGTATCTTTTATTCAGATTGTTCTGCTCAAACTTTAAAAATGCATTAAAATTACTGTGATTGTAGAGTTTTTTACTAAAATTATCAGTCTTCGCCTGGTCTATCTTATCTAGCAAAGTGTACATTCTTTCAGTACTGAACTCTGTTCCCAGAGAAATAAAAGCATTAGGATTAATATTATAATTTAAAGCTACTTTCCCTGTAATATTTCTGTACATGTGGTTAGGGAATTTTGTAGTATAATCATCATACCCAAATGTTCTGAAAGTTAAATCATTACTTTTAAGGTGAACCATTTTCGCTTCAAGATCAATCCACCAATGATCCCCGCTTCCAAGGAAACGCTGATAGGCTAATCTTGCTTTAAAACGCTCTGAAATATCAATGGTAGCCAGAAACCTTGATCTGTTAGCCAAGATATTCCTATAAGTATAATTAACAATAATCCCAACGGATTGTTCTGTATCATAGTGAAGCGCCAATTTAAAAGCACCTTTTTTAGCTTTTTTTACAAAAATATTCATCACAAGACCATCTCCTTCATTGGTGTAGGTATAATACACTTTTTCGTATTGGCGCATTCCGAACACTCTGTCTATGGCCTCATTAACAGTTCTTACATCATAGTACTTTCCTTCTGTCAGCCCTAACTCTTTTTTAATCACTGCAATTTCCACATTATCAGTAAGCGGAGTTCCATTTTCTTCGTTGAAAGTAAATTTTGTAGTAGGCAGCTTTACTTCTTCAATTTTCTCATGCTCATACTTGATTCCCAATTTTTTCTGAGCCTCTGCCAAAGCTATAAATTCAGGAAGGTGTTTTCTTGCTTCTATTTCCCCTATTTTAATGATCTTTCTGAACTTCGCGAAGTCTTTTGTGGTAATATCCCCCAAAGGGTCTACAAAGTCTACCAGAATGTTGGATAAGGCTTTCTGATGTTTAAAATCTTCTACAGAACGGATGGCATGTGTCTGGTAGATCATTTTCATAGGATTTTCAATCTCTTTTTTGGTAAAAAGCCTGAAACCTGTATAGCCACCAATAACGAAATCTGCTCCCATCTGGCGAACTTCATTGGCCGGATAATTCCGGTCTAATCCACCATCTACTAAAAGCTTTCCATCAATATAAACTGGTGCAAAAGCAGCAGGAATAGCCAAAGTAGAGCGAATGGCCAATGGAAGAGACCCTTTTTTCTGCATAATTAATCCTCCGTTTTCAATATCTGAAGAAGTAAGCTCTACCGGAATCCTCAGTTTACTGAAATCATTAATATGTTTTGCATTAAAGGTCAATGTATTCAAAACCTCGCCCATATATTGCCCTTCAATGTACGAGCTGGGAAGTGTCGGAACTCCTTTTACTACAGGAAATTCCAGAATATATTTATCATATTCATCTTTTTCACTGATATTCACTTTGCTGTAAGGAACTTTATTGCTCAGAATCCTATTCCAATCTACTTTATAGATCGTTTTCTTCAATTCATCAGCATTATATCCCATTGCATACAAACCGCCCAAAATACCACCCATACTTGTTCCTGTGATATAATCTACCTTAATCCCAAGAGAATCAATCATTTTCAGAATACCGATGTGGGCAAATCCCTTGGCACCACCTCCACTCAGGGCCAAACCAAACTTTGTATCCTTCGTTACATTTTGTAATCTGATACTCAGAGAATCGTTAATCTGTTGGGATTTAAAGAAAAGAGAAAGAATGATGGTTCCCAAAATCAGGAGTTTTTTCATGAGACAACCCGTTTTTATGTGTATAAAAATTTACGGTAAATATACAATTATACCCTACATGCGGACAAGAAAATCTCCTATTTCCCTATTGAATAGAAATTTAAGAAAAATTATTATTATCAAAAATATTTCCTCAAATTTTTTTTGCAAAAAATAGTGTTTCTATAATAATTTAACATACTTATTTACAACGTAAAATGAAGATTCTGCCAAAACCCTTGGCTTCACTAATGAAGACTGCATGCTTCATCAGAATTGATCTTTAATCAATTCCTTCTTAGCTCACTTAAAATAAAACGTAATAAAAATAAATCTTTGCGTTAAAGAAAAATTATAAAAAAACAAAATAATTTTAGTAAGATTTTACCGTTTCTACAAAGCTGATATCCGGATTCAGAATTTCCAGAATAAGGCTTTTAACAGCCTTCATTGCATCATCAATATCCCCTTTATCAAACACTAGTGGAACCATTCCTTTTTTGGCTTCTGCAAAACTCCAGATTCCCGTTTCAATCGGATATCCCCAGAACTCAGGAAGACGCTGTACCACATAATGATAAATACAAAGCTGAAGTGCTTGCTTTCTGTCACTATTATGAAAATATTGTTCTACATTATCTTCATCAATTTTTACATGCAAGTTTTTAATTTTGGCTGTTTTATAATCAATGATTCTTAAAGTTCCGTTTAGTTTATCAATCCTGTCAATGAATCCTAAAAAAGAAATTTTATCATTTCCATCAAGATAAAACTCTACATTTTCAAACTTCCTTTCGATGTCAATAATCTCTAGTGTATTGCCTTGTTTAATAAGTTCAAGATCATGATTCAGAACATTTTCAATCACCTTTTTTGCAATGGCTTTGTGGATGTAGTTCATTCCTTTCTCATAGAATTCCGGCTGATGTTTGAGCTTTTCAATAGCAACATTGATATAGTGATCTATCGCTTTAATTGATTTTTCTAAATCACTTTCTTTTAAAACTTTACCTTTTAAAATATCATAAACTTCTTGAAGTGAATAGTGAACAAGATTTCCATAATTTTTTATAGATAATTCCTCTTCAATTTCGTCCGATTCCGAAGTATTCAGGATCTTGGATAAATAGAAATCAATAGGATTGTAAAGATAGCTTGTAAGGTGAGAAGCAGAAACTCTTTCCTTCCATTTCTGAAGTCTTTCCATGACAGTGACAGTCTTGGAAATCTCAATAGGTTTTGTAATAATAGGCTCTGAAGAATTCTCAATAATCAGGTGTTCTATCTCATGAGAACTTTCCATTTCGATTTGGGTAATGAAACGGCTTTTTTCTCCTGTATTCACACCAGAGCTTAAAGCATTATACAGTAAATGAACATTTTGAGCATCCTGAATCAGTCTGTAAAAGTGATATGCATAGATGCTGTCATTTTCTAAAAACGTATGAAGATCAAAGAATCTTCTGATATCAAAAGGAATATAGGTATTCTGTGAATTCCCCAATGGAAGTTTTCCTTCATTTACAGAAAGCAGAATCACGTTTTCAAAATTCAAAAGACGCGTTTCAAGCAATCCCATAATCTGCAGCCCTCTTAATGGCTCTCCTTGGAAATCAATACTTTCAGAATTGATATGCTGGTTGATGAGGATCTCCAGCGTTTCCATTTTAATCTCAATATTGTAAGGGGTCAACTGGTTTTTAATAATCCTAAAGGCATTCTCGAAGTGAGAAACGTTTTCGTATTGAATATCATCTATTTCTAACCATTTCACCTGATGGCAAAACGAAATCAAAATATCCAGATAAGCGTTGGTACTTGCAGCTTTTTGCAGAAGACCAAAGTAAGATAACTCACCCAGAATTTCATTCAAAAGCTTTTTAGAAATATACACAATATTCCTCTCCTCTATTTTCGATTTAAAATCATTAATGATCAGCTCATCTTTGGCTGATTTAGGAAGTTCTTCAAGAATCGGGAATACATCCCTGTAGTAATAAGAGGTTTTATTTTTCTCAAGTTGTTTCTGCAAATAGAATAGTCTTTTTACAGCATTGGAGAAAGAAAGGTTCTTCAATGGGAAACCCATCGTGATATTCAGATTCTCTACTCCATGCATCACATCCAGACTCGCAGGAAGAAGATTTTCGTCCAGCAAAACTACAGCAGTATTCGAGTAAGTTTTATTATTGATTTCTTTAAAAATCTCTGGCAGCACCTTCGTTTGTGTCACATTCCCGGAAACCTCATACACCTTGATCTTTTTAGGCTGATTAAAGTCATCTTCAATCCACTGAAAAGCCCTGTTGTCATCAAACTCCTTCCATGTTTTATGATTTCTGAGGAATTTTCCGGCCTCTTGTCTTTCGTCATTAAAATAATAACGGTCTGCCTGAAAAAAGCACTGAGCTTTATTCCACTGCAGAAGATTTCTCACCAGTTTTTCTTCAACAGGCGTAAAGGCGTTAAA
The DNA here is from genome assembly GCF_057815135.1 of Chryseobacterium sp. II3a. Lineage (NCBI taxonomy): Bacteria > Pseudomonadati > Bacteroidota > Flavobacteriia > Flavobacteriales > Weeksellaceae > Chryseobacterium > Chryseobacterium sp. II3a. Next base: position 55,962 of record NZ_JBYPZJ010000007.1, on the reverse strand, counting down.
TCCGCAGAATACGAACTCCTCTGAGGTATTCTTCGCAAAATCGGAGATACTCGCTTTAGCAGCCTCGTGAATCATTCCTGAGGTTGCCCAGTTCTTTTCCTGTAACCTGCTTTTTAATTCAGGAAGGAAAACATTCATATTCTGCCAGAAATTAAGGAACTTTTTTCGGGGAACGTCATCATCTTCACCAAGGTTCTGGGCCCATTCTTTAATCCTTTCCTCATCAAACATGTATTGCAGTACCGCCTGATCACTGTCTGAAAACTTCAGGATATCATCCCAATCCTTCTGTAAGGTTGGAAACCACTTCAAAAAGTCAGAAAAATCATCTCTTGGGATCAGATTCAGACTTCGGTAGACATCAAAGGAAAAAAGCCAAAGCGGAATTCCCTGAATCACTTGTTTATCAGCAATAGAATTGATCAGTTCCTCAATGGTAAAAAAGTTGGGAAGAAATCCAGAATAGTTATTTTCCTCCAAAATCTGCCTGATAAATACAATCGGACGTTTTCCCGGCAGGATAATATTAAACGCAGATAAATCCGGGTTTTGAGCTAACAATTCGTGAATGATCTTATTGAGGAATTTCAAGGGCTTGGTAGCTTTTAAGGTTTTCTAATTCTTGAGAGATGGCAGCATTGTATTCTGCCTGTTTTATTTCATCCATCCCATGACGGGTATCCCTGTCATAGGCCATCTGAAAGTTTTTATATTCCTTGTATATTGTATTATAAATAGATTTAAATACCCTGTCATAATCACCGGAATTTCTGATCTTTTCAGTAATATTTTTCCTGAATTTCCTTACAAAAAGTTCTGCAATATCAAAATGCTTCTGCTCATGAAGTAAAATGTAACTATTGATCTTTTTAGTATCCTTCCAGGATTTGTCTTCGTTGAATATTGTTTTTACTTCAATTTTTACAGGAGACTTGGGGTTGGAGGATTTCACTACAGAATATTCCCAGCCACAATTGGTATACGCTGCCACATCCGGATTGTTTCTCCTGTTGACAGGGCTCTTAAAATTATCCCACACCAGCTTCTGTTCTTCGCTCCAGATTATTTTCTGTCCAAACACAACATTTGCAGCCAACACACAGAGTACAAAAGTCAATTTCATTATTTTACTACAATCGTTTTTGTAATCCAGTTATCTCCTCCATTCCAGAATGTAAAGGTATATTTTCCTGCTCTCTGAGGATTGAAATTAATCTGGTTGACAGCTGAATAACTCTTCTGAGTACAAGGCCCATTGGTAATATATTTATAAGCAGTAACCGATCTGTCAAAATTACCATTATGAATATAATCATACCCATAAAAACCCTGACATTGAGATGAATAGGTGGAATAAGTTTTTATACGTTGTATCGAAAAAATATCCATCGTGTCATGAGTAATTTGTACACTATCTATTTTCACCTTGTCAATAGATTCAATCGTCTGATAATCATCATCATTACACGAAACTAATACCAAGCTCAACAATAATGCTGAAAATCCAATATTTAGAAACTTTTTCATAATCTTTACTTTTATGATTATCAATACATATTTAGCAAAAATTATTCCCTATTCCAAGAAAATCAGGAATTAAAATTACCTTTTGATACATAAACAACTTTTTTAGTATCAAAAAACTCTTCATCAAAATAGTGTTTCAAATTGAAAATTTCACATTTAAGTCCGGCAAGTTCTTCAGCAAGATCTCCACCTTTTAAATATAAAATCCCGTTATGTTTAGGGTTAAACTGTTCTTTTTCAAATTTCCCTTTTAGCCATCTTAAAAATTCCGGCATCTGGGTTACCGCTCTGCTTACTACAAAATGAAACTTTTCTTTTAATTTTTCTGCTCTTCCGTGGATAGCCGTTACATTTTTCAGTCCTACTCCTTCTGCCACTGCTTTCACTACGCTAATTTTCTTCCCAATGGAATCTATAAGGGTAAATTCTGCTTCAGGAAAAAGGATCGCCAATGGAATCCCAGGAAAACCACCTCCGGTACCAATATCCAGTACCTTTGTTCCAGGCGCAAATTCCATCACTTTGGCAACTCCTAATGAGTGAAGAATATGCTTTTCATACAACGATTCCATATCTTTTCTGGAAATTACGTTGATCTTTTCATTCCATTCATTGTACAGGGTCTCCAGCTTTGCAAACTGTTCTAACTGTGTTTCGGTAAGATCCGGAAAATATTTTAATAGTAACGATGTAGACATGTGAATTATTATAATCTGCAAAAATAAGTTTTTATTGGCTTTATTCAAATTTTAAAGAAGAGTATATTAAAAAAACAGCCTTAATTTTAGATATCGCGTCCCTTTTAAACCTGATAAAAATCTTTAAACCAGACCTCTTTTTATTACTCCTGCAAGGTCTTTTTATTATATATTTGTTAAAATTCAAAAAATACATGGACAAACTTTCAGATAGAGTAAAAAGACTAGGATACTCACAGACTTTTGTAATGTCTAATAAAGCAAGGGAAATGAAAGCGAACGGAATTGATGTGATCAGCTTAACCCTTGGTGAACCGGATTTTGATGTTCCGGATAATATCAAACAGGCAGCATTCGATGCCATCAATCAGAATTACAGCCACTACTCTCCTGTTCCAGGATTTCTGGAATTGCGTGAGGCGATTGCTTATAAATTAAAAAGAGACAACAATCTGGAGTACAAACCAACACAGATCTGCGTTTCAAATGGTGCAAAACAAGCTATTTTAAATGTTTTAGCAGCGATTATCAATGATGGTGACGAGGTTTTACTTCCTGCCCCTTATTGGGTAAGCTACGATGAAATGGTGAAAATGATGGGCGGAACTTCTGTAATGCTTCCAACTTCTTATGTTACCGATTTCAAAGTAACCGCTGAACAGCTTGAAGAAGCGATTACAGACAAAACAAAAGCAATCCTTTTCAGTTCACCATGTAACCCTTCAGGAGGATATTACACTTATGATGAATTGAAATCTATCGCTAAAGTGGTTGCAAAATACCCTCATGTGACCATTATTTCAGATGAAATCTATGAATTCATCAATTACGAAACAAAAACCACATCTATCGCTCAATTCCCTGAAGTATATGAGCAGACTGCTGTAATCAACGGAATGTCAAAAGCTTTTGCCATGACCGGATGGAGAATCGGATATTCTGCATGCCCGGAATGGCTGGCTAAAGCTTGTGAAAAAGTACAGGGACAAATGACAAGCGGCGCTAATACGGTAGCTCAAAGAGCCTCTATTGTTGCTTTAAAAACTGATCCATCAGAATACAGATATATGATTGATGCCTTCAAAAAAAGAAGAGATCTTGTATATGAACTTATCAAGGAAATTCCAGGATTCAAAGTATTGCTTCCAAAAGCTGCTTTCTATTTCTTCCCGGATATCTCCCATTACATCGGAAAAACTTTGAACGGAACAGAAATCAATAACTCTGATGACTTCGCCATGTTCTTATTGGAAAACGCTCACGTAGGATGTGTTGGCGGATTCTCCTTTGGAAGCCCGGAATGCATTAGATTCTCTTATGCAGCTTCTGAAGAAGAATTAAGAGAAGCTATGAAGCGAATCAAAGATTTGTTACAGCAATTCAACTAAGAATTAACAAACAAAACACAACCACAACAATGAATTTGTTTAAAAAATTAACCATCGTTACAAGTATAGCCGCAGCAAGTTTTGCAGGCAATGCTTTCGGGCAGGAGTATCAGTGGAAAGAAGCCACTTCTAATGGATATAAATATAAATTTGTCACCAACGATCCTACCGCAGCAAGATATTACACTTTAAAAAACGGATTAACAGTTATTTTAAGTCCAACAAACAAAGAGCCAAGAATTCAGACCTATATTGCTACCAAAGCGGGAAGCAAAACTGACCCTGCAGATCATACAGGTCTTGCGCACTACTTGGAACATATGCTCTTCAAAGGAACCAGCCAGTTCGGATCGAAAGACTGGGCAAAGGAAAAACCTCTTTTAGATCAGATTGATGCTCTTTATGAGAAATACAATCAGACCAAGGACGAAGCAAAGAGAAAAGAGATTTACAAAGAAATCGACAGAGTTTCCGGAGAAGCAGCCAAGTATGCAATTGCTAACGAATACGATAAAATGATGGCCGGTATGGGTGCTGACGGATCAAACGCCTTCACCTCTTTTGAACAAACCGTATACACAGAAGATATTCCTTCTAATGTTGTGGATAAATTTCTGGCTCTACAATCAGAAAGGTTCAAAGATCCTATTCTAAGATTATTCCACACGGAGCTTGAAGCCGTATACGAAGAGAAAAACAGATCGCTTGATGATGATGGAGACAAGGTATATGATATGATGTTTGCCAACCTTTTCCCTAATAATAATTATGGAAAACAAACCACCATCGGAACCATCGAGCACTTGAAAAACCCTTCTCTTCATGCCATCAGAGAATACTTCAACAATTACTATGTTCCCAATAACATGGGAATCATCATGTCAGGAGATTTCAATCCGGATGAAGTGATTGCCAAGATCGACAAAGCTTTCTCTTACATGAAATCTAAACCGATCCCGGAATATATTGTAGGACAGGAGAAAGCCATCACTTCTCCAGTCATAAAAGAAGTCGTAGGTCCTGATTCTGAAAGCGTAATGCTCGGTTTCAGATTCCCGGGTGCTTCAACAAAAGATGCCAGGTTACTAAATTTCGTAGGAAGTATGCTTACCAACGGACAGGCAGGATTAATTGATCTTGACCTGGTAAAAAAACAAAAATTACTAGGTGCTTTTGCTTATCCTTACACCTTAAAAGATTATTCAGTGTTGCTTTTGCAGGGAAAACCTACCGAAGGGCAATCTTTAGATGAAGTAAAGACTCTTCTTCTTCAGGAAATCGATAAATTAAGGAAAGGGGAATTCTCGGATGATCTTATTCAATCTATCGTAAACAATGAAAAGAAGAACACCATTCAAAAAGATGAAAAATACGCTTCAAGAGCAAGCATCTTAATGGATGAGTTCACTTCTGACGTAGACCACAAAGCCAACCTAGAATATATAGAGGAAATCTCTAAGCTTACCAAAAAAGATATCATGGATTTTGTTTCCAAATATCTTCAAAATAACAATTATGTAGCCGTTTATAAGAAAAAAGGAGAAGATAAAAATATTGTAAAGGTTGACAAACCTACCATCACGCCTGTTTCTGTGAACAGAGAAGATCAATCTGCTTTCCTTAAAAAGATTGACGAGATGCCTGAAAAAGCAATTACTCCTGTATGGCTAAACTATGACAAAGACATTGCTAAAAATAAATTAGGTGATGTAGAAGTGCTTTCTGTGAAAAATACAGACAATGCATTATTCAGAATGTACTATCACTTTGACTCCGGAAAATGGAACAACAAAATGCTTCCATTGGCAGCAGAATACCTTCAATACTTAGGAACTAATGATAAGTCATCGGAAACCATCAGCAGAGAGTTCTATAAACTGGCATCAAGCTTTAAAGTAAGTGCCGGAAATGAGGAAACCTATGTTTCATTGGAAGGATTGAATGAAAACTTCGATAAAACCATTGCTTTATTTGAAGATCTGATCAAAAACTGCAAAGCAGACCAAACTGCATTAGATGCTTACAAAACCAGGCTTAAGAAAGCCAGAGCTAATGCTAAGCAGAATAAAGCAACCATCATGGCCGGACTGAGAAGCTATGCCCAATATGGTGCTCAGAATCCGTTCAATAATGTTTTAAGTGACGCAGAGCTTGATGCTTTAAAAGCGGAAGATCTTGTGAATATCCTTCATGATTTATTCAACTTCAAACATAAAGTACTGTATTATGGTCCAAAAACAGGAGCTGAAACTATTGCTTCTTTAAAGCCAATCCACAAATTACCTGCATCACTTAAGGAACTTCCAAAGACTAAAACCTTTGAGCAGATCCCAACGGATAAAAACAAGGTATTATTTGCCCATTATGACATGGTACAAGCTGAAATCTTCTGGGCAAGAAACTCTGAACAGTACAATGCTGTCATTACTCCTACCGTAAGTTTATTCAATAATTATTTCGGAGGTGGAATGGGATCTATCGTTTTTCAGACCATCAGAGAATCTAAAGCATTAGCCTATTCTACTTATTCTTATTTTGCGCTTCCAAGCAAGAAAGAAGATAAGAACAGTATCATGGCTTATGTAGGAACTCAGGCTGATAAGTTCAACGAGGCTTCTTCTGCAATGAATGAGCTCCTGACTACCCTTCCAAAGTCTGAACAATTATTTGAAACTGCAAAAGGTGGATTGAAAAAAACTATTGCTTCTGAAAGAATTTCTCAGGACGGTATCATTTTCTCTTATTTAAAAGCTCAAAGGCTTGGAAACAAATCTGATATAAGAAAGAATATCTATGAACAGGCACCCAAACTGTCTTTTGCAGACATCAACACGTTCCATGATAACGAAATGAAAAACAAGAATTACACCTATTGTATTGTCGCATCGCAAGACAAAGTAAATGAGAGCGATATGCAGAAATTAGGAGAGATTAAAAAACTCAACTTAACCGAAATATTTGGTTATTAAAATAACAAAAAGCCCTGATATCAGGGCTTTTGTAATTAACAACACATCAAAAACAATTATAGATTTTATTTATCGAAATATATTTGTTCGATAGATAAAACTTCTTTATATTTGCATCAGAAATTTAAATATAAAAACAAGAAAATTATGTCTTTAGTAGGAAAAAAATTCCCGAATTTAACAATCGACGCAATGTCTGAAATGGGTGACGATTTAAGAATCAACATCCTTGAAGAAGCTACTAACAACCAACAAAAAGTTCTTTTGTTCTGGTACCCTAAAGATTTCACTTTCGTATGCCCTACTGAGCTTCACGCTTTCCAGGAGGCTTTAGGTGAATTCGAAAAAAGAAACACTAAAGTAATCGGTGCTTCTTGTGATACTAACGAAGTACACTTTGCTTGGTTAAACACACCAAAAGATAACGGAGGTATTGAAGGAGTAACTTACCCACTTTTAGCTGATACTCACAGACAATTGGCAAACACTTTAGGAATTGTAGATCAGGATTTCGAATACAATGAAGAAGGAGAAGAAATCTTCACAGGTTCTAACGTAACTTACAGAGCAACTTACCTTATCGACGAAACTGGAAAAATCTTCCACGAAGCGGTAAACGATATGCCTCTAGGTAGAAACGTAAAAGAATTCTTAAGATTAATTGACGCTTACACTCACGTTCAAAAACACGGTGAAGTATGTCCTGCAAACTGGGAAGAAGGTAAAGATGCTATGAAAGCAGACAGAACTTCTACAGCAGAATACTTAGCTAAGAACTAATATAATGTGTTAATCTGAAAATGAGATAATTTGAAAATTAATCTCCGGATGATCTGAAATTATCTCATTTTCTTTTTATTATCGACAACACATTTTTAAATTAACAAATTTTCAAATCACTATCATGTACACAGAATTAACCGAAGATACATTACAAAATATAGTAAATGACAACGAAAAAGTAGTTGTTCAATATGGCGCAACATGGTGCGGAAACTGCAGAATCATGAAGCCGAAATTCAAAAAATTAGCATCTGAGAATGACTCTATTCCTTTCTTATATGTAGATGCTGAAAAACTTCCTGAAAGCAGAAAACTAGCAAAAGTAGACAACTTACCTACATTCGCTATCTTTAAAAATGGTGAATTGGTGAACCAGGTTCAATCTAACCAGGCAGAAAGTTTAATTAACCTTTTTAACGAATTAGCATAATGAAATTACCAGTAATCAGACAATTCTATCAGAATCAGACTCCTGAGAACCTAGAAAAAACATTAGAAGTGCTTGAAAGCTTCTGTGAATTCAGAGGAACAAGTGAGGAGGATTTAAATGTTGCAGGAGAGCTTATTACCAACATTTGCGGAGCTTTGGAAGTTCACGCTAACGTACAGAACGGAATGAGCGAAAAGGATGCTCTAAACTCTTTTGCACAAAAGGTTTTAGGATCTATTGATAAGTAGTTTTTATCATTTAATATTCTATAAAAACACAAAAGAAAAGACCTGAGGTTTTCCTCAACACTATACTTCCCTATTCTTTAACTTATACTTTACTTTTATCTGAAATAAAACTTCAGGGTCATTAAGTCCTATTGAAGCGATAGTCAGCATTGAATAGTTAAAGAATATCCAATAAAATCCCGGTGAAATGTCATCAGGATTTTTTGGATTCACAGTTTATATTAAATATTAATTTCACGAATATTTTCCACGAATATCACAAATACCATCCATAGCAGTAGTGCCATCTGTGAAAACATTTGTGCTACTTGTGGTTAAATCACCTATTACAACCTCATTGTCATTCCGACGAAGGAGGAATCTCAAACCCAATTTGATTCTTCATTCCACTTCGTTTCTTTCAGAATGACATTCCGCAATAAATCAAAACCATATTTACAATTCTAATTAAACACAAATTACACTAATAATATTTCTTGCACGAATACCACAAATACCAACTGCAGTAATAGTGTCATTAGTGAAAACCTTTGTGTTATTAGTGGTTAAAAAATCTGTGTAATCCGCGTAATCTGCCAGAAAAAAAACAATCAAAAAAAAATCCTGATGAAAAATCACCAGGACTATATTTAAAGCTAATTAAGAATTCAAATTAACTTCTTCTGCTCATCAGAATATTCAGGATGTACCAGAATAAAAGCATAATCGAAGCAAAAAGCTGCAATGCCGCTCCTACATACTGATTCGTAGCATAAGCATCCTTCAGCTTGCTTGTCTGATATAAAATCGTTGCAGAAGCCAGAATCACCATTCCTACAGAGAACCACAATCCAAGGTTAAATCCAAAGGCCATTCCGCCAATGATTAATCCAATAGAGATAAACCCTCCGATAATAATGATATTTCTTAAAAAAGAAAAATCTCTTTTGGAAGTAAATGCTACTGCAGAAATCCCTGCAAACATAGCAACCGTTAACGTAGCTGCCTGGAAGATGATATTGGCACCACCAGTAATATTAGTAGCAATAAAAAGCAATGGTAAAAAGATTACGGCTTCCAATACAATATAAAACCCTAAACCTAAATACTGTGTGGATTGACTTTGTGAAAGTGACCATTTAGAGGCTAAAATAGAAGCCAGCCAGAAAACACCAATGATTAATAACCAGGTAAACTTCCCCTGAAACATCATCGCAATAAGCTCAACTGGTACAGTCTTCAACAAAACAGTCTCAACTCCAATAAATGCAAGAATTGATAATGCAACATGCAAATACGTCTTCTTGTAAAAATTCGCTTTCTCCACATCGGAAGAATGAGCGACTAAAACATCTGTCATCATAGTTATATTTTTTTGATTGATTGAAATTTATTTATCCTTTTTAGCAGGCAACACTCCAAGAAGCTTCCCTTCATCTTCAAATACAGCGCTTATCACTTCTTTCGATGAAGAATCTCCTGCATATTTGTATTTAATATTAGGATGGCTGATCCCATCCATTGTTACGTAATAGCCTACTTTCAAAATCTCCAATTTTTTATTGATATCAATACCGTCCCTTACTTTTTTAAGAACATCTTCTGTAACAATTTCCTTTACCTTATCAGAAAGTACTTCTTCTGCTGCTTTGTAGTCCGAAGATTGCAGTGCTTTGATAAATTTTTGGAAATTATCATTATAAATATTGACTTTATCCTTACTTATAGTCGCAGGTTGTTCTTTCTTTTGATTATTCTCAACCTTCATTCCCACAACTTTCTGGGCAAACATAAACTGTACGCCAACAATTGCCAGACCTAAAAATATTTTTTTCATAGTACTTGTTTTATTATTTAGTGAAATAGGTCATGGAAGATACGAAAATCAGACCAGTTCTAAAAATTTCATGGTATCTACATTATCCGCATAGGTATCAAGCCCCGGATTTTGTGCATCACCAAAGGAAATTGAATCTAATCCCAACTCTTCTTTAGCAACCACACACTGAATGTTTTCCTCATTTTCAGAGATAAAGTTTTTTACCTCCTCCAACGATTCGTATCGGCTGAAATTAATCACAGAAAGCGGACTGAATAATTTATCATCTTCTTTCAGCATCACAAAATTATTATCCCAGAACTTATCCTGGTTCAAAAGATAAACCGCTCTGTTGTAATCATAATTATTAGCATATTTATTATGATTGATAATATCCTGAAAACCTAAGAAGTTCTCAAACAGTCTATCAATCACAAAATCCTGAGGAATAAGAATTCTCGTTACATTTCTGCATCCCAAACCGAAGTATTGGAAAATATCTTTTGCCAAAAGCTGCAATTCTTCGTCCGTTTCATCACCTTTCAAAACAGCAATAGAGGTTCTGTTTTTACGAATAATATTTAAATGATTTTTAAAATAATATTCAAGGTATCTTGCTGTATTATTACTTCCGGTCGCAATAACAGCATCAAAATTTGCTAATTTTTCTACAAATTCAAACTGAACCTCATTATTGGAAAGCTCTTTCCACTTATTTAACAGGAACGGAATAAGATATTTGTCTTTGGATGACAGTTTAATTAAAGGAATGTGATTGCTTAATACAACAGAAATCACATCATGAAACCCTACTAAAGGGATATTTCCTGCTAAAATAAGTCCAACTTTCTTGGAAATTTTAGAGATTGAATAATTTTTAAGCCAGTTTTTAATAGCACCCTCAGTAAGAAGATCCGCCCACTGTTTTAATGCAAATTTCTGATTATCAACAGTAAACCAAGGGTTTTCTATTTCAGATTTTTTTAATAATAATTCAATATTTACATCATCTTCATTGTGATCTTCTGGTTTTTTAGCTAAAAACGCTTTTATATAATCACTTAATTTAATAAGTCCTAAAACTTGATTTTCGGTATTCATAATTACTTTAAAATTGGGGAATATTTTGTAATTTTGTGCAAATTTAAAAAAAATTAGCGATGGCTATTAAAATAACTGATGAATGCATTAACTGTGGGGCCTGCGAACCGGAATGTCCAAACAATGCAATATATGAAGGAGCTGTAGATTGGAAAGCTTCAGACGGTACTAGTCTTCAAGGAACGATTACATTACCATCAGGACTTACTGTTGATGCAGATTCTGCTCAGGAACCTGTAAGTGACGATGTGTATTTCATTGTAACTGATAAATGTACTGAATGTAAAGGATTCCATGAGGAGCCACAATGTGCTGCGGTATGTCCGGTAGACTGCTGCGTACCAGATGAAGATCATGTAGAATCTGAAGAGGCTCTGCTTAACAAAAAAGCATTCCTACACGGCGAATAAAAAAAATTCCGTCTCATAATGTTTGAGGCGGCTTTTTTTAACCAATAATCCAACAAAACCAAAAATTAAGCTAAAGAATTTCAATTCTTTACGCAACCAAAAAATAAAAATATGAACAAAAAGCACAACTTCAGCGCAGGGCCGTGTATCTTACCACAAGAGGTATTTGAAAAATCAGCACAGGCAATCTTAGACTTTAACGGGATCGGATTATCTCTTCTTGAAATTTCGCACAGAAGTAAGGATTTCGTTGCAGTAATGGACGAAGCCCGTGCAATTGTAAAAAGGCTGATGAACCTTGGAGATGATTACGAGGTACTTTATTTAGGAAGTGGAGCAAGCATGCAGTTTGCCATGGTGCCTTACAACCTGATGAAAGTAGGCGGAAAAGCCGCGTATCTGGATACAGGAACATGGGCAGCCGGAGCCATCAAAGAAGCAAAAAAATTAGGAACTGTAGATGTAGTAGGTTCTTCAAAAGAAGAAAACTATTCTTTCATTCCTAAAAATTATACTGTAAGTTCAGAATACGATTATTTCCATTGTACTTCCAACAACACCATTTATGGAACTCAGATGAAATCATTCCCTGAAGTAGACACTCTGATGGTATGTGATATGAGTTCTGATATCTTCTCAAGACAACTGGATTTTTCAAAATTCGATTTAATCTATGCAGGAGCTCAGAAAAACATGGGACCTGCAGGAGTTACTTTAGTAGTGATCAAAAAAGAAATCCTGGGTAAAACCGGAAGAGAAAATATGCTGTCTATGCTTGATTATTCTCAGCATATTTCCAAAGAATCTATGTACAATACCCCACCAGTATTCCCAATCTACGCTTCTCTTTTAACCTTACAGTATCTTGAAAACAATGGTGGAATTGCAGCAGCAGAACAAAGGAATGAAGCTAAGGCTAAGCTTTTATATGATGAAATTGACAGCAATCCATTATTTGAAACATTCTGCATGAAAGAAGACCGTTCATTAATGAATGTTTCTTTCAAAATTACAGACGAAAGCAAAAAAGAAGAGTTTGACAATGCATGGAAAGCAGCAGGCATCAGTGGACTTAATGGCCACAGAAGTCTTGGCGGCTACAGAGCCAGCTTATATAATGCCTTACCTATTGAAAGTGTACAGGTATTGGTAGATGTAATGAAATCTATCAAATAATTAAACCATAAAAAATTCAAAGATTGAAAGATTTAAAAGCAGTTAATTTAAATTTATTAATTTGCACCCCAGTTTTAAATTTTTGAAATATTTTAAATTTTTCAATCTTTAAATCCAAATAACACATGAAAGTTTTAGCAAACGATGGAATCTCAAAAGCAGGAGAACGAGCTTTAAAAGAAGCCGGAATTGAAATTCTGGACAATAGAGTGGCTCAGGATCACGTTATTAATTTTATCAACGATAATAATGTAGATGTTCTTCTTGTAAGAAGTGCAACAAAAGTAAGGAAAGACCTGATTGATGCATGCCCTGGGCTTAAAATTATAGGTCGTGGCGGTATCGGAATGGATAATATTGATGTTGAATATGCAAAAAGCAAGGGGATCAAAATAATCAACACTCCTACAGCATCATCAAAATCCGTTGCAGAATTGGTTTTTGGACACTTTTTTTCATTAGCAAGATTCCTTCATGAATCAAACAGGCTGATGCCTTTGGAAGGTGAAACCCATTTCAATGCCATGAAAAAGTCTTTCAGCAATGCTTATGAACTTTCAGGAAAAACATTAGGAGTAATCGGCTTTGGAAGTATTGGTCAGGAAGTCGTGAAAATAGGAATTGCTTTGGGAATGAAAATACAGGTTCTCACAAGAAACCCGAAAACAAAAGTTCTTACCCTGAATTTCTTTGACGGACAATCGGTGAACTTTGAAATCACTTCCACCAATGATATGAATGCATTCCTTAAAGAAGCAGACTTTATCAGCATCAATACTCCTAAAACGAATGAATACATTATAGACACTCCACAGTTTGAAAAAATGAAAGATGGAGTCTATATTGTAAATACTGCAAGAGGCGGTGTGATGAATGAAGTAACATTAATTGACTTTATTGATTCAGGAAAAGTAGCAGGAGCTGCATTGGACGTTTTTGAAAGCGAACCCAATCCGGAACTTCCTTTACTGATGAATCCGGCCCTATCACTTTCTCCTCATGTAGGCGGAAATACAGTAGATGCGCAAGAGAAAATTGGTATTGAACTTGCAGAACAAATTATTAAGCTACAAAAAGAAACTATAAGATAAATATGCCTATTTTTAAACCTTTCCGTGGAATAAGACCTCACAGAGATTTTGAGGATACTTTCCCTACCCATCCACTGGATAATTTTACCCAGGAAGAAATAGCAGAAAAAGCACAAGTTGAGAACACTTACATCAACATGATAAAACCGTATGTTGTAAGTAAATCTAAGGATGTAGACCGAAATCTGAGAAAGATCCGTTCCACATTTGAAGAACTTTTGGACGAAAAGAAACTCGTTCAGGATAATTCTGCATATTATCTTTACGAACAAATATATCCTAACAAACAAATTTTCAGAGGACTTTTAGGTCTTGCCAGTATTGAAGATTTCTGGAACGGAAAGATCAAAAGGCACGAAAGTACCATTCCTCAAAAGAAAGAAAAACTGGCTCATTATCTTGAGAAAGTAAATCTTCAGGCCGAACCGGTACTTCTTACCTATCCTGCCAACTCAAAAATTGAGTTGCTGATGAATCACGAGGAAAAAAATGTTCCTATTTTTAACCATGTAGACCACCTGGGAATCAGACATAAGATCTGGAGAATTGATAACCGTTTAAAGCTTCAGCAGTTCAAAGAAGTAATCGATCAGATTGATTCGTTTTATATTGCTGACGGACACCACAGAATTGGTTCTACAGCATTGAATGCGAAGAAACATAAAGATAAAAACAAAAGACATAACGGTACAGAACTTTATAACTTTGTATACAGCTTTATCGTTTCCAATCAATCGATCAAGATTCACGACTACAACAGAATTTTGCACGATCTAAACGGTCTTTCCAGTGAACAATTCCTGAAGGAGCTTGATCAGTATTTCCTGATCCATGAAAAAGGAGAAACACCTTACTACCCTTCCCAGAAATTCCATATTTCAATGTATCTGGATGGTAAATTCTATTCACTTCACGTAAAGCACGATCTTCGTTCTAAAGAAATGTCTTTAGATAATCTGGATCACCATTTACTGGACAAATATATTTTTAAAGGTATTTTAAAAATCGAAGATCCGGATAGCTCTGATCTGATTTCTTATGTAAAAGGCACTTCCAATCTTAATGGAATCAACATCTTAAAAGAAAAAGTGGAGAGCGGAGAAGCAAAAGCAGGCTTCGGAATTTACCCTGTAAGTTTTAACGATATGATTAAAATTTCAGACTTAAAACTAAGCATGCCTCCAAAATGTACGTTCATTGAGCCAAAATTGATTACAGCACTGGTAATGTACGACATGAAACCTTAATAAATTCCTATTTTTTTCCTACTTTTATCATTGGAAAAAGAAAGGTAAATAAAAAATGAAAAAAATATTCATTATACTTCCACTCTTTTTGAGTGGATTTTTATTTTCTCAAAAAAAAGTCCAGAAAAAGCCTGCCGGCAGAACAGCAATTCCTGTAAAATTAAATTATCACGATGAATTCAAAAAGATCTCAGATGAGATCATGACCAATGGCAGGGCTTATGAAAATCTTGGAGAACTCACAAAAGGTATCGGCCCTCGCTTCAGCGCCACTCCCGGTTATTCAAAAGCAGTAGAATGGGCTGAAAAGAAATTCAAGGAAATTGGCATTAATATGATCTGGAGACAGGAAGCTAAAGCTCCTATTTGGATCCGGGGGAAAGAATCCTTACAGATAAAAGCAGAAAATGGGGATTGGAAAAATATCAAGATGCTTTCATTTGGAAACTCTGAAGGAACAGGTGGTAAAGATCTGACAGGTGAAATTGTTTTAATTACTTCCACATCAGAATTAAATGCTATGTCAATAGGCCAGCTAAAGGACAAAATAGTCTTCGTGAATGTTCCTATGGATCCGAAAATCATTAATACCAGTGATTCTTATCTACAGACTGCAAAATCAAAATTAATTTCGGCATCCGTTATTGCTAAGACGGGCGCAAAAGCTTTAATTATAAGATCATTGACAACAGCTCTTGATGACACGCCTCATGCCAAAATGATTTATTATGAACAAGATGATAAAGTTAAAATTCCTGCTTTATCAATAGGGGTAAGATCAGCGGATGAGTTGGAGAAAACCTTGAAAAAGCAAAAAGTTACGGCTAAAATCAATATGACTGCAGAATCAAAAGGCAGTACAACCAATCCCAATATCATTGCTGAAATCCAAGGGAATAAAGACTCTAAAGTAATTGTTTTAGGGGCGCAGCTTGATTCATGGGATATTGGTGAAGGGGCAGTTGATGACGGAACAGGAGTAGTTCAGTGTATCGAAGTTTTAAGAACATTGAAAGCACTGGGTTATGAAAATAATCACACCATCCGGGTTGTTTTATATGCCAACAGCGAAAACGGAGGCCAAGGTCGTGAAATGTATGCAGCCTATGTCAAAAAAAGAGAAGAGAAACACATATTCGCGCTGGGAACAGATGCCGGAGGCTATTCTCCACGAGGATTCTCTTTAGATATGTCTCCTCAAAGAAGAAGGCTTATATTTCCCTGGAAAGAATATTTTCTTCCTTATGGTGTTTATGACTTTGATCAAACAGAGGCTATCCAGGATATCTCACCTTTGAAAAAGCTGGATATTCCTTTAGCAGAAATTGTTGTAGATACTCAAAGATATTTCGACTACCACCATTCCGAACAGGATACTTTTGATAAAGTAAATAAAAGAGAGCTTCTTCTCGGAGCAGTTGCTATAACACAAATGATCTTTATGGTTGATAAAAACTGGTAACATGAAAAAGACAATTACAACCTTATTATTAACTTTAGGGATAGCCTTTTTATCAGGGCAGACTAAAGAAGATTCTATACAATTCAACAACATTTCCACTGAAATTTTAAATAACGGAAAAGGCTATGATGAGCTTCGGGAGTTGACTAAAAATATCGGCCACCGTTTAAGTGGCTCTGAAGCCTATGAAAAATCTGTACAATGGGCAGCCCAAAAACTTCGTGATGCCGGAGCAGATAAAGTATGGCTTCAGGAAGTAATGATCCCGGTTTGGGTAAGAGGAAAAGAATCCTTACACATCAAGACTTCCAACGGAAGCTGGAAAAGTCTTACAATGCTCTCTCTGGGGAATTCCGAAGGAACAAATGGAAAAGACGTTTCAGGAGAGATTATTATGGTTAAATCTCTGGAAGAATATGACAAACTCCCTGCCGAAAAAGTAAAAGATAAGATTGTTTTCTTTAATTATCCTTTTAATCAGGGAAATGTACAGACATTTATTTCTTATAGAGAATCTGGAGCCTACAGACGTACAGCGGCATCCTTAACAGCAAAGAAAGGGGGTAAGTTTACTATCATCAGATCTCTTTCGTCAGCCTTTGACGATGTTCCGCACACTGGAAATATGCGCTATGAAGACAACATTATCAAAATCCCGGCAGTTACAATTGGAAGTACAACAGCAGATGAACTGGAGTCTTTGCTAACCAAACAGAAAGTTACTGCAAAACTTAATTCTAATTGTGGAATGAAGGGTGAGAAACTCTCCCACTCTGTCATTGGTGAAATCACAGGCAAAAAAGATCAAAATGTAATCGTAGTTGGTGGCCATCTTGATTCCTGGGATGTAGGTGAAGGTGCTCATGATGACGGTTCTGGAATTGTTCAGAGCATTGAAGTTTTAAGAACATTCAAGAAATTAGGGATTCAGAATAATCATACCATCAGAGCGGTTTGCTTTGCCAATGAAGAAAACGGAACAAAAGGTGGAAAACAATATGGAAAAACAGCAAAAGACAATCATGAAAAACATCTTTTTGCCATAGAATCCGATGCCGGAGGATTTTCACCCCGCGGAATCTCTCTGGAAATGGATGACAGTAAAAGAAACCAGATCAAAAGCTGGGTGAACCTGTTTTTACCTTATGGAGTTTACAATTTTGAAGGAAAGTATTCGGGTTCGGATATTGCCCCGCTTCATGAGATGGGCGTTCCAACAGCAGAACTTGTTCCGGAACCACAGCGTTATTTCGATATTCACCACACCGTAGAAGATACTTTTGAAAAAGTCAACCGAAGAGAATTACTGTTAGGATCAACGGTGATGACACAACTTATTTATATGATTGATAAAAATTGGTAACAATGAAAAAGATATTAGGAACCTCATTATTGCTTTTTGGAATGGCAGTTTTTGCCCAAACCAAAGAAGATTCAATACAATTCAGCAAGATCTCTCTTGAAGTTTTAAATAACGGGAAAGGGTACAATGATCTTCGTGAACTTACTAAAAATATAGGCCACCGTTTAAGCGGTTCCGAAGCCTATGAAAAATCCGTACAATGGGCAGCCCAAAAACTTCGTGAGGCCGGAGCAGATAAAGTATGGCTTCAGGAGGTGATGATCCCGGTGTGGGAAAGAGGAAAGGAATCCTTACACATCAAAACTTCCAACGGAAGCTGGAAAAGTCTTAAAATGCTTTCCCTTGGCAACTCTGAAGGTACAGGTGGAAAAGATATTTCCGGAGACATTATCATGGTAAAATCTATGGATGAATATAATAAACTTTCTCCAGAGCAGGTGAAAGATAAAATCCTATTCTTCAATTATGCTTTCAAACAATCATTCATTGAAACGTTTAAAGGATATGGTGACGCTGCCAAGTACAGAACAACGGCTGCATCTTTAACGGCTAAAAAAGGAGGGAAATTTGCCATTATCAGATCACTGTCTTCAGCATTTGATGATGTTCCTCATACCGGAGCCATGCGTTACGAAGAAAACGTTTCTAAAATTCCTGCCGTAGCTATCGGAAGCACCACAGCAGATGAATTGGAAGCTTTATTAAAGAATCAAAAAATCACAGCCAAGCTCAATTCCAATTGTGGGATGAAAGGTGAGAAACTCTCCCACTCTGTCATTGGTGAAGTTACTGGTAAAAAAGACCAAAGCGTAATAGTAGTCGGCGGTCACCTTGATTCCTGGGATGTAGGAGAAGGCGCTCATGATGATGGTGCAGGAATTGTTCAGAGTATTGAAGTGTTGAGAACATTTAAAAAACTTGGAATTCAGAACAACCATACAATCAGAGTGGTTTGCTTTGCCAATGAAGAGAATGGTGTGAAAGGCGGAGTTCAATATGGAAAAACGGTAAAAGAAAAGAATGAGAAGCATCTTTTTGCCATAGAATCTGATGCCGGAGGCTTTGCTCCAAGAGGTATTGCTCTGGATATGGATGATGCTAGAAGAAAACAGATTCAAAGCTGGTCAAAGCTATTCCTGCCTTACGGAGTCTATAACTTTGAAGAGAAATTCTCAGGAACAGATCTTTACCCACTTCATGACATGGGAGTACCGGCCGCTGAGCTGATGCCGGATTCTCAGCGTTACTTTGATATCCATCATACTGAAGAAGATACTTTTGAAAAAGTCAACCGAAGAGAACTTCTATTAGGTGCAGTAACCATGACGCATATTATTTATATGATTGATAAAAACTGGTAGAAAAAATACCAGCTTGAGATAAATGCAGCCCCATTAAATTTTATAAGATTTGATGGGGTTTTCTCTTTAAAATACATAAAATGAATGACTCTACAAATAACACAACATTATGGTATAATAGAAATTGAAAAAATCCTAATTAATGCCCC
This sequence comes from Chryseobacterium sp. II3a, assembly GCF_057815135.1. Classification (NCBI taxonomy): domain Bacteria; kingdom Pseudomonadati; phylum Bacteroidota; class Flavobacteriia; order Flavobacteriales; family Weeksellaceae; genus Chryseobacterium; species Chryseobacterium sp. II3a. The sequence goes on along the minus strand of NZ_JBYPZJ010000007.1, from coordinate 36,761 downwards.
ACCAAAATTTTCTTCATTCTATGAAACCCAAATAAACTATTAAATATTACTGTTAAGATTCTTCCAACATAACAATTGAAGTATTATTTGGAATTTAAATATTTAAAGTATTTATCTTATACTTAATTTGAGCAAGAAAATGATTCCAGAAATATCTTACACCTCCTAATTCCCAATTGATATCAAACCTATTATGATCACTAACGTAATAAGGTTTTGAGATTTTAGAATGAAACATAGGCGGATTGTCTTTCACTACATCAAAATAATCGGGTTCAAAATTTGATTTCCTATAATATTGAATTTCAATTACAGTTTCTTTTTGACCTGCTTTGAAAATATACAAAGTAAGATCATAAAGATCCGGATACTCTTTATCTAACATCTTGATTGCGGAATCCAGCGAAAGTCTAGTTTTAGGTTTATTTGCTCTATTTCTGAACCTCCTTCGCTCAAAAATTTTATTGCCTTCAAATTCATTGAAGTCAGATACTATAAAAACAAAATTAGATGATATCTTGTTCCAACAAGTAATCATTGCCAATCGTTGAAGATTAACAATACAAGAATTGATCTCATCTCTTAAATTTTCTTTGCTCATTTTTCTAAAATTAAAGTTTTTTACAATTATATTAAAGTCAGTAAATCTCCTACCATTTCAGTTTCCAGATTCCCAGTAATTCAGACATATTTTTTCTGTTTCCGAAAGTTACTACTATACCTTAAATTGCTAAAAAATCAGACCTATATATATTCTATTTATCTTAAACAATTAGAATTTAAAAATAAAACTTTTTTCTTTGTTTAAGGAAATAAGTTCAAAAACTCCCTAAAAAACAATAGTATACGCCCCATTAAATTAAAGTGTTAATTGTGAAATAATCACTTTGGCATGATATTCGCATGTACTATTTTGAGAAAAAATTAAAAAAGCACTAAGGATGAGAAAAAAGGTTTTCTGTGGATTTTCAGTTTTCCACTGATTCAAAGTTCGTATCTCGTATATGAATCCTTTTTTTTCTACGATGCCGTAAAAGATACGGGTACGTGATTGATTAGCACTCAGGTTGATCTTTCACAGCAGAATTATGCCCCGTATCTAACTGGTATCATCAATAAACCCTTGAATCATGTATTGATTCAAAAATGATTATTAATTCCGGACTTCAGAGCCCGGTATCATAATATTGAATAAACGGCAAAGTTATCATGAACCTTAGCCCAGTAAAGAAATATGCTTTCTTTATACCATGATAATGACACCGGCTTTATTCTCAATTAATTAATGTATAACCCTTAAAATGTTAGTAATGATGAGAGCCTTTTTTGAAATGATTTTTAAGAGAAATGAAGATGCTGCAAAAATGCATATATGGAGCCTGTTATTGGTCCTAAGCTTTGCTGCTTTTTCTGTACTGGTATACAGTTCAAAACCAAGTTTTAACAACTTAATCGTATATCTTACCGCCTTTGCCGCTTATATCGGCTTTGGTCTTGTATTCATCAGTTCCCTTGCTGGAACAGGGATGAAGAAAAGATCCGGTAGAAACATATAACTTTTATTTCACTCTTTTACTGAAAAAACCGTCCTCTATCGAGGGCGGTTTTTTATATAATTCTGCTACAATCTCACCAGTTATTCTTTAAAGATATCTTTCATCATCTTTTCAAGGAATTGAGTCGTCTCTTCTTCGACCATTTTTTCAGATTTTGCTACTAATTCTTTGTGAAAAGGTTCACAACAGGCTTTTATTCCAAACCCATCATCTGTTTTGATAAATTCCGGATGTAAGTTATGTTCTTTACAAACTTCAGCCTCTATGGTCTGCTTTATTAAATCGTAATTAAGATCAAACATATTTTATATTTTTATTTCGTTGGTGTGGGATAAAGATAGGAATAATTTATTTTTACAAAAGACCGTATTTCCACGGTATTTTACATCTTAATCACTACCCATTTAAATACATTTTCTTTTTAAGATTTACATTCATTACAGTTCCATCTCTTCTTATCTTCAAATCAATATTTGCAGCACCCTTTTCTATCCTATTCAGGAAATAATGGCAGGCCCCTTCTTTATCAAGATGATCAAGATCTATATTATTAATACTGATGATAGAATCACCAATCTTTAATGGAAAGTTTTCTTCCTGAAAAATATAAGCAACAGTAGGTTTAGAATCTATAAAACGATATCCGAAACCAAAGGATTCAAGCTTGTGAGAAGTTTCCTTAATTTGCTTCATATAAATCTTATGTCCTGTCCAATCCAGGACAAATACAAAATTTTTCAAAAAATCATTTCCTACTAAGTTTGAATTTCCTGTTGCTACCACTTCATTATTAAAGCTTTTATTTCCAAAAGAAACATCGTAAGCCTTAAAAATATATCCAGGCATAGGATTTCCAGCTCCAAAGGCCCCTACAGAACTATTTCCGTAAACATCTATCTTCTCTGTTACCTTTTTAGCATTGTACTCATTATTCGAAATCTTTAGGTTTCCTGAAAATCCTGTGTCAAATGTAAGGTTCATTTTCTTATCAACAATACGAGCCTCTATAATAGGTGTTTTTTGATCTTTTACATCAAAGGGAATCACAATGTCATAGCCGGTAAGATCAAACTTAGAAAGATCCTGAGTTGCCTCCAATGAATTTTCGTTGTAGTTTATTCTCCAGAAAAGTTTAGCCATCTGATTAGAACCAAGAATTCCATCCACTTTAAAGCATCCGAATTCATCAGCGGTAAGATCCATGACAATTACACCAATATTTTTAAAAGTTAGTTGATCCACAATCATTTCAGGCAGTACAGTGAATATCTGGGTCTGTTTATTTTTCTGAGAATCTTTCACACTGCTTTTATGTTTCTTTTCAAGGCCTAATTCAGTATAAACTGCAGTAGAAATAACAGTAGGTGCTCCGGTATCCAACAGAAAATTATATACTTTTCCATTAATACTTACTTTTACGAAAGGTAAGTCTGTAGAATATTTTAAATTGATTTTTTCAACTGCTGACTGTAGTTGAACGTCTCCACTTTCAAAAAATTTCTTCCCTTGAGCAATAAGACTAAGATTAGAAAATATAAAAAAAGTATAAAGAAATTTCTTCATGAAGTAGTTTTTACTAAAGTACTCATTTTTAGAGTGTAGACAAAGTCACTATCAATAAAAATAGCACTTACATATAATTTACTCCATTGTCATTGGCTACGCCGAAATAATATTCATCGAATGAAAAGAGATAATCTTTGATTTCTGACGGAGGAAGAATCTCAAATAGGAATTTAGATTCTTCATTCCACTTCTGAACTACTTTCGCAATTTTCAGTATGTACTCAGAATGTCAGGACGAAAAAAGGAATAACTCAATGCAAAATTGCATATAGTTACCATAAAAATAAACAAAAAGCCGCCCTTTCCAGGGCGGCTTGATATCTTAAAAATTCAATTATTTTACTTTTACAAGCTCAACATCGAAAACTAACCAAGAGTTTGGTGGAATAACTCCTCCCGCTCCTCTTTCTCCATAACCCATTGCTGGTGGGATCAATAATGTAGCAGTTTCACCTTCTTTCAATAATAGAATCCCTTCATCCCATCCTTTGATTACTCTTCCCATTCCGATTGGAATTTCGATTGGCTCGTTTCTCTTGAATGAAGAATCAAATTCAGTTCCATCCACTAATTTTCCTGCATAGTGTACAGAAACGTTATCACCAGCTTTTGGAGCTTTACCGTCAGCCGTTTTAGTGATTTTATAGTAAAGACCTGATTCCGTCTTTTGCATTCCAGCTTTTAAGTTTTCAACTAATTTTTCCTGGTTTGCTTTGAACTCTTCTTCTTTTTTCTTTTTCTCAGCTTCTTCTTTAGCAATGAAAGCTTTGTTATTTTCTGCGATTTTAGCTTTTCCTTCGTTGAAAGTTTTCGCTGCATCGTAGTTTTTGTACTCATCACCCTTACCGAAGATAGAAACTTTTTCTAAAACGATATCTGTTTTAGGCTTATCCTGAGCTCCTTTTTCAACATTTGCAATAGCATCAATCACATCATTTCCTTTTACTACCTTTCCGAAGATCGTGTGTCTTCCGTCTAACCAAGGAGTAGCTACTTCAGTGATGAAGAATTGAGAACCGTTTGTATTTGGACCTGAATTCGCCATAGAAAGAATACCTTTTCCAGTATGTTTAAGGTCATTTCTTTCATCTTCAAATTTATATCCAGGATCTCCCATTCCTGTTCCCTGAGGATCACCTCCTTGGATCATGAAATCTTTGATCACTCTGTGGAAAATAGTTCCGTCATAATAAGGAACTCCTTTAGCCTTAGCTTTGTTGTCGATTTTCCCTTCTGCAAGACCGATAAAGTTGGCTACAGTTACTGGTGCTTTCTTGTCCTCAAACTTCACAATCATGTTACCTTTTGTAGTTTGAAGATTGGCATAAAGCCCGTCATTAAGACCTTCGTAAGTTTCTTTGTCTACGTTCATTTTTTTATAAATTGGGGTACAACTCATCAGCGAAACACTTGCCGCTGCCAGAATTATATTCTTGTTAAACAATTTCATGTATTATAAAGCTTTTAATTTTATGATTAATGGGATATCATTGTCTATTTTCTTTTCGTCTCCAAAAGTTCCATAAGCCAAAGAAGATGGTACTAAAAGCGTCACTTCCTCTCCATCATGTATAAAACGCAAAGCATTCTCCACCGCTCTCAGTTCATCAAAATGCCCGAACTTGGCATCTCTTCTTTCAAAAGGCTGGTCGTAGATTTTCGTCTGGTCAAAATCATACAACTCATAAGAATAGGAAATCAGAGAGTTATCTACTCTTCTTTCTCTACGATCAAAACCATCAACCGTAACCCAATAATTAAGCTGTGTAGGATAAAACTTTACGTTTTGTCCATTAATCCAATCCTGAATCTGACCTCTTTCGATGGTATTCAGGTTTTTCATTCTGTTTTTAGAAACATCCAGATCTTTCTGGCTTAAAACACCGCCTACCGGAGGGTGGGCAGTCTGTGTATTTCTATTACAGCTCAGCAAACTTATGGCTGATATGAAGAGTAATTTTTTCATAACCTTTTGCGAAAATACACATTTTGTGAATCAATTACAAAAGCTTTAAACCATTAATGTAAATTATATAAAAACCACTGTTGCCATCTATGGTCAAAATCTAGCTGCGAAAATTGGACTGATATTCACAACCTGTGAAGAATATTATCTATAAACATCTGTGTACATCAGTTCAATCTGTGGTTAGAATTTAACTAAAGATACTCCGATCTTTTGATTTGAATGAAATTTAAAAGTATAGAATAACAAAAAAGCCGGGAAAATTCCCGGCTCTCTATAATATTGAAATACTATTAAACTGTTTCAAGTGCATGATCTACAACGACTCTCCATCCGAATGGATCTTCAGAAAGATTATTTTGAAGATCTACTAAATCTTTCTTAAGGATAGCAGCATAACTTTCTTCGTCTGATAATCTTGGAAGTGCTAATTTCTCACCTTCATATCCTAAAGCCTGGAATTGAGTGGTTACTACCGCAGTACCAACTCCCCATACTTCTTTAAGAGAACCATTTTTCAAGGCTTCAATAACTGTTTTTACAGCAATTGGCTCCACTTTTACTTCGATTCCTCTTCTCTTAGCTAATTGAAGGAAGCTGTCTCTTGTAACTCCGTCAAGAATTTTCTCAGATGTTGGTGGTGTATAGATAGTATCATTAATTCTTACAAACACGTTCATAGTACCACTCTCTTCGAAATACTCGTGAGTTGCATCATCAGTCCAGATGATTTGTTCGTATCCTTCTTCAATAGCCAACTGAGTTGGGTAGAAAGAAGCCGCATAGTTACCAGCTGCTTTAGCAGAACCTACTCCTCCGTTTGCTGCTCTTGAATAGTGATCAGAGATTTTTACAGATACGGGCTCTGAGTAATAGCTCTTTGCAGGTGTTGCTACGATAGCAAACATATATTTTTCAGAAACTCTTGCTTTCAAAGCTTCTTCTGTAGCAAAAATCAATGGTCTGATATATAAAGACATACCTTCACCTTGAGGGATCCAGTCTCTGTCGATATCTACTAATGCTTTCAATCCGTCTAAAAACATTTCTTCAGTCACCTCAGGCATAGCAAGACGCTTCGCTGACTTGTTGATACGTTCAAAATTCTTTTCAGGCCTGAAAAGGAAAACCTGCCCATCTTTGTCTTTATAGGCTTTCATACCTTCAAAACAAGCTTGTCCATAGTTTACTCCCATCATGGCAGGTGTAAATGGTATTGGACCGTAAGGAACTAATTTTACATCACCCCATTTACCATTTTCATACTCACATATAATCATATGATCTATGAAAGTACCGCCAAATGAAAAATTGTTAGGGTCAAATGTAGAAATTCTGGAGTTTTCAGTTTTTTGAATTATCATTTTTTAAAATTTTTACGATGTTCTACAAATTTAACATAATTTTCTAAATATAAAAATTTTAGAGTAAATTTGACAAAAAAATAGCTTGAAAAGAGAGATTAAGACCACAAACGACGGAAGTAAAACATTGTTTATCAATGATTTAAATGAAAATTACCATTCTCATCACGGAGCTCTTCAAGAAGCAGAACACGTGTTTATCAAAAATGGATTAAATTTAATCAATGATTGCGAAATTAATATTTTAGAACTAGGTTTTGGAACAGGTTTGAATGTTTTAGTAACAATTAATGAATATTTAAAAACTGACAAAAATCATGTCATCAATTATTTTTCGCTCGAAAAATACCCCATAAATGAATCCGAAGTTAAGGATTTAGCCTACTTTGAACTTTTTGATAACCCTGAGTTCAAAAATATTTATCAGAAAATTCATCTGGCAGATTGGGAAAAGTCAGTAGAAATCATTAGTGGATTCAATCTTAAAAAGATAGAATGTGACTTTTTTGATCTAAAGGATATAGACCTTCCTAAAATCAACCTTGTTTATTTCGACTGTTTTGGGGCAAGAGTACAACCAGACCTTTGGGAAAAACCATTATTCGAACTGGTATCTGACAAAATGGCCATTAACGGATTATTAACAACCTACTCTTCTAAAGGAAGTGTAAGAAGAATCCTTCAGGAACTAAACTTTCAGGTTGAGAAAAAACAGGGACCCCCGGGGAAAAGAGAAATGATTAACGCGATCAAGCTTTAATAAAGTAAAATACACATTAGCGAAATTACATTTTCATTCTTCATCAATATATGCCTCATAAAAATTTCTTACCTTAGCTATACAAAATATTATACATTATATATATGATAGACAAGATCAACATTAGAGTGTATGGCTGTGCAGTAAAAGATAAAAAAGTACTCACCTTATTTGAAGAATATGCCGGCGAACCTCTAGTGAAATTTCCGGGTGGTGGATTGGAATATGGTGAAGGAACACTGGAATGCCTGCATCGTGAATTTGATGAAGAGCTGAATGTGAAAATAGATATTGTAGAACACTTCTACACTCAGGAAAATTTTCTTGTTTCGCGCTTCAGAGAAAACGAACAGCTTCTTACCATATATTATATTGTAAATATTGTGGACGAGAATGAATTCCTTATTATGGATCCTTGTATTGAAAAGACGGAATGGATGGATATTGACAGACCCGATAATCCTTTCCCTCTTCCTATAGATAAAATCGTTTTCGATAAATTAAAAGAAAAATTCCTGTAAGCGAGCTTACAGGAATTTTTATATTATTTATTTACTTCTTTACTTTAAAATCAGTTGCTCCCGGATATGGCTTCAGATACCCTGAATTCCAATTAGACTGCAGTAATGATTCTACAAATTCGTCAGTTCTGTTTTTATGAGGATCATATCGTTCTTTTAAATCAATATCTGCCATCTTTCCTTTCAGATTCCACCAAAAGGCACTAAATCCACCTCTCATCTCTTTAATGATTTCATATACATTTTTGCCGGTTGCTCTATTCATCAGCTTTGCAAAAACTTGTCCTTCGGTAGTGGTAAGATCTCTTAATTGCTTTTCATATTGATCAGCAAGCATATTTTGTCTTTCTCTGATGAACTTTCTTTTGGCTTTATTATCCATGTCAGTCATGTCTACCTGGATATCTCTGTATTGTTGTAATGCAGTTACAAATAACGGATACACCCTATATAGCTTCTTGTTTAAGAAATAATAATAGTTTTTATCTAATTGATTATTAAACCTTGGTTTATTCACTAAAACCAGTTCATCCATTACTACTACAGGCTCTCCATTTACTTCATAGATCTTAACTTTCTGCTGTTCGTCATAATAATACTTATTGCCAAATTCATCTACTTTCAAAGACTCAGCGGGGTATTGATTCAGCGGTTTTGCCACCACAGTATCTTCCTGCCCATAAACACCGGCTCCAAAAAAGAACATAAAAAGACAGATAATCTTACTAAAATTCATTATTTTTACACTTATAAGAACAAAAATTAAACGCAAAAATCATTCCTTTTTATGAAATTTGAAAAGAAATCTTTAAAATTTTTAGAAAAATATTTAAACACCTCATCACCAACAGGTTACGAACATAAGGGACAAGAGGTCTGGATGGATTACATCAGACCTTATGTAGACAAGATTGAAGTGGATCATTACGGAACATGCTATGGGATCATCAATCCTGAAGCAGAATTCAAAGTAGTGATTGAAGCTCATGCTGATGAAATTTCCTGGTATGTTAATTATATTACGGATGATGGATTGATTTATGTAATCAGAAACGGAGGCTCAGATCAGACCATTGCTCCATCAAAAGTAGTACACATTCATGGAGAAAACGGAATTGTAAAAGGCGTATTCGGATGGCCTGCCATTCATACCAGAAGTAATCAGGACGAACCTACTCCAAAAATCGAAAATATCTTTATCGACTGTGGTGCTATTTCCAAAAAAGAAGTAGAAGACATGGGAATTTTTGTAGGGTGTATGATCACCTACCCTGATGAATTCTTCGAAATGAATGACCGATATTTTGTTTGCAGAGCTCTTGATAACAGAATCGGTGGTTTTATGATTGCTGAAGTAGCAAGGCTTCTAAAAGAAAACAAAAAATCTATTCCATTTGGTCTTTATATTACCAATTCTGTACAGGAAGAAGTTGGGTTATACGGTGCTGATATGATTGCTGATACCATCAAACCTAATATTGCCATTGTAACTGACGTAACGCATGATACTACCACTCCAATGATTGAAAAGAAAAAAGAAGGAGACCAGAAATGCGGTAATGGACCGGTAGTATTCTTTGCACCAAGCGTTCATCATACCATCAGAGAGCTAATTATTGACACCGCAAAAACAAAGAAGATTCCTTATCAAAGGGCTGCAGCAAGCAGAGCAACAGGAACAGATACTGATGCTTTTGCACATTCTAACGGCGGTGTGCCAAGTGCTCTAATTTCCTTACCTTTGCGCTATATGCATACAACGGTTGAAATGGTATCTAAAGAAGATGTAGCCAATGTTATTAAATTGATCTACGAAACCGTTCTGGAGATTAAACCGGAAATGAAACTGAAGTATCATTAAGATGAAACCTTTTTTTTATCATGTAGTCCGACGTTCATATCTATTTTAAGTGCTCTTTTTTTTATTTATATAGCATTTTTAAGTATATATAAACTGTTTGATCCACCCAAAATAGGATCGCCCTACAATATGATTCTTGAAATGTTATTAATTATCAGTATTGTACCTTTAGGATTATTTATAATTGACAGATTATTGGTGATTAAAATCAATCATATCAAATTGACTATCATAGAGAGCATTATATTTGGAGGTATTTTCCTATATCATATTCTGGTTGATAATCCATTTTAAAAGAGAGAAATCTAAGTAAAAGTATAAAAAGTAAAAATGAAAACGAAGCTTATTGCTCCATCCCTTTTATCTGCAGACTTTGGGAACCTGCAAAGAGATATTGAAATGTTAAACAATTCTCAGGCAGACTGGTTCCATATTGATGTAATGGATGGCAGATTCGTCCCGAACATTTCATTTGGTTTTCCGGTAATGAAAACCGTTCAGCAGCACGCTAAAAAATTCGTGGATGTTCACTTAATGATTGTAGAGCCTGAAAAATATGTTGATGAATTCATCAACCATGGTGCAGACCTTATATCTGTTCATTATGAAGCATGTACCCACCTTCACAGAACAATCCACCATATCCAAAGCAAAGGAGTAAAAGCCGGCGTTGTCCTAAATCCTTCCACTCCTGTTTTAATGCTTGAAGATATTATTGCAGATGTAGATCTTGTATTATTAATGAGTGTAAATCCAGGATTTGGAGGACAGAAATTCATTGAGAACACCTACAAGAAAATTGCTGAAACTAAAGATCTTATCCTGAGCAATAACTCTACCGCTCTTATTGAAGTAGACGGAGGGGTAAACCTTGACAATGCTTCTAAACTTTTCGAAGCCGGAGCAGATGTTTTGGTTGCCGGAAATGCAGTATTCTCTGCTGAAAGCCCGGAAAGGACTATTGAACTTTTGAAAATCTAAAAAGATATAAGTTTAGATAAGCAAAAGGCAGTTCCGATGGAGCTGCCTTTTTCAGTTTGAATTTGAGTCGTCCTGGTTATTAATTTTTTTCCAAAATTCTTAGATGTTTAATTCCTTCTTACTAACAACACAAATTTCCATATAAAATTAATTCCAGTCAATCCGTAGAAATACGGAATTTATAGCTGAGTAGTTTCACTTATTACGTATCTCTCTATACTTCTTTATGCCAAATACAAGCACAAATTGTCAATGTAATACTGATTACCGAAAAAACAGTTCTTACATTATTCAGGAAATTCCATCTTGCTTCAAAATTCTCACGCATTTGTTTAATAGCCTCAGTAGCAGCTCCGGAGATATCAAATTGATCAAGCTGATCATTCATAGGAACATTTCCTACTACTGTAACTCCAAAAACACCTATCAAATAAGCTAATGCTGCTAATAAAAGAAACATAAAAACGGGCTGTTCTCCACGAAGAAAGAATGTAGACACCGGAAGAAGAATTGCAGTCCCCATAAAACTTGCAAAAAAGACAGGATTCAGAATTTCACGATTGATATTCTGCATTGCCTTCAAATATTCAACATCTGACAGCTTTCCTAACCCAAGCACTACAGAACATGAATAAGCGTAAAAAAGTCCTGCAATAAGTGCTGTAAGTACAGCTATGATGATTAATAATACAGTTGTCATTTTCATATAATTGATTTGTGGTTATTAGAGGATCATCATTTAATAAGGATTCCATTTTTTAATGATGTTCTGAGCAGTAAGAATCATTTCCGGATCCCAGTTCTCTGTTTTGAAATAGTGAAATTCATGATTTTGAATAGATGCAGCCTCAACGCTGTCAAACAAAAGCCTTGTCAGCAATGTCTGCTCTTCATGTAAAGCCATATCTTCTAAAGGTTTTCGGGGGAATTGAACTTCCCTCTTACTCCAGGGATTTCTATTTTGAATTTCCAGATCTGATGAATCAATCAGTGTCCTGACTTTATCAAAATCATCCAGAAAACATTTTCTTTTCTCTTCTGTATTAATCGTGTGTCCCAATCTTTCAATGATCATATATTCCAGATTTTCACATTGGGATAATACTGAAGGCAATATCAGCAGTATCTCTTCAGGAATTGAATCATCATGCGTATCTCTCCGCACCGGTTTCTTCCCGTAAGCACTTTCCTGCCAGCTCCCTCCTGACAGATGAATTTCTCGAACTTTATTCAAAGGATACAGCTTCATAATATCCTGCATTTCCACTTCAAAATTACAGGACTGGCAATAGATATTGTGAAGATCAAGAATCAGGAACCCATCCACATCCTCTGTCAATTGATCAAGAAACACTCCTTGTTCCATTACATCATCCAATGAAAATGAAAAGGCAAGATTTTCTATCCCAACAGGAACCTGTACTGCATCCTGTAACCTGTGAAGCCTATCTTTCCCAATCTCTAATGTTTTTGAGTGTAAAGAAACAGGTAACGGTACTCCCTGATGAAAATTTTCGGTATTCATAAAACCGAAATGTTCCGTAATATGGTTATATTTTCTTTTTTTAAACTCTTGTTTTAATTGGCTCAGCCACATCTCCTGTCTTTCGGTCCATTGGGCATCAAATAAAGAATAATACACTCCATGGCCAATCAAACGATTATTTTCAGCATAAAAATTGAGAAGATCACCAAGCCAAACAGGTTCTTCTATATTGTAGAATGTATCAAATGACCATTCAAGCACTTCAACAGAATTGCTTTGTAATAAAGGCATAATAGCAGAAATAAACTCTGCTTCTGCCGTCATAGATAATCCTAGCAGTGGCTTTCTCATATTCTATCCCATTCCACAGGCTGGACAAGAAAAATGACTCATCTTCACAGTATCTTTTTTAACAATAGCTTTAGGCGTCGTCGGTTTAGGTTTTTCTGGGCTTTCTGGAGCTGGAGCAACCTTTTTAACTTTCTTCACTGGCTTTTTGGTATTTGCTGCAGGCTTTGTAGTTTGTGCTGAAACTCCTACTGCTAATAAACTCGCCATTAATAATGTTGGGATTTTCATAATGCTTTTTTAGAAAAAAATTACAATAAATGTTCCATTTATAAAAATACAATAATAAGAAACGTTTTAACAACAATTCTTAGTAAATATCAGAAACTATTTTACACTATACTATTTTCTTTATTTATATTTAAAGTTAAAATAAATCTATATATGAAAAGCCGTCTGATTAAAGCTGTTTTCCTTGGGTTGATATTCTCTGCACAGAGTATCAATGCTCAGGCTCAAACAGTTGACAACAGCAAAAAAATGGAATGGTTTAAAAATGCAAAACTGGGTATTTTTATTCATTGGGGAATCTACTCTGTTAACGGAATCTCCGAATCCTGGTCATTCTTCAATAATTATATTAATTACGAAAATTATATGAAACAGCTGAATGGTTTTTCAGCTTCAGAATATCAGCCACAGCAATGGGTGGACCTCATTAAGAAATCCGGAGCAAAATATGCTGTTATTACCACAAAACATCATGATGGAGTTTCACTCTGGAACACAAAAGCAGAAAAAGCGATAAGTATTCCCCAAAACGCTCTGGCCCAAAAAGACGTTCTCACTCCTTTTATTTCCGCACTGAAAAAGTCAGGATTAAAAACAGGTCTTTATTTCTCATTGCCAGACTGGAGCCATCCGTATTATGACATCAATACCCGGACAAAAAAGCGTTACGAAATAAAAAATGATCCCACACGCTGGCAGAATTTCACCAGCTATTACCAAAGACAGCTTAATGAGCTTTCCACTCAATACTCTCCGGATCTAATTTGGTTTGATGGGGACTGGGAGCACACTTCTGAGGAATGGAAGGCCTCTCAAACATTAAGTATACTTAAAAAATACAATCCTAATATTATCATCAATTCAAGACTCAATAATCATGGAGACTATGACACTCCTGAACAAGGTATTCCGGTAATACCTCCACAAAACCCTTATTGGGAGCTTTGCTACACGATGAATGACTCCTGGGGATACCAGCCTTATGATAAAAAATATAAGACCCCGAATATGATCGTAAGAACATTAGCAGATGTGATCAGCATGGGTGGAAATCTTTTGCTTGATATCGGTCCGAAATCAGACGGCACCATTCCGGATGAACAGATTGAGATTCTTAAAAACCTTGGACGCTGGACCTCCAAAAATCACCATGCTGTCTACGAAACAACACGCGGAATCCCTTTTGATAATTACAAAGGGAAATCATCTTTATCAACTTCTAAAAAATCATTATTTCTTTATCTTGATGAGGCCAAAAATTTTACAAAAATCTATGGATTGGCAACAAAGCCTCTTTCGGCAAAAATCATTGGAGATCCTACCGCTGTTGTTACAGCAGATTATAATGCTGAAAAAACACTGACTTTAAACTTTTCCAATGTAAAATTTGATAAAGATGTTACTGTAGTAGAAGTTACTTTTGAGAATCCACCTACATTTCTGAAAGATTTTAAGAAGGAAGAACAATCTCTTACCCGAATACTAGAACTTCAAAATACACAGGAGGCGGTTTACAATATAGCTAATGCCCTGCACTATAATCATAATTTATTGACACATGATGGTCTAACTCATGATGGTCTTGATATGAAAATTAAAAAAACACCTCAAACAAATCCAGAAACCCTGCAATGGATAAGCAAACATTCTGAAGCTTTATTTGAAACAGGAAAAGGATTACCAGAGGGACACTTCTCTGGAATGAGTGCATTATCAAAAGACAAGCAAACCCTTTATCTTTTTATAGAAGGAGCCCCTACCGGCCCTATTGCTCTAAAAGGAATAAAAAATGATGTTTCCAGAGTACGAATCGTGGGTGATGGCAGCATGCTTACTCACACGATTTACAATAAACTATACTGGAGTGACCGCCCAGGAATTATTTACATTGATATTCCCAAAGAAAGACTGGATAAACAGATGACTGTCTTAGCTGTTTTGCTGAATAAACCTATTGAGTTATACAGAGAAAATGTAGGAGCTATTGAAAACAACCTTTAATTAAAGCTCAAAATAAGAGCTCATATAAACACAAAATCCGGAGAAAATTATTCTCCGGATCTTTTATTTTGTAAGAAATTTTCTTAGAAAATCTCTCTTCCTGAAAAATGGAACTGAGCTTCGATTAATGCATTCTCGTCAGAATCTGAACCGTGAACAGCATTTTCTCCGATGCTTCTAGCAAACATTTTTCTGATAGTACCTTCTGCTGCTTCAGCAGGATTAGTAGCTCCAATTAATGTTCTGAAATCTTCAACTGCATTGTCTTTTTCTAAAACTGCAGCAACGATAGGACCAGAACTCATGAATTCTACTAATTCACCATAAAATGGTCTTTCAGCATGTACTTCATAGAATTTTTTTGCATCAGCAACCGTAAGCTGAGTTAATTTTAAAGCTTTGATTTTAAAACCTCCTTCAGCAATCTTACCCAATATTGCACCGATATGTCCGTCAGCAACTGCATCAGGCTTAATCATAGTGAATGTAATGTTAGACATAAATGTATATTTTTTTAATGGTGCAAAATTACAAAAAATATCTTTGATTTTTATTTTAATTTTTTTTTAACATAAAAATAACTTTTATTAAGAAATCGTGAACCAACTTTTGGCACAGTAATTGTTAATTCTATTACGATTCTCATGTTTAATTTGAGTTTTCATGGTTATTAGTTTTTACCCAGCTTCGGCTGGGTTTTTTATTTGCAAAAAATCGGATATTTTTTTGATAATTTGATAAAATTAAAAACCATATAAAAGTAGATTAATATCGTATTGCTTCTAAATCAATCAATGGAATAATTGATATTTTTTAAATATTTTTTAATTTCGAAATATTATGACACAAAAAGTAGAGTTATGCTATATATTTTCTATGATAAAAAGTAGAGTTATTTTAAGAATCAATGATTGATTTTTATTTTTTTCAAAAGTGGTTTCTAAAATCTATAAACAGAATTAGAAAATTAAAAACATAAAAACAAAACAAACAGGTTTTAAAACCTGTTTGGTTTAGAAAAAACCTTCGTATTTACTATATGAAGGTTTTATTAATCAGTAAAAATATTTTACAATTATTTTTGAGCAGCTTCTTCAGCTTCGTCCATCAGCTTTATGTAGGTTGCATAGCGGGAATGTTGAATTTCACCAGTTTCAAGAGCATCCAATACGGCACATTTAGGCTCATTGATGTGAAGACAGTTATGAAACTTACATTCTTCCCTCTTTTTGAATATTTCAGGGAAATAATGTTGTACTTCTTCTTTTTCAATATCAATCATAGCAAACTCACGAACTCCAGGAGTATCAATAACATTTCCGCCAAAATGCCAGAAATGCATTTGTGCAAATGTGGTGGTATGCTTTCCTTTTAAATGCGTATCTGAAATTTCAGAAGTCTTCAGGTTTAATCCAGGTTGCAAGGCATTAACCAGAGTAGATTTTCCACATCCTGAATGGCCGAAAAATACAGAAGTTTTATCTTTCAGAATTTCCTGAAGCTGATCCAGATTTAATTTTGAATAGGATGAAATTTCCAATGTCTCATAGCCAATGTTCTGATAATCAAGTTCAACCTCTTTTACAATCTCAATTTCTTCTTCATGTAAAACATCAATTTTATTAAAAAGAATTAGAGGTTTTATATTGTAGGCCTCACAGCATGCCAGAAATCTATCTAAAAAACCTAATGAGGTTTCCGGATGCTTCAAAGTAAAAATAAAGCAGGCAAGATCAATATTGGAAGCAATAATATGTGCTTCTTTTGAAAGGTTTACAGATTTCCTGATCAGATAATTTCTGCGTGGTTCTATTTTAGTAATCCATGCAATATCATCCTGTTCGAGCTGAAATTCCACAAAATCTCCTACAGCAAGCGGATTGGTAAGTCGTGTTTTAATCAATTTGAATTTCCCCCTGATTCTGGCCTCGAAAATTTTATTTGTTTCCAATTCCAAAACCTGGTACCAACTGCCTGTAGATTTAATGATTTTTCCTTTCATAGATAATATGGTGCAAATATAAGGAATTAGGGCTTAGGGTTGAGAATATAGGAGAAAACAAATGTTCCGATTTCCTAAATTCTTTTTCCCTAAGCCCCACTCCTATTACCTGATATCTTCGATTTATTTCTTATCAATCATGATATTATTCTGAACTTCAATAGATTCTTCGTGAATCGCTTTGAATACTTTTTCAATAAAGTCCTGAGACATTCCTGTTTCTTTTGCTTTTTGAGTAGCGTATTCTGTAATGACTTTCCAACGTTCAGGCTGGAAGATGGCGATATCGTTTTCCTTTTTAAGTTTTCCGATTTTTTCTGAGATTTTCATCCTTTGAGAAAGAAGTTCAATTAATTGGAAATCAAGGTCAGAGATCAGAGTTCTGTGTCTTCCCATTTCCCCTTCGAAGCCGGCAAGGTTTGTACTTCTTACTTTTAAGTTTCCAATCAATTCTGCCAATACTTCAGGCGTAATCTGCTGTGCAGCATCACTCCATGCTTCATCAGGATTAGAGTGTGTTTCGATAATAGCTCCCTGGTAACCCACGTTAAGCGCTTCCTGGGTAATATCTGCCAAGCCTGTTCTGTTTCCACAAATGTGAGAAGGATCAATCAGCATTGGAATATTAGGGAACTGGCTTTTGAAATCAAGGGCAATCTGCCAGTTAGGGTTATTTCTGTATTTTGTTTTTTGGTATGTTGAGAACCCTCTGTGAATCACTCCCAGGTTTTTAATATCCTGACCTAAAAGTCTTTCCAGCGCTCCAGCCCATAAGGCAAGATCTGGGTTTACAGGATTTTTAACGAATACCGGCTTATCTGTACCTCTTAAAGCCATTGCAATTTCCTGTACCGTGAAAGGGTTTACAGTGGAACGAGCTCCAATCCAAAGGACATCTACATCTGCTTCTAGTGCTGCAAATACATGGTGAGCATTAGCGACCTCAGTTGCAGTTTTAAAACCATATTCTTCTTTTACTTTTTTTAGCCAGTTCAAACCGATCACTCCTACTCCTTCAAATCCATTAGGCTTCGTCCTAGGTTTCCAAATTCCTGCACGGAATACCGATACCTGAGCATTAGATTCTTTAATTCTTCTGGCGGTTTCAAGCATCTGAGCCTCACTTTCTGCACTACATGGTCCTGCGATCATTAATGGTTGTGTAAGCCCATCAATCCACTCGTTTTTTAAATCTTTTAAATTCATATTCTAAATTTTATTGTTTTTATATTTTTTGTTAAGTTCACAGCAATAGCCCTTTGATTATAAAATTTAATTTATAATTCTTTTCAAAAAATGCCGTTCAAAAATTGTTTAAAGGAATCAGGAAAATGAAAGGGCTCTACTTCTCCTGTATTTTTTGGAAAGAAATTTTATTAACAGTACCAATAAAATCGGTAATACGTTCTAAAATTTCTAAAATAAGAAGCAGAAAAACTAAAATAACCGCTAAAATAATTAGCGGGTGCAAAGAAAGACAGATATGTGTTAGATAATTTTTCCATTTTGTTCTGGAAATGTCTTTGTTTTAGCGTTTCTTACTATAATTTGTTTTTGTTGAAAAGTTATTTTCAGCAGAAAACTTTGACAAATATATAAAAATTATGTCAAATCAAACTTCATTAAATCATCAAGATCTTTCAAAAGTGGATTTTTTTCGATAAACTTCTCGTAAATTTTTCTTTTGGTAACCACCTCAATCTTCAGATTTTCAACGTCTCTCACGTATTCTACCTCAATGGAATAATTCTGAACTTTTCTTCTGAAATGATTAAAAAATTCTCCACTTATTTTATCAAATTCTACTTTTGCAGAATCGGAAGGGAATAAAACCTTGATCTTATTCTCCGCTTTTTTCTCCAGTTTGAATGTTTTTACTGCATTAAAAACAAAATTGTTTTTTATCTGCAGATGCTTAAGCATAATTTTCCACTCTGCCTGAAGATCTGTATCTGTAAAATGATTTTTTGGAAGATGATCGGTCCTCACGGCAACATCTTCTGCTACTTCAGTTTTCTCTTCTTTATTTAAGAACGAATTGATACTGAAGCCTGAAGAAACTCCCGGTCTGGATAAAGGCTTTGTAGTTTTATTAATCACAGCAGCCTGCACAGGTTCTGCCTGTACAGTGGGCTCTG
Organism: Chryseobacterium sp. II3a; assembly: GCF_057815135.1. NCBI lineage: Bacteria > Pseudomonadati > Bacteroidota > Flavobacteriia > Flavobacteriales > Weeksellaceae > Chryseobacterium > Chryseobacterium sp. II3a. Next base: position 17,980 of record NZ_JBYPZJ010000007.1, on the reverse strand, counting down.
TCTTAACGACTTCTTTTTTCTCCTGAACTTTTTCAGGGATTTTCACCTCCTGTTTCTCATTGAGAAACGGAGCCAGTATCAGGAATTTTTTTTTTTAGTAACGTCTGAATTAGCAGTCAGCGAAGCCAATTGCATTAGTGCAATCTCAACAGTAAGTCTTGGGTTCTTGGAATTTTTATAATTAATATCCGCATGGTTACAAATCTCAATGCCATCAATAAGCTGTTGTGCATTCCATTTCTGACCTTGTTCTACAAACTTAGCTTTGGTTTTCTCTCCTACTTCAATCAAGTCTATGGTTGAAGCATTTTGAGCCATCATTAAGTCTCTGAAGTGATTTCCAAGTCCGGCAACAAAAATATGAGGATCAAAACCTTTTTTAACGATTTCATTAAATGCGGAAAGAACTTCAGGAATTTTATTTTCCTTGGCAAGGTCCACAATATTCAGATATTGATCGTAATCCAGGATGTTTAATACTTCTGCGGCTTTTGCCAGGGTAATATTTCTCTGCGAGAATGTGGAAAGTCGGTCAAAGATAGAAAGTGCATCCCTTAATGCCCCATCAGCTTTTTGAGCAATCAGGTAAAGGGCGTCATCTTCGTACTGGATATTTTCTTTTTGAGCTATATTTCTAAGATGTCCCTGAATGTCCTCAATAATGATTCTTTTAAAATCATAAATCTGACAACGGGATAGAATGGTTGGAATAATTTTATGTTTTTCCGTAGTTGCCAAAATGAAAATGGCATGAGCTGGCGGTTCTTCCAACGTCTTAAGAAAAGCATTGAAAGCAGCGGAAGACAGCATATGAACCTCGTCAATAATATATACTTTGTATTTACCAACCTGAGGAGCAAAGCGTACCTGATCTATCAGTTCCCTAATATCATCTACAGAGTTATTGGATGCAGCATCTAATTCATAGATATTATATGCAAATCCATCTTCTGAAACGGAGCCGTCTTTCTCATTGATTTTTCTTGCTAGAATTCTGGCGCAAGTAGTCTTACCCACACCACGAGGACCACAGAAAAGCAATGCCTGAGCAAGCTGGCTTTCTTCAATTGCATGTTCTAAAGTATCCGTAATATGGGATTGTCCTACCACTGTGTCAAACTCCTGAGGACGATATTTTCTTGCAGATACTATAAAATTTTCCATTGGTCAAAAATAAGAAATATAGTTTTAATTTGAAAATTAAAAGTTTTCAAATTATCCACAAGAAGTATAATTCTGTATTAATTGGAAAACTTTTAATTAATTATTTATTTTTGTCCTGATAAGCAAACTCAACAATATCACTAATTGCTTTTTCTATTTCTGATCGGCCATCTTCACTTTTCATATCCAGACCGCAGAAAGTACTTCCATTAGCAGCGGTGTGAATATTCAGATAGTAGGCCCCGGAAATTAGCAATGCCATAATAGCTCTGAATCTTTTTGCTCCATCTTCACCAAAGTAAGGATCCGTAATATTTTTAAACATTACATCTCCCATTTCTTCACGCTCATCAGCAAGTTTCCTTAAAATAGGTTTATGCTCTGAAAGTTCCCAAAGAATAATTTTCTGAAGTTCTTTATTCTTCTTAAGGCTTTCGAATTGATTAATTAACGCAATTTTAGACAGTTCTTTCCCACCGTCACTAAGGTCAATTTCGTTAGCGCCTGCAAGATTATTACTCCAGTAATCCTGAGATTTGATATACTCATCAATCAACTTATCAGTACTTCCGAAATACTCGTAGATCAATTTTTTATCAAAACCAGCTACTGCTGCAATTTTGCTTACTTTTAGGCCAGAGTAACCTTTTACTCTTAAAATTTTACCAACTGCGGCCAACAGTTTCTGTTTGGTCTTCTCCTTATCTCTGATAGGACCCTGTACAACTTTTCTAGGCATGGTTGTTATTAAATTTTTTTGCAATATGCAATTTATTATTGATATCTTCAAATGCATTTAGCGTTTTGTCTAAATGTTTTCTCTCATGAGTAGCCATTACAGCCATTCTGATTCTTGCATCTTTCCTCGCTACTGCCGGATATAATATGGGATTGGTATAAACACCATGCTCTATAAGGAGCTTTCCTACATCTCCGGTTATATTAGGATCTCCTATTTTCACCGGAACAATTGCGGAACAGGTATTTCCTGTATCTAATCCTATATCATTCAATCCTTTTTTAAAGTAATTTATATTTTCCCAAAGCTTAATACGCCACATCGGCTCTTCATCTACAAGTTCAATGGCTTTGATAATACCCATTGTAGACGGCGGAGCTGTTGCAGAAAATATTTGCTGGCGGGACTGAAATCTTATAAAAGCTGCCATCTTTTTATCACAGATCACATAGCCTCCTACATTACCAAACGTTTTACTGAATGTCCCTGTAATAAAATCAACTTTATCCATCAAACCAGCATCTTCCAACGCTCCTCTTCCTGTTTCACCCAGGATCCCGACTCCATGAGCATCATCTACCATTAGATAGGCATTGTATTTTTTCACTAAATTATAGATATCTTTCAACGGAGACACATCACCATCCTGTGAATAAATACCGTCAATGATAACTAGCTTTGTACGAAATTTATCTTCAGATGTCTTCAAAATGTGTTCCAAAGCTTCCAAATTATTATGAGGAAATGTTTTTGTATTGGTAAAAGCACATCCTTCATGTACACTGGTATGTACAGCCATATCTATAATTGCGATATCTTCTTTTTGTAATAAAATCTGAAGAGTTGCACTATTCGCTGTATATCCTGTTGTAAATATCACTGCTTCTTCCTGCTTTCTTCCAAAAAAAGAAGAAATCTTTTTTTCCAGATCATCATGAAAAACAAAATGTCCTCCAATAAGCGGCGAAGCTCCTGCTCCGGTTCCATATTTCTGTATTCCATCAATGGCTGCTTGTTTCACTTTCGGATGTTGTGTAAAACCAAGATAATCATTGGAAACAAAACTTACAAAATCATTTGATTTGCCTGCTATATCTACATTCATCACGGAACTACATCCTGAGTTATTTTTCAATCTGTAATTCATATGTCCATTCGATTTCATATAGTCTAAAAAATCATAAAATATTTCAGCTCTTTTAACTATATCAAAGTCTGGGATATTCTCAAAATCCCTAAATGTTGCTGTTGTGAAATTGATGCTCATCCTTAATCTTGTTTGTTGTGGTTTATAAGGAGCAAATATATAGCTATTTTAAAAGGCTTAAGCTCGTGTAAAAGATTAAATATTATTAATGACACAATAATTTCTCTTAGTCGCTGGAAACCAAATAACTTAAATATCTGTAACCTTGAATATTTTTCTATGGAAGTAAATTATTTAGTTTTTCTTACCTAAATTTAATAAAAAAAAGCAAACAATAAAACAATATTTATAAATAAAAAACAAAAATTTATGATTATTTCTCATAACAATCTCATTTATAAATGATTATTTTTTTCATTATTTCATCTATTAAATAGTACTATAATTGGTAAAGTTTTTATTCTGTATTTTACATTAAAATTAATCATTAAAAACTATTCAAACAATACTTATTAGAAGCTTTAAAAATTAAGGTCTGCTTTGAGATGACTTTCTGAAATCGCCGGGGGTTTCGCCTGTCATTTTTTTAAAGAATTTTGAAAAATTGGAGGGGTCATAAGTAAATATCCTGGCAATTTCTGCTACAGAATGATCTGAATCGGCAAGCATTTGCTTAGCCTGCTGGATAATTTTTTCATCATAAAAGTAACAGGGATGCCGGCCTGTTTCTTTTTTAATCGTATCGGTAAGGTGTTTGTGTGAAATGGCAAGCTGACCAGCAATTTCATTGACCTCCATAAACTCAGGCACCTCGCCCGAAATCACTTGCTGGATATGATTTTCTAAAAAATCAAAATAGTGATGGGTAATTTCTTCACTTCTTTTCATCTTGTTTTTTTACTTATAATTAATTAAAACTATAAAATTAAAAATACGAATTAAAATCCATATGGTGAACTTTTCGGATAAGTAAAGTATCACTACTCAACATTTTATGCTTAAGAATTAATGTACATTCTTAACCTTTATTTATCGTAGAAATATCTATTAAAAAAACGAAAGATCTCCCGCAGAGACCTTTGTTTTTTTTAGATAAATCGTTTGTGTTTCTAGAATTTTTTATTGTAATAACGATATCTTTTTATCGCTGTGGGAACTGTTTGCAAAAGTATACAACCATTCATCCCTAATCAAAAAAAAACTGTAGAATAATCACAATATGTATGTAAAATTTTTACTACAAAATCATACGGATAATATCGAAAGCCAAAATATCACTTCATTTAAAAGCCAACGATCATTTAATATGTTTATCTCTTTATAATACAATAATTTTAATTCGTAACAACCAATTATTCCATACCTTACACTTTATCTATAATTGTAAAAAAATATTCTAATCCTTTATAAAATGAAATCTAAAGTATAAATACGAAATTCAAGAAGTTTCTTTGTAACCAAATTCATAAAACAAATTATCACATTGTGTAGAAATATTACTACAAAAAAGCCGACTATTATGAGTGTCACTATCAACAAATACAGACAAAACTTATCATAAAACAAATCAAAACATGCTAATTTATCTGTATAATTTCATTATTTTTACAGCATAAAAAAAAACATTTTAACGCTTAAAAACACACACGCAAAAAATTAATGACAAAAATTTATTTCCAATCGTTCCTACTTATTAAAAAAACTTCGGCTTGTACAAAAACTATTATTAACCGTTTTTTGCTTTAAGGCAAGAGACACAGATCAGTTTTGCATGAGAGCTTGGGCATTGTTTTTTACTTGCTTATATTTCAACATATACGGACAGCGCTATACATCTACATGGTATAATATTGACAATGGACTTCCACAAAGCAGTGCAAAGGCTATTGTTAAGGATAAGTATGGCTTCATCTGGATCTCTACAGAAAACGGTCTTGTACGGTATGATGGGAGTTCCTTTATTACATTCAATAATTTTAAAATAAACAACCTTCACTTCGGAGAATTCATCGGCGATCCTTCACAGGACAGCATTACAGTCTTGAATGATTTTCAGGAAAACAAAGTCATTATTAAAAACAGATTTCCTAAGTTAACCCAGCTTCACAGCAGTGACAGGATCACTTTCACTACGGGAAATGAATTTATACATCGTGTTGCCAATAACATTCTTGCCTGTAATTTTTACAATGATATCCAATATTTTGTAAAGCTTAAAAACTCAACCTATAGCTTCGCTGAAAGCAATCTTATAATTTATAAGGATCACAACGGAACTGAAACAAAAATATCCATTCCTTTTACCAATAAGGACCTGAACAATATGTTTGTGTTCAATGAAGTTCTTTACATTAATGATGTAAAAAAAAGAAAAACCTATTCCATTGATAACGGGAGGCTTTCCATTCATGACGAGCCTAATCTTTTTAATGATCCAAATACAAGAATTTATTGGCAGCAGATTACCAATCAAACCTTTGTCATCAATCACAATGACATTTATATTGTTGTAGGTGATAAAAATAAACCTTCGCTCAAATTTCTTGTACAATACAATGAAATAGGCAGTCACTCCTATTGCTCTATGTTTTATGGATGGAAATTCAATAAACTTTATCTCGGAACTCTTAATAATGGCTTGAATGTTCTGAAACTTTCTGATTTTTATGTAGCCAAGAAAAAAGAGGATTTCTCGAACAATGTTTATTACGCTTCCTTACCTTTTAGTAAAAGCACGATCATTGCTGAAGATGGAACTGAATTCGGAAGAGACGGAATAGTGAAAAAGCATCCTTTTGGCAATAATGACAACTATCTTATGATGTATGATAAGGCCGGAAATATACTGATCCGGAAAAGAAGCAGTGTCATTAAATTTTACAAGGATTCCGGTTATAAAAGAAAAGATTCTACTTTTATTAAACAGGGGTTTCAAGCTTTCTTGCAAAGTGGAAATTTGTATGGAGCTTCATTTTCCGATTCTTCAAAAAGCCAGCTTCAGATTTTTAAGGAAGATCCGTTTACAAAACCGGATTACACTTATGAATTTGATGATTTTGTGAATACTTTTTTCCAATACGATGAAAATGAAATTTTAGTAGGTAATAGTAATGCTCTTTATTCTATTACTTTGGGAAGCAAGACTATTACTCCTATTCACAAAAACATTCATGTAAAAAGTATTATCAAAACGAAAGATCATCTGATTTGGGTGATGACTAATAAAAACGGGTTTTATCTTCTCAAAGATCGGAAGCTTATAAAAATGCCGACTGATAGAAGTAATAATCTTATGTCTGCTCATTATATTCTGGAGGATAGAAAGGGTTTCTATTGGATATCTTCTAATAATGGTCTTTTCAAAGTTCCAAAGAAACAACTTCTGCAGTATGCACAAGACAGGAAAAGCCCGGTCTATTATTACCGTTTCACAAAAAGAGATGGTTTTTTGACTAATGAATTTAATGGAAGTTCACAACCTAACGCTTATGCATTGGAAAATGGAGATTTTGTGTTCCCTTCGATGGATGGATTTGTATTTTTTAATCCGGACACCGTCAGAACTTTTTATCCGGATAAAAACAAGATCTATATAGAAAGGGTAAAGATCGGAAATTCTGAGCCTCAATATTTCCGTCATATTCTTGATCTACACAGTGATTATAAAACAGCGGAAGTCTTTATTGATGTTCCTTATTATTCTAATCTGGAAAACCTTTATTTGGAGGCAAAAGTTTCTGGAAAAGAAAGCTCAGAATGGGAGCCGATCACTACTGGAAAAGAACTTAAATACACACTCAGCAATCTTGCTCCGGGAGATTATACTCTGAATGTCCGGATGCTGATTTCTCCGGATGGAAAATTTGAACAAAAGTCTATCCAATTTAAGATTCAACCCTTTTTTTATCAGACATTGTTATTCCGTGTTTCTGCCTCCATTATTATTCTGATTATCATCATTGTGATTGTTCAGCTGATGACTAATTTTTTAAGAATAAAAAACAGAGTACTCAAGCAGATTGTCCACAATAAGAATTCGGAATTAAAGGAAACGTCTCTTACCCTTGAAGGAGTAAAAAGTGATTTACGCAAAGAAACTGAATACCAGAAAAAGCTGGTGGAGACTATCAGTCATGATATTACCACTCCTATCAGATTTATTGCCATGCTTTCGCAGAAACTTCATGAATCTGATGATCTGGAACTTCAGAAAAAGTACTTTGACAGTATTTATAAATCTTCTGAGCAGCTTTATCAGTTCACTCTTAATTTAAAAGAATATACGGAATTGTATAAGGCAGAGAATATTTTTGAAGAAGAAGAATATCCCGTCAACAAGATTTTAGAGATCAAGAAAAAGCTCTTCTGTGAAATTGCAAAAGAAAGAGGAACAAAAATCATTAATATTGTAGAAAATAAAGTTTTCTCTCAGGTTAATGAAAGTATTTTAACAGCTATTATTCACAATATTCTTGATAATGCTGTAAAAAACACCTTTGATGGAGAAATATATCTTGATGCAGTAGAAATCAATCAGAAAATTACCATTATTATCTCTGATACAGGAATAGGAATGCCAGATGAACAGATTAACATGTACATGAGTTTATTCAAAAACCCAAAATTAGAGACCCCTAGTTTTAAAGGAAAAGGTCTTGGATTGCACATGGTTATTCATTTGGTCAAAAAAATAAATGCTGAAATCAGTTTCAGGCACAACCAGCCTCAGGGAACCGTTGTGGAATTAATGCTCAATAAAAACTAATTTACTATGAATGAAAGAATCTTAATTGCTGATGATCACTATGTAGTCAGAGCAGGAACCGCTTTAGTCCTCGAATCGGGGTTTCCTGAAATGAAAATAGATTTTGCCGAAAACTATGCACAAGTAAAGAAAATGCTGGAGTCCCAGGATTACAGCCTTATTATTTTGGATATTGATATGCCTGGAACCCAATATAAAAAGATGGTTTCTGAACTCAAAAGCATACAGAATGATATAAAAATACTTGTATTTTCCGGATATGACAAAGATGTAGCAATACAGTATATTCGAGAAGGTGCTGAGGGCTATCTGAATAAGCAGAGCAGTGAGGAAGAGATTAAAAATGCAGTGCGAAACGTTATTGAAAAAGGATATTTTTACCCTGCAGAACTTATTGGACTGATCATTCAGAACAAAAAAAGCAACCCTGCTGAAAAATTATCATCCCGGGAATACGAAATTTTTAAGCTTTTAGCGGACGGAAATGGAAATCTTGAAATTGCAAACAAGCTCAACATTCAGATGTCAACAGTAAGCACTTACAAAAAAAGAATCTTCCAGAAGCTTGATGTTGCCAATATTGCTGAACTTATTAAGGTGTATGAAATGATGCACTGACAGTTGGATGCCAAAAGCTGAAAGAAAGAAATTATTAAGTATTCAGAATCAATGTGGTTTCATTGTATTAATTGGAAAATTATTGATTTTGTTCCCTATTTTAAATTATATGTTCAGTATAAACTTCCAGCTTCCCTACTCTATAATCAGTACCTATTACCATGATTGAAAGAATGATTTTTACAATTAAAAAATAATCAGGAAATTTACAGGATCTTATTTCTATGAAACCACTGCATTTTAAATGCAAAAAATCATGAATCCATTGGAAAAAGCAGATCAGGGAAGCCGACGTTTCCGATATATAAAACTTTGTATTTTCTTTTCCGGACTTTCGGTATTTGCACAGCTTTATCTTTTTCAGCCGATGCTGCCCATGGCCGCAGAACAGTTCAAAGTATCTGTTGGAGATACTTCTCTTCTGGTTTCATCATCTACCATCGGAATGGCATTGGGCTTACTATTCTTCGCTTTTAAAGCAGACAGTTATTCGAGGAAGGGCTTGATGACTTTTTCATTGGTTTCTTCTGCTTTACTGACGGTTATTTCAACATGGATTCCGAGTCTCAGTCTTCTGATCGCTATCGGGATTTGTAAAGGGTTTGTCGTTTCCGGAGTTTCAGCAGTAGCCCTTGCCTATCTTACAGAAGAAGTAAGTGCAGCGGTAATAGGAGCAGCTATCAGTATGTATCTTAGCGGGAATACTATTGGCGGAATGAGTGGAAGAATACTAGCCACCATTCTCGCGGGAGAATTTGGCTGGCGCAATGCTGTTTTGGTGATCGGAATAGAAAGCCTGATTCTGGGAATGGTATTTTGGAAGTTATTTCCGGAATCAAAGTTTTTTAATCCACAAAAAACAGACTATCACCTTAAGGTAAAACAAATGAAGTTTTTCCTTACCAATCCTTATATGCTTCGGTTGTACCTTATAGCAGCCCTTGTGATGGGTGTTTTTGTAAGCGTATATAACTATCTGACTTTCAGACTAGAGTCTCAACCTTTTTCTTTAAGCCATTTTATCATCGCTTTTATATTCCTCATGTACATCTTCGGAGTTTTCGGAACGATGACCGTTGGCCGGCTTTCCAAAAGGATTCCGACGAACATCATTCTAAAATGTTCTATTCTCAGTATGCTGATTGGAGCTTTGCTACTGCTGTCTGAAAACCTTTATATTCTCATTTTTGGCCTTGGATTATTCACTTTTTCCTTTTTCGCAGCCCACACTATGGCAAGCCAGATGGCTGCACTGTATGCCAAACGAGGTAAATCTTCAGCAACTTCTATTTACTGGTTGTTCTATTATTTTGGATCAAGTATTTTGGGAAGCGGGACTGGCTATCTTCTTCATTCTTATTCATGGAATGTTTTTATTGCTTTTCTTGTGGTTGCTGTAATAGCAGCCCTTCTTCTGGCAACCGCTAACCGTTCTCAAAAAAAATAAAAACTGGTACCACATCCATACCACATTTTATTTTTGAAGAAAAGCGATACAAAACGGAAATACCCTTTATTTTTAACATATTCTTAATTTTTTGGATTGAAAATTTAACCTAATCTTCAAGTAAATATAGGCTTACAATATGATGCAAGGCATAGTATTTGATATTTATACAGAACCTTATCATCCACTAAAAATTCAAAATATTATGAATGTAGCAGATCTTAAAATCAAAAACTTAGTCGAGTACAAAAATCAGATTTATACGATCACTGAAATTTTTCAGAGTATAGAACAGGCATATTTTGTTAAAATTGAAAATGATATTCACAGTATTTCGGTTCCGGCAGAAGCTATAAAACCTATTAAAATAACAGAAGAATGGCTTGAAAAACTGGGGTTTTCAAAAACATACAGTTCAGACCAAACGATCAGATATGAAAGACCGGAAGCTTTTATAAAATATGACATCGACTTGAGTTCCAGAAAAATACTGGAAGGGTTGAAAATATATGGGAATGCCATCAAATGCAAGTATATCCACGAGTTTCAAAACATTTTCTCATGTTTATTCGGGAAAGAACCTGCTTTACATTTTGGCTACCTTAAGACAGAATCATAAGTTAAATAGTTCTTAGTTATCGAAAACCACAGTTTATACAGCTAAACTGTGGTTTTCTTTTAGAAAATGAATGAGTAAGTAATACATAATGATTACCCATTTCATTGGTGAAGATCGATGTCTTAAAAATTCCGAAAAATTCACCATACATAAATCAGTCATTTCGTGCATATTTGTATGAAACTAGTATTCATTAATACAAAAAAACACTCGATATGATTTTAAAAATTATTAATTCCATCCTTATTCTCACTGCCGTTTTTATGGGTTTTAAACAGGGAACTGCCATGTTCTCCGGAAAACCTGAAATGACTGCCATGTTTGGAAAATGGGGATTTGACAAAACCGGACTGATGATTAATGGAACCGTCACCATCCTGGCTTCCCTATTAATACTGTTTCCTAAAACATTTGTCTGGGGAAACTTCCTAATGGCTGCAGGTATTTTGTTGATTATCTGTTTTCATTTGATGGAAAAAGATTTTAAAGGAGTACTCATAGAGCTTCCCTTTCTTTTTCTCAACTTGTTGATTATTTATCTTCAGCATCCTCTTAAAAATTAGCTTTGATATGAAATATTCCAATCTTACAATATTATTGGCTATAGGGCTTTCATACACCGCCTGCGGCCAGAATACAGCCAAAGAAAAACAAAATATAATGGATGTATCTAAAATAACGGACCCACAGGTAAAACAGGCCATAGAAGCTCTTCAAACAGGAGATAAAAGCTGGTACAGCTTCTTTATTGAAAATCCAGCCATGACGGATGACGGCAATACAGTAGATTTTAAATCTTTTTTTGCCAATGCATTAGGTAAAGAAATGTTTCTCAGCATAGACCGTATTGAAAATGATGGAAAAAATATTCACGGGAACTTTAAAGCCGGGCAATGGGGAACCTTTCCAGTATTCTTCAAATTTCATAAAAATGCTGAAGGGAAATTTGACCGATTGGATATTGGACAGGATAAATAAATATAAACTTCTAAGGCATAAAAAAGGCTGCCCCACTTTGAGACAGCCTTTAAGCACATATCTAAGATCAATTGTGCTTTGATACTAATGAAGATTGTCTTTTTAGCTTTTAAAAACTATTTTGTTTGCTAGTTTTAATGTATAAGCATTTTTGTTTTTTGTCAGTGTATACTTTCCTTTTTTATAGGCTACTACTTTTTTAGAAGCAATTTTATCAAGCACTAAGCTACCATCAGATTCAGGTAGAAATATCTCTGCTTTTTTTCCATCTTCGCTAAGAATTACTGAGGCATTAGAAGTGTATGTTTTTTTATTATCCACTTCTTTTAATTGTATCTTCTCTTCAAAAATTCTTACACAGTCATTTTTTATTACTGAGAATGTATATCCTGCAGATCCTTTACAACCATGTTTATCTTTGTCTGAACCTGCGCCTTTTGGACTAAGTTGTGCTGAAACTCCTGAAGCGAACATTACAACTGCCATTGCTGTAATAAATTGTTTTACATTTTTCATATATGTTTAATTTAATAGATGAATTTACTTATTTTTTCTGATACATATTTCTGTTGGTCATTAAATTTACCTTATAATTTCCCAATCTATTTTCTTAATTAACTTCTTTATAATAAAAGAGGGGTCATCATTGTGTTTTTAGAATTTTTATTGATTTTTAAGTCTCCTTATCTGCCCCCTCTTTTTGGTTTTGCAAATTTTAAAAACTTATTAAAAAAAACAACAATTTTATCATACTACATTTATACCACATTTGTCGATTTCACCCATAAATAAAGCGTTTATCGACAAATATCTATAAAAAAACATAAGTTAAGTTAACAAAATGGTGAATTCCTATTTTCCTATCAGGTTAAGGAAAGCTGAAAGTTGAAAGATTAAGGCCAAAAAATCATTTTCTATCCTATACTATATTACTGTTATCAAAATATTTTATGATCTATTCTATATTAAAAGTAAAATCAACATAAAAAAAAGAGACTACTGCAATTCTATGCGTAATCTCTTCAACACTAAAATTTTGATACCACATCGTATCACTATATCAAAAAAGCTAATAAAATGCTAAGTAATATAAAACAGAAATAAAATAAGAATATTTGCGAATATTCAGCTACCACATATCTACTACATAACCTATAACAACATATTTACAGCAACTTAAAAACACAAAACATATGGGTAGTTGTTTTATCTTTAAGCAAGCTTATTTTTCTTTGATAATGAATTTATAAAGAATCGAAGAAAATAAACAGTTCTTGTTCAGTAGGAACATTCAGCTTTTTTCGCAATCTGTGTTTTTTCTGCTGCACAGATTTGTGCTGGATAAAGGTATATTCGGCAATTTCTTTTGAACTGAAATTAAGCTTTATCATTGCACAGAATGCCAATTCTGAAGCCCCAAGTCTTGGGTTGATCTCCAGAAGTCTCGGACAAAACTCAGGATAGATTTCCTGAAATCGTGTCAAAAATGTAGAATCATTTTTTTTAGCGAGTCCTACCAATTCATCAAAAGAATCATTAATTTTACTTTTTAACGAAAGAGCCTCACTTTTAAATTCATTTTTCTTTTGTCTTAATGCTCTGTTATGTCTGTAGAATAACATAAATATGATCAACGACAAAATAATGATTAAGCCAATAGAAAGGTAGATCTTTTCTTGAAAACCATTGGACTCTTCGGCTTTATCACTCAGCATGTGATCTATCGAAATATTGATTGCTTCATTCTGAATATTGTCTAGAGCTGTTTTCTCTTCTGTATACTTTTGCATTGCCTCTTCTTCTTTCTGGGGTTCATGCAGCATCTTGTAGGTTTTAGCTATAGATTCATAGACTCCGGGGATATTATACAGCCTGTTTGTTTTACTATAGTAATCCAATGCTTTATTGTAATATTCCAATGCTGTTTTATAATCCTCCAATGTAAAGTAATAATCTCCATAGGTGAGATATACAAATCCGCTTTGAACATTTACTTTACCGGTATTAACAATTTTCTCTGAAGCTTTCTGAAGATAGATCAGGGCAGAGTCTTTCCTTTTAGTGTACATCAGGTGATGCTTAGCCAAAAGTGTATTCAAAAGAACTCCCTGGCCGTCAATCCTTTTCCCTTTCTGTAAATAAATGTATGCTGAATCCGCTTTATTCGCTTTATACAAAAAATCAGCCCTGTTGGCATAAAGTCTATACAGATAAAATTTTCTTTTCTCTGCATCTGGAATATTTTTAAGATAATATAAGCCTTTCGCATTTAGTTCCAGCGCACTTTTATACAAGCCTATTACCCCATTCAGCTGGCCATGTTCCTGATAGAGTCTTGCCTTTAATACCGGGCTATTAACATTCTTAAGTTCTTTTTCAGCCAGAGAAAGATAAGATAATCCTCTTTTATAATTCCCAATGGTTGCTGAAATATTGGAAATATTGATGTAACAAAGGATGATTCCTTCCTTATATTTCTTTTCTTCCGCCAGATTCAAATAGTCTTTATTAAGGCGGACAAGGTTTTCATAATCTCCCTGAATTCGGAGTGACTCTGTTTTCTTAAGCAGAATGCTATCAAACCTTTGACGCGAAAATGCTTCCTGACCATACGCTGATGTGGCACAACACAAAAGGAATAAAAACAAGAGATTATATGAATAAAACATTCTATTTAATCGAGATGGGAACATGTTATTAATTATTTAAGGATAATAATTGTTAAATTTTAATTCATTTGTTTATTTAACATAAATATTTGATTGCTAATAAATTCTGTTCATTTGTGATTTCGATATTGCATTACAAATAGTATTCCAATTCTATTATATAGTTTTTCTTCTAGATAAAAATCTATTCCGTACAACCTTACCAAAATTCAAATTAATTGAGAATTCTATAATAAAGAAGAAGCCATCTCAAAATTGAAATGACTTCCAGATCCAGACTGAAAATATGATTAACATTCAAAACATTTTGTATCAATTTATTTTATAAATTCAACACGAGATATATTGACCCCAGATAACATAAAACCTATCTATTTTGATTATCAAATTTAAAATCCGGCCAAAAAAGATTGATAGAAATAGAGTCTTTTATTACTATTAAATAGCTATATCACACTTTATTAAGCGCTTCATAAATGACCCGGGGATTTTGCATCAATTTAACTATCCGATTTAAAAACCGTATCGTTTTAATATATTGATTTTATGTAACCTGTAGATGTTTAATAGATTTCTTTTTTGAATACTGTATAAAAATGATTTTGTCTATATCATTTATGAGTATAACACGTATCTTTTAATAATTACAAATGAGAATATTAGCCATTTAATTTTTCCATTTGCCCAAACCATTCTTCATATATATCTTCTGCTGTTTTTAACATCTGCCCTGTAAAAGCATTATCATAGCTGAAATCACTATTAAATTTATCTGTTTTTGGGTGATATGATAACTTCAACATGATGGGAGCATCTCTCCTATCATTTTTAAAAAGACCTTCGATATCTTTCAATATCCGGTTACCTTTATTGAGCATTTCAAACAATTTCTCATGGCTAATATCATACTGCATATCTGATACCTCATTCACATTATGGGATTTCACCAGATAGCCATTAATTTCATAAAAAACTTTATAAAAATATCCTGTCTCTATTAACCCGATGATATACACAGCATCTACTTCTTCTGAATTATTATCTACAAATTCAAAGCCGGTTTCAACCAGCTCTGCAAGATATTTTTGAAATTCAGTATCAAAATGGCTCATATTCTGATGATTTGCAATTGAATCAGTTAATATAGTAAAATTTACCCATCCATTTGAATGTAAAATTTCACCACAAGTTATACTTGATATTTGCCATAATATTTACGTAAATTTGGACAGAATTTGTCTGTTAATACGCACTAGTAGGCAATACCACAACTTCATTATGGATACAGATATTATCGTTTCGCAGCTCACAGAACATTTTCAGGAAATTGTCCCTTTAAAAAAGGAAGAAATTGATCTTGTGATTCAAAAACTGGAATTTATTCAGCTTAAAAAGAAAGAATATCTGCTCCGTGAAGGACAGGTTTCAAGACATATGCGCTTTATTGCCCAGGGAAGCTTATATGCTTATCATATTGATGAAAAAGGTAAGGAAAATATCACTCAGCTCGGTATTGAAAACTGGTGGATCAATGACCTGTACAGTTACTTGAGCGAGCTTCCTTCAAGAATGTTTATTCAGGCTAATGAAGATGCTACGATTGTTCAGATCAGTAAAACCAATCTGGAATTATTGTACAAAGAAATTCCTGCCATCTCCGAATTCTGGCGTTTGAAAATGCAATCAGCTTATGTTACTTTACAAGAAAGAACGTTTGAACATTCAAGAGTGGATGCTTACACCAAATACAGAAACTTTGTAACAGCTTATCGTAATATCGAGCAGCGTTTCCCACAATATATGACGGCTTCCTATCTGGGAATTACAGTAGAATATCTGAGTTATTTAAGAAAAAAACACCTGTCTGACGTTTCTTAAGATATCTTAAGTTTATTCCGTCCACGCCTGAATAATTTTGCTCTCAGAAATTTAATGAGTGCAATATGAAGGCAAAAATCATCGCCATAACAGCTCTTGCATCAGTCTCTTTAAGCCTGAATGCACAAAAGCTAAACTTTACCCCGGACCTTGTTTTAGGACACCGTTCCTATACCTATATGCATAATGTCAATTATTATTTTAATGATCGACTTAAGCTCAATAATCTTACTTTATTTGATACAGAATATACCAAAGACAAAGAAAATATATTCTTCATACGAAATGCCTTTGCTTATAATCTTACTAAAAGGTTCAGTATCAATGCTGCAATAGGGATGAAAAATCCTGGAGCATTCTTCAGTGCGTATGTACAATACAGGATTGCAAAACCTACTTATTCTCTTTCCTACTCTATTGGAACAACTTATCAGAAAGGATTTTCCCTTGAACAGTCTGTATCGTTTGAATACATGCCTTATCTGAAGGAAAATCTTCAGGGCTACTTCAGTGTACTAGTTATTGGCAATATTGATGACAGTGGCTATCCAAGAGGCTTACAGTTTATCCGTCTGGGTGTAAAACAGGACAAAATAATGTATGGAGTGGCTTCCAATTTCGACCAGTTCAACAACGCTAAAAAGACCCTTGAAAATGTTGGGGCATTTGTAAAATATAACTTTTAAATAATAATATAATGAAAAAGAACATTGATTTAGGACTATTAATCAGCAGAATCGCCATTGGATTTCCAATGTCAGTATATGGAGTGAACAAATTGATTCACGGAATAGGATTTATTGAAGATATGATGACCATGCACGGTTTGCCTTCCTTCTTTGCCTATGGAGTATTTGCAGGTGAAATTATAGCTCCTATTATGCTGATGCTGGGCTTCAGAACAAGGCTTGCAGGTTTAATTTTTGCAGCCAACTGCTTTACCGCAACCGTTCTTGCCCAAACGGCTAATATTTTTAAGCTGAATGATTTTGGAGGATGGGCATTGGAATTATTGGTGATCTATATGTTGGTGGGAATTAGTTTTTTCTTTGCTGGAGCTGGGAAATATGCGGTTTCTACGGTAAATAAGTGGGATTAAATATCTTGTTGGAAAACGCTAAGACGCTATTTTTTTCTTTCAACGTGTTTTTAAGGCGCAAAGATTTTATCTCTGATAAAATTGAGTACCGCCTATTTGCTACGGATATGGGAATATCTAAAAAACTATGTGCCCTTTAGTTTGTAAAAAGAAATTAAGTTTACAAAATAAAAGCATTCACAAGAAACAGGGTGAACCATTATGTGTCCAAGGATTCGAGGCCTATACATAGATTATGAACCCTGTTTCTTTGAGAATAAGGTCATTATAGAAATTTAGGCTTTGGACCTATTATCAAGGGCTTAGACACGATTCTCAATGTGAATGATAACCTCAAAAAAGTTATGAGACAAAAGTACGTTATCGGCATTGATATTTCCAAATCAAAATTAGATTGTGCTATAATGGATTCTGAGTATAAGATCCAATGTGAGCAGATCATTCCCAACACAGAGAAAGGAATATCTTCATTTTTGAAAGGTATTTTAAAGCTTCTGAAAATAACCAAAGAAGACCTTTTGATTTGCTGTGAAAATACTGGAATTTATAACCGACCATTAGAGAAGTTTTGTTCAAAATCAGAGTATCTGCTTTGGGTGGAACATCCGGTAAAAATCAAAAAGGCGGCCAGTGATTTAAGAGGAAAAGATGATCGAAAAGATGCCAGAAGAATTGCAGAATACGCTGTTCGCTATCACGATAAAATAATGCCTTATGAGGAACCAGAGGAAGTTATACAACGAATGAACGTGCTGGCTAAATCCCGTGATACTTTACTATTGCAAAAAACGGCTTTGGAAAATCAATTAAGGGAAGCCAAAAGTCACGATGTGTATGTGTTTAAGCTATTGACCCAA